>CAYZWF010000001.1:0-120202 GCA_964482135.1 uncultured Rhodospirillaceae bacterium
TGACATTCATAAGGAAAATTCCTTATCTATGTCAGCCCCTTGTTGTGGCGCTCGCAAAAAAGCCCCCGCCCCAGGGCGGAGGCCCGCAGAATCACGAGGAGCGCAGATCCACAAAAGAAAAGCCCGGAGGCGCTCACCTCCGGGCTTTTTCGTGGGTATGTTGTGGGCCAGAGTACGTCTAGAGTACGTCGGCCCTATACAAAGCCGTTAACGGCGTTCGCCGAACAGCTGCAACAGCATGATGAACAGGTTGATGAAGTCGAGATAGAGCCGCAGGGCCCCCAACAACGCCTTCTTGCCGGCCACGGCGGTGCCGTCGCTCTGGGCGTACATCTCCTTGATGGACTGGGTGTCATAGGCGGTGAGGCCGGTGAACACCAGCACCCCGATCACCGAGATGGCGAACTGCATGGCGGTGCTGCCGACGAAGATGTTGACGATGCTGGCGATGATGATGCCGATCAGCCCCATGAACAGGAACGAGCCCCAGCCCGAAAGGTCTTTCTTGGTGGTATAGCCGTAGAGGCTCATGGAAGCGAAGACTCCGGCGGCGATGAAGAAGACGCGGGCGATGGATTCGCTGGTGAAGGCGATGAAGATAGAAGCCATGGACAGGCCCATGACCCCGGCAAACAGCCAGAACGCCGTTTGCGCGCCGCTTAGGCTCAGTTTGTCGATACGGGCGCTGAGAAAGAATACAAAGCCCAGCGGGGCCAGCATGATGACCCAGGCCAGCGGTGAATTGAACATGGTGGCGCCGAATCCGGTCATCCCCGTGATCGCGCCGCTGGCGTCGGTAACCACCGACATTTGCGCCGTGACCCAGGCCGTGATGCCCGTCAGCGCCAGGCCCGAGGCCATATAGTTATAGACCCGCAGCATATACTGGCGCAGTCCCTCATCGATCAGGACCTGCGTGCCGGCGCGGGCAGTTGCGGTACGGTTGTCTGAACCAAGTGCCATCGTGAATTCCTCTGTATTTCCTACTAAAAACGAGTCGCCCCCAGGCCGGACCGGCCCGAAATCGACTACGAAAGAGTCGCTCGAAAGCGTCCCCCCGGAACGTCCTCAGGGGGCAACTCTAAAAAACGATTATGCCGTTAATATGGCACACAAACCCGGTAAATCAATATTTCTGGCCGGGGCCTGTTTTTTTCCGGCGCTCCCCGGCCTCCTTCATCCCGCTCCCTTGGGTCATGGGCTTGACGCCACCGGCCCCAGTCCCCAGTCTCTTATACAAGAAGTGGAGTATGCTTTGATGCCGCCTACGGCACCGTTCCATGTGGCCTTCGCTACCGATTCCCATTGGGCCAAGGCCGCCAAAATATGCCGCGAACAGCTCCCAGGACAACTGCCGGGTGAGCCCCGTGACCGGCTGGGCTTTCTCTATGTGAGCGACCATTTCGAAAGCCAGCTCGGCAGCATCCTTACCTTTCTGCGCGAAACCACGGATGTGGAAAACTGGGTGGGCTCGGTGGGGCTGGGCGTTTCCGCCGCCGGTTCCGTTCTCGGCGGCACGTACGAGTGTTTCGACGAGCCCGGCGTTGCCGTCATGGTGGGCGCCTTCCCATCCGGCTCTTTCCACGTCTTTCCCGCGGTTCGCGAAAACATGGCGGAGTTCGCCGCCGCCAACAAGGAATGGCTGAAGGCCGGCGATTCCCCCTTCGGCGTGGTTCACGGCGATCCCCGCAACCCGCATATGGTGGAGCTTTTGCGCGGCGTGGCGGGAAAAAACAGCGCCTATCTCACCGGCGGGCTGACCTCTTCGCGCGGCGCCTACGACCAGGTGGCCAATGCCGTGACCCAGGGCGGGCTGTCGGGAGTTCTCTTTACGCCCGAAGTTGCGGTGGTCACCGGGCTGGCCCAAAGCTGCGCTCCCATGGGTCCGGCCCATACCATCACCGAATGCAGCGACGAACATGTGGTTTCCGGCATAGACGGGCGCCCCGCCTTCGAGGTCTTCGTTGAAGAGCTGGGCCGGGAAATGGAAGGCGAAGACGAGGAAGAAGCGGTGTCGGTGCTGGCGGGACTCCCCATTCCCGGTTCCGATACCGGCGACTATCTGGCCCGCAATCTGGCCAATGTGGACCCCGAACACGGCGTCATCGTCATCGACAAGACCGTGGCCGAGGGCGATCCGCTACTGTTCTGCCACCGCTCGCGCGAGAACGCCGAGGCCGAGATGGCGCGCATGCTGGACTCGCTGAAGCGGCGTCTTCCCTCCACGCCCAGAGGCGGGCTCTATTTCACCTGTGTCGCCCGTGGCCCCGCTTTGTTCGGCGAGGCCGGGGCCGAAATGGCGGCCATCAGCGATGCCCTGGGTGATTTTCCCCTTGTGGGTTTCTCCGCCAACGGCGAAATTTCAAACGACCGGCTTTACGGCTATACCGGAGTCTTGACTCTGTTTCTCTAGAGTCTGTTTCTCTGGGCCCTGTTTCTTAAGGAAAAGGACACGTCCTCATGGAATACCGTCCCCTCGGCCGCACGGATCTAGACGTCAGCGCCATCTGTCTCGGCACCATGACCTGGGGCGAACAGAACAGCGAACAGGAAGCCCACCAACAGCTCGACTTCGCGCTGGATAAGGGCATCAACTTCATCGACGCCGCCGAGCTCTACCCGGTGCCGCCCAGGGCCGAAACCCAAGGCCGCACCGAATCCTATATTGGCACCTGGCTGGCCGCGCGCGGCAACCGCGGTGATGTGATCCTCGCCACCAAGGTGACGGGGCGCTCGGGCATGATCTGGTTTCGCGGCGGCGAGACCAGGCTCAACAAACAACAGATGGAATCGGCCCTGGAAGAAAGTCTGAAGCGGCTGAAAACCGATTATATCGACCTCTACCAGCTCCACTGGCCCGACCGTAAATCCAACTATTTCGGTCAATTGGGCTACAACCACGACTCCCATGACGACCCCGTTGCGCTCGAGGACCAGCTCGAAGTTTTGGATGGCATGGTGCGCGCGGGCAAGGTGCGCTATGTGGGGGTTTCCAACGAAACCGCCTGGGGCACGGCCAAATTTATTGCTCTCGCCGAGCAACGGGGCTGGCCGCGTATGGTCAGCGTCCAGAATCCCTATAACCTGTTGAACCGCACGTTCGAAGTAGGGCTGGCGGAAATCGCCATCCGCGAACACTGCGGACTGCTTGCCTATTCGCCGCTGGGCTTCGGAGTGCTGTCGGGGAAATATCTCGAGGGCGATCTGCCGCCCGGCGCGCGCCTTACCCTGTTCGGCGACATCTTCACCCGCTACACCAATGACCGCGCCGTGGCCGCCACCCGCGCCTATGTGGAGATCGCCCGCGACAACGGCCTCGATCCGGCGCAGATGGCTCTGGCCTACGTCAACAGCCGCCCCTTCGTCACCAGCAACATCGTCGGCGCCACCTCCATCACCCAGCTCACCGCCGATATCGCCAGCATCGAGGTAACGCTCTCGGACCGGGTGCTGAGGGATATCGAGGCGGTGCACGGCCAGAACCCCGATCCCAGCCCGTAACGCCGCCTCGAAACTTCAAGTCCCGAAACGCCAAACCCCGTAACCAGGTACATATAATGGGAACCCATAATGCGGCTGTTTCTCGGCCTCACTTTGCCTGAAGACATCCGCGCCCGGATGGCGGGCTTGTGCGCCGGTGTTCCGGCTGCGCGCTGGGTGGCGCCGGAAAACCTCCATCTCACCTTACGTTTCCTGGGCGAGACGGAAGAAGACACCGCCCGCCACATCGCCGCCTATCTCTCCCGCGTTAAGGCCTCTCCCTTCGATCTGACGTGCAAAGGCGTCGGCCATTTCGGCTCCGCCCGCAGGCTCCGTTCCCTATGGGCGGGGGTGGAGCCGAGCCCGCCCTTGATGCGCTTACAGGAAAAGATCGAAGCCTCGGTTCAGCGTGCCGGTCTGCCGCCCGAGGGCCGCAAGTTTGTTCCCCATATCGGTCTGGCCCGGTTCAAATCGGGAACCCGCGTGCGGCTCGGTGACTACCTCTCCGGCAATGCGCTGTTTACCGCCGGACCCTTCACGGTGGACGGTTTCGCCCTCTTTTCCAGTCATTTGAGCCACAAGGGCGCGTCCTACGCCATCGAAGAGGTGTTTCCGCTGGTCTGAAATTAAAATTGGATATTCATCGGCGACTAAAAAAACCCTGCCAGTGGAAACCGGCAGGGTTTTTCATTCCGACACTACCATAGTGAGGGGCGGCGGATTCAGCGATTCGGATCGTCGTCCTGTGTCTCGCTCTGTGTCTCACTCTGGGGCTCACTCTGTGTCTCACTCTGTGTTTCACTCTGGGGCTCTCCAGATGATCCATCTGAGGGGGCATCGGGAGAATCGGCGGCGGGTCCGTCGCCGTCGGGATCGAGTCCGGCGGCTTCGGCCCTTCTTTTCTCCGCCTTTTCCCGTTTGGCTTCCTGGCGCGCGGCTTTCTTGGCGGCTTTCGCCCTCTCACGCTCCATGCGTTCGAAGCCATAGTTGGGTTTACGGGCCATGGGTTATGCCGCCTTTCCTACTGTGTGCCGTCCGCGCCGGGAATTACGGCGGCGCTGACCCTGGCCGTGGTTTTGGCCGTGGTTCCGGCCTTGGCGCTTGTTGCGCTTGTTGCCGCGTCCGGTGTGACCGGTATCGTTGGCGATCATAGCCGCGATTTCGGCCGCGTGATAGGGGTGGTCCTCAACCACCGGCACACTCTGGCGGATGGTTTTCTCGATATCGCGCAGATAGGCGCTCTCGTCGTGGTCACAGAACGAAATGGCGATGCCGTCGGCTCCGGCGCGCGCCGTGCGGCCGATGCGGTGGACATAGCTTTCGGGCTCGTTGGGCAGATCGAAGTTGATGACGTGAGTCACGCCATCCACGTCGATGCCGCGCGCCGCGATGTCTGTGGCCACCAGCGCCCGGATGCGCCCGGAACGGAAGCTATGGAGAGCCCGTTGGCGGGCGTTCTGAGCCTTGTTGCCGTGGATGGCGTCCGACTTTATGCCGCTGTGGTGGAGGTGCCGGGCGACGCGGTCGGCGCCATGTTTGGTGCGGGTGAAGACAAGCACGCGCTCGATGTCCTGGTTGTTCAACAGTTCACTGAGCAGCGCCCGTTTCTTGTCCTTGGGCACGAACAGCACCCGTTGCTCTACCTTTTCGGCGGTGGTGGCCGTCGGCGCCACCTCGACCCGTACCGGATCGTTCATCAGATCATGGGCCAGGCCCTGGACCGATTTCGGCATGGTGGCCGAGAACAGCACCGTCTGGCGGCGTTTGGGGAGCGCGGCGGTAATCTTCTTGACGTCGCGGATGAAGCCCATGTCGAGCATGCGGTCGGCTTCGTCGAGAATAAAGACCTCTATTGCATCGAGCCGCACATGGCCCTGGTTCATGAGGTCCAGCAGCCGTCCCGGTGTCGCCACCAAGATGTGGAGGCCATGGGACAAGGCCTTGATCTGGGGCCGGATGGAACTGCCGCCGAAGACCACGCCGGTGCGCAGATGGAGATGGCGGCCATAGTTTTTCAGGCTGTCGGCGATCTGGCCCGCCAGTTCACGGGTCGGCGCCAGGATCAGCGCGCGCGGCTGGCGGCTCTGGGCCTTTTTGTTATTTTGCGCCAGATGGTGCAACAGGGGCAGGGCGAAGGCGGCGGTTTTTCCGGTGCCGGTCTGGGCCACGCCCAACAGGTCGCGCCCTTGAAGCAGCGGTGGAATGGATTTGCCCTGGATCGGGCTGGGGGTGGTATAGCCTTCGTCCGTGATGGCGCGAAGGAGGGGTTGGGCCAGTTCAAGGCCCGCAAAATTAGTCATGTGTTATTTTTCTTTCTCGTTCAAATCATAAACAACTCTTCGCCCCGAATGTGGGACGGCGAGCGTGCAAGCACGATGCAAGCGGTATCGACACGGCGTGCGCCCATGAAATAGAGGGCACGGCAGAGGCCGGTCTAACGAAACGCCCGAATATGTCTGAAAGAAACGAGGCCAGCCCAAAAGACGTGCCGGGCCGGCGAGCGATCGAAATTCAACTTTAAAAGGGGGTGTCGCTGGCGCCCTTAGACTCTTATCACGCGACAAAGTCAAGCCAATTCGGCCACTTGGGCGCAAATCCGGGCGCCCGGCTATCGCCTAGGTCTCGCTCCAGACCGCCAGTTCATAATCATCGGGGTCGGTGAAGTGGAAGCGCCTGCCGCCGGGAAACTCAAAAATCGGCTTCACGATGTTGCCGCCGGCCGCTTCGATACGGCCCTGGACATCCGCCAGATCAGCGCCATAAAGAACCACCAGCGGTCCGCCCGGCGTTACCGGACCGCTGGCGTCGAACCCGCCTTTCATATGGCCGTCCGAGAATTCGCAATACTCCGGTCCGTAATCGGTGAATGTCCAGTTAAAGGCCTTTCCGTAGAAGTCCTTTGATCGGGCTATATCAGCCACATTGAACTCGATGTAATCAATGCAACGATCCTGATGCGACTCTTCGATGCTCATGGCGATCTCCGATCCTCCTATGAAAACCCATGTCTGGGCGTACCAAATCCTGCAGCATGTCCACCCTCAATACCCGAACCGGCTCAACGTTCTCTCCACCCCGTCCACATAGCCGCCGCCGAAGAGGTGCACATGCACCAACAGGGGATAGAGATTGTAAATATCCAGCCGCTCCTCGAAGAAACCCGGCGCCAGGGGCCGTATTTCACCGTAACGGCGGAAGAAAGGCTCGCCGAAGGTGGAAAACATGGTGGAAAAGGCCAGCTCGATCTCGGGGTCGGCGTAATAGATGGCCGGGTCCACGAAACCGGCGATGCGCCCGCCCCCGGCCAGCACGTTGCCGCCCCACATATCGCCATGAATAAGAGAAGGCCGCTGCGGCTCGGATATCCAGTTTTCAATTTTTCCCGCGAAGGTCTCCAGACGTTTAAAAAGCCCTCCCGGCAGCCGCCCGGCGGCTCGTGCTTCGCCGCCCATATAGAGAAGCCTGTGCTCGCGGAAGAAGTCGCGCCAGCTCTCGGTTTCCCGATTGGGCTGGGCCAGCCCGCCGATCAGGGTATCGCGCTCCAGGCCGAAGCGGGTTGCGGTGACGTCGTGCAACTCCGCCAACAATTCGGCCGCGTGTTCCTGGGCGCTCCCGTCCAGCGCGCCGCCGTTCTCGATAAAGGACATAAGCAGTAAATTGTCGTCGGCGTGGAACACCTCTGGCACCGGGAGGCCGCTTTTCTCCGCCAGATAGTCCAGCATCCAGCCCTCGGTCTCCAGCCCGCTGCCCGCTGCCCCCAGCTTGGCCACCACGGACCGCCCGTCGCCAAGCTCCACGCGGCAGACCTCGCCCACGCAACCGCCGCTCAACCCCGCCCGCCCGGTCACAGACGCACCCATAATGCGTTCGATCTCGGTCTCTAGAGACATGAGGGGGGAGACATCACAAATAGATGCGGCGGATTTCTTCCAACAGCCCGCGCGAGGCCACCTCGATCATGTGGAAGACCTTGGCGAATCCGTCGCCGTCGCCGTAATAGGGATCGGGCACCTCGGGCGGGGCCGGCCCGGGCGCGAATTCCATGAACAGGCGCAGCCGTTCCGCGCCCAGATCAACACCAAGGCGTTCCCCCCGGGCCTGCAATTCCCGCAAATGAGAGCGGTCCATGGCCAACAAATAGTCGAAGCGGGTGAAATCCTCCACCGTGACCCGCCGCGCCCGGATGTCCTCCATGTCGATACCGCGCCCCCGCGCCGTTTGCCGCGCCCTGGCGTCGGCGGCCTGGCCCTCGTGGAAATCGGTGGTGCCTGCGGATTCCACAAGGACCACCTCTTCCAGCCCCTCGTCCTGGACCATCTTGCGGAATACGGCTTCCGCCGTGGGCGAGCGGCAGATGTTTCCGGTGCATACGAAGAGAACGCTGACCAAGTTTGTTTCTCCCTTTATTTCAATAGCTTAATATGACAATCAAAAGTTTACAGATATAACGGCTAATCACTGTTCCATATGTAAACTAATTATTTACATATCTAATTTTCAGCCTCGATCTTCTCCATATCGGCGTCGGAAAAGCCGAAATGGTGGCCGATCTCATGAATCAGCACATGGCGGATAAGGTGGGAAAGGTCCTCCCCGGTCTCGCACCAGTAATCGAGCAGCGGCGCGCGGTAGAGAAAGATCATGTCCATGTCCTGGGGTGCTTCGGAAACGCTTTTATCATTCAGCGACACCCCGCGATAGAGGCCCAATATCTCGTAAGGACTCTCCAGCTTCATTTCGCGCTCGGTTTCCTCGTCGGGGAACTCCGTCACCCGGAACACCACGTTGCCGCAATGGCGGCGTAAGTCTTCGGGGATGGTGGCGAAGGCGTCGGCCGCCAGCGTCTCAATCTCGGACAAATCGGGGGGGTGGCTGTGTGTCATGGCCGTACCATAATGCCTATTCCCCGGTAACGGGAGCCTGCTTGCGCCGGGCTTCCTGGATGGCGATGTACAGGGTACTGCCGACGATGATGGCCGCGCCCACCCATGTCCAGAGATCGGGCACCTCGGCGAACAGGATATAGCCGAAAAATCCGGCGAAGATCAGGCGCAGATAGCCAAACGGCGCCATGGCCGTGGCCTCGCCCAGGCGATAGCTGCGGATGTTGCAGAACTGCCCGGCAACGCCGAGAACCGCCACCCCCGCCAGAGCCACGTATTCCTCCAGGTTCGGCGTGCGCCATACCAACAGCGCCGGCACCAGCGAGACCCCCGTGGAAAACACGCCGTAATAAAACAGGATGGTGGAGGCCCGCTCAGTATGGGCCAGTGATTTGATGGTCATGATGACCACCGCCACCAGCGCCGCCGCCAGCAACGCCACCAACATGGCCGGGTCGAACTCCCCGCCCTGTGGCCTCAGGATCACCACCACGCCGCCCAGCCCCACCGCCGTGGCGGTCCAGCGCCGCCAGCGTATGGCCTCGCCGAACACCAGCACCGCCAGCGGGATGGTGAACAGGGTCTTGGTGAAGGAAATAGTGGTGGCTTCGGCCAGCGGCAGATGGGTGAGGGCGTAGAAACCACAGAACATGGCGGCCACGCCCAGGCCCGCGCGGCTGAAATGAGCGCCCATGCGGCTGGTGGCGAAGCTGGCGCGCCCGGCGCGCATCAGGAAGGGCAGGGTGAGAAGAAGCCCGAACAAACAGCGGAAGAAGGCGATCTCGAAACTGTCCATGCTCTGACCCGCCGTCTTCACCATCACCGCCATCATGGTGAAGGCGAGGTTGGACAACACCTGCCACACCGCGCCGCGCAAATTGTCGGGCAGGGACTCCCAACGGGCTTCCCAGTGGCGCATCAGGCGGGCGGGGGGAAGAGGCCTCATGGGTGCTCCTCTTCCTTTTTGGCGGCCTTCGATTCGTGATGGGCGAGATAGACCGACGCCGCGGCGATGATTCCCGCGCCGATCCAGGTCATCGCGTCGGAAGTCTCGCCGAAGACGAAGAAACCGATCAGCGCCACGAAGGGCAGGCGGGCGTAATCATAGGGCATGACGGCGGAGGCATCGGCCACCGCCACGGCGTGGGTCATGGCGTAATTGCCCAGGGTGGCCAGCGCCGCTAAACCGAAGAGCTCCACCAGCTGTACCGATGTGGGCGTCTGCCACACCAACAGGGCCGGAATAAAGGTCAGCGGCACCATGAAAATCACCATATAGGTGACGATGGCCTGTATAGGTTCGGTGCGCGACAGCCCCTTCACCGAGAGATTGGCCCCGGCCAGCGTCACCGCCGAGGCCACCACCAAAACAGCGCCGGGATCGAGGACGCCGCTGCCCGGACGCAGGATGATGAGCGCGCCCACGAATCCGCACAACGTCGCCCCCAGGCGTTTGCCGCGCACCACCTCGCCCAGGAACAGCGCTGCCCCCAATGTGACGAACAGCGGCGAGGTAAAGCCCAGCGCCACCGCATCGGCCAGCGGCACCATGGAGATGGCGGTGAACCACATGAGCATGGTGGCCGCGCCGAAGGCACAGCGCAGGGTATAAAGCCCCAGCCGCTTGGTGCGCAAAATGCCCAGTCCCGAACGCGCCAGCCAGGGGGCGAGGATCAAAAGCCCGAATAAACTGCGGAAGAAGGCGATCTCGAAGGGAGGCAGCCCCGCCGAGATATGGCGTACCATGCCGGTGAGACCTGCCAGCGCGGCGGCCGAGATCAGCATCCACAGCGCCCCCTGCACAGGGGCGGGAATATCCTCCGCCATGGCGGTAAGGGATAGAGGCAGACGTGACATGGCGTCAAACTAGGGTGAATCCCTCCGCACCGCCATCCCCCCTTGCCTCCTTCACGCCGCAGGTCTCTTGCCGGTCTTTTCGTCACTTGCCGGAGTTTCTTGATCTTGAATCGCCGGGAAGGCATCCTCTTACCCCATGCGCGGCTATTTTGGAATCGGCGTGGAACGCATGAGCAAGGCCATGAACGCGGGCAGCCTGTTCCGCACCGCCCATGCCTTCGGCGCCAGCTTCGTTTTCACCGTGGACGCCAGTTTCACCCGCGCCGAGGTGGAGCAGGCCGACACCTCGCGCGCCTGGGCGGGAATGCCCTATTACGATTTTGCCGGTCTCGACGAGATGACCCTGCCCAAGGGCTGTGCCCTGGTGGGGGTGGAACTGCGCGAGGACGCCACCGAACTGCCCAGCTTCCGCCATCTCCGCTGTTGCGCCTATGTGATGGGGCCGGAACGGGGCGATCTGTCGCCGCAAATGGTGGAGCGCTGCGAGCACGTGATCCGCATCCCCACCGCCTTTTGCGTCAATGTGGCCATCGCCGGGGCGCTGGTCATGTATGACCGCCTCATCAGCCTCGAAGGTTTCCCCCTGCGTCCGGTGATGCCCGGCGCCGAGCCCGCGCCGCTGCCCGAACATGTGCGCGGGGCATTGAAACAACGGAGTAAGGAAAAATAAAAGCGCTGGAAAAAATAAATCAGGAATCTGTTCAATAAACATTTGACGGGGGCTTGGCTTGCTTCCACGCCGGAGATATTCTCTTCCGCCATGAAAAACACACCCAATAGTTTCCGTTTTTTGGCACGCCTCTTCGTGCTTTCCATTCTGATCTCCCTGATGTTGGGCATGGCCCCGGCGCATGCCGCCGATCCCGAACTCATCGGCAGCTATACCGACTGGAACGCCTTCGCCTATGACGAAAAGGCCGGTAAGGTCTGTTACATGGCGAGCTCGTCGCAGAAGGCAGAGGGCAAATATTCCAAGCGCGGCGACATCTATGCGCTCATCACCCACCGCAAGGCAGAGAAAAGCACCGGCGTGGTCAGCGTCATCGCCGGCTATGTCTATAAGAATGAGTCATCGGTTCAGTTAAAGATCGGTGGCAATGCATTCGAGCTTTTCACCGACGGCAACAAGGCCTGGGCCCGCGACGACAAGGGCGACAAGGACATGGTGCGGACCATGAAACGGGGGCGGAAAATGGTGGTGAAGGGAACATCCTCGCGTGGCACCGCCACCACCGACACCTATTCCCTGACCGGGTTCTCCGCCGCCTATAAGGCCATCAGCGAGGCCTGCGGGGTAAAATAATCCCGCCGCCCCGCCCCGCTTTCATTGCGGCCACCATGATGGCCAACCATATGACCAACAGCATGACCCAGAACACGGCCTCCCATACGGCTCACCCCCCCGCCAATCCTGCTGATCCCAGTGCTGATTCAGGCGCGCTGCCCAGCCTCATCGGCATGAGCCGCGAAGACATGGCCGCCGCCATGGCGGCGCTGGACATGCCGGCCTTCCGTACCGGCCAGCTCTGGCACTGGGTCTATTTCCATGGCGCGCGGGAATTTTCCCAGATGACCACGCTGGCCAAGGACTTCCGCGCCCTGCTGGCCGAGCGCTACAGCCTGGCGCGGCCCGAAATCGTCGATCACCAAAAATCCGCCGACGGCACCCATAAATGGCTGCTGCGCCTGGCCGACGGCAACGAGGTGGAGACCGTCTTCATCCCCGAGGAGGACCGCGGCGCGCTGTGCCTTTCCTCCCAGGTGGGCTGTACCCTGAAATGCAGCTTCTGCCATACCGGCACCCAAGGATTGGTGCGTAACTTGACGCCCGGCGAGATGGTGGCCCAGCTCATGGTGGCCCGCGATACCCTCGACGAATGGGCGGCGCCCAGCGGCCAACGCCTGCTCACCAATGTGGTGGTCATGGGCATGGGCGAACCCTTCTACAATTACGATGCCGTTTCGGCGGCCCTGAAAATCCTCATGGACCACGAAGGCATTTCCATTTCCAAGCGCCGCATTACTTTGTCCACCGCCGGGGTGGTGCCGCTGATGGCGCGCTGCGGGGCGGATTTGGGCGTCAATCTGGCGGTCTCGCTCCATGCGGTGCGCGATGAATTGCGTAACAAGCTGGTGCCGCTGAACCGCAAATACCCGCTGGCCCAATTGCTCGATGCGGCGCGGGCCTATCCCACCGCCAGCAACGCGCGGCGCATTACTTTCGAATACGCGATGCTGAAGGGCGTCAACGATTCTCCCGCCGATGCCCGGGAACTGGCGCGGCTGTTGAGAGACATCCCGGCCAAGGTCAATCTCATTCCCTTCAATCCCTGGCCCGGCGCGCCCTATGAATGTTCCACCAAGGGCGCCATGCGGCGCTTCGCCGGAATCCTCAACGATCTCGGCCTGTCGGCGCCGTTGCGCGATACCCGGGGCGGCGACATCATGGCCGCCTGCGGCCAACTCAAGTCCGAGAGCATTAAGGCCGCCTGCGGACTGCGCCAACAAGAAAGCATTAAGGCCGCTCCTGTTCCGCTCAAATAACCGCCCCCCGTAACAGCGTCTTTTCCTTGCCGCGAGAGCGCGTTTGCCTATACTGCGCGGCCTGATCTCTCGCCCTCATCATCCCTCGCCCTCATTACAAAAGAGGACGGACCCGCACATGAACGCCAAAAAGAATACCGTGAAAAAGGTTGTGCTCGCCTATTCGGGCGGGCTCGACACCAGCGTCATCCTGCGCTGGCTGGTGGACGCCTATGGCTGCGAGGTGGTGACCTTCACCGCCGATCTCGGCCAGGGCGAGGAACTGGCCCCGGCGCGGGAAAAGGCGGAAACCATGGGCGTGAAGGAAATCTTCGTCGAAGACCTTCGCGACGAATTCGTGCGCGATTACGTCTTCCCCATGTTCCGGGCCAACGCTCTCTACGAGGGCACCTATCTTCTCGGCACCTCCATCGCCCGGCCGCTGATCGCCAAGCGCCAGATCGAGATCGCGGCCGAGGTAGGCGCCGACGCCGTGGCCCATGGCTCTACTGGTAAGGGCAACGACCAGCTGCGCTTCGAATTGGGCTATTACGCGCTCAATCCCGATATCAAGGTGATCGCGCCGTGGCGGGAATGGGATCTCGATTCACGGGAAAAGCTGGTGGCCTACGCCGAGGCGTACCAGATTCCGGTGCCCACCGACAAGCGCGGCGAGGCCGATTATTCCACCGACGCCAATCTGTTGCACATCTCGTACGAGGGCAAGGTGCTGGAAGACCCCTGGGCCGAACCCGACGAGGACATGTTCACGCGCTCGGTCTCACCCCAGGCCGCGCCCGACGCCCCCACCGTGGTCGAGATCACGTTCAAGGGCGGCGACCCGGTGGCCGTGGATGGCAAGAAACTCGGTCCCGCCGACCTGTTGGCGCGGCTCAATGACCTGGGCGGCGCCAACGGCATCGGCCGCGCCGATATCGTCGAGAACCGCTATGTGGGCATGAAGTCGCGCGGGGTCTACGAGACGCCGGGCGGCACCATCCTGCTCGACGCCCATCGCGCCATGGAGAGCCTGACCCTGGATCGCGGCGCGGCCCACTTGAAGGACGAGCTCATGCCGCGCTATGCCGAGCTGGTCTATAACGGCTTCTGGTTCTCGCCGGAACGGGAGATGTTGCAGGGTCTCATTGATGACACCCAGGCCGCCGTCAACGGCACGGTGCGGCTCAAGCTCTATAAGGGCGGAGTCCATGTGGTGGGGCGCAAGTCGCCCAACAGCCTCTACAGTTCGGCCCACGCCACCTTCGAGGCCGACCAGGTCTACGACCAGAGCGATGCCGAGGGCTTTATCAAATTGAACGCCCTGCGCCTGCGCCTGCTCGGCAAGCGCAAGAAATAAACGCACAGCGCCACCACCCGCTCGCCCCTACGGCAGCGGCGTGAAACCGATCACCCATTCATGGGCGGCCAGCAGAACCCCGTAGAGAACCAGCCCGCCCGCGATCTTGCCCCAGCCGATTTCGGACATAGTTACCCGCGCCCGCCCGGCGGCGATGGCGGCGAAGGGAACCGCCGAGGTGGCCCTTGCGAAACGCTCCCAGTCGGGCCCATGAAGCCGCGCGCGCTTGGTGTCGATGAGCCATGGCCCGGCCAGCGCCAGTGCCAGAAAAGCGCCGAACAGCACCAGCCCGGCGGCGTCGCCGTTGGGCGCCAGATGAGCGCCGGCCCATAAAATAAGAGCCCACATGACGGGATGGCGGGTGACTTTGACAATGCCGCCTATCTCTTCGCCCCCCTCTTCGCTGCCCGGCAGCGCCACGTCACTTCTGATGCTGGCCCCGGCGCTGGTGAGGCCCGCCACCAACAGGATACAGGCCAGTGGCATGAGCAGAACCGGGATCATGCGCATCCACGGGGCTTGCGGCCAGACCTCCACGAAGGGCGCGCCTGCGTAGGCGGTGATCATCCAGGCCAGCGCCCCCAGCGTCACCATCGAATAGAGAACCCGGAAACCGCGCTGCCCGAGAAGCCCCGTCAGCCGCGCGCGCGCAACCGTACTGGAGAGCCCCACATGACTCCCCAGCATAAAAGCCGCGGCCAGGATCAGTTCCGCCATGGTTTTTTCGGACCCGCCTCTACCCCCCACGTCCCTACGCGCCCGTTTACGCGCCGGGGTCTTCCGGCTCGGTGAGTCCATGCTGGCGGCAGGCGGCGGTCAGTGTGTTCACCAACAGACAGGCGATGGTCATGGGACCGACGCCGCCGGGCACCGGGGTGATGGCTCCGGCCACCTGGGACGCTTCGTCGAAGGCCACGTCGCCCACCAGCCGGGTCTTGCCCTCGCCCTTTTCCGGGGCGTCGATGCGGTTGATGCCCACATCGATGACGGTGGCGCCGGGCTTGATCCAGTCGCCCCTCACCATTTCCGCTCTTCCCACGGCGGCCACCAGAATATCGGCCTCGCGGCAGACGCCGGGCAAATCCTTGGTGCGGGAATGACAGATGGTCACAGTACAGCTTTCCTTGATCAGCAACGCCGCCATGGGCTTGCCGACGATGTTGGAGCGTCCCACGATCACCGCGTTGAGGCCCGACAGATCACCCAGTTCGTCTTTCAGCATCAGGCTGCATCCCAGCGGCGTGCACGGCACCAGCGCATCCATGCCCGACCACAAGCGGCCGATATTGATGGCGTGGAAGCCGTCCACATCCTTGGCAGGATCGATGGAATCGAGCACCTTCTGGCTGTCGATATGACCGGGCAGGGGGAGCTGCACCAGAATGCCGTTCACGGCCTCGTCCTTATTGAGCTTCTCCACCAGCGCCAGCAAATCGGCCTCCGGCGTGGTGTCGTCGAGCCTGTGCTCGAAGGAGCGATAACCCACCTCCACCGTCTGTTTGGCCTTGTTGCGCACATAGACCTGGCTCGCCGGGTCTTCGCCCACCAGCACCACGGCCAGGCCGGGCACCAGGCCGTGTTCCTGTTTCAGCACGGCGGCCCTGCGGGCCAGGCTTTCACGTAAATTGGCGGCAAAGGCTTTGCCGTCGATAATCTTGGCTTCAGACATTCTTACTCCTTATCCATTCTTGCAACCGTTGCAAAAGAACTTCCCCATCCCCTTCAATCAGAACCGTTTTGCGCCGCGAGCTCGCGCCCGCGACAATGGAAAGGCTGGACTTCGGTATCCGCCATTGTTTGGCCAACAGCTTCAACAGCGCCCCATTGGCCTTGCCGCCCCCGACCCGCACCGTTTTGTGGCTCGGTGACGCGAACTGTGACAACCGGATGTTCCTTCCCGTCCGCCGCGACTCCGGAAATACAGGCTTTTTTCGCTCCCGGGGTCAGGCGGAGCGCGACCTTAAGCCCCCGCGTCTCCTTTGTGAAGGGGCAAGCTGCCGCCTCAGGCAAAATAATAGATGAGCGAATACTGCAGGGTATAAAGCAGCAGGATCAGCACTACCGGCGAGATATCCAGCCCCCCCATGAAGGGCAGGAAACGCCGCACCGGCGCCAACAGGGGCTCGGTAATGCGATAGAGAAAATCGCCCACCAGATAGACGAAGCGGTTGCTTGTATTGATGACGTTGAAGGACACCAGCCAGCTCATCACCACCGAGATGATCAACAGCCAGATATAGATATTGATCACCTGATAGAGCAGGAAAACGATGGGATTCAAGGTCACGTGACGGGCCTCCGCGAAAGCCGGGTGATCTGGGCCGGGTTGCTCCGGGTTGCGGCCAAACCTACCCTCCCTGTCCGCCGCGTTCAAGAAAGACTAAATCTTTGAAAAATTTGGTGGAGCCGAGGGGAATCGAACCCCTGACCTTCGCATTGCGAACGCGACGCTCTCCCAACTGAGCTACGGCCCCGAAAAAAATCGGAACCACCCCTAAAAAATCAGGGTGGATAGTGGGGGCGGATAATGTGTCCCGCGCCAAGCCCTGTCAAGCATACTGCCCGTCAGCGAGGTGGACCCAACAGGGTTACGGGAATTTCGTCGAGACAGACCTCCAGCGGTCCATCCTCGGACAAGATGCCCGCCGGTCCCTCCATCAGATCGCCATCCATCTGCAGCGGGTCACCGGAATCGCCGCCCGCGCCTTCCACATGCACCGATGTTCCTTCCATGATCCGCACATCATC
This sequence comes from uncultured Rhodospirillaceae bacterium, assembly GCA_964482135.1. Taxonomy (GTDB): domain Bacteria; phylum Pseudomonadota; class Alphaproteobacteria; order UBA11136; family UBA11136; genus UBA11136. The sequence continues at coordinate 16,849 of CAYZWF010000001.1, forward strand.
CAGCCGGTGCAGCCTTCCCAGCACCAGCGCCGCGCCGTAACGTAAAGCGTTCCAGGCTCCGCTCCCGGCCAGGCAGACCACGTAAAGACGCGGCTCCTCGAGCCGGGCGTCGCGCACCAGCACGAATCCGCCGCCGTAATGGCGCGCCCGCGTGATAATTACCGTGGCCGCGTCGCAAACCTCGCTGTCTTTACCGTCTTTGCCGTCTTCTCCGTTCACGGTGACGCGGCAGCGCCCGCCGCCGCGCCACATTTCCTTGAACGCCGCCACCACGTAGGCCGCGGCGCCGAGAACTCGTTTCGTTCCCGTATCGACCCCCGCCACCACCCGGGCGTCGAATCCTGCCGACACCATGAGCAGGAACAGCCTGCCATTGGCGCGGCCGGGCCGCACCACCTTGCGTTCGCCGACCAGGATGGTTTCCGCCAGCCCCCATGCCGAACGCGGCAGGCCCAGCTCATGGGCCAGAATATTGGCCGTGCCCAGGGGGATGAAGGCTAGCGCCGGTGTCTTGCCACGTGGTGTCTTGCCGCCAAGCGTCCCCAGCCCGTTAAGGGCCTCGTTCACCGTACCGTCGCCGCCGGCCACCGCCACCACGTCAAAGTTCCCGGCCTCGCGCGCATAAGTTTCCGCGTCACCAGGCCCACCCGTCTCGCGCACCGTCACCTGTGCCCCGGCTTCGCATAGGCGGGTCAGCACCCGGTCCAGCCGGGCCTTATTGCGCCGCCCGGAAACCGGGTTGTAAATCACCAATATGCGTGTGCCGCTCGCCGTCATGGCAAAGTCCGTTCCAGTTCTTCCTTCCTGGCCACCCCTCAGAGAACCCAGCCCCGCTAGAGAACTAAAGAATATCCCCGAAAACCACCAAAATCTGACACCGTCCTCTCTCCGCTCTGTTGTACCCTGCCGGTATGGAGTAGACTCTTCCGCCTAATAGGGCCAGGGTACGTCGGCCCCAAAAAAGGCGGCGCTGGCAAAACCAACAGCGCCGAGCTTGGGAAGGGCCAGGGTACGTCGGCCCCGAAAAGATTGTTGCGGGAGACCCTGTTGTCACCATCCTCCACCACGCAGGCACACGCTTGCGCTCCGGAAAACGAACAATGGTCGGCGCGCTTCATCGCACCGGAAAACCTGCCCGGTAAGCTTGCCGACTCTTTCGACCTGCTGCAACTGCACCGCTTGAACGGGGCGCGCTATCCCCACTTTCTGGAATCAGCGGCGCGGGGCGGGGTCCAGGCCCGCTTCGACATCCTCTTCGCCTTTCCCGGCGACACCCTGACCCTTACAAGCGACGGCCTCCTCACCGGCGCCGACCACATAGAACGCAAGCGCGACAAGGGCTTTCTCTCCACCTTCGACCGCTGGTGGGGACAGGCCATGTTCCCGGCTCCGGTAACCATGGAAATCGGCAGCGTGCCGCCCTTTCACGGCGGCTGGTTCCTCTATCTGGGATACGAGCTGGCGCGCGAGATCGAACCGACGCTGGACTTTCCCTCGGCACCCGGCGACTTCCCCATTGCCTTCGCCACCCGCTTCCCGGCGGCCGTCATCCGCGACCATGAAAGCGGCGAAGTAACCCTGGTGGCCGAAACCGGCTGCGACGATCTGCTCGACAAAATGGAGGCCGACCTCGCTGCCCTTGCGCAATCGCCGCCGCCGCCCTTCACCGATACCCAATGCCTCGAAGGCGATCTCGACGAAGACCCGCCGGACCAGCATCTTGAAAATCTGCGCCACTGTATCGACTATATTTATGCCGGCGACGTGTTCCAGGTGAACCTGTCGCGGGCCTGGCGCGGCCGGCTCACCCGGGACATCTCCCACGCCCACCTCTATGACCGGCTGCGCGGCTGTAATCCCGCGCCCTTTGCCGGGCTTGTGACGCGGGGCGATGACGCCATCATCAGCTCCTCGCCGGAACGGCTGGTGGAAGTGCGCGGGCGTATCATCCAGACCCGCCCCATCGCCGGCACCCGGCCGCGCGGGTCGAGCGGCATCACCGATGTGGCCTTGTCCGAGGAGCTTCTCGCCCATCCCAAGGAGCGGGCCGAACACATCATGCTGGTGGACCTCGAGCGCAACGATATTTCCCGGGTCTGCAAGCCGGGCAGCGTGCGCGTGGACGAAATGATGGTGGTGGAATCCTACGCCCATGTGCATCACATCGTCTCCAACGTGCGCGGCGAACTGGCCCGCGCGGTGGCCCCCGGCGAGGTGGTGCGCGCGGTCTTTCCCGGCGGCACTATCACCGGCTGTCCCAAGGTGCGCTGTATGGAAATCCTCGCTGAACTGGAAGGCGTGGGGCGCGGCCCCTATACCGGCTCCATGGGCTATGTGAACCGCGACGGCAGCCTCGACCTCAATATCCTGATCCGCACCATGCTGCGCGAGGGCGATGCGGTTTGCCTGCGTGCCGGCGGCGGCATCGTCGCCGATTCCGATCCTGAAAAGGAACTGGAGGAAACCCGCGACAAGGCCAAAGGCGTGGTCCGCGCCCTCACCGAGGGAGGGTGAGCCCATGGGCGGCGGCGAATTTTCCTTCCAGTATCAACCCGGCACGGACCGGCCCATTTCTCCCCTCTACGTCAACGGCGAGGCCCGGGACACGCTGCCGGTCTCCGACCGCGGCCTGGCGTACGGCGACGGCCTGTTCGAGACCATCGCCGTGCGCGAGGGCAAACCCGAATTCTGGGGCCGTCACCTGGCCCGTCTGCGCGAGGGCTGTGAGCGTCTTCGTATTGTTGAACCGGATATGGGAGAATTGTCCCGCGAGTCGCAACTCCTCCTCAACGGCCAGCGCACCAGCCATGGCGTGGAACAGGGAATCTTGAAGATTATCATTACCCGGGGGTCGGGCGGGCGCGGCTACCGTGCGCCGGAAGATCCTCACCCCACCCGCATCGTTGCCTTTCATCCCTGGCCCGACATTCCCGAAACCCATACCTCGGAGGGCGTCAAGATACGGCGCTGTGACCTACGACTTGGTCACCAACCGGCCTTGGCCGGGATCAAGCATCTCAACCGGCTCGAAAACGTGCTGGCGCGGGCCGAATGGGACGACCCGGAAATCGCCGAGGGCCTGCTCTGCGATGGCGAGGGAAACGTCATCGAGGGCACCATGAGCAATCTCTTTATGGAACGCGAGGGGGTTCTCTCAACGCCGGACCTCTCGCGTTGCGGCGTGGCCGGGATCATCCGCGCCGTGGTCATGGAAGAGGCAGGCTCACAGGGGCTTTCCGTGCAGGTGGGCGATATTCGTTACGAAGACGTAATGACAGCAGACGCCCTCTTCCTCACCAACAGCGTCATGGGTATCTGGCCGGTGCGCGAACTCGACGGCCACGCCGCCCTCATCAGCCCCACCACCCGCGCGCTGATGGAACGGCTCGAAACCCGTCGCCGCAACCACCGCGAAGAATAACCGCCCTCTTTTTTCAGGTCCGCAGACTCCGACGTACCTGTCTCCCAAAGCTGCGAAGCAGCGAAGGGAGACCTTGGGCCTTAAAACAAAAAATCCCGCGAGGTGATTCCCCGCGAGGTTTTTGTTAATTCCTGACGCTGGGTCAGGTCTATCCAGGCTGGTTGGAGTTAAAGCAATAGTACATAGTTGCTTGCATGTTCCCGTCAGCCCGGTCCAGGGCTTCGTCGGAAAGCTCGGCCAGGTCTTCGCTCTCGGGTTTTTTCACATCAGTCTTGGGCATGGGGTTTTCCTTTTAGTGCCACTTACTCAGCCGGTGACGTAGTCCCGCAGTGGCTGGTATTCGTGCATACCTTCGTGATCTCTAAACGGTCCAGGACCTCGTCGCTGAGTTCAGCCACATCCTCGCTCTCGATTTTTTTCACATCTGTTTTGGGTATGGGTTCCTCCCTTTAATGGGGGTCAGTCAGCCGGAGCACTATTAGCGCAGGCGCCACTGTTGCTGTTGCACCATTGTAAGTTCTCGGCGGTCCGGTCCAGAGCCTCGTCGGCAAGTTCAGCCACATCCTCGCTCTCGATTTTTTTAACGTCTGTCTTGGGCATGAGGTTCTCCCTTTAGTGGCGGCTATTCAGCCGGGGACAGCTACGCGCAGCAGCCGACACAGCCTATGTTATACACGAGGACGAGGACGCGCATCCGCCAACGCTGGCGCATACGATGTACACCTGCGCATCCGAAGTCCGGTCCAGGGCCTCGTCACTGAGTTCGGCCAAGTCTTCGCTCTCGGGTTTTTTCACATCTGTTTTGGGCATAGTTTTCTCCCCGAAAGGTAGAATGAATGTAACGACACACCCATGGGGTTCTCCCCGAAAAGTAGAATGAGTGTAACGACGCACCCATCCTAGGCGGAGTCGCCTTCGCGGTGCAAGAAAGCTCTCTTTTTTTAGGCCCGACGTACCCTGGTTTAGGGCCGACGTACCCTGGCCCTTGACTCCCACCCCTCTTTCATGCTAGGAATATTTTCTTAGCTCTTTGACATGATAAAGACGTTTCCCTACCGCGCGGCGGCGCGGCCGGTTGCGCCCATCCTCTTTTTGGGACCGCAGTCTCTAATTTACCCTGGCCCTTACCGGAGCGATGCTGCGCTGCGGCAGCCCATGTGTACAAATGATGACAAATGTTAACATTTTGGAGGCCCTGAGGGCATAAATTGTTTGAAATCAAAGACTTGGGCGTAAAAGGATGGGGGTAGTGGGGCGAACAACCCCGGTTTAGGGCTCTTTTTTCGGGGCCGCCGCACCTGACGTACCCTAGGCTTTTTTTATGGGGCCGACGTACCCTGGCCCCTGGCCCTAAACTCAGCGCTGGTTTTCCAGCGCTTCCAGATACTCCTCCAGCGCCGCGCGGCTTTCGGACTCTTGCGGCGTCAGGGCCAGCAAGCGCTGCCACAACTCGGATGCCTTGTCACGGTTGCCGGACTGGGCCTCGGCCAGCCCCACCATCCACAGGGCCTCTTCGTGTTCGGGCATGACCGCCAACAGACGTTCGTAATACCGGGCCGCCTCGGGCGGGACCAGGGGCACGGCTTCACCGAGGGACATGTCCTTCTCCGCCTCTTCTTCTTGCGCCAGCACGATTTCGATCCGGGCCAAGGCGAGGAGCAGGCCGGGATCGTTGGGGAAATGTTCGAGACCCTTCCGTAATGCCCCATAGGCCTCGCCGGGACGCTCCAGAACCAGATAGGACTGGGCCAGCATCCGCCACCCTTCCAGGTTTTCGGGTTCCTGCTCCAGCCTCGCGGCCAGTCTTTCCACCATGGCGGAAATATCCGCTTCGGAAATGTCCCCAGGCGACATATCAGGAGCTTCCACCTCCTGGCCCTGTTCGCCGCGGGAATCGAAGGGCTGACCGGGCAGTCCCGGAAACCCCAGGAAAAGATAAAGGCCCAGCGACAGCGCCGGAATCAATACCATCAGCGCCACCAGACTGCGCCGCCGCAGCCCCGGCGCGAAGGCCGCCACTTGCGGCGCCTGGTCCAACTCGCGGTCGGCGGCCAGCAATCTGCGCTCTATCTCGAGCCGCGCCGGCGTGGCTTCGGCCTCCGTCAAGACGCCGCGCGCCAGGTCCGCCTCAAGCTCGTGCAACTGGTCGCCATAGACGGCGAGATCATGGCCACCGCGCCCGCGCTCCGTCTCTTCTTCTCCTTTACCACCGTCGAAGGCGAGCCAGTCCCGGGTGCCAAGCAACAGCGCCACCGCGCCTCCGGCCATCAGGGCAATCAGCACCCAGAACAACAGATCAGCCGTCACGGTCTCGCCGCTCATGGGCCGTCACCTTCCGCACCGCTCTCCGCGCCGTCTTCCGCGAGCAGCGATTTCAGATGTTTTTTCTCAGGCCCACTGAGGGGTTTCGGCGTCGCCCCATCCTCCGCCATTTCCCGGCGCCGGTTTATGTAAAAGCGAATCAGCCCCGCGCCGCCGAGGAGAAAGATCACCAGCGGCCCGAACCACAACAGCGCGGTCTCGGATTTCATGGGCGGCTTGAGCAGGACGAAATCACCGTAGCGGTCGGTGACGAAGGCCATCACTTCCGCGTCGCTGTCGCCGGCCAACAGCCGTTCACGCACCAGAACCCGCAGGTCTTTCGCCAGCGAGGCATCGGAATCGTCAATGGTCTGGTTCTGGCAGACGAGACAGCGCAGGCCCTGGCTGATGTCCCGCGCGCGCAACTCCAGCACCGGGTCGGACAGCACCTCGGAAGGCTCCACCGCCCCGGCCCCTCGCGTCCCGAGGACGAGAACAAGGGCAACAAGAAGAACCACATGGAACGCAGCCAGCTTCCTCATGATCCCAGCTCCGCGATCAGGGGCAGAATGGTTCCGGTCAGGTCGCGCTCCATGATCGGGCCCACATGGCGGTAACGGATACGTCCCTTGGCGTCCACCACGAAGGTTTCGGGAACGCCATAGACGCCCCAGTCGATGCTGGTCCTGCCGGTGACATCGGCGCCAATGGCTCGGTACGGGTCGCCGTGACGCGCCAGCCAGGCCATCACGTCCTCCGGCTTGTCCTTCTGGTTGATGCCGAAGATGGATACGCCGTGATCGCGGGAAAGACTCATGAGCTGCGGATGCTCCACCCGGCACGGCACGCACCAGGAGGCGAATACGTTGACCAGCGATACCCGGCCTTCGAGATCGCCCGAGGAGAAGCCGCCGCCATAGGATTCCCCGCCATCAATTGCGGCGATGGGCGGCAGATCGAACTGCGGCGCCGGCTTGTCGATCAGCGCCGAGGGCAGGCGTTGCGAATCCAGGGTCAGCCCCACGGCGAAGGCAACGGCGATGGCCGCGAAGATGGCCGTGGGCAGGAGGAATTTCCAGTTCATACGGCTGCCTTCTTTCTGCGCCGCGGCGCCCCCACCCGCAGGCGGCGGTCGCTGAGCGAAAGCAGCCCGCCCGCCACCATCACCAGGGAGCCGATCCACATCCATACCACCAGCGGCGTAAAGAACAGACGGGTGACCCAGGCTCCGCTGTCGTCTTCGGCGGCATCCCCCAGCACCACGTAAAGATCGCCCCGTCCCGTGGTGTGGATGGCGGCCTCGGTGGTGGGCATGGCGGCCACCGGATAGACACGTTTTTCGGGTTTCAGAACCATCACCTGGCGGCCCTCGCGGCGCACCGTGAATTGCCCCTGATCGGCCGAATAGTTGGGGCCTTCCACCTGGCGCACCCCTTCCAGGGTCACTTCATAGCCGCCCACCTCCATGGCGTCGCCGGGCAGGCTGGACTGGATATGTTCCTCGCGCCACAGCGAGGCCCCGGTGGCTCCGGCGATCACCAGTGCCAGCCCGGCATGGGCCAGGGTCATGCCATAGGCCGCGCGTGGCAGGCTGCGCGCCCGTTCCAGACACTCCCGCCAGGGGGCGCGGAACAGCCGCAGGCGGTCGGCCAATTCTGCCAGGGTGGCGAACAGCAGCCATGCCGCCGCCGCCAGCGCCACCAGCGCCAGCACCGGCCCGCCACGATGGAAATACCAGGCCGCCAGCGCCACCACCAGGGCCAGGCCAAGGGCCGCGTAAAGCCGCGAAAAGGCTCCCGAAAGATCGCCTCGCTTCCACGACAGGAACGGCCCCACGGCCATCACCACCACCATGGGCGCCATCAGCGGCAGGAAGGTGGCGTTGAAAAAAGGCGGGCCCACCGAGACCTTGGGGCCGCCCACGGCGTCGAGGAACAGCGGATACAGAGTGCCCAGCAGCACCGTTCCGGCGGCTGCCGTCATCAGCAGATTATTGAGCAACAGAGTACCCTCGCGCGACACCGGAGAAAACAACCCGCCGCCCGTCAAGCTGGGTGCGCGCAGGGCATAGAGAACCAGCGAGCCGCCGATCACGATCACCAGCAGGACCAGGATGAACACGCCGCGCGCGGGATCGGTGGCGAAGGCATGGACCGAGGTGAGCACGCCCGAGCGCACCAGAAAGGTGCCGATAAGGCTGAAGGAAAAGGCGAGAATGGCCAACAGCACGGTCCAGCTTTTCAAGGCGTCGCGCTTCTCCACCACGATCGCCGAATGCAGCAATGCGGTGCCCACCAGCCACGGGATCAGCGAGGCGTTCTCCACCGGATCCCAGAACCAGAACCCGCCCCAGCCCAGCTCGTAATAGGCCCACCAGCTTCCCATGGCGATACCCAGAGTCAGGAAACACCAGGCGGCCAGCGTCCAGGGCCGCACCCAGCGCGCCCAGGCGGCATCCACCCGGCCTTCCATCAGCGCCGCGATGGCGAAGGAAAAGGCCATGGAAAAACCCACATAGCCCACATAGAGAAAAGGCGGATGAAAGGCCAGCCCCGGATCCTGAAGCAGGGGGTTCAGGTCGCGGCCGTCGGCGGGCGCCGGGAACAGGCGCGCGAAGGGATTGGAGGTCAGTAATATAAAGAACAGGAAACCGGCGCTGATGAGGCCCTGGATGCCCAGAACCCGGGCCCGGAAAGTGGCGGGAAGGTTGCTTCCGAAGAGCGCCACACAGAGCCCGAACAGGGCCAGGATGGCGACCCACAACACCATGGAGCCTTCGTGATGTCCCCACACGGCGGAGATTTTATAGATCAGGGGCAGCTTGGAATTGGCGTTGGCGGTTACCACCATCACCGAAAAATCGGCTTGCACGAAAAGCACCGTCAGCGCGGCGAAGGCTAGGATGACGAATACGAACTGCCCCAGCGCCGCCGGTCCCGCCAGGGCGATCCAGCCGTCGTCGTCGCGTCCTTGCCCTTGCCGGTGCGCCCCGGCGAGGGGAAGGCTGCCCTGGACCAGGGCCAGCACGAAGGCCAGGATCAAGGCGAAATGGCCCAGCTCGGCGATCATTGGCCCAACTCGGCGATCACGGGCCGCTCTCTTCCTGGTCCTCTTCTGGGGCCGCAGTCTCTGACGTACCATGGCCCTCCTGGCCCTGCCATTGGCCCGACTTCTTCAGGGCGTCGGCCACTTCCGGGGGCATATAGTTCTCGTCATGCTTGGCCAGCACATTGGAGGCCTGAAACACGCCGTTGCGGTCGAGGCTGCCTTCCGCCACCACGCCCTGACCCTCGTGGAAGAGATCGGGAAGAAGACCGCTAAAGGTCACCGGCACCTCGTTGGAAAGGTCCGTGATCCGAAATACCACCGATCCGTCCCCGGCATTGCGTTCCACGCTTTCCTCCACCACCAGCCCGCCGAGACGCAGGCGGCGGCCCGGCTCTATGTCGCGGTCGAGAATTTCCGAAGGGCTGTAGAAAAAAACCAGATTATCGCGCAGCGCCGAAAGCACCAGCGCCACCGATCCGCCCAGCAACACCATTCCGGCAAGCACCAGATACAGCCGCCGCCGCTTGCGGGTCATGGGCCGTTTCGGCGGAGAATTCTGAGGTGCCCCCGCGCTATCCTGGGTGGGAGTGCTCATGAGGGGGCGTCGTCGCGCTGGTTGCGGCTGTCATTGGCGGGGATACCCACCGGCCCCACCGGGGTGGGTTCCTCGAAGGTTTCCAGAAGATCGGCCAGCGCCGCCTCGCGCCTCCGCAGCCGCCGCCACGAGGTCACGAACAGCCCCGTCATCACCACCGTGGTAATGATGTAGGCGGTGGTGATGAAAGAACCGTATTCACCCATGTGAAGAAAATCCGGCATGGTCTTTTCTCTTTCTATACCTCTCTCATATGGGGGCCGCGCTCTTCCTGGCGGTCCTGTATCCGGGTCAGGCGCAGGGCGCCGATCTTGCGGGCGAGAATCTCGCCGCGCAGGCGCAGGATTAGCACGGTGACGTAATAGGCGGTGAACGCCGCCGCCATAATCAACAGCGGAGCCAGCATGGAGGGATGAACGGCGGGGCCGTCCATGCGGACGATGCTGGCCGGCTGGTGCAGGGTGTTCCACCAGTCCACCGACCATTTTATAACCGGGATATTGACCGCCCCCACCAAGGCCAGGATCGCCGCTGCGCGCTCGCCGCGGCTGGCGTCCTCGAAGGCGGAGGTGAGTGCCATATGCCCCATGTAAAAGAAGAACAGGATCAGCACCGAGGTGAGGCGGGCGTCCCACACCCACCACGCGCCCCACATGGGCTTGCCCCAGATGGCGCCGGTGACCAGCGCGATGAAGGTAAAACAGGCGCCGATGGGGGCGCTGGCCTTGGCCGCGAGATCGGCCAGGGGATGCTTCCAGATCAACGCCACGGCGCTGGCCGCCGCCAGACAGCTATAGACGAACAGGGCCATCCAGGCCGCGGGCACATGTATATACATGATGCGCACGCTTTCCCCCTGTTGGTAATCGGCGGGCGAGACCATCAACGCAAGGTAAAGCCCCAGCCCAAGCAGGACCACGGTCAGAACCGCGCTCCATGGAAGGGCCACGGCGGCGATGCGCAGGAAACGGTTGGGGTTGGCGAAGCGATGCATGAGTTCGTGGTGTCCAGGGTTATTCCAGGGCCTGTCTCAGGGCTGCCGTGCTGGCCCACAGACCCAGCGGCAGGGTGCCCAACAGCAGGCCGCCGAGCACAAGAAGATGGGGTTGGGCCGATTGACCCGTCACCGCGGCTTCCACCGCGCCGACTCCGAAAATGAGGACGGGAATGTATAGAGGCAACACCAGAAGCGTCAACAGCACACCTCCACGGTGCGCGCCCACCGTCAGCGCGGCCCCGATGGCTCCTATGAAAACCAGGCTCGGCGTGCCCAGCGCCATGGCCGTGATGAAGACCGCCAGCCCCTCGCGGTCCATATGCAGCATCATGGCCAGAACCGGGGCGGCCAACAGCAGGGGCGCGCCGGTCAACAGCCAGTTGGCCAGGCACTTGGCCAGAACCACGGCTTCCAGTGGCAGCGGCGTGATCGCCATGAGGTCGAGGCTGCCATCCTCGAAATCGGTCTGGAACATGCGTTCCAGCGACAACAGGGTGGCCAGCAATGCCGCCACCCAGACCACGGCGGGGCCGATACGGGCGAGAATTCCGCTTTCCGGCCCCACGCTGAGGGGAAACAGGGTGACGGTGATAAGAAAGAACATGACGGCCATGAGGCCGTCGCCGCCCTGACGCCAGGCCATGATCACATCACGGCGCACGATAAGCCAGAATCCGGTCATGGCCGCATCTCTTGTCTTCCCACCCGTCCCGTTTTTTGTCTGCCATTGCCAAGGGCCGTAGCGGCATCTTGCCGCAGCTCGGCCAGTCCCGATGTGGGGGCGAAGCGGTCGAGGTAGAGCGGCCAGGCGCGGCCCAGGGCCATTTCCGTATGGGTCGCCACCACCACCATGCCGCCGCGCCGCCGGTGGCGGGCGATGGTCTGTTCCAGGGCGGCGATGGAGTCGCGGTCGAGGGCCACCGTGGGTTCGTCGAGAAGCCACAGATCGGCGGGGGAGGCCAGCATACGGGCCAGCGACAGCCGCCGCTTCTGGCCCGCCGAGAGCATGCGCGCGGGAAAATCGGCAAGATGATCGAGGCCAAAGCTGCCCAGGGCGCTGCGGATGAGCCCCGGCGGCGGCGCCTCGCCCATGCGCAGCCCGGTCCAGAATGACAGGTTTTCGCCCACCGTCATGGCCGCCTTCAGGCCATCGAGATGGCCCACGTAATGCTGGCGGGCGTGGTGGCTTTCGGGATCGTCGGCAATCGCATAGCCGTACCACAAAAGATCGCCGGCGGTGGGTTTCAGCAAATCCGCCATAATCCGCAACAGGCTCGACTTGCCGCTGCCGTTGGGACCCAACAGTACCAGCGCATCCCCGGATTTCAGCGCGAAATCGAGCCCCTCGAACACTGTTCGGCCTCCCCGTACACAGACCAGGTCGTGGCCGGTAAACAGACCTCCGCCGTCTTCAGTCAGCTTGTCGGGGCCGGCAGCCGTGGGGGCTTTCGGGGCGTTGCGGGAAGGGGGCTGGGTGTCGTCCATCTGTGTCGAGCTTTACCCGTTGTAAACACATATAAAGTAATTTTGGCACCATACAGGTAATCCCGCCGCTCCCAAAACGAAAGCCCCAATAACGCCTTAGGACTGGACAGGGCGGAAAAGGTGAATATGTTTGAGGGGCTTACGGAAGGAGACTGCCCCAGTGCCTGCTTCAGACGCATCCGGCTCATGCCCGGATTCTTTCTCCTGTCACCGCTCTTTAGAGGCCGGTGGCAAGACCTATGGCTATTACAGCCTCGCCGCGGCGGCTGAAAACGGGCTTGGCGATATTGCCCGGCTGCCCCGTTCGCTCAAGGTGCTGCTGGAAAATCTCCTGCGTTACGAGGACGGCCGTTCGGTCACCCGCGAGGATGTGGAAGGGCTGGCCGCCTGGGGCGAGAGCAGATCGGGCGGTGGTGAAATCGCCTATCGCCCGGCCCGGGTGCTGATGCAGGATTTCACCGGGGTGCCCGCCGTAGTGGACCTTGCCGCCATGCGCGACGCCATGGCCGCCATGGGCGGCGATCCGCAAAAGATTAATCCGCTCTCGCCGGTGGACCTTGTGATCGACCATTCGGTGACGGTGGATTTCGCCGGCACCAATGACGCCTTCGCCCGCAACGTGGCCGGAGAGTTCGCTCGCAATGGCGAGCGTTATTCCTTTCTGCGCTGGGGACAGAGCGCTTTCGACAATTTCCGGGTGGTGCCGCCGGGCACCGGCATCTGCCATCAGGTCAATCTTGAATATCTGGCGCAATGCGTATGGACCGCCACCGGGGAGGGTGGAGAGACCGCCTATCCCGATACCTGTGTCGGCACCGACAGCCACACCACCATGATCAACGGTCTCGGCGTGCTGGGCTGGGGCGTGGGCGGCATCGAGGCCGAGGCGGCCATGCTCGGCCAGCCCATCACCATGCTGGTGCCCGATGTGGTGGGATTCAGGCTCGATGGCGCGCTGAAGGAGGGCGCCACCGCCACCGATCTGGTGCTGCGGGTGGTGGAAATGCTGCGCGCCGAAGGCGTGGTAGGTAAATTCGTGGAATTCTTCGGTCCCGGACTCGATCACCTGTCGCTGCCTGATCGTGCCACCATTGCCAATATGGCGCCGGAGTATGGCGCCACCTGTGGCTTCTTCCCCATCGATTCCGAGACCGTGCGCTTCCTCGCCTTTACCGGCCGCGATGGCGGGCGGGTGGAACTGGTGGAGGCCTATGCCAAGGCGCAAGGTCTGTGGCGCGACGCGGACACGCCCGACCCGGTCTTCACCACCACGCTGGAACTGGACATGGGGGATGTGGAACCCAGCCTCGCCGGGCCGAAACGGCCCCAGGACCTGGTTGCTCTCTCGGACGCCGCTTCTTCCTTCAAGGAAACCCTGGCCGAGCTTCAGGGCGCCCCCGCGCCGCGCGAGATTGCCCTCGCCGACAGTGATCACGGTCTGCGCGACGGCGATGTGGTTATTGCCGCCATCACCAGCTGTACCAACACCTCCAACCCCGGCGTCATGCTCGCCGCCGGTTTGCTGGCCCGCAATGCCGTGGCCAAGGGACTGAAGACCAAGCCCTGGGTCAAGGCTTCGCTGGCGCCGGGAAGCCGCGTGGTGGGGGATTACCTGGAAGCCGCCGGGGTCCAGGATGATCTCGACGCGCTGGGGTTCAATGTGGTGGGCATCGGCTGCACCACCTGTATCGGCAATTCCGGGCCTTTGGCCGAACCCATCACCAAGGCCATCGGCGAAGGCAATCTGGCGGTCTGTTCGGTGCTCTCAGGTAACCGTAATTTCGAGGGCCGCATCTCGCCCCATGTGAAGGCCAACTATCTGGCCTCGCCGCCCTTGGTGGTGGCCTATGCCCTGGCCGGAACCCTGACCCGCGACCTTTTGAATGAACCCCTGGGCAAGGGCAGCGACGGCGAGGCGGTTTTCCTCAAGGATATCTGGCCTAGTAACGCGGAAATCGGTGAGGCTTTAGAAACGGCGTTGACGCCCGACATGTTCCGCAGCCGCTATGGCGATGTGTTCGAGGGCACGCCCGAATGGCAGGCGGTGGAGACGGCATCGGGCCAGACCTTCACCTGGGACGACGCCAGCACCTATGTGAAAAACCCACCCTATTTCTCCGCCATGACGAAACAGGCGGGCGAGGTGGGGGATATTGAAAATGCCCGCATTTTAGCCCTGCTGGGCGATTCCGTGACCACCGATCATATTTCCCCGGCGGGCAGCATCCCCGAGGACGGCCCGGCCGGTGCCTATCTCACCGAGCGTGGCGTGGCGGCCCGGGACTACAACTCCTTCGGGGCGCGGCGCGGCAATCACGAGATCATGATGCGCGGCACCTTCGCCAATATCCGGCTCGCCAACGAAATGGCCCCTGGCACCACGGGCGGCGTCACCCGGCACATGCCCTCAGGCGAGCAAATGGCCATTTTCGATGCCGCCGCGCGCTACGCGGAGGAAAATGTGCCCCTGATCGTGGTGGCGGGAAAGGAATACGGCACCGGCTCGTCACGGGACTGGGCGGCCAAGGGGCCCATGTTATTGGGGGTGCGCGCCGCCATCGCCGAGAGCTTCGAGCGTATCCACCGTTCCAACCTGATCGGCATGGGCATCCTGCCCCTGCAATTCAAGGAGGGCATGGACCGCAAGACCCTGGGGCTGGATGGCTCCGAATCCATCACCCTCTCCGGTATCGCCGGAGGGATTACCCCGCAAATGGATGTTACCGCCGCCATTGCCGGGGCCGACGGCAAGAGGTCGACGGTTTCCCTGTTATGCCGCATCGATACCCTGGACGAGGTGGAATATTACCGCCATGGCGGGATTCTTCCCTATGTGCTGCGCTCCCTTCTCGATGGCGCGGGGGAAGGTTAGACCATGAGAATGTTCCTGCGCACCCTGGTCCTTTTTCTTGCCGTTGCCGCCATTTCCGCCTGCGCGGTGCAGCGCCCCGAACATGCCGACCAGTTCCGCGCCCGCTATGGACTCGAAGCGCCTAAGAGCCATGCCTTTAGTTTGTGTTTCGGCCATGGCTGCAAGCATTCGGCCGCGGTGCGGCTGAGCGATGCCCAATGGGCGAAAGTGAGGGCGATTTTCACAGACGTAGCCACGGATGCCAGGGCGGAGCGCTCCCGTATCGCCCGCGCCGTGGCCCTGTTGGAGAGTATGGCCGGGGAACAGGCGGGAACCCTCACCGACAAGGCTGGAACGGGTTTTCCCCTGGAGGACAGGTATCAGCTCGACTGTGTGGATGAGTCCCTCAACACCACCGCCTATCTGGCCATGATGAAACAGGATGGCTTATTGCGCTTCCATGATCTGCGCGGCCCCGCCACCAGGGGATTTTTCTTCAGGGGCTGGCCCCATACCACGGCGGCCATCGCCGAGCGGGAAAGCGGCCACGCCTATGCCGTGGATTCCTGGTTCTTCGATAACGGCAGGGCGCCGGCGATCCTGCCTCTCTCGTTATGGCAGAACGGGTGGCAGCCGCAAGAGACGAAAACCCGCGCCAGTCTTTATTAAACCATCCCCATTAAGCCCTCTCTCTTTGGAGGGGGCGGAATACGGGCTGCCCGCCATCACCCAGAAGTGATTGGCCTGTGAGGGTATTGGCGCACTAAATTCAGGCCATGCGAACTTTCCCAGCACCCCCCTTGCGCTTGGCCTTGTTCGTAACGGCCTGGATAACTCTTAGCGCCGTGACGACGAACGCCTTCTCGCGGGACGACGCCCCCTCTGATGGAACTCCGGTGGTGGTGGAGCTTTTTACCTCCCAGGGCTGTTCGTCCTGCCCTCCCGCCGACAGCTTTCTCCAGGAACTGAGCCGCCGCGACAATGTTCTCGCCCTCTCGCTCCACGTGGATTACTGGGACTACATCGGTTGGCGGGATCCCTTTGCCAGCCCCCAATCCACGGACCGGCAGCGTTCCTATGCGCGCACCATGAGGCAACGTTCCGTCTATACGCCGCAGATGGTGATCGACGGCAAGTTCCAGGAAGTGGGATCGCGCCGTTCCCAGGTCATGAAATTCCTTGAACACCGCGCGCAAGACCCGGAACACGGGCGCGTGAAGGTTACGGTCACTCTCACGCCGTCAGGCGACCTGAGGACGGAAATCGCAGCCGATGAAAAAGGGGGGAAAGTCACAAATAACGCAACCGTGTGGCTCATGGAATTCGACAGCCGCCATGAAACGAAAATTCGCAGCGGAGAAAACGCCGGGCGCACCCTGGCCTATGCGAACGTGGTCCGGAGTATCCGGTCCATCGGCGACTGGAAAGGCGAGGCGGAGACAATCACCGTCAGCGCGGCGGAGCTGAATGCTTCCGGGGAACGTGACGGTTGCGCCGTGATCCTGCAGACGGGGCGCGCCGGCCCGATACTGGGAGCTGCCTGGGTAAAGCTTCGTAACTGAGCGCCGCGAGGCTGCTGCTGACAGGCTGTTCGCAGTCCTGAACCGTGGCTAATCGCCGCGCACTTCCTCCACCATATCGGCGAGACGGTGAATGTCCGGAATAACCAGGGCATTTCGACCGCGCTTGACCACATCATCCCGGGCCAGATCGCTCAACACGCGGGCCACGGTTTCGCGGGTGGTGCTGACCCGGCTGGCGATCTCGCTGTGGTGGGGGATGGGGCGGATTTCGGCGCTGTTGTCGGGCTTCAGGCTGGTCATGGCCTGGCGCAGAAGTTCCGCGTGGATGCGGTTGTTGGCGCCTAATGTGCTGAGGTCCATGATGCGTTCGCTGGCCTGGCGCACCATATAGGTCAGCCGCTTCATCACCCTGAGTGCTGCCGCGGGATGATCGTGCAGGAACTCGGCAAAGGCGGTGGGCCCAAGAACGGCCACCGTGGCTTGGGTCTGGGCGATGACATTGGCGGAGCGGGGTCCGTCATCAATGGCTGCCAGTTCGCCGAAATAGTCCCCCGGCCCAAGGTCGTCAAAGGCAATTTCGCGCCCCGACAGAGAGTAATTCACGATACGCACCTGTCCCTCGACGAGGAAATAAACGTCTCGGTTTTCATCATGGCGGTCGATGATCTGTTCGCCCTCGCCAAAGGTGCGCCAGGAGCAGCGCTTTTCCAGGGCCGCTCGCTGGGATTTCTTGATCCCCTTCACAAGCGAGACGTTTTCCAGGGAGTTTGAAGCGTTTTCGGGCAAGGGGTATCTCCCAACCGGGGTGGATATTCCGTGGGTGCAACACAAAAACCTACGGAAAGGGGGTTTGTCCGGCAAGGAAAAGTTTCCCGATTTGCGGGAAGGGGCCTGAGGAAAGTCGCGCTTCCGGCCCGCCACTATCCCCCGTCTTCTGTGGTGACGGGCTTTGGGCGGCATCTGGCCGATGGAAATGAAAACTCCGGACGGACCCGCCATACCTCTGGGCATAAGCCCATAATTGCCTTGTGGTTGCGGCCACATGCCGGTTGTGATAGGCAGAGCCTCGCACCGGAAATACGGCTTCGATGGCTTCCCCTTTCCGATTGAAACAGCGCTTGGAATCCGGGACCGGAAGCCGAATCTTTAAAAAATGGAACAGGCAGGTTCACTGTAAGCCCGGCCAAGACTTGGAGCCGGACAGGGAAATGTGAAGAGAAAAAAATGACCTATATCGTCAACGACCTTTGTATCAAATGCAAATACACCGATTGTGTCGAAGTATGCCCCGTGGATTGTTTCTACGAGGGTGAAAACATGCTCGTCATTCACCCCGACGAATGCATCGACTGTGGCGTTTGTGAGCCGGAATGCCCGGCCGAAGCCATTTTCCCCGACAGCGAACCCGGCACCGAGAAATGGGTCGAGCAGAATCACAAATACGCGGAACTCTGGCCCAATATCACCCGCATGATCTCTCCCCCGCCCGACGCCGACGACTGGAAGGGCAAGTCCGGTAAATACGAGAAATATTTCAGCCCCGAGCCGGCGAGGCGCTGAGGCGGGAGAGACATTGACGTTACAGCCTTGTGTGCGGCGTAGCGGGGGCTGTTCGGCCCCCTGTTTTTGTGGTATAGTCGCCGGTAACCATTGACAAAAGTGACCTGCGTTCGGTCCGGGTCGGACCCGCTCCTGTTCTGGGCGGTTGAGAACCCGGTCAGGGCTGTGCGCACGGTTGGGACGTGTGAATTAAGTCTGTGAATTAAGACATAGAAAAAGGAAGTAAAGAGAAACGTATGGCTAAGGACCCCACTTTTTCCTCCGGTGATTTTGTTGTCTATCCTACCCACGGCGTGGGCAAGATTCTCGGCGTTGAGGAACAGACCATCGCCGGTGACACCCTTGAACTTTTCGTCATCGATTTCGAACAGGACCGCATGAAGCTGCGGGTTCCCGTGGAGAAGGCCAAGATTTCGGGCCTACGCAGGCTGAGCTCCCGCGACCGCCTGAAGACGGCCATGAGTACTCTGAAAAGCGCGCCGCGCGTCAAGCGTACCATGTGGAGCCGCCGTGCCCAGGAATACGAAGCCAAGATCAATTCCGGCGATCCCGTTTCCATCGCCGAGGTGGTACGCGACCTTTTCCGCAACTCGGACCAGCAGGAACAGTCCTATTCCGAACGCCAGATTTACCAGTCGGCTCTTGACCGTCTGGCCCGTGAATTTGCCGCCGTCGATAAGATGAGCGAGGAGAAAGCCGCCCAGAAGCTGGAATCGGTGCTCTCGACTCCTACACCCACCTCTTAGGCCGCTCTAATCGGCGATAATCTTGATCATTTGCCCCGGGACGGGTTTCTGTCCCGGGGCAAATCCGTTTAAGACCCGGAACCGTTCAAGCCGGAAATCCTCAAAGGGCATCTTCTCCGCCAGCGACCGCAGGCTGTCGCCGGGCTCTGTCCTTATAATCTTGAGTCGCCGCGGCAATATGGAGGCCGCTTCCACCCGCCGCAAACGCCGGAAACTGTACGTGGTGCGGCGAAACTCCAGCGACAGATTACGGACGTCATTCACCGGCGCCACAAAGATGAAGCGGAAGATGGTCCGGGTGTCGAAGGCGATAGCCAGCAGGCGCACATCCATTGTCCCTTCCCGGGTATTGCTTTGGGCGTGGCCGGTGGCCGCCTGCATGCCGTTGACGTCAATGGCCTCGGTGTCCTGAAGAAAGTCCGCCCAGCGCGAGGTGAGATAATAAAGCATGGGCTCGCCGTCCCGGCGTTCAGCGCTGTCGAAAAGGATTCGCGCTCCGTTCGGCCCCAGGGCGGTAACCGCCTGGGCGCTGTTGAAGAGGCGGAATCCCGGCGGCACCCGAAAGCGGAAGCCCAACTCGGGATGGATAAAGTCCCTGCCCTTGACGAAGCCCTGTTCGGGATCGTCGCCGTAAAGCATGCCGTTGATTTTGTTGAGATAGATATCACGGGCGACAATGGGGTCGGTGACACGGGCGAGACCGGCGCTGGCGATGGCCCGCTCCACCCGCTCTGCGGTGCGCGGATGGGTGGCGAGCAGGCTGGTAGCCGGATCCTGGCCTTCTTCGCCTTTAAGGCGCTGTTGCAGGGCGCCGTTGGCCCGGAGCTTGTTCAGAAACGCCGACATGGCGTGAGGGGAAAACCCTACCCTTGAGAGATAACGTACGCCCAGCATGTCGGCTTCGAATTCCTGTTCCCGGGAATAGCTGCTGAGGTAGAGATTAGCGCCAACCCCGGCGACCCGACCGATCCCGGGAGTGTTGGTGAGGACCCCGAGAAGGGTGACGCCGAGATTGGCGGCCACGGCCTGGCTGTAACGCTGGGCCGAATGGCGGGCTACCACATGGCCGATTTCATGGGCCATGACCCCGGCAAGTTCGGCTTCGTTATCGGCCAGGGCAAGCAACCCCCGGGTCACGTAGACGAAACCGCCGGGGGTGGCGAAGGCGTTGATGACCGGGCTGTTGAGGACGGTGAAGGTGAAGTTGAGGCCCGGGGTTTCCGAGGTTCGCGCCAACAACTGGCCAATACTCTCTACATAGCGGGCGAGGCCCGGGTTCTGGTAGACGCCACCGAATTCCTCAAGGATTTTGGGGTGCTGTTCCCGCCCCACCCGAATCTCTTCCGCGGGCGACATGAAGGCGGTGAAGCTCTGTTCGCCGGTGGCGGGGTTGACGGTACATGCGGCGGTGAACAGGAACAGGCCCAGCACCGCCATGGGTGCAAAGAGACGGATGAAAAAAGGCGGTGTCATCACTGCGCTTCCGGGGTCATTTCTGTGCTGCCGGGGGTGTTCCTCATGCCGGGGTTCCTGATGATCTCGATCTGTTCGGGATGGGTGGCCTCGATCATGGGACCATTGAAGGATTTCAGCCAGCCCCTTACACGCACGCGGCTGCCCTCCAGCCGGGAAAGGTCGATCCCTTCCTTCTCGAACAGGCGCCGGGACTTAGGCGGAATGGAGATGGTGAAATCACTGCGGTAATCGTTGCCGAAGTTGAGATAGCCACGGCCCCGGACCACGGCGGCGGACAGAACCTCTCCCTCCACCAGTTGGAAGCTGCCCACAAGGGCTGGGGTTTCATCGGGACTGCGCACGGCATAGAAGGCATGATTCCAGATGCCGCGGCCTTCCTCACGCGCCGTTTCTTCGCGCGTCAGCATTTCATCGGCCAGTTCCCGGTTATCGGGAAAGCTGTAGACGCGGGCCATGCCCCGGGCGATCATTTCTCCCTGAATCCAGAGTCCGTCCTTGAGATAAAGGTGAGCCAGAAGTCGGCCATGACGGTCCCTGTGCGCGCCGCCAAAGGACAGGGCCACCGGTTTTCCCAGGGCAATCCCGGCCAAGGCCTTTTTAGATTCTCCGGCCAGGGGCCAGGCCTTGAATCCGCGCCGTCCGAGGGGGAGTTTCGGGGCCTGAATCCCCACCAGGCGCACCTGCCGCCCGTCATCGAGAAACAGGGTGTCGCCATCGACGATCTCCCGCACCACGCCCTCGCCGCCGGTCTCCATCGCGGCAAGGGGAAGGGCGCGGCAGACCAAGATCAGGAAAAAAAAGACGAGGCGTTGCATGGTGCGCAGTATATCCCGCGGCCTGGCGCGGCGGGGTCTTTTCCTCCCGCCACGCCGTCCTTAGACTAAAGGATATAAGAGCGGCGGGTATGGATTTCAGAACATCATCATGACCAGGGACAAGAAAAGACACGGGGGCCCGGGGACGCCTTTCCGGACGCTGTTCCCGTCCCTCAAACCTTTCGAGGTGGGCAAGCTCTCCCTGGACGGTCCCCATGTCATGTATTGGGAGCAATCGGGGAATCCGGCGGGCGTTCCGGTGGTGTTTCTTCATGGTGGCCCAGGCGCCGGGGCCGGGACCACGGCGCGGCGTTTTTTCAATCCCGGCCATTACCGCATCATCGTCTTTGACCAGCGCGGGGCCGGGCGCTCCACCCCCGTGGGGGAGCTTTCCCATAACACCACACCTCATCTCATCGCCGATATGGAAAGGCTGCGCCAACATCTGGGTGTGGAGAAATGGATTCTTTTCGGCGGCTCCTGGGGAAGCACGCTGGCGCTGGCCTATGGCGAGGCCCACCCCGAACGCTGTCTGGGCTTCATCCTGCGCGGGATTTTTCTCTGCCGGCGGGCGGAAATTCACTGGTTTCTATACGGCATGAAACAATTCTTTCCAGAGACATGGCGCGATTTTGCCTGCTTTCTGCCGGAGAAAGAACGCGGCGACCTGTTGGCTGGTTATTCCCGCCGCTTTGATGACCCCGATCCGGCTGTTCATCTTCCCGCCGCCCGGGCCTGGAGCCACTATGAGGGGGCCTGTTCGACCCTGCTTCCCAGTCCCGATACCGTGGCCGCCTTCGATGAGGATGCGATGGCCCTCGGCCTGGCCCGGATCGAGGCCCACTATTTCCGCCACGGCGCCTTTATGGAGGAAGGCGCTTTGTTGTCGGATCTGGGGCGGCTCCACGGCATTCCCGCGGTCATCGTGCAGGGGCGCTATGACGTGGTCTGTCCCCCGGCAAGCGCCATCGAACTAGCCCAGGCCTGGGAGGGCGCGCGGCTGGTGATGGTTGCCGATGCCGGCCATGCGGCGGTGGGGCCGGGAATCACCCGCGCCTTGGTGGCGGCCACCGAGGACTTCAAGAAGCTGAGATAAAGATTCGCAGGACGGGTCAGAACAGGCCCCGCTCGTGGCTATCCCCGGCGCGCCTTGGGGCGGCAAAACCTTGCGTGGGGTCTTAAATCCCGTAAGATGCGGCGAAGCGCCCTTTATGATTATGGAATGTGAGTGTGGAGTCGTTCCCGTGACCGCGAAATTATTTCGCCTCTCGACGTTGTATTTGGCCATGGCGGCCTTGGTTGCTTTTCTCGCCGGGGCGGAACCCGCGCGAGCCGGGGAAGACCCCGGATACCTGATTATCAACGCCGGGGCTTTCGACTTTCATCGTGACGACACCGCCGCCGGGCAGTTCGGGGTCCAGTACCGCATGGGCGAGAGGCTGTGGTTCATCAAGCCGGTGATCGGGGTCTTCGGCACTACCGACAGCGCCATATACGGCTATGGGGGGTTTGGCATCGACCTCTATTTCGGCAAGTGCAAATGCGTCATCTTCACCCCCGATTTCGCCGTGGGTTATTTCAAAAAGGCCGCAGGCAAGGATCTTGGCAACGACATCGAGTTCCGCTCCGGCGGTGAGATTTCCTACCGCTTCCAGGACCGCTCACGTATCGGCGTCGCCATTCACCATCTTTCCAATGCCGGTCTTAGCGACAGCAATCCCGGTGAGGAATCCTTCATGGTCAATTATTCCATCCCCGTTAACTGGATTGTCGGTAATTAGAGCGCCGCGTTACCCTGTCGCCCCGACGCATTTATAAGCGCCCGTAGCTCAGTAGGATAGAGCACCAGATTCCTAATCTGGGGGTCGTGGGTTCGAATCCCGCCGGGCGCGCCATAAGCTGAGGGGGCCGTAACGCCGTCCTCGCGCCTCGCTCTTACACCACAGGCGCGCCGTATCCCCAGCTGTAGGGGACGGGGCCGGACAACGCCACCACGTCGCCTTCCTCCACTGCGAATCCCAGCCGTGGGCCGCCGTCCGGTTGCGGGGTAATGTCGCGTCCGTTGACCAGAACCAGAAAGACCTCGCCGGGCGGAACGCCGAAACGGCGCAGGATATCACCCACGGTACTGCCTGCTTCCAGTTCCATGGTGCGGCCGTGTCCACCGCTGCCGTCATAGCGGGCGAGGCTGTTGAACAGGCGAACCTCTACCCGCAGGGTGCAGGCGGCGGAATTATGGCCTATGGGGAAAGCGCCCGCCGGAGCCGGGCTTTCGCGATCCTGGATATCATGCGGTGTCATGGCGCGACCATATCAGAGGGAGTCCCGTCCCGGCCACCCGGGTGTTTTGCGGTGTTTTGCCGCAGCTCTTCCTGGCCACCCCCACCCCACCCGGGAAAAGGGATGCGAAAGGGAAATAAAAACGGCATGATTACGGTTGCCGGGCCATACTGCTTTTTAGAAAAAATTTATATATTCTCGTTTATTAATATTGAGCAGGCGTCAGAGCGACAGACGGTTGAGCCATGTCATACGAAGTTCAGGCCGACAAGAATGGTAAATGGGTCATCGAATCGGTGCAGCCCGACGAAGATGCGGCTATTTACGATGCCCAGCTTCTTCTTCGCGGCAAAACCACCATGTCGGTGCGTGTGGTTAAGGAAATTTATAATCCCAACGATGATTCCTATCGCACCAAGGTGGTCTTCCGCCGTTCCCGCGAGGTGGCCGAAGCCGATTCCGTGGAGGACGAGGACGAAAATAAGAAAAAAGGCCACAAAGCAAAGTTGGAGCGGGATTCTACGCTCTGGGAGGATGTGAAACACAACGTGCAGGAAGTGGTGGACACCGTCCACGGGTGGATCACTGCCTTCGTGAACAGCATCTATTATCAGGTCTTCAAACTCATCCTTATTGTCGGTATCGGCATTTTTCTCCTCGTCACTTTGCAGGATCTGGCCGAAAAACTTTAAGGGCCAGGAACCCCCAGGCGAGAAAATAACGTGGACGACCCCACCATCGCCCCAACCTCGTAAAAACTGAAAATTTTCCTCTCGGGCCTGTTGAAGGACCGGTTTGTGACCGGCATGGACGGGTAAATGATCCCGCAAGGTATGGCAAAGCCCCTTTAAACCACTGCATAAAAATATACAATACATTGATTTACAATGGTTTTTTATGGCTGCGATGAATAAATCACTTTCTTGTCCCGGAAGGTTACGCAAGGCTTTGCGATTCCCATCATTCTCCGCTAATTTGTGCGGCCCGCGCGCGAGACCCGATGCCCCGGAATACCCATATAAGTACAAGCATTGATGGCTTGCGCGCGAGGTGCGGCTGAGCTTTTTTGAGGCCCAATGTACCCTGGACCTTTTTGAGGCCCGACGTATTTTATGGCGCCGACGTACCCTGGCGCATCCTGGGCCTTTTTTCGGGAAGGCTGGGAAGGCATGAAACCATAACGGACGGCATTAAGATTTTGACCAAGAAGATCCATTCGACCTTGCCACCCCCACAGGGGCTTTACGATCCGCGGAACGAGCATGATTCCTGCGGCATCGGTTTCGTGGCCAATATCAAGAACGTGAAAAGCCACGAAATCATCCGTCAGGGTCTGACCATCCTCGAGAATCTCACCCATCGCGGCGCTGTGGGGGCCGACCCCAAGGCCGGTGACGGAGCGGGAATCCTGATTCAGATGCCCGACGCCTTTCTGCGCGCCGAAGTCGCCGGGTTTGAATTGCCGCCGCAGGGCGAATACGGCGTGGCCATGCTGTTTCTGCCGCCCCACGACCCCGACGCGCGGGAGAAATGCGAATCCCTGTTGGAACAGTTCACCGTTTCCGAAGGACAAAAAGTTCTGGGCTGGCGCGACGTGCCGGTGGACAACAGCGATATCGGAGAAAGTGTCAGGGCCAGCGAACCCATTATCCGTCAGCTCTTCGTGTGGCAGGGCGAGTCCTGCCCCGACCAGGATGGGTTTGAGCGCAAGCTCTTCGTCATCCGTAAACAGGTGGAAAACGCGGCAGCCGAACTGGTGGGCCAGATGGAAGGCATGGAAGACTTCTATATCCCCTCTTTCTCGTCGCGGACCCTGCTGTTCAAGGGCATGGTGCTGTCCCATCAGGTGCGGAATTTCTACACGGACCTTACAGACGAGCGCATGGTTTCGGCCCTGGCCCTGGTGCATCAGCGTTTTTCCACCAACACGTTCCCCACCTGGAGCCTGGCCCAGCCGTTCCGGATTCTCTGCCACAACGGCGAGATCAATACCCTGCGCGGCAACCTCAACTGGATGAACGCACGCCGCCGCTCCATGGTTTCCGAGATTCTGGGCGACGATCTCGACAAGATCTGGCCCCTCATCGCCGAGGGCCAGTCGGATTCGGCCTGTATCGACAACGCCCTGGAGCTTCTCGTGGCGGGGGGCTATTCCCTGTCTCACGCCATGATGCTGTTGATTCCCGAAGCCTGGTCCGGCAATCCCCTGATGGATGAGGCGCGGCGGGCTTTTTACGAATATTACGCGGGAATCATGGAGCCCTGGGACGGTCCCGCCGCCATTGCCTTTACCGACGGACGGCAGATCGGCGCCACCCTCGACCGTAACGGCCTGCGGCCCGCGCGCTATTACGTTACCGATGATGATCTGGTGATGCTGGCCTCGGAAATGGGTGTGCTCACGGTCCCGGAAGAAAAAATCGTCAAGAAATGGCGCCTGCAGCCGGGCAAGATGTTCCTCATCGACCTTGAGGAAGGCCGCATTATCGACGACGGGGAGGTAAAGGCCGGTCTGGTGGCGGCCAAGCCCTATCAGAACTGGCTCGACGCCACCCAGTTCCGTCTCGAGGATCTCAAGGACGGTGACGAGGAACCCCTAGTCCGCGATCCCGGCACCGACACCCTTCTCGATCGCCAGCAGGCCTTCGGCTACACCCAGGAGGATATTGAATTCTTTCTCAAGCCCATGGCCCTGGCGGGACAGGAACCCACGGGCTCCATGGGCAGCGATACTCCGCTTTCGGTGCTCTCGTCAAAGCCAAAGCTCCTCTACACCTATTTCAAACAGTGCTTCGCCCAGGTCACCAACCCGGCCATCGATCCCATCCGCGAGGAACTGGTGATGTCGCTGGCCTCCTTCATCGGCCCCCGGCCCAACCTGCTGGGCTTAAGAGAAGACGGCGGGCATATGCGGCTCGAGGTGCGCCAGCCCATTCTCACCAACGACGACACCGAGAAACTCCGCCATATCGAGCTCAGAACCGACGGCCATTTCCGTTCCCTCACCCTGGATATCTGCACTCTGGCCGATAAGGGAGTGGCGGGGATGGAGGCGGGCCTCGCGGAATTATGCGAGAAGGCGCAGGAAGCCGTGGAGGGCGGCGTCAACGTGCTGATTCTGTCCGATCGCGGCATGGACGAGGCCCATGTGGCCCTGCCGGCGCTGTTGGCGGTTTCCGCGGTTCATCATCACCTCATCGGCACCGGGCTGCGGACCCGCACCGGGCTGGTGATCAAAACCGGCGAAGCCCGTGAACTGCATCACTTGGCGGTTCTGGCGGGGTACGGCGCCGAGGCCATCAGCCCCTATCTCGCCTTCGAGACCCTGTCTTCGATCCATGCCGGTCTCGAGCAGGAAGGCGATAG
This sequence comes from uncultured Rhodospirillaceae bacterium, assembly GCA_964482135.1. Classification (GTDB taxonomy): domain Bacteria; phylum Pseudomonadota; class Alphaproteobacteria; order UBA11136; family UBA11136; genus UBA11136. Next base: position 43,313 of record CAYZWF010000001.1, read on the forward strand.
CGACCTCTCCGAGGACGACGTGCATCAGCATTTCATCAAGGCCGCCAACAAGGCGATCCTGAAAATCATGTCGAAGATGGGTATTTCCACGTACCAGTCCTATTGCGGGGCGCAGATTTTCGACGCCGTGGGGCTGTGCGGTGAATTCGTCGCCGCCTATTTCACGGGAACCGCCACCACCGTGGAAGGGGCGGGCCTGACCGAGGTGGCCGAAGAGGCGCTGCAACGGCACCGCCAGGCCTATGGCGATGCCCATATCTATCGTGATTCCCTGGACGTGGGCGGTGAATACGCCTTCCGTCTGCGTGGCGAGGATCACATATGGTCGCCCGAAACCATCGCCAATCTTCAGCATGCGGTGCGCGGCGACCTGCCCGACAAATATCACCAGTTCGCCACCCAGATAAACCAACAGAGCGAGCGCATGATGACTCTGCGCGGGCTTATGAAGCTGGGTTCGGCGGGCAAATCCGTGCCCTTGGACGAGGTGGAGCCCGTCACCGAGATTGTCAAACGCTTCGCCACCGGGGCCATGTCCTTCGGCTCCATTTCCCGGGAGGCCCATACCACCCTGGCCATCGCCATGAACCGTATCGGCGGCAAGTCCAATACCGGCGAGGGCGGCGAGGAGCCGGAACGCTTCACGCCGATGGAAAACGGCGATTCCATGCGCTCGGCCATCAAACAGGTGGCCTCGGGCCGTTTCGGCGTTACCACCGAATATCTGGTCAATTCCGACGATATCCAGATCAAGGTCTGTCAGGGAGCCAAGCCCGGCGAAGGCGGCCAGCTTCCCGGTCACAAGGTGGATGCCACCATCGCCAAGGTGCGTCATTCCACCCCCGGCGTCGGCCTTATTTCGCCGCCGCCCCATCATGACATCTATTCCATCGAGGATCTGGCGCAGCTCATTTTCGATCTTAAGAACGTCAACCGCGACGCCCGCATCAGCGTCAAGCTGGTTTCCGAGGTGGGCGTGGGTACGGTGGCGGCGGGCGTGGCCAAGGCCCGCGCCGATCACGTCACCATCGCCGGATTCGACGGCGGCACCGGCGCCTCGCCCCTGACCTCCATCAAGAATGCGGGCTCTCCGTGGGAAATTGGGCTTGCCGAAACCCATCAGACTCTGGTGCTCAACAGGCTGCGTGGCCGCATCTCGGTCCAGGTGGATGGCGGTCTGCGCACCGGGCGCGACGTGGTGATCGGCGCCATGCTGGGGGCCGACGAATTCGGCTTCGCCACCGCGCCCTTGATCGCGGCGGGCTGTATCATGATGCGTAAATGCCATCTCAATACCTGTCCGGTGGGGGTGGCCACCCAGAACCCGGAACTGCGCAAGCGCTTCACCGGCGAGCCCGAGCATGTGATCAATTATTTCTTCTTCGTGGCGCAAGAAGTGCGTGAACTGATGGCGGAGATGGGTTTCCGCACCTTCAACGAGATGATCGGCCGCAGCGACCTTCTCGGCATGGAAGACGCCATCAACCACTGGAAGGCCAAGGGGCTGGATTATTCGCGCATTCTCTACAAGCCCGAAGCGGGACCGGATGTGGCGGTCTATAATTGCGAAGAACAGACCCACGACATCCATGACATTCTCGACCGCAAGCTGATGAAGCAGGCGGCCGGAGCCCTGGAAAAGGGTGAGGCCGTCCGGATCGAGATGCCCATCGTCAACACCGACCGCACCTTCGGCGCCATGCTTTCGGGTGAAGTGGCCAAGCGCTATGGCCATGAGGGCCTGCCCGAGGACACCATCAGTATTCGCCTTTCCGGCACCGCGGGGCAGAGCTTCGGCGCCTTCCTCGCGCGCGGTGTCTCGGTGGAACTGGCCGGCGAGGCCAACGACTATGTGGGCAAGGGACTTTCCGGCGGACGTCTGGTGATCTATCCGCCGCAGGAATCCCCCATCGTCGCCGAAGACAACATCATCGTCGGCAATACCGTGCTCTACGGGGCCATTTCCGGTGAATGCTATTTCCGCGGCGTGGCGGGGGAACGCTTCGCGGTGCGTAATTCAGGCGCGGTGGCCGTCATCGAGGGCGCGGGCGACCATTGCTGTGAATACATGACCGGCGGCATCGTCGTGGTGCTGGGCGGCACCGGCCGTAACTTCGCCGCCGGCATGAGCGGAGGCATCGCCTATGTGCTGGACGAGGATGGCGATTTCGAGCGCCGCTGTAATCTTTCCATGGTGGAACTGGAACCCATCACGCAGGAAGACGAGGCCCTGGAGCGCTTTGCCTATCAGGGCGGCGACCTTGAAACCCACGGCCTGGTGGATGTGATGCACGACCTGACCCGTTTCGATGCGGCGCGTCTGCATTATCTGGTCAAGAAACATCTGCATTACACCAACAGTGCGCGCGCCCGCGCCATCCTCGATGGCTGGGATAATTTTCTGCCCAAATTCATCAAGGTCATGCCGGTGGATTACCGCCGTGCTTTGAAGGAAATGGAAGAGGCGCGGGCCGCCGATGGCGATGCCGGGTCCAAGGAGGGACAGCGCGCCCATGGGTAAGCCCACCGGTTTTCTTGAAATCGAACGTCAGGGATTGTCTTCCCTGCCGCCGGCCGAACGCATCTCCAATTACCAGGAGTTCACCCTTCCTCCGGAAGACGAAGCCCTTGCCGAACAGGCCGCGCGCTGCATGGATTGCGGCATTCCCTTCTGTCACCATGGCTGTCCGGTCAACAACATCATTCCCGACTGGAACGATCTTGTGTATCGGGGGGAATGGCGCCGCGCCCTGGAGGTGCTTCATTCCACCAATAATTTCCCCGAGTTCACGGGACGTATCTGCCCCGCGCCCTGTGAGGAATCCTGCACTCTCAACATCACCAGCCAGCCCGTGACCATCAAGAACGTAGAACGCAGCATCGCCGAGCATGGCTGGCGGGAAGGCTGGATCACGCCACAGCCGGCGCAGGATAAAACCGGAAAGACCGTCGCCGTGGTGGGCTCCGGCCCGGCGGGCCTGGCTTGCGCCCAGCAGCTCGCCCGTACCGGCCACGAGGTGACGGTGTTCGAGAAGAACGGTAATCCTGGCGGCCTCCTGCGCTATGGCATTCCTGACTTCAAGCTGGAAAAGCATATTGTGGAACGCCGCGTCGATCAGATGCGCGACGAGGGCGTCACCTTTCGCAATAACTGTCATGTGGGGGTAGATGTGGCGGCGGCCGAGCTGATGGCGGATTTCGATGCCGTGGTGCTGGCCGGCGGCGCGGAGAAGCCGCGCGATCTGAAGGTTCCGGGCCGCGATCTGAGGGGTGTTCATTTCGCCATGCCCTTCCTTAGCCAGCAGAATCTCCGTAACGAGGGCAAGACCATTGATCAGGCGCAAGCCATCAGCGCCGAGGGCAAGCATGTGGTAGTGATCGGTGGCGGCGACACCGGCTCCGACTGTATTGGTACTTCCAATCGCCAGGGGGCGCTCTCGGTGACGCAGCTTGAAATTCTCGAGCGTCCCCCGGAGATGGAAGATAAGGCGCTGACCTGGCCCAACTGGCCGTTGAAACTGCGCACTTCCTCTTCCCAGGAGGAAGGCTGCGAGAGGGACTGGAGTATCGCCACCAAGCGTTTCGAGGGGGAAGACGGTCGCGTTACCGGGATGGAAATTGCCCGCCTGGAATGGGAAACGGATAAGGACGGGCGCATGACCATGAAAGAGGTGGAAGGCAGCAAAACCAGGCTCAAGGCCGATCTGGTTCTGCTCGCCATGGGATTCCTGAATCCCGTGGCCGAGGGGCTGTTGGATGATCTTGGTGTGGGGCTGGACGGTCGCGGCAACGTGGCCGCCGATACGGACAGCTACCGTACTTACCTCGACAAGGTTTTCACCGCCGGCGACATGCGGCGCGGGCAATCGCTGGTGGTCTGGGCCATCCGCGAGGGCCGCCAATGCGCACGCTCGGTGGACGAATACCTGATGGGGCGCTCCGACCTGCCGCGCTAGAAATTCCTGGCTCGCCGTAATCCCGCCGTACTAGAGTATTGATGACTTTCCCGTTTCAGTATTCCCCGCAAGGGAACGTATGAGCCAGGCTTCTCCCCTTCGCCGCCACCAATCACCTGCTTCTCCGTCCCCGGGCGCGGCGTCCCCAAATCTGCGGGACTCATTCCTGCGGGAGGTGGCCGCGTGGCGGGTTTTTGGCGGTAAAACCCGGGAGTCCCGTCTCGGCCAGGTTCCCGTTTTCAGTAACGAGTTCTGGACTTCGCGCCAGCGTCACGCCGCCGCCCTTCACGAAGTTTCCTACCGCGCCTGTTTCAAGCCCCAGCTTCCGGCTTTTTTCATGGAACGCCTGAGCACGTCCGGGGATGTGGTCTACGACCCCTTCATGGGGCGCGGCACCACGGTGATCGAGGCCATGTTACGGGGGCGGGTCCCCATGGGGTGTGACGTCAATCCCCTGTGCCGCCTGTTGGCGGAACCGAGATTACGCCCGCCTCATGTGGCGCAGGTGGAAGAGCGGCTTGACGAGCTTGATCTGGACCGGGCGGTGGAGGTGGAGGACAACCTGCGCGTCTTTTATCATCCCGACACCCTGCGCCAGATTGCCAATCTTCGCGGCTATCTCCTGGGGCGCGAAGACCGGGGGGAGTTGGATGACGTGGATGGCTGGATTCGCATGGTGGCCACCAACCGGCTCACCGGCCATTCGGGCGGGTTTTTCTCGGTTTACACCATGCCGCCCAACCAGGCCGTTTCACTGGCGTCCCAGCGCAAGATCAACGCAAGAAGGGAGCAGAGCCCGGAATTTCGCCCGCTCAAACCGCTGATTCTCAAGAAGACCCGATCTCTGTTGCGTGGCCTTGAGATTCCAGAAGATGCAAAAGCCTGCCGGGAACAGGCGGCGCTGTTCACTGGATCGGCTCAGGCGACGCCGGGAATTGCCGATGGCTCGGTGGCGCTGATCGTCACTTCGCCGCCTTTTCTCGACACCGTGGACTACGGCAAGGACAATTGGCTGCGTTGCTGGTTCAACGGTATCGATGCCGCCGGGCTGGAAATCGCCGCCTTCCGGTCATTACAGGCATGGACGATGTTCATGAAGTCGGCTTTCGCGGAATTTTCCAGAGTCCTCGCCCCCGGTGGATTCATGGCCTTCGAAGTGGGGGAAGTGCGGCGCGGCAAGGTGCGCCTGGAGGAGGCAGTCCTCGAAGCGGCGGCGGCTCTTCCCGCATCTCGCCGGCTCGACCCGGTCTGTGTCCTCATCAACGCCCAGGACTTTACCAAGACCTCCAATTGCTGGGGTGTTCACAACAATACGGGCGGCACCAACTCCAACCGTATCGTGGTCTTCGAGAAGCCAAGCCTTTAGGCTGGGGGGCTGGCCCGATCTTGCGGTGATCCGTGCCCGCGCGCCCAACGGGATGCCAGGAAAGCGCCGCTGAGGTTGTGCCAGACGCTGAACAGGGCGCCGGGGAGCGCGGCCGCGGCTCCGAAATACTGGGTGGCAAGCGCCACCGCGAGGCCCGAGTTCTGCATCCCCACCTCGATGGCCATGGTGCGCCGGATACGCCGGTCCTGGATCAACAGCGCCGTCAGCCCATAGCCCGCACCCAGTCCCAGCAGGTTGTGCAACATCACCGCCGCCACCAGAGGCAGCGCCACACCCGCCAGCATTCCCGCGTTGGCGCCGACAATGATGGCAATGATGACGACGATGGCGGCCACCGAAAGCAACGGGAAGACGGCCTTGATGCGGTCCAGCCGTTCGCCGCAAAAATGGTTGACCACCCCACCGAGAACCACCGGGACGATGATAATCTTGAGCACGCTCATCATCATGGCCACCACCGGCACCGGCACTTCGCGGCCGATATAGGCCCAACCCAGGAGCGGCGTGGCGAAGACGGCCAACAGGGTGGAGACGGCGGTAAGGGTGATGGATAGCGCCACGTCGCCGCGGGCGAGGTAACAGATCACATTGGACGCCGTGCCACCGGGGCAGCTTCCCACCAGAATGATGCCCGCGGCAAGCATGGCCGGAAGCCCCAGAATCTGGGCCAGAATCCAGCCCATAAGCGGCATCAAGAGGAATTGCAGTCCGACGCCAAGGGCCACCGTTTTCGGGGTTTTCAGGACGCGGGCGAAATCCCCCGCCGTCAGCCCCAGCCCCATGCCGAACATGACCACGCTGAGCAGGGGCACGATGGCCGGCTTTAGCGACGCCCATGAATCGGGCTGGACATAGGCCCAGAGCGAGAACAACACGGCCCATAGGGGAAAGAGGGAGGTCAGGCGGGAAATCATTGGGGAAGCAGATGGTCCATGACGCGTGGGGAATTAAAGTCAATTTTAGCTAAAGTTTTGAGCAACTTAGTCATATTTATTATTATTTTATTTACAAAACAGCCCGCATAATAAGTAGCGTATTTTCATATTAGCGGGTTTTTATCGTGGAGATTCTATACCCAGACGCCAAGAATAAATTTTCCCGTTTCAGGGAAGATTTGCAGCACATCGTCAATCAGCCGGGTGTCGAGGAGATGCGCCCTTGCCCCGGATGCGTAGAGCCCTGTGCCTGCTCCGGTTCCATCAGTTGTTCCTGTGGATGTTCCGCGGAATGCGACTCGGCGCCCCGGGTCATGTCCTCGGAGCCGGAGAATTTCCTTATTGAATCAGGCATCGTTCCGCTGGTCTATGAGTTCTATTGCCTGCGCTCCTGCCATCCCTGCTGGTCTTGTGAAGGGCATAATGATTCCGACGGCAATATCTACCGCCTTCCCCAGGTCTGGTTTTTTACCAGCTCGGTTATTTATCCCCGCCTCATCGACGAACATATCCACGCCCTGCACCACAAGGGAAAGCTGGGAACACCCTGGCATGTTTGCCTGACTTACGCGCCGAGCGAGAGCCCCTATTCGGCATTCGCACTCAAACCGGATCTGGCCATGAGCGTCAGACCACCGCTGGAAAGCCTCCAGAGGGATACCATGGCTATCGCCCATGGATTTTCAGACAGCATCCACGCCAAGGCGGAGGAATATCTTGCGGGAAGCCATTCTTGAAAAATCTGGCGCCGAAAGAGTGCGGGCGTTTGCTCCATTTTTTCTGGTGGAGGGGTTGATAGGGAGCCCTACGGACCCTTGCCCTTTGGCGCTGTTCGCATGAGCCAGCATAATGTGTCGGTGGTCCGTGAACCGGCGGAGAAAAATGAATCATCCCCAGATTAAACAACAAGTGATTGATGCCCTGCTGCGCAATCCTGAGAAACCCGTCACGGGAGAAATAAAAGGGTGCCGTTTTGCGGCGCATATCGGTATCCCCAATTATTCCGAGAAGGTTCTCGCCCACTATCCCGAAGCCGCCTCACTGGGCCTCAGCGAAATCTGCCGCCGCACGGAGGTGCCGTATTTCCATTTCCAGCATTTCGGCCTTTTCTGTGTTTTCGAAAGCCCCGCTAAACTTCACTTATACGACGAGGAAAGAACACTCGAAGAAGACGTGCGGGAAATGGTCCATAGTTTTGGGCCGGTTATCTTCCAGAATGCCTATCTTGACGCGGTGGGCGGCAAGGAGGACCAGCGGAATATCTTTTCGCATCTGAATTTTCATTTTGACCGGGGATCAAACCAGCCCACCCAGTATTCCCTGTTCTCGCGGTCGCCCACCGATCCCGTCCAAAGCGCGCCGCGAAAATCCTCCACTTTATATATTTCCAACGTGGTGGCGCATCTGCAGTTTTGCCGGGAACATGGCCTCTCGCCTGAAAAAGAGCCGGGAAGGCCGCGCTATGACATTTTTCATAATGAAAAGATGAAAAAGATGATTGGGCAGGTGGCTCTGGAACATGCCTGGGACGCGCCGAAAAACACGGGCGAAGTAGCCATCATCCACAACCGCCCCCTCCTGCATGCCAGTTATTATCGGAAAAAGGGTGTGCGCGGCTATCCCATCGGCGTGCGTTATCTGAAGTAAACCGGAAAAATACTTGGTTAGGTTTTTTCGCGCATTTCCTTGGCGGTGACGCCTCCGGTGGTGCCGTCGGCGTAGGATGCGTAGCGGACGATAAAATAGTCGCGGGGGCGGGAGGTCGTCTTCACTGATTCCCGGTCCCTCAGCGCGGTGATCCACGCGCAGAGGCGGGCGTATTGGGAGGGAATGACCACGTCACGGTAATGTTCCAGCGCCACGAAACGCTCAAAAAAAGGCGCATAACTGGCATCCACCAGGGAAAAGTTCTTTCCCATCCAGTAGGGGCCGGAACCAGGGGCGCCGGACAGCGCCTCCGTCTCAATGAAGCGGAGATGGTCCAGCATAAGGTTCCGGTATTCGTTTTGTTTGTCCGTATCTTGTTCCAGCAGCAGTTTGTAGAAAGTGACGGTGAAGCGGTTGTCGCAGAAGTCGATCCAGATTCGCGCCCTGGCGCGGTCTGCCGGGTCGCCCGGCATCAATGGCGGCTCGGGAAACACCTCGTCGAGATATTCGTTGATGATGGCGCTTTCATAGATGCATGTTTCACCGTGCCGCAGCACCGGCACCTTGCTATAGGGTGAAATCCGGAGGAACCAGTCAGGCTTGTTCTTGAGGTCAATTTCACTGAGGGTAAAATCCACCTCTTTTTCCAACAGCACGATACGGCTGCGCTGGGCAAAGGGGCAGACATCGGCGCTGATGATTTCCACCTCCGACTGGCTCCGGTCCGTGCCGGAATGGGTTTCGGGGGTGTCTTTATTCCGCTTCTTGCCGTCGGTCATGGCGCACTACTCTCTTTAATTCCAGCCACGTGTTAGCATATATACAGCTATCAAACATGATCCGGCAGAGGGGAAAGGCAAGATTATGACGGAAAAAGAGCGCTTGATCGTGGGCATCAGCGGCGCGTCGGGTGTGGTTTACGGCATCCGGCTGCTGGAGTTGTTGCGCGATTTGCCGGTGGAAACCCATCTTGTGATGACCCGCCCGGCCGAACTGGTTCTTGCCACCGAAAGCGATCTGGCGCCAAAGGACGTGCGCGACCTGGCCGATGTCGTCCACCCCATCGGCAATATGGGCGCGGTGATTTCAAGCGGATCATTCCGCACCAGGGGCATGGTGGTGGCTCCCTGTTCCATGAAGTCGTTGGCGGAAATCGCCACCGGCATGGGCTCGACCCTGTTGGCTCGCGCCGCCGATGTGACTCTGAAAGAACGCCGGAGGCTGGTGCTCATGGTGCGCGAAACCCCGCTGCATAGCGGCCATCTGCGCAACATGCTCAATGTGTCTGATATGGGTGCGGTAATTGCCCCGCCGGTGCCGGCGTTCTACGCGAAGCCGGAATCCCTGGACCAGATGGTGGACCACACGCTGGGCCGTACCCTCGACCTGTTTGGCCTGGAAAGCGGTACCGTGCGGAGATGGGGAGAAGAGGGGCCTGAAACGGGCCCCGATTTGGATCGGAATGCTGAGGCAGAGCCGGTTAGGCTGGGAAAAAAAACCGGCCTTTGAGAGACCGGGCGGTCAGATAGTTTATGGGGAAGCCCTCGCCAGACGGGGGGCTCTTCTTGAAGGAACCCCTCCGCCGCAAGGGAAACAGATTCTAGCCGATTACGCCGCCAACCCAGAGAATGGAGATCATTCCACCCGTCAGGCCGACGAGAAACGACAAGGCTCTTCTTGTGATCTCGGTTGCCATGATGTCCTCCAGCTAATGTTTACGGCCCCATGATGGCCACATGATTACGGTGGCGCTATGACCGCCGTCACAGTGGAATCGGTAGAGGCCATCTTTTTTGAATAGGAAAGACGGGGATCGGAACAATTATGTTGCAATGCAACAATAAATTTGATATTACCCCGGGAGTGACGCATTTCTAGGCCATGCGTCACAAAATAACGTTTTAGATCAGCAGAGTTTCCGGTCTTTGCGGTGCGGAAAACACAGGGGTGTTCGCCGCTTTTGTGTTTTCCGCACCGGCTTTGTGCCGGAACGGGGGGTTGGAGTAAGGTGATATGAGTATTCGAAAGCGGAAGAAGAACAGCAAGCCCCAAAGAGAGTACGAGACCAAGAAAAGGAAATGCCTTATGTGTCGGGACGAATTCACATCACGTCATCCCGGTGAGCGCATCTGCGCTTCCTGTAAGGGCACGGCAGCTTGGCGCGAAGGTCTGGCGCTCTAGATCAGAAATTCAGGAGTGATCTCTCCCCGTTGTGAAGGCATTCTATTCAAAGCCTTCCACGGGCAGAGGCAGGTCACTCTTCCAGGCTTCCAGCCGCTGTATATAGGGCGGCTCTCCATTATCCAGAACCCATGAATCAACGGCGAAACGTTTGCCGCTGACCGTTTCCTCGATCTGTGCGCCCCAGTGCGGTTCGAACAGACGGGGTGTCCGAAAAGCGGCATCGAGTACGCGATGCCATGCCAAGAGGCCCCGTTGTTCAAGGAGGATGAGAAAACGCGTGGTGTTCCGGGATTCATCCACGCAATCCATCTGCCCTTCGATATCGCCGTAATGGCGGGGGGGAATCAGCGATAACGAGGAGGTTCTGACCTGATTGTGTGGCTGGGATGAGGGCGCGAAGCTGTTGGGATTACGCCCCTTGTCACGATGAACGGATGTCTGTTTCCCGGCAATACGCTCAAACAGGGCGACGGCCTCCCGGATTTGTTCGCGCTCAATACGCGAGGTCTTGGCCGTGGGCTCGAACAGGCGCGTGATATCAAGAAGTTGTTCCCGCGAAAGTGTGACGGTGCTTTGCGCCTTGCAGTCCAAGTTGTGGCAGATGGTGATGGTGTGCGTGTTTGCAGCAGGGGGAACCCGAACCTCTTCACGCGGTGTGACGCGACCGTTCGCCGATGGGCCAAGAAAAAAACTGGTAAACAGAATGAACGTCGCCAGGTGATAGGAAAGAAGCTTCATCATGGACTGTTTCAAGACGCCTGTTGACAAATCTGGTAGAACAATCCGGGGCAAAGGAATCATAGCACTTCATTTTTTGTTAAGGAATCCCCTGCAAGGCTCCTTTTTCAGTCGGTCCTTATCCTGAGGTTCCTGCCGTTCACGGATGAAGTGGGGCGGCAAAACGGGGGAAAGCGCTGTGGCGACGGAAATCTACATCTGTAAGGAAGGCCAAAGCCTTAAACAGGGGAAGATCGAATACGGCGAGATCGACTCTAAGGATGAAGCCCAGTCCGATGCTGTGGCGCGCTGTAAGCGGGACCGGAGCATCGCCAAAATCGCCTATTACAGCGTCAACGAAAACGGCGATTTCCGCATTTTCTTCACCTATAACAATCCCAACCCAGCCTCGGAAAAAAAGACTCCGAAACCGGACGGAGAAGCCGCGCCCAAGAAAAAGAAGAAGGCAAAGCCCAAGAAGAAAAAGAAAAAATCCCTGCTGTCCCGGCTCCTTTCCCCATTCTCCTGAGCGCCCCCCAGTGATTCTAAAGGACGCCCCGGCTCATCAGTCCTGAGCCGTTCTAGCCGCCAAGCGGCAATGTGTAGACGGGCTGGGTGCTCTGCACGTCGCCCGATTGCAGGGCGAAAAGATGATGGAGAAGGGAAAAGGTGGTTTTCGATGTCAGGTCGGAATCGGCGATATAAAACCAATGTCCCCGATATTCCACGGATACGGCAGCACGGTCCGGCTGGGCGGCTTGGGAGCGCACCCGGAGCAGACCGCCCGTGACCTGATCCCAGTCAAAGACCTCGCCATCGGCGGTGCGGGTGACCGTGACCCTTCCCGCCTCGATATCTTCGGGCGGCACCTTCACACCCTGTGAGAGGTAATAGAGAACTCCCATGAGAGAGCGGGTCTGGATGCCGATACGATCATGCCTGCCGGAAATATAGTTGGGAGTTACCACGTAAAAAGGTGCATCCGGTGAAAGCTCAAGGAGCTTCTGAAGCTCCCGGGTCTCGGTAGTGGTTTCTCCCTTCGCGGTAAGGCGCATGACGATGCGCGAGGAGCCCCGGTGTTCCACCGCCCCGGGGGAAGGATGTTCGAGCCTGATATTCAGGCCGTCTTTGACCTGGAGGTTTCGCATCAGATCAGTCAGGCGCTGGAATGTCTTGTATTCGGGTGCGGTGGCCGGCGTTGGCCCCGCCGCCCGCGGCGCATTCCTGATTTTATTGACCCGCTGTGCGCACATCTCGAACACACGTTCCACGCTCCACCCGGAATTATAAAGCAGCAGCAGGGTTTCCAAGGAAATAGGGGACAGCAGCCGTTTTACGAACTGTTCCCCCTGAAGGGGTGAATAGGTGACGGTGGGGTTTTCCTCGTATTCTCCGCTGGGCCCGATCTCGAAGATGTTGGATTTGCCCCCACCATGGGTAAAGGCGCCGGCCAGCCCCGCGTTATAGGTGAACTGGGTGGCCACCGAACTGACCTCAAGGAAGAAGGGGGTGTCCCGGTATTTCAGGCGTACCAGATTAAGGAGCATCTGCTCCTCGCTGGTTTTCTGAATGGCTATATTATAGGGATTGCGATTGCCGTGAACCGTGTCCGGCCCGAAATAGGCGCATCCCGAAAGCAGGGAAACAACTGTCCCCAATAACATTCCGGTGTAAAACCGCCGTCGACTGCGATCCTTTTTTACCCGTACACCAATTTCCATCGCCTGCCTTTGCCCCTTTTGCCTGTCCCGAATAGAAGCCGCAAAGCCCCTCAAAGGCAAGGGGGCAGGGAAGGAATACAGACTGGAGCTTTTCCAGGTTGACAGTGAATAGGGGCGTTCTATAGTCCCTGTTCTCAGTGTGGTTGCATAAGGAAAATCAACCCCATGTCTCCCAGCCGCTATCTGGATAGGCCCAAGCGCACTTACGAGGAAGCCGTGCGCGCAAAAGACACGTGCAACAGGGTTCGTGATGCGCGTGGTGACGGCTCCGATGAGACGGGACACGAAAGTCCCTTCTCGCGCCTCGGGGGGGCATGGCTGTCGGGTGTCGTGCTGGTGTTTGTTCTTGCAGCCCTTGCCGGATTTATTGTCCTGCCCTCTTTTATTCCCGAGGAAACCGTTACCGCCGAGGGGATCACCACCGAGGAAATTCAGCGGTTACAGACCATCGCGCCGGCGGCGGGTCCTGGCGCTCTTCCCGATCCCAATTGATCCCACGGGAATTCCCCGGTCGGTGGCAGACCGGCCTCCCGGCCCTTACTTCTCTGTTTCTGTGGTTTTCCGTTTTTTTCACCGGCGTTGCCTGGGCGGCGTCCGGAGTGGAACTGTGGGAGCGTTGGGCACAATCCGACCCTGAATCCTCGGCTTCCATCACCTATGACAACTGGAACCGGTTTCTTGAAAAATACATTGTCGAATCCCCCGGCGGCATCACTCTGGTTCGTTACGGGGCCGTTACCGGCGAGGACCAGGAAAACCTTGGAAGTGAGATACACAGACTCTCGCGGGTTCCCATCAGCCGTTTTAACCGTGATCAGCAACGCGCCTTCTGGATTAACCTCTATAATGCGCTGACGGTTAAACTGATCCTGGACCACGCTCCGGTGGACAGTATCCGCGACATCGATATTTCACCGGGCTGGTTTTCCGACGGCCCCTGGGGGCGGAAACTGGTGACGGTGGAAGACGAGAAACTTTCCCTTGATGACATTGAACACCGTATCCTGCGCCCCATTTGGCGCGATCCGCGCCTTCACTACGCCTTGAACTGTGCCGCGCGGGGCTGTCCCAATCTGGCGGCCATGGCCTATACGGCGGCCAATAGCGAGTCGCTTCTGGACGCGGGTGCCCGGGCCTATGTGAACCATGACCGGGGCACCGCGTTCGTTGACGGCGCTCTGGTGGTGTCCAGTATTTATGTTTGGTACATGCCGGACTTCGGTGGTTCGGAGGGCTCTGTGATCGCCCATCTGGGGCGTTATGCCGAACCCGGACTCGCGGCAAAACTGGCAGAAGTGAGGCGTATCTACGACGACGTTTATGACTGGCGGCTTAATGATGCCGGGGGCGACGGGACAATGATGCCTCCGGTCTCTCAATGATTTTCCTTTCTATTTCCTCCCCGCCGGAAATAGTCTTTGATGAATTAGAGGATATTGATCCATGGTTCACAGAAGGCTTATTGAACCAGCGCTGGCCCGCCTCGAAGGTGAGCGCGTTAAATATTTCTATGATCTGGTTCACGAACTGGAAAACGATCCCCGGCTCGGCGCGTCTCCAAACACGGTGTATCTGGTTCTCAAGGAAACTCTGGAGTTGCTTCCCACCAACCTGCCGCATGACGAATTGGCCAATTTCCTGTTCGATTTTGTCGCCACCAATGAAGCCCGTCTCAACCGGGTAATCTTCAGCCGGAATTTCGCCCACGATCCGTCCTGTATCCGCAGCGTTACCAATGATTTTGTTCGTCAGGTGGTGGATGTGGTGATGACCTATTACATGGAGGGGAAGATAGAGAGCCATGAACAGAGGGTTCACCGCATTTCATGGCCGTACGATAAAAATGACTTCCCTTATCACGACGATGAAGATGACGAAGACTGAAGAAGGCGCGGGAACCGATGCTGGGGAGGAGAAGGCCTAAAGAAATACCTTGTCGCCTTCGGCTGGAATCCGATTTTCAAGGAGATTCCGCCTCTAATCAGGCCGACAGTTTGGCGGTCTGCGCCTCATCGAACCATTGTTTGAGCAGGTCCACTGTCACGTATTGGGCGCCGTGGGCGTCTCCCGACACCAACTCAAAAGGCTTATCCGGTTCGCCAAGGTCGCTCAGAACGGCTGTGGCGCCGGTGAAATCCTCGCCTTCGGTATAGCTGCTGACGGTGACGATGGCGGCCATCCCGGCGGCAAGACTGGCCTGTAATCCCTTGGGCGAATCCTCGATGGCCAGACAGGCGGTCGCGGGCAGGCCAAATTCCTGCAAGGCCCAGCTGTAGATATCTGGAGCCGGCTTCTTGGCGGGAACCTTGTTGCCGTCGCCGATAACCTCGAACCAGGAAAGGACATCGTTACCCAGCGCCTTGTCGAAAAGCGCGCGCAGGTTCTCTTCCGTCGTCGATGTCACCAAAGCAAGGCGCAGGCCACATTCCCGCGCTTCCGAGAGCAAGCGGATGACCCCTGGCCGCACCCCCACGGCCTTATCTTCCACCAGTTCCGCATAGGCTTGGCTTTTGGCCTTATGCATGGCCTCAATGAAACTATAGAGATCGGGGCGCGAGGCCATTTCGGGATGGGTGCGGTCGATATAGTGGCGAATTCGCTCGCGTCCGCCGCTGACTCCCAACAGGTCCCGATAGATGGCCTGGTCCCAGTGCCAAGCTACCCCGAATTCCTTGAAGGCGGTATTGAACGCTTCGCGATGGGCATCCTCGCTTTCCGCGATGGTGCCATCCACATCCAACATCAGAGCCGCTAATTCCATTTTTTTACATTCCGTGCCTGTAACGTCGGGCCTGTTCGGCCACTTTTTTCCGGGAGAATCACGTCCGCGCAGAACCCATGATTCTCATATTGGGGGGCAGATTGTAACGGAAAGGGGCAACCAGTGGAAAGGATGTGTGCCCGCGAGACGGCGTTGCCACAAGAAAAGCTATTTAGCCATTTTTGCTATGGTGGAGGTGGTGCTGTGACCGGTTTCAATCTCGGCAAGAAGGACACGCCCCCCGTATCCTTTGACCACATCACCACCCACCACTTCATCGAGACGATAATCGGCTCCCTTGACCAGAACATCGGGACGGATGGCCTCGATCATGCGGATCGGCGTATCTTCCGAGAATACCACCACCAGATCAACCGAGGCCAAAGACGCCAGCACCGTCTCGCGGGCCGATTCGCCCTGTACCGGACGGCTTTTTCCTTTCAGCCGGGCGGTGGACGAATCACTGTTAAGTCCCACAATAAGACGGTCACAAGCGGCCTTCGCCTGATCGAGAAGGGAAATATGGCCGGGATGGAGAAGGTCGAAGCAGCCATTGGTGAATCCCACTTTTAAATCCTTGCTGCGCCAAAGATTAACCTGCTCCAGGGCTTCGGCCAGCGAAATGATCTTGGCTTCTCCCGACAACAGGTCCTGATGACGCAGCGCGCCCAGGAGCTCGGAGGCATGTACCACCGCTGTTCCGGCCTTGCCCACGGAAATCCCGGCGGCTGCATTGGCAAGCCGCGCCGCATCGGAAAGGTCCACCCCCACCGCCACAGCCGCGGCCAACGTTGCCACGGCGGTATCGCCCGCGCCCGAAACATCAAAGACCTCTCTCGCTTCTCCGGCGAAATGATCGGGTGTCTTTTTGGCGCTGCCGCGCACCAGAGTCATGCCGTCGGCGCTGCGGGTTACAAGAACCGCATCTACACCACAGGAAGCGATAATGGTACACGCGGCGGAGGCTATTTCTTCATCACTTGAAACGGGCATACGGGTGGCGGCGGCCAGTTCCCGCAGGTTGGGCGTGATAAGGCTGGCGCCGCGGTAACGGGTGAAGTTATCGCCTTTGGGATCAACGATTACGGGCCGACCGGCCTTCGTGGCGGCGGCGATAAGGTCCTCGACTCCGCTTGGCGTCAGTACGCCCTTGCCATAGTCGGACAGTATGACAACGCCACAGGACTTCATGGCCTCCTTCGCCAGACCCAGAACTTCCTGCTGTTTTTCCGGAGAAAGGGGAAGAACGGTTTCGCGGTCGGCGCGCATCATTTGCTGATGGGCGGCCACGAAACGGGTCTTGATGGATGTGGATCGGTCCTTATCCAAAAGAAGATGCGGCGTGATGGCGGGCGCGCTCCGGAAAAGCTCTTTTACATCCGCAGCGGCCTCGTCGTCGCCGATGGCGGCGATAAATTCAGTGGAGGCTCCCAAAGCAGAAAGATTGCGGGCCACATTGCCGGCGCCGCCCAGCATTTTGGTTTCTCCGCTGATGCGAAAGATGGGTATGGGCGCTTCGGGGGAAATACGTTCCACATCACCCGCAACGAAGCAATCAAGCATAAGATCGCCAATGCAAAGCACTTTGGCGTTGCCCAACAGGTCAATGGCGGCAACGGGATCGGGAATGTTAGACATGGCGAGTAACCCTATCGCAAACCAGCGGGCTAAACGAGCCCCAGTTCCGTCTCCAGGGCGGCACAGAGAAGATGCCCCAGGGTGATATGCATTTCTTGGATGCGCGCCGTGGTGGGGGAAGGAACGATGATCAGAAGATCTGCCGCCGTTCCCAGCTTGCCGCCATCACCGCCGCCAAGGCCTACCGTGGCCATGCCTGCTTCGCGGGCGGCTTCCAGCCCACGAAGCACATTGGCGCTGGTTCCCGATGTACTGATGCCCAGGGCCACGTCACCGGGCTGGCCCAGGGCGTGAATCTGGCGCGCAAACACATGTTCGAATCCATAATCGTTGCCGATGGCGGTAAGAGCCGAACTGTCGGTGGTCAGGGCCAGCCCGGGGAGCGGCGCGCGGTCCTGCGAGAAGCGGCAGCACATTTCCGCCGCCAGGTGCTGGGCGTCGGCGGCGCTGCCACCATTGCCGAAGAAAACCAGCTTATGGCCATTGCTGACGGCTGTCGCGCATAACGCAACCAGTTCACGAAAGGATGCTTCCACGGCTTTTGCCGTGGCCCGCGCCACATCTTCATGCTCCTGGAATTCAGCGGCCAGGAAAGCCTTCAGATCACCCTTCGTGTCCATTTCCGTCTCTTTATTTCAGGCGTAGTTCTCCTTCCACGCCCCTTACTATTCCGGTGGAGGGGGGCCAACTTAACCCTGATTCGGGCAAATCGCCAGCAAAGCCGCCTCGAAACGGGAGAGAAGGGTCTCCCGGTCCCATTCGGTTTCGGCCCTGTGGCGGGCGTTTTCACCCAGACGCTGACGCTCCGCCGCATCATCGGCAAGATGGCAGATGGCTGCCGCCATTGCCTCACTGTCTTCGGGGGGGGCGATCATGCCACAGTCGGCAACCTCCCGCGCCAAGGCCGTCTCTTCCCGCGCTCCGGCCACTACGGGCCGTCCGCTGGCAAGCATGGCACCCAGTTTCGAGGGCATGACCAGATCCGCCGCGTCGCTGCGCTGGGGCAGGAGATGTATCTGGGCGAGATTGAGAAGATCGTTAAAGGTCTCTGCCGGCTGCAGGGGCAGCAGTCTCAGGTTGCGCACAGTTTTGGCAAGAACGCCAAGCCGTGCCGCAGCCGCGCCGTCGCCGCATAAGACCACGGCTATATCAGAACGTTGTTCCAGTTTGCGGGCGGTTTCGACCAGAGTTTCCATCCCCTGTTTTTCCCCCAGATTCCCGGAATACAGGACCACCAGCGTATCCTTTTTAAGGCCCAACTCGGCGCGCAGGGCTTCCATGCGCGGGCTCGGGGTTTGCAGGGGGCGGATGGTTTCAAGATCGGTCCAGTTGGGGAACAGCACCGTATCGCTGTCGGACACGCCCTTGGCGGCAAGGCGCTCGCGCATGCGTGGCGTTATGGTGGAAACCCGGTCGAAACGCCGCAACAGCATTTCCTCTGTGGACAAGGCGAAACTGCGGGCAAAATCCGAATCCAGAAGCCCCAGCCCGAAGGCGGCCTCCACCTCGAAATCCTGGATATGCAGCCAGGCCTTGGCGCCACTCAGTTTCGCCACCAGCCATCCTCCCGGCGCACAGAACAACGCTGGCGCCACCGTCAGCACAATGTCGGGCCGGAATGCTCCTCCCGCCCATGCCAGGGGCGGCAGACTGGTAAGGGCGAAGCTCATCAGATGCAGGATGCGGTTGATCCCGGATCGCCGCCGCGGCACCCACAAAGGACAGCGCGTCACCGTCACGCCGTCTTCCATCCCATGGGCGTATGTGGCGGCGCTGAATCCTTCTCCCACCTTCCAGGCGGGATAGTAGGGGGGCGCGGTGATAACGCGGACCTCATGTCCCCGCGCCACAAGCCACGGCGCCATTTCGCCGGAATATCTTCCAATTCCGATAGGCTCGGGTGCGTAGTTGAGGCCGTAAATGAGAAGTCTCACGATTCCCTCTCCGCGCGGAGAACCAGACAATCCCCATGTCCCTGACGGTTTTTCAGCCACAACAGGGGAAACAGTATGAAACGCCATACCGCCATAAGCCCCACCACCAGTAAAGGATTGCGCAAGGCGTTGGTGGGCTCGCCGGGGTGGGCGAAATGGTCGGCGATGGTGGATTGCGCCACCCACAGGGCGGGCGTTTCCTGATGGCAGGTAAAGGTACGGAACCCGGTATCTGCGAGAAGTTTTTTCAACAGGGACGGTGAGAAATGAACGGATAGACCAGCACCCAGTCGAGGGTGGTTTCCTCCCCGGCCTCGGATGTATATTTCTCGCCCCTAGCCATGGGAAGGCCCCTGGCGGGATGGTTTGGAACCCGCGAGCCTGGCCTCGGCGATGAATTCCCGCACCGGGTCCCAGACGATAATGAAGAGAAGTCCCAAGCATCCCACGCCCAGGACAATCCGTTGCGCCATGTCCACCGAAAGGACAGCCATGGACCAGGCGGCGGCGATAAAGCCGACGGCCACCGTGACCAGAATTACTATGCGGGGAACGCTCACCACGGGAAGGAACAAGTTCAATTTGGCCTGGGAGAACCAGTAGATAGAGACCAGCATGACGAACTCGGTGGCGATCCAATAGGTCAACATGCCCGGGAAGGTATATTCAACAATTCCTCCCGCCGGAATCAGCGCCAGCACGGCGGCGGTCTGCAGCCACAGGGCGCGGGCACCGAACCGTTCATTATCGCTGGCCTGAAGCAGATACCAAAAGGGAACATTGGCGAGGGTAATCAGATTGCCGATAATCAGAAGGCGGGTGGCCATGACCAGCCCTCCAGGAAGTTCACCCAGCCACAGTGAATAGGCTTCTCCGGCGAACAGCAAAAGCAGAACAAATCCCGACGTTCCCGCCGCCCCGAGAGCGAGTAGGGAAACTCGCAGTAATTCAATGGTGGCTTTCCTTTCATCGCCGCGGTGGAGGACCGCAAGCCCCGGGAAAAGGGCCGTAAAGCCGGAAGCCGCGATATCGCGGATGGTGTGTGTCACCCGCATGGCGATGTCGTAGAGCCCCACTGCCTGGGGCCCGAGACTCACCCCCAGCACCAGCCGGAACACAGGCTCGCGAAGAATGAAGCCGACGGATATGACATAGAGATGCCATCCCCGCCGCATCAGGGAGCGCAGATGAAGCAGCGTTTCGAAAGGCGACAGCGCCACGGCCGCCGCCGCCCATTGCGGATGATGGCGCTTCAGGCGATGGCGGAAAATCACGATCTGGGAAAGGCTCGAGAGCAACGCGCCTGCCGCCAGCCCCTCGATAGGCGCGCCCAGAAGGGTGCCGGCGACCGAGGCCGCGAAGGGAAAGACGGGCGTGATGGCCAAAACCAACTGCACCCCGTAATTGTCGTTGCGCGCCGCCAGTACCGCGGCATCGAGCCGGGCGGTGATCTGTAAGGTGGCGCCCACCACCAAGGCCATGGTGGCCAGCAAAAGATCGCCCGGGGAATAATATTCCGAGAGGCCTAAAAATAGCCCCTCTCCGGCGAACAGCAGCGCGCCAAGAACCACGGCGGCGACGGCGGCATAGACCCGCCGCGCGGCAAGATGGTCGCGGCGGCACTGTATGGCTTCACCCTCACTGCGGTCACGTCCGGCCTCGCGGGTGATGAGCAGGCTGAACCCCACATCGGCCATGCCCAGATAAGAAGTCAGCGTGGATAACAGCGACCACAGGCCCAGCACCGCCAGTCCGGCACGGTCAAGCATCAGGGGGTAGAGGATGAAATATCCGGCGACGGGAACGATGAAGCGTAACGGTCCGGCCAGAGCGGAGCGGAAAATGTCTCGCTGTACGTTGAATACAGCGGAGGAAGGCGCAGGTGGGCCAGTCTGGGGCGTCTGTTCCGCGTTGTCGTCCTGATGTGTCACATTCACCCCTTGAGTGCGGCCCCGGTCAGGCGCGATCCCGCTCCGCGCTCAGCTTTCCGCTGCGGCCTCTGAAGAAAGCAGCCGGTCAAAATAGTCTATGGTGTGTTTCAGGCCTTCCTCCAGGGGAACCGAAGGCGTCCAGTCCAGCTTCTCACGCGCCTGTGTGATGTCCGGGCATCGTTGCAGGGGGTCGTCCTCGGGCAGCGGTTTTTTCACCAGTTTCGATTTCGCTCCGCTCAGGGAAATAATGGTTTCCGCCAGTTCCCGTATGGTGATCTCGTGCGGGTTACCGAGATTGATGGGGCCGGGCACGTCGTCGGGCGCATTCATGAGCCGGGTGATGCCTTCGATCATGTCGTCCACAAAACAGAAAGAACGGGTCTGTTCGCCGTCACCGTAAAGAGTAATGTCCTCCCCGCGCAGGGCCTGGACCATGAAATTGGAGACCACCCGCCCATCATCGGGAAGCATGCGCGGGCCATAGGTGTTGAAAATCCGCGCCACGCGGATGGGAAGATTGTGCTGGCGGTAATAATCAAAGAACAGGGTTTCGGCGCATCTCTTGCCCTCGTCGTAACAGGCGCGGGGTCCGATGGGGTTGACCCTGCCGCGATAGGTTTCGTCCTGGGGGTGAATCTCGGGATCGCCGTAGACCTCGCTGGTGGAGGCCTGAAAAATTCTCGCGCCCGTACGTTTGGCAAGCCCCAGCATGTTGATGGCGCCGTGAACGCTGGTCTTGGTGGTCTGCACGGGGTCGTGCTGGTAATGAACGGGAGAAGCCGGACAGGCCAGATTGTAAATCTGGTCCACTTCCACATAGAGCGGAAAGGTCACGTCATGGCGCATCAGTTCGAAATGGGGGTTGGCAAAGAGATGCTGGACATTGTCCTTGGAGCCGGTGAAGAAGTTGTCCACGCACAGCACGTCATGGCCGTCGCCCAGCAGCCGCTCACACAGGTGGGACCCAAGAAATCCCGCTCCACCCGTAACCAGAACTCGTTTCTGTGAATGCATCCGTCCCCAGGCTCCACTCAAGAATTTTTCACGCCTGCGTAAGGTTTACACATACCAGCGCGCCGTAGAGACTATCACCGATGGCGGGCATTGATAAACCGCCGCCATTCCCGTCGCGACCGCGTCCTGTCATGTGCGGAGAAAGGATTGGCTGTCTTCTTCGAGTGCCAGGCAGGTGAGAATTCCGCTTGAATAGGCACCGGTGTCGATGCCGATGCGGTTGGGAAGGATCTCGGGCTCGGGCCGGATGGTGTGGCCGTGAACCACGACCTTTCCGTGATTGGCTTTAGAACCGAGGAATTCACCGCGTATCCACAACACGTTTTCTTCCTTTTGTTCGTCCAATGGACCGAGAACCGGTCATGCACTAACATTCGAACTGGACCACTCAAGAGGGGCTGGTCATTTCTAGGCCCCATGGCTGTGTCAATTTTGATGATCTGTTAGATCGGCTCGAGATTGAAGGAGATCGGGAGCGTCGATGTTTATCTGAAATCGTAAATCTACATGCTGACTTTGAATGGCTCGACCAAGAGAAGAAATGGTTGTGGGATGTTAATAGTTTCGAGAAAGGACTAAATCGTATTGTCAACGTCATTCGGAAAATCTTTTCCGTTACTCCTTCCCTACACATTACCGAACTTAGGCAAGGATTAGGCAGATACCACCGCATAGCATTCGTTCCGCACAGTCGGGTGTTACTAGAAATATGCCGTCAACTCGATTTTCTTGAGGTTAGGGAAAATCAAGTGAACACCATTTCTGGCAGGAGGCTTCCCAGCACTCTAGTGGGGATTGAGTCAACGCTGATCAAAGCGTTTCAGGGAAAACCGATCCTTTCCAGAGAAGCGCTTGAAACCAATGCCTTGGCTTTAGGAATGAATCGATCGAGCTTTTACGTAATGATTGGTTATTCACCAATAGTAGTCCGATTAGCTAGAGGGGTATATGCCCCTATTGGCGCAGATATTCCACCCGGTGTTGTTGAAGCAACAAAACCATCATTTCAAAGGAAGCGGGTTGTTGTTGATTTTGGCTGGAATGCTAACAGATATCTGTGGATCGCTTATCGTTTATCCAAAGCTATGCTAAGCGGCAACCAGGTCAATGTGCCAACCTCCGTAAAAGAGTTTATACAGGGAGAATGGCCTATGGAGACGACTAGTCAGGGAAAAGTCGCAGTCGTTTCGATAAATGGTACCAGTGTATCGGGCTTTTATACGCTTCTAGATAGACGCGGGGCCGAGTGTGGGGACACTCTAATTTTGGTGTTTGATACAAAAGATCATTTGTTTCGGATGGAGCTAGGCAGCGATGAATTGGTCGAGCGATGGAAAAATAGCGAACTTAAATTAACAGACGATCAGTTACTTGACCTTGATTCAGATAGTGAAGAAAGGGAAGCCCCCGCGGGTTAACTCTCGTGTTTTGCCACCCTTAATCCCCCGCCTTCGCGGTGGCCATATCCATGAGAGGTAGAGCGAACTCTTCCCTCCCCCGGTCGTTTCGGGCAAAGTGGCGCTCCAAAAAATAAAATAAAGAAAGACCGCGCGCCCGCGCGCCCAGAGAAACTCCATGGATATCGCCACAGCACATAAAATCCGGGAAAATCCCAAGTTCGCGGCCATGGTCGCGCGCAAGGAGCGCATGGGGCGGCGGCTGACCGGGTTCATGCTGGTGGTTTATTTCGGATTCATCCTCACCATCGCATTCGCCCCCCACTGGCTGGCGATTTCATTAAGCGCGACGGGCGTGATGACGCTGGGTATTCCCATCGGCATCGCCATCATCCTGGCCGCCTTCGCCGCCACCGGGGTCTACGTCTATTGGGCCAATACCCATTTCGACGAAATCACCCGGGAAATCCTCAAAGAGGCGGGACATTGATGACGGGTCTCACTAGATGACGGACCTCAATATTCCCGCCATCGCCATGTTCTTCGTCTTCGTGGCCGCGACGCTAGGGATTACCCGGTGGGCGGCGCGGCGCACCCGCACGCGGGCGCATTTCTATGCCGCGGGGGGAAATATCACGGCGCTGCAGAACGGGCTGGCCATCGCCGGGGACTATATGTCGGCGGCGTCCTTTCTCGGTATCTCGGGGCTGGTGTTTTTGTCGGGCTATGACGGGCTGATCTATTCCATCGGCTTCCTGGTGGGCTGGCCCATTATTCTGTTTTTGATCGCCGAACGGCTGCGCAATCTGGGG
The DNA here is from genome assembly GCA_964482135.1 of uncultured Rhodospirillaceae bacterium. Taxonomy (GTDB): domain Bacteria; phylum Pseudomonadota; class Alphaproteobacteria; order UBA11136; family UBA11136; genus UBA11136. The sequence goes on from CAYZWF010000001.1 coordinate 67,347, forward strand.
AAATATACCTTCGCCGATGTGGTGTCGTTCCGGCTGTCGCCGGTGCCGGTGCGCTCGATCTCGGCCTGCGGCGCGCTGGCCACGGTGATTCTGTATTTGATCGCGCAGATGGTGGGGGCGGGAAAGCTGATCGAATTGCTGTTCGGGCTGCCTTATGAATCGGCGGTGATTATCGTCGGCGTGCTGATGATTCTCTATGTGAGCTTCGGCGGCATGATCGCCACCACCTGGGTGCAGATCATCAAGGCGGTGCTGTTGTTGCTGGGGGCGAGCTTCATGGCCGTGGCGGTGCTGTGGAACATGGGATTCAGCTTCGAGGCGTTATTCGAAAACGCGGTGACCGTCCACCCCAAAGGAAAAGCCATCATGGCGCCGGGGGGGCTGCTCAGTGATCCGGTCTCGGCCATATCCTTAGGATTGGCGCTCATGTTCGGCACCGCCGGGCTGCCCCATATTTTGATGCGTTTCTTCACCGTGCCCGACGCGCGGGAGGCCCGGACCTCGGTTTTTTATGCCACCGGATTCATCGGCTATTTCTATATTCTCACATTCATTATCGGCTTCGGAGCCATCGTTCTGGTGAGCGGCGACGCACGGTTTCTCGACTCCGCCGGCGCGCTGATGGGCGGCAACAACATGGCGGCCATCCATCTGGCCCAGGCCACCGGCGGCGATCTGTTCCTGGGGTTCATTTCGGCGGTGGCCTTCGCCACCATCCTGGCGGTGGTGTCGGGACTCACATTGGCGGGGGCGTCGGCCGTGAGTCATGATCTCTATGCCAGCGTGTTGCGCCACGGCGAGGCCAATGACGCCGAGGAATTGAAGGTGTCGCGCATGGCCACGGTGGGGCTGGGGGTGCTGGCCATAGCCCTGGGCATCGTCTTCGAGCAACAGAACGTGGCCTTCATGGTGGGACTGGCCTTCGCCATCGCGGCGAGCGCCAATTTCCCGGTATTGCTGCTGTCCATGTATTGGTCGAAGCTGACCACGCGGGGGGCCTTCTGGGGCGGCGCCTGTGGCTTAAGCGTGGCGGTTGGGCTGATGATTTTAGGGCCCACGGTATGGGTGGACGTGCTGGGAAATAGCGACCCCGTCTTCCCCTATAAATATCCCGCTTTGTTCGCCATGAGCGCGGCCTTTCTGGCGGCCTGGGGCTTTTCGGTGAGCGACACCAGCCCGCGGGCCAAGGCCGAGCGTGAGGCTTTTGACCTGCAATATATCCGCTCGGAAGTGGGGCGCGTGGGATAGGGCGGGCTCCTAACCCCCGCGTTTTGCTTCTTGTATGGTGGCCTCCAGGCGGTCGAGGAAGCGCGAGCGGTCGGCCTTGGCGAAGGGTTTTGGGCCGCCGGTGACCTCACCGCTTTCGCGCAAATTCTGCATCAGTTCACGGTTGGCCAGCGCCATGCCGATGCTGTTTTCGGTGAAGGGTTCACCGTCGGGACGCAGGGCCAGCGCGCCGCGCTCCAAGCAGCGCGCGGCCAGCGGGATGTCGTTGGTGACGCAGATGTCAGAGGCGCAAATATGTTCGGCGATCCAGTCATCGGCGGCGTCGGCGCCGTGAGCGACGATCACCAGCTCCACCAGCGGATTTTGGACGGGACGGATGCCGCCATCGCTCACCATGAAGGTCTTGAGATCGTGACGGGCGGCCACGCGCAGGGTTTCGTCGCGCACCGGACAGGCGTCGGCGTCTATGTAAATTTCCGGCATAAGGGTTCCCCATAGCCCGCATCGCGATAGCAGACAAGGCGGGCCTCTTTATTGAGCGCCGATCTGGCCGAACTTTGCGATGAGGCTTTGGACCGCGCCGATGGCGGGATGGCGCAGGCTTGTCCTATCCCTCCCTCCACTGCAGGCGGCTGCAGCGCCTATTGGTCTCCGGCTGACTAGGCGGACGGGAAAGTAGACGAAAAACCCCCGCGGGTTGCGACCGGCGGGGGTTTTCTTTTGCCTGTGAGGAGAGGCTGTAAAAAAGCAGGACGCCCTTATTTATTGTAAAAAAGCAGGGCGCCGCTGCCCTGGACCGAAATATCGCCCACATATTTGCGCAGCCGGTTGTCCGACGGGTTGAGCACCGAAAAGGCTCCGCCTTGACGTTTGAGGTGGGCGAGAAACAGGTGATGGAAGGGCAGCGTGTGGGTGCCGCTGTCGTTGAAGGTTTCGGGGAAGCGCGTGGGCGGCCGCATCATGAAGAGAGCACCACGGCGCATGGCGAAACCGAAGCGCGGCCCCACATCGCCCATGACGGCGATGGAACCGGCGATCATACGCGAGGCGCAGAGTTCTCCCACATCGCCTTCGATCAATATCAGCCCGCGCCGCAGCCGGTCTCCGGTGCGCGCCCCGGCATTGCCTTCGACGCGGACCACGCCGCCGTTCATGCCGATGCGCTCGCCGGGGATGGGCGCGCCCAGGAAATCGCCGGCATTACCTTCGATAAGGATTTCCCCGTCGCGCATGCCGCTGGCGGCGAAGTTGCCGGCATTGCCGTGGACGATGATGTCGCCGCCGGTCATGCCGTGGCCGAGACGGTCCCCGGCATCGCCATAGACCTCGAGCATGCCCTCGCTCCAGCGCGAGCCGATACCGTCGATTTTGTCACAAATATTGTCGAGAACGAGCCGCTCGCCGGGCTTGCCGTAGACCACGAACAGGTCGCCGAGGACGCATTTGCGGTTGCCCACGAAAACCGGGAGTTTTTCGATCTCGGCGGCCTTTTTGGCGGCGCGGATCTTCTCCGTCAGCGGAGAGAGGTCCACGCGCTGGCGCGGCGCGTCCTTGAGGATGATGGCGAAGCCGCTCATTTGAGAACCTTGTGCAGATGAAAGTGATAGGGCCCCAGCTTGCCGCCGTAATGACCGGCGCTGATGCGGACGATACCGTTCTTGCGGCCCAGGGTGCAGACGGCACGGATGCCCGCGCGCATGGCGCGGGCGATGTCCTTTTCGGCGAGCCCGTCGATGACGATTTCCATCACCGATTCCACCTCCGGCGGGAGCTCGGTCTTGGTCAGGCCTTTCAGTGTGGGACAGAAGGCGTCGTTGGTGGAGGCCGAGAGCTTGGGATATTTTGAGCCCAGCTTGGACCCCGAACCCACAACGCCGCCGGGAAAGGGCATGACCACGTTTTCCACCCGGTTCATGGCGGTGATCGCCCGTTCAGCCGCGCTCAATGCCTGGCCGCGGGATTCGGCGAGGATCAGGAAATTACCGCCGCCGATGCCCGGCACCTCGTGAGCGTAGTCTTCCACCAGGAACTCGCCATCCATGATGGGAATGCGCCAGTAGCGGATTTTCCCCAGCAGTTTCGACCTCTGGAAGCCGTCGCCGAAATAACGCAACGCCGCCCCCATCTTGATCTTCTTGCCCTCCCTGATGCCGGCGTAACAGGCCGAGGTGGGCGAAGTCATGACGCTTTGCCCGGTGCGGGTAACCACGTGTTTGGCCAGTTCCTTGCTGTTCATGGCGAACAGCAGCACCGACATGCCGGGACGGCCATCGGGGGTCTCGCTGGGCTTGAGCTTTTTCTCGATTCCCGTCTCCACGCCGCAGGCGATGACCGAGGTGGAAAAACCGATCATGCTGTTTGCGGCGGTGAAGGCCCAGCGCTCGGTGTCGGCGGTGATGATGAGCCGGGTCGCCACCATGGGAAAGGCCTCGGCGAAGGTGTCGTCGATTTTAACGCCGTTGATGATCATGCCCGCCTGCCTTTCCCGCATTTATGGGTCTCGACGCGGAAGCGTCCGTCGTCGGGAAAATCGGACTCGCGGATCACGAAATTCCCCATCTGCATTCCCTGGAAATCACTGAAATAGGATTTAAGGCTTTTCTCGATGCCGGAGTGATATTCGGGACGCACCACATGGGTTGCGCCCCAGGTGACGTTCACCACCTTGCCATTGCGCGCCACCAGATTACCATCCTTGAATACGTAATCGGGTTTTTCGAACATGCGCTCCTTGTTGGCGTGGGGGGTATAGACGGTGATGTCGGCGGCCGCACCCGCGCCCAGATGGCCGCGGTTTTTAAGGCCCAGGATACGGGCCGGCGCGGCGCGGGTCATGATGGCGATATCGTAGAGACTGTATTCGCGCTTGATGGAGCGCAAGGTTGAAACGTCGCCGGCATGCTTGTTGACGGTGTCGAGCATGGAATTGCGGAAGCTGCGGTCCATCAACAGGCGGATCAAATGGGGATAGCTGGTAAACGGCGCGCCGTTGGGGTGGTCGGTGGTGAGGAAAATGCGCCAGGGGTCGTTCACCAGAAGGAAAATCTCGAGCCCGATGGCCCATTGCAGGGCGTTGACGAAATTGCGGTCACGATAGCGGAAAGGAACCACGCCGCATCCCGCCTGGCAGTCGATATCCATGCACACCCATTTGTGGGGAGAGGCGAGATCGGCGTTGTGGTGCTGGGTCATGGTGTCGCCCGACGCCGTGACGGTCTGGCCGAACATGATCTGGCCCACATCCACGGTGATATTCTTTTGCTTGTTGATGGCCTCGGCGATGCGCGCGGCTCCCGAGGAGAACCCCCTGTCGCCTTCCGTGCCATAGGTGTGGAACTGGATATGGGTGAGATGCATGGGCAGGCCGCCGGCCCCGGCCATGGTCTTGAGCGTGGTCTCCACATTGCCCGGAACCCCGAGATTACAGCCATGCACATGCAAGGGGTGGGGCACGCCGAGATCGGTCAAGGCGCGGGTCAGCGATTTCAACACCTTGCGCGGCGTCAATCCGTAATGGGAATCGGTTTCGTCGAGGTCGAGCATGCGGTCGTTGAATTTGAAGGCGCTGATGCCGCCGGGATTCACCACCTTGACGCCCAGCGCCTGGGTCGCCCCCATCATCCAGGCCACGTAATCGGTGATGGCTTTCTGGTCGGCCTTGCGCGAGAGCATGCGGAGAAAGAAATCGTCATTGCCGAGCATCACATAGGCGCCCTTGTCGATGATCGGCACATCCGCCATCTCGAGATGGGCCTGGCGCGCATTGACGGGCACCAGGGCGGGCTCGAAGGCCGCCGTATAGCCCATCTCGGCATAGCGGTAGCCGGTGGAAAAACTGGTCATGGTGGGTTCGCCGGAACCCGAGCGTTTGAGCCGCGAGCGTTTGGCCTGGTACTGGCGGTGTTCCTCGGGCAACAGCATGCGGGCGATATTGACCTTGCCGCCGGCGATATGGCTGTGCAGGTCCATGGCCCCGGCCATCACCACTTTGCCCGTCACGTCGTACACCTGGTCGGGCTTTTCGGAACCGGGGGGGCGTTTCACGATGCGCCCGTCGCGGATGAAAATATCCTGTTTGCGGCCGTTGATCTTGTGAGCCGGGTCGAAAACCTTTCCGCCTGTGAGTTTGATCAGCATCACGGCCCCGCCTTTATGTGGCTCTCGATAGCGGTGACGGCGTCGGCCGTGGAAGCCAGATCGGTCTCACGCAGGGAGCGCAGGGGCAGGGCGGTCACGGAATCGGCGCGCACGAAATGGCCGCCATGATCGATGCCGGGAACCGCCACCGGAATGTAGACATCGGGAATTTTGGCAGGCGTTTTGGCCGATTTGCCGGAGAAAGTCATGCCCGGCGCGCCGAGAACGATAGTGGGCAGATCGCAGCACCCCTTGGGCGGTTTGAGAGTCCTGCCAAAGGCCGAAATCCAGACCAGGGCGTCGGCCTCTCCGCTTTCCAGGAGGCGATCGGAAGAATAGACATAGGAATCGTGGACCGGATGCCCGGTGGCGAAGCTGGTGCGCAGGGGAAACCCGCTCTGCCAGGTACAGACCTGGGCCGCGCCATGGGCGTTATCGCTGCCGCCCAGCGGAAAGCCGCTGAAGCGCGACGTCTTGTTGATGTCCTTGATGAACTCACAGATGGCCTGGACCGTCAGTTCGCCATGGGGCCCGGGAATCTCGGCCGCCGACCAGACGATAACGCCGTAACGGGCCTGTTTGATGCGCTCCGCCAGCTTGGCGAGCTTCGATACCGCCGCCCCGCCCACCTCTTTGGCCTGTACCGGGCGCTCGCCGTTATAAAGCGCGCGCAAGACCCCCACCACATCGGCCATGCGCCGGATGTCGGCGTCGATCACCGTTGGCCGCCGTCCCGAGGGCGAGCGGCCGGGTTTGGTGTCGAGACCCTTGCCCAGATAGACCACCTCGCGATTTTTCGGGCGCGGGGCGAACATGGCTTTCTTCGGCCACACACAGCGCTCGAAGAAGCGCGGGTAGCCGCCCACGGCATCGGTGCCGGCGAAGATAATGAGATCGGCGCGGTTGCGGATTTCAGCCATGGTGGTGGTCATCCAGCCGCCGTCCTGGAGCACCAGGAGATTATTGAACATGGCTCTGGAGGCGGCGTGATCCACCACGCCGCCGATACCGTCGGCCAGCTGTAGAACCGCCTTGGCGCCACTGATGTCGGTGGCCATACCGCCGAACAGAGGCTGGGAGCTGTTTTTCAGAATATCCCCGGCGCAGGCCACGGCTTCCTCAAAGGTAGCGGGCTTGCCGCCGATCAGGGGCGTGGCGGTGGCCGGCGTTTTCTCGAAGCCCTTACAGGCCAGCGCGCAGCCATTGGCTTTCACCTTCAGCCGCCGCGCACCGGAGCGTTCCACCGTCAGATCGTCACAGCATAACCCGCAAAAGGGACAGGCCACGTCTTTGAATATGCGGGAGTGTGTGGATGCGGTCATTCAGGGTTCGCTTTGGTTATGTGCCTCCCGAAGGAGGGTCGTCGTATTTTATGTAGGCGAAGCGGGCTTCCCCGGGCGTGCCTTCCAGTCCGCCATCTTCTTCGCCGGGCTGCCAGTGGATCACGTCCTCGATCTTCTTCGCCAGTTCAAAATCCTTGTCGGTAATGCCTTTGGCGCTGTGTGTCATGAGCCGCACTTCGACCCAGGCGTAGGAAGCGGTGATATCGGGGTGGTGCCAGGCGGCTTCGGCGAGATGGCCCACCGTGTTCACCACCATCAGGGTGCCCTTCCATCCATGGGTGCGGTATTTACGGCGTATCCATCCTTTTTCCAGATGCCAGTGAGGAAGCTCTCGCCTGAGAAAATCCTCCGCCTCGGTATCACTATAGGGTTTTTCCTTGGGTTTATCTGTTGCGTTATCGGACATGAGTTTTCCTCTCCCGTCATGTCCCGGTCAAGCCGGGCTGTAACCTATGCGAGCGACCGCTGTTGGGCAAGCCGGATCGCGGCTTTGTCGCCTGTTGCCGGAGATTTTCAGGTCACCGCCGTCGCCGCTCAGGACCCCGGGTCATGCCAGGGACAAAGCCATTAATCCCTTGACTCATGGGGGCCATGCTTTCATTTACGCGGGCATGAACGCTGCCACGAACGGGGCGGTTTTCCACTCTCTCCCATGCTCATATATAATTTCGATTCTTAGAAACAGTGACAAATAATCACCAAAACCCAGCCAAAGATTCCAGGGAAGCGCCGCCCGGCAAGGTTTCCGTGACGGTGCCGGCGCGACTCCATTTCGGATTTCTCGACCTTCATGGCGCCCTCGGGCGGCGCTTCGGAAGTTTCGGCATGGCCCTGGACGGTCTCTCGACGCGACTTCACGCCGTGCCCGCTGCAACCCTTGGTGTGGACGGCCCGGACCAAAACCCGGCAACGGTTGAGCGGGCCATGGGCTTTGCCCGGACCATAGCAGAAAGCCTGGGGCTGGAGGGCGGCGCGGCGCTCACCATCGAAGAGGCCATCCCCGACCATGCGGGGCTGGGCTCGGGAACCCAGCTTGGGCTGGCGGTGGGAGCCGCGCTGACCAGACTTCACGGCCTTAATATTGGTGCCGGCGATCTGGCGCGGCTGTTGGGACGCGGCGCACGATCAGGCATCGGCATCGGCGCCTTCGAACAGGGCGGCGTCATCCTCGACGGCGGGGTTGCGGTGGACGCTACCGGTAACGGCGAAAACGGCTTCCCGCCGGTGACCAGCCGCCTCGCCTTTCCCGATGAGTGGCGGGTGATGCTGATTCTCGACCCCAAGTCCAAGGGCCTGCACGGCAGTGAGGAAAGCGGCGCTTTCGACGCCCTTCCCCCCTACGAAACCGGACAGGCCGCCCATCTGTGCCGTGTGATCCTGATGCAGGCGCTGCCGGCGCTTGTGGAAGAAAACCTCACTGATTTCGGCCGCGCCGTCACCATATTGCAGGAGGCCGTGGGCGGTCATTTTGCCGCAGCCCAGGGCGGGCGTTACAGCAGCCCCCGGGTGGGCGAGGTTCTTGTCCAACTCGCGAAGCAGGGTATTGAGGGCTATGGACAGAGTTCCTGGGGGCCCACCGGGTTCGCCCTTTTCGAAAGTGAGGCGGAAGCCGCCCGCATGGTGGAAAAAGCCGGGCGGAAATGGGGGGATGACGACGGATTGCAATTCATGGTATGCGAAGGCCGCAATCAGGGACATTTAGTTGAAATTTCGTAACGCGCCGCCCGCCATATCCCGCCGGGCCTTAGTGGGCATGGTCCCGCCTTCGCCCAGTGAAAAGATAACAGTGAAAAATAACAGTGAAAAAAGCAGCGGTTTAAAAATTAAAGACAGAGGTTAAAGAACAGAAGAATGAGCAGAAAATATATCCTTCACATGATTACCCCCCAGGCCCATGTCAGCCCCTTCGACGTGAATATGGCCGTGGACGCCGGTTTTGATCTCGTCCTGCCCTATACCAGCGTGGCGCTGAACGAGATTCAGAGCCTGATTCAGGACGCCATTTTCTCGCGTTCGGTCAACGACGCCAAACGCACCGGCATCTTCATCTGCGGCAAGGACGCGCAGCTCGCCCTGAGCATGCTGGAAGCGGCGAAGAAGGCCATGGTGCCGCCTTTCGAGATTTCCGTCTTCCCCGACCCGGCGGGTTCCTTCACCACCGCCGCGGCCATGGTGGCCTGTACCGAGAGGCTGTTGAAGGACAAGCACGACACCACCCTGGACGGTAAAAAGATTGTCATATACGGCGGCAAGGGAATCGTCGGCACCATCAGCGGCGTCATCTGCGCCCAGGCCGGCGCCACCGCCACCCTGGTGGGCTATGACGGGGTGGAGAACGTGAGGAAGCGGGCCGAAGACAGTAAGGCGCGGTTCGATGTGAACCTGATCCCCGCCGACGGCAGTACGGAAGAGATGAATACGGCCCTTTTGGCGGACGCCGATATCGTCTTCTGCGCGGCCCGGGCCGGCACCCAGGTGCTGAGCAAGGAACAGATGGCCACCGCGCCGCAGGTTCTGGTGGTGGCCGACGCCAATGCGGTTCCCCCGGCGGGCATCGAAGGCGTGGGCCTGAATGACGATGGCGCGGCGCTGGAATCGGGCGCCCTGTCGCTGGGTCCGCTCACCTTCGGCGATATCAAGGTGAAGACGCAGCGCGAGTTGTTCCAGAACATGTGCACCTCGGACAAGCCGCTCTATCTCAATTTCCAGGAAGCCACCGAAAAAGCCCGCGAACTGGTGGGGATTGGTTAGGAAAGCCCACTCCGGCGCGCCCCGCGATTTTCTGATCGCCGCCCTGTCAGGCCGTAGCTTGGCGGCGGCGGCGGCCAGGGCGGGCCACCGGGCTTTCGTCCTCGATCTTTTCAATGACAGCGACCTGGCGGCTATGGCCCGCAAATGCGGTCGCGTGGATTTTGACGGCAGCGGCGGCTTCGAGGACGAGTCTCTGCTTGAGGCCGCACGAAACCTGGACTGCGGCGAGGACGTTCCCCTGGTGTATGGCGCCGGATTCGAGGACCGCCCGCAGCTGTTGCAAGAACTGGCCGGAGGCCGGACTCTGTGCGGCAATTCCCCACAAACCCTGGCCCGCATCAAAGACCCCGGCGATTTCTTCGCCACGCTGGAGCGGCTTGGCATCCGCTATCCCGAAACACGCCTCACGCCCCCGGGTGATTCCTCAAATGATTTGGCGGGCTGGCTGGTGAAGCCGGTGGGGGGAAGCGGCGGACGCCATATCCGGCCAGTAGATAAAAACAGCCCGCCGGATACCCCCGTTTATTACCAGAAAATACTGACCGGACGCGCGGTTTCCCTGCTGTTTCTCGGTGACGGCAAACGCATCCGCGCCTTGGGTCTCAGCGAACAGTTCACCGCGCCCTTTCCTCCCGATCATCCCTTCCGCTTCGGCTTCGCGGTGACACGCCCCGATGGCGATGCCACACTGGAGGCCGGGCTGACCCGCACCGCCGCCGCATTGAGCGAGGTGTATGGACTGGTGGGGCTGAACAGCCTCGATGCCCTGCTCGACGAGGCGGGGGAGTTACATATCCTGGAAGTAAATCCGCGCCCCGGCGCCACCCTGGATCTTTTCGATTCCCCGGCGGGGGCAAACCTGTTCGACCTTCATGTGGCGGCGGTGGTGGGAGACCTGCCCCCTGAGTCCAAAATCATGGGTGGGCGGGCCGATGTTTGCCGCGCCTGTGCTATTTTTTACGCTGACGCGTCCTTTCATATGGGAGAGGGCATGGACTGGCCGCAATGGACCGCCGACCGGCCGCGAGTGGGAACCGCCTTTACCCCCGGCGACCCCATATGCACGGTGTTTGCGGAAGGCGACACACCGAACGGGGCCTTGGATTCCCTCGTGGAGCGTGCGGGGCCTTTACGGGACGGCCTCGCCCGGTGTAAGGGTGCTGGCAACTGATATGAATTAGGAAAGACCCAACTTCATGAGCCAGAAGATCACCAATCAAGACCCCGGCCAATGGCCCAGCGTCAACGCCGCCGTGGCGCCGCTGGTGCAATGCCTGGTGGAAGGCGCGGCAAGCTTACGTATCGGCGTCGAGAAAGGCCCCAAGGGCTGTACCGTGGTGGATTGCGGTATTAATCATCCCGGCGGGCTGGAAGCGGGGCTGTTGGTGACGGACATCTGTATGGGCGGACTGGGCAGCGCCAGCCTGCAACCGGCATGGTCCTTCGCCCAATGGCCCTGGGCCATCAGTATTCATTCCACCAATCCGGTGCTTTCCTGTTTGGGCAGCCAGTACGCCGGGTGGAGCCTTGCTTTTGGCGATTTCTTCTCGCTGGGGTCGGGTCCGGCCCGGGCCCTTGCCGGGCGTGAAGACCTGTTCAAGGAGTTGGGCTACACCGACAAGGCCGATGCCGCCTGTCTGGTTCTGGAAGTGGACAAGGCCCCGCCGGAGGAACTGGTGGAAAAGGTCACCGAGGATTGCGGCATCGCGGCGAAAAACCTGACCCTGATCCTGACCCCCACCACCAGCCTGGCGGGAAGCCTTCAGGTGGTAGGACGGGTGCTGGAAGTGGCCATGCACAAGGTCCATGAGCTTCACTTTCCCCTGGAGCGGGTCATCGACGGCATGGCCAGCGCGCCGCTGCCGCCGGTAGCCGGGAACTTCCTGGCCGGGATGGGGCGCACCAACGACGCCATCATCTATGGCGGCGCGGCGCATCTTTTCGTGTCGGGCCCCGACGACGACGCGCAACAGCTCGCCAATGACCTGCCGAGCAGCAATTCACGGGATTACGGCAAGCCCTTCGAGGAAACCTTCAAAGCTGTGAAGGGTGATTTCTACGCCATCGACGGCAGCCTGTTCAGCCCGGCGCGGGTCATCGTCACGGCCATGGAAAGCGGCCGCAGCTTCCACGCCGGAGAGGTCAACGAAGCCCTCTTGAACACGTCATTCGGATATGAAGGCACATAGCCGAATCGCCCTTTTCAGCGACGACCCCGACTGGCATGCCCGGCGGCTGACGCAAGCATTGCAGAAACGGGGCGCGGAAGTGGTGTGGCTGTCCTTCGCCCAATGCGCCATCCAAACCCAGAACGACACCCAAGGAGGTATTTCCGGGCTGCACCTGCCCGGCTTCGAGGACGCCCTTCCCGACGGCGCCTTCGTGCGGCTCATCGATTCCGGCTCCCTGGAACAGATCACATTGCGGCTGGGACTGCTCCACGGCCTGCGCGAGTTGGGGGTGCCCGTCACCAACGACGCGCGCGCCATCGAAAACACGGTGGACAAGTCCATGACCAGTTTCCTGTTGCACAAGGCCGGACTGCCCACCCCGCCCACCTGGGTGAGCGAATGCCCCGAGAAGGCCCAGGCCGTTCTGAGACAAGAAACCAGGGACGGCGGCAAGCTGGTGCTGAAACCCCTGTTCGGCGCGCAAGGGAAAGGCCTGCGGCTTCTCGACGGCGCGTCGCACCTGCCCGACGCGGAAGAGGTGGATGGCGTCTATTACCTGCAACGGTTCATCGATTCGGGAAGCAACGGCGCGCCCGGCACCTGTCATGACTGGCGGGTTCTGGTGGTGGGCGGCACGGCGGTGGCCGCCATGATCCGCCGCGGCAAGGGCTGGATCACCAATGTCTTGCAGGGCGCCACCTGCGAAGCCGCCGCACTGGATGACGGACTGTCGCAAATGGCGGTGAAGGCGGCGGCTACCCTGGGTGCAGACTATGCCGGGGTGGATATTATCCGTGACCGCGAGGGCGTGCATTTCGTGCTCGAGGTCAACAGCGTCCCGGCCTGGAAGGGGCTGCAGGGAGTATGCGAAAGCGACCTCGCCCAGGTTATCGCCGATGATTTCCTGTCGCGGCTGGGCGAAGGCGACCGCCAGGCGGTAGCCGGCTGAGCCGGGTATGGGCGAGAGCATCCCCGAAGAGAACGTACGTGAGGCCATCCAACAGGCCTGTCTCACCGAGCTTGAGGCCCTGAAACCCGGCAACGTGCATGTGCATGCCGAGGGTCACGGCATGACCGTGGGCCACTTCCGCGCCAGCGCCGCCATCGCCGCGGAGCACCTTTCGCGCCGGGACACCTCCCTGGGCGAGAAAATTCTCGGCGCCGTGGAGTGCAGCGTGGTGGAAGTGGGCTGTAACACCAATCTCGGTATCGTGCTGCTCTGTGCACCCCTGGCCGAGGCGGCGCTGGCGGCGGAGGGAGAAGGGACGCTGAGGGAGCGCTTGGCCCGGGTTTTACGGAACTTGAATATTGAGGATGCCAGCTATGTTTATGAGGCCATCCGCATGGCCTCGCCGGGGGGTCTGGGCGACAGCGATGAACATGACGTGGCGGACGAGCCCACCGTGGACTTGCGCCAGGCCATGGCCGCGGCGGAGGCACGGGACCGCATCGCCTTTCAATACACCCATGATTTCGAGGATGTATTTCACATTGGCGTGGCGCGCTGGCGCGAGGCTCTAGGCGGGGGGGAGCGCGAGGAAGAGGCCGCCGCGCTTGTCTATATGAGGTTCCTGGGCCGCTTTCCCGACAGTCATATGGAACGTAAATATTCCGCCACCGTGGCCGAAGAGGTGCGTGGCCGCGCCGTGGAACTGGAGGCCAGGCTGGCGACGCTGGCCAGCGGGGAAGAAAAAAAGGCGGCCATGTTGGCATTCGATAGCGAGTTGAAGGACCGCAACCTTAATCCCGGAACCAGCGCCGACTTAACGGTTGCGAGCTTGCTCGCCGCAAAGCTTGAGGATATATTGTCCCGTCCAATTTCCACCTAGGGGAATTTGGGATGGTTTTGTGTGTGCTAATAAGCACGGCACAGTTGCGATCAAGAACGTTCAATAACAAACGCGTTTTACTCTAAGGGGAGGATATCCTTCATGGCGAAAATCGATAGGTTGATGGTTGGTGAATCTCTGGTTGGTGACGGCAATGAAGTTGCCCATATCGACCTGCTCATCGGCCCCCGTGGCTCTGCTGCTGAAATGTGCTTTGCCAATTCTCTGACCAACAACAAGGACGGCTTCACCGCCCTTCTGGCTGTTGTTGCTCCGAACCTGATGGCCAAGCCGGCCACCGTGATGTTCAACAAAGTGACCATCAAGGGCGCCAAACAGGCGGTTCAGATGTTTGGTCCGGCACAGGCCGGCGTGGCCCAGGCCGTGACCGACTGTGTTGCCGACGGCACCATTCCCGCCGCCGAAGCCGATGACCTGTTCATCAGCGTTGGCGTCTTCATTCACTGGGAAGCCGACGACGACCGTAAGATCCAGGACTACAACTACGAAGCCACCAAAGAGTCCATCAAGCGCGCCGTTGCCGGCGAGCCCAAGGCTCAGGACGTGGTCTCTCAAGCCAAGTCGGCAGCCCATCCGTTTGCCGCTGGTTGACAGTCCCGCAGCTCGTCAGCCGATTCATCAGGTGATGGTTGGTTTACGAAGTTAGCTAAGCTCCTGACGGGTGAGTAAAGGCTTCGGCGTTCTCACGCCAGAAGGGCTCGCTTAAGGATTATGAAGAGGGAGGCGGAAACGCCTCCCTTTTTATATGCGCCCCTCATAGAACGCGGCGATCTCGTCTTTTCCAATCTGCCCGTCGAAAAGCGCGCTGGCCAGCAGCACGCCGGACACGCCCCTGTCGCGCAGGAGATTTAGATCATCCACATGGCGCACACCGCCCGCGGCGATCACCTGTATGTTTCTGTTCTCCTCCCTGATCTGGCCCATGATTTCGCCGAGACGGTCATAATCGGGGCCGTCACCGCCCCCCACACGAGCCAGGGTCATGACGATCACCCGGCGCGGCCAGAGATCCGCCCGTAAAATAAGTTGCGGCGGACCGAGAAACTCGTCACCCCTGAAATCCAGGGACAGGATCATGCGGAGAAATGCTCCGGCAACCAGCGCCGCCACCACATACACATCCGTCTGGCTTTCGCTGCCCAGCACCAGAGCGCCCTCATGGTCTTGCAGCCAGTCTTGCACTTCCGCCGCGGAGAATCCCGCATCCACCCAGAATTCCACATCCGGGAAGGCGGCGCGCAATTCCGCAATCACAGCTTCGTTGGAGCCGGTACCTTCAATGGAATCGAGATCGGCCACATAGATCGTGGTAAAAGGATGCAGCCCGAGCAGCCCCCGGCATACATCCACGGGGCCGCTGCCCCGGCAGAGAGGGGTTTCAACCGGACGGTAGGCGTCTCGATCGCCACGGCGGGCATGGACCACCTGGCCCGATTTGAGGTCGAGAACGGGAATCAGTTTCAAGAGCGGATCACCTTGCGGATTTTCATTTGCGAATACATTACCGGCGGCGGCATGCAAAGCGAAAGCCTGCCGCCTTCGCTGGCTCGCGAGGGCGAGATGATGCTGGCCGCCCTGGTGGGCGATCTGAGCGCCGTGCTGGGTGAAAGCGGGGTTGGCGAAATTATTGTTTCCCGTAATCCCCGCTTGCCCGCGCCGCCCCTGCCCGCGACCTTTGTCTCTCCCGAGGATGGAGAAGACATCTGGGAATTCTGGGGCCGCCACATGGGGGAGACGGATGCGTTCTGGCCCATCGCGCCGGAGACGGACGGGGCCATGGAGCGTTTTTGTCACATGGCGAAGGAGAGAGACGTCGTTCTGTTGGCCAGCACCCCGGAGGCCATTCGCATCATGACGAGCAAGCGGGCCACCGCGGCGCTGTTGTCGGAGGGTGGCGTGACCGTGGTTCCCTGTTATAGCGCGGGGGGCGACCTCCCCTCCGCCCAAGAAGGATGGGTGGTGAAACCCGATGACGGCGCCGGGGCGGAAGACACCCGTTATTTGCAAGACCCCGGGGAGGCGCGGGGCTGGCTGGGGAACCATCCCGGCCATATTGCCCAGCCCTATATGGAAGGCGAGGTGGCGAGTCTTTCATTGTTATGCCGGGCGGGCGAGGCGAGTTTGCTTGCCTGTAACCGCCAGAGGATCACCATCACGCACGGCGACATCCGGGTGCAGGCCATCGAAGTGGGCGGCATGGAGGAGCGGCGGGAAGAATTTTCGGCGCTGGGGGACTCCATCGCCGCCCTGTTGCCCGGTCTTTGGGGCTATAACGGGGTGGACGTTATTTGCGGCACGGAAGGACTCACGGTTTTGGAAATCAATCCCCGTTTGACCACCTCCTATGTGGGGCTGAGCGAAAGCCTGGGCGTAAACCCCGCCGCGCTGGTTCTCGACCTGTTGGGAGAAAAACCGCTGCCCACATGCCGCCCGCAAAAGACCGTCATGGTTAAGACGGCGGAGTGGGAAGATGAATAGCGGCGCCATCACCGGATGGGACATGGGTGGCGCCCACCTGAAAGCGGCGTTGCTGGACGAGGACGGTATTCGCGCCGTGGTCCAGACTGCCTGTCCCCTGTGGCAGGGGCTGGACCGTCTCGAAAGCGCCATGGACGAGGTTCTGGAGCGCTTCGGCCCTTGCGCGCAAAATGCCGTCACCATGACCGGCGAGCTGGCGGATATTTTTGAAAGCCGGGAAGACGGCGTGCGGCGGATCATCGCTACCACCCGCGCGAAGATGCCCGCAAGCCGTGTCCTGATCTATGCCGGGGAGGACGGCATGCTGGCCCCGGAGCAGGCGCTGGAACATGCCGACGCCGTGGCCTCGGCCAATTGGCGGGCCAGCGCCGAGCTGGCGGCGGCCAAGATAGGGGATGGACTGTTGGTGGATATGGGGAGCAGCACCACGGACATCGTTCCCTTGGTCCGAGGCCAGGTGGCGGCGGCGGGGAACACCGATTTCCAGCGCCTTAGCGAAAGCGAGCTGGTCTATACGGGGCTGGCGCGCACGCCGCTGATGGCGCTGGCCGGGAGCGTGCCTTTCTCGGGACAACAGGTGGGGGTGATGGCCGAACATTTCGCCACCAGCGCCGATGCCCACCGCCTGGCCGGCAGCCTGCCCGAGGGCGCCGATCTTTTGCCCGCGGCCGATGGCGGCGGCAAGACGGATGAAGACAGCGCGCGGCGGATCGCCCGTATGGTGGGATGCGATCTGGGCGACGCCGGGATGGTGGCATGGCGGGAACTGGCAGGGTTTTTCATCGCTTGCCAGGAGGAGAAATTGCTCGCCGCCTGTGAGGAGGTGATTTCACGGGCGGGGCTGAAGGGGGACGCCCCGGTGATCGGAGCGGGAAGCGGACGCGGCGTCATCGCAGAACTGGCGGCGACACTGGAACGTCCCTATCGCGACTTCGCGAAGTTTTTACCGCCGGGTGATTACGATGGGGAACAGGCGGCCACTTGCGCCCCGGCGGTTGCCGTAGCCTGGCTCGGGCTCGACGCGTTCCAGTCCTGAAACACCGCCGTCAGTTGCGCCAGCGCATGGGGGTCGAGCGCGCCCCGGCGATCTTGCGCACCGCATAAAGCGCCCCGGAAGCCGAGATAGTCGGGCCCCAGTTCAAGCAGAGGCAGGGCGTCACCGAGAGCCAGCGAGCCCGCCAGCCCCGAGAACATGCCGTGCGCCGCCGCCGCTTCGACGAACCGCGCCAGCACGGGACTTTCGAGATGATGGCGCAGGCCGCCGCCGATCTTGTCGGCCGTATCCAGCATGACGCCGGAAAATCCGTTGGCCGCCAATACGCCCAGCAGGGAGAAATCGGGCGACTGGTCGGCGAACAGCACCGCCACCAGCCGCGCCGCGCCGCGCTCACAATTGCCGATAGCCTGGGCGCAGGTCTGGGCGTCGCTATCGGCGAAGAATCCCACCTTCACGAAATCCACCCCGGTGGCGGCGGTGGCGGCCACGGCGGCGGAAAGAGTTTCGGGCTCCATGGGCAGATCGCCGATGGTGGCGCTCACCGGTTTAGCCCCGTCAATGAACGCCACGGCGGAGATCAGATCGGGGGTGTCCCAGGCACCCAGCGCACCCTGGGAGGGGTTTTTGAAATCGAGGATATCCACGCCTGCCGTCAATGCGGTTTCCATCTCGTCGAGGGTGGCGACGCTGGCCAGAAATGCCGTCATTTCATGAACCCCAGGCCCGAGCCTCTACCAAAATGGCCCTTCCCGGAATGGGCCTTGAATTCATCGAGATATTCCATCAGCCATTCCCAAGCCTTGAGTTCATGGGGTCCGGCGGTTTTCTCTAGCGCCGAGGAAAGATAGGCGATTTCTGACTCCACCTGTTCCAGGGGCATGATTTCGAGACGGCTGATGAGGATGGCGGCCTCGATCACGGCGCCCTGGGCCCGGTTGAATCCCTGAAAGGGCGAATGCATTTCATCGTAAACCGGTTCGCAGTGAAGATGGGGGCGCTTTTCGTCCTCATCTATTTTTTTCACACGGACCTCGGTGTGGGCAAGAGCCTGGTGAAGAATGACGCCGGGCACCTCCACCGCTGGCCGTGTTTTCCAGTGCCGGAGGTGGGTCAGGCATCCAGCGAAAACCTGGACGTCATCGGTGTAATTGATCACCGCATGGGGATTCTCCATGAGGTTGTCGAGAGTGCGTGAGGGACGGAACGGCGAGATCACAAGATCGTCCTCATCCACGGTGATGCCGAAGGGGGCGATGTGAATATCGCCCTGGGTATTCATGGTGGTGAGGATGGTCTCGCGGATCATTTCTTTTTTTTCCTAGATTTCCCTGGGGCCTTTGTCTTAGCCTTTGCCGCAGTCTTTTTTGAGTTTTTTTTCTTAGTTTTCTTCGGGGCTTTCTTCGGGGCCTCTCCTTTGGCGCCGCGTTCTTTACGTTTCCTCGCGGCGCGTCTTTTCGCCGCCCGCTTTTCCGCGGCAATGGCCAGGGTATGGCCGAGGGAGGCGTTCCCGTCCTCGTCTTCGGGTTTGGGGCCGGGTTCGGCGGAACATCCCCAATCCAGTTCCTCGTCCTGAGTATAGACCTTGCCCAGCCGGTACGCGATATGAGCGCGGGCTAACTCTACCCCCAAATAAAATGCATGGGGGCCGTCGGAGTCCACGCCCAGCTTCGGGAACAGGCCGAAGGGCTCGCCACCAATGTGATGGCCGTCGCGGTTAAACACATGCAGGCCGGCCTCGCTGACCTGAATGCGGAAGCTGGGATCCCGGACCAGGGCGGCGAGCTCGGCGATTTCATCCGCGCTGTAGGGATGGGAGCGGCGGTCATGGAGCCCCATCAGGCCGTCATCGATGCCCACCGGAAGGCTCGCTTCCTCGCGGGCGGCAAACATGATGCAGCGGGCGAGGTCGGCCTCGTGCACCGCGCGGCGGCAATGGGGGCTGACCTGGACCACGAGGACGGCGCCGATGCGCAGTTCCGACACCACCCCCATCAACAGCGCCGTAATGCCGGTGGTGTCGGCGCCGGTCAGTTCGGTGAGATTGCCCACCCCCATAAGAATGTGGAGATCGGGGTAGCGTTGGCGCAAATCGCGGTAACGCACCAGGGATTCGGTAAATCCGAAATGGATGGGGTCAAGGATGGGATCGGCGAGAAATGGCTTGCCCTTGGCCGTCATGGCGTCGATGGCACGGTAGAGCGAGCCCATGTCTCCCGGTTTGGCGGGGATAAGCACCGGCACCGAGTCCATCTCCTCGGCCAAGTGAAGGGTCTCTTCGCTGAGGCTGAGGATGTAATCGGCCTTTGCATGGCCGGCGCGGGAGAGTTCTTCCATGTCGGCGGAATCTACGCTGACCTTGAAACCCTGGGTCTGCAACGCGGAAACGGCCTCTTCGAGATGGGGAAATTCGGTATCGGGCAAACAGCCGAGATCGATCACATCGGCTCCGGCGGCGGCGTAAGACGCGGCCTGGGTGAGGATTTCCTCCACCGACAGATGCGGGGCCTCGACGATTTCGGCGAAGATGAGACAGTCGTGACGGCTCAGATCCGGGGGATTCCCCTTGCGCCCGAAAAATGCCGGCAGGTCTTTGAGGTCGTCCGGCCCGCGCTGTACCGGCACGCGATAATGGCTGCTCAACTCATCGAGATCACCGCGGCAACGGCCGGGCACGAGAATGCGGTCGGCGTCACCGGCCTCCGTTACCCGGCGGCGGATCAGCTTTGGCGTCATCAGGGCGGCGACGCTGATGCCGATCTGTTGCGTTTTGTACATAAAATCGGCGGGCTGCATGGAATCGAGAACCCGGTTCAATTGCCTCTCGGCAAGCCTTCCCGTCAGGAAGAGGATTTTTTCAGACATTCCCTTCTCGCCATGATGGCTTGTTCCAGCGCCGCCATGCTGTCCACCACTTCGGTGGCCTCGAAATCCTTCAGGCGCTCTACGTTTTCCAGATCGATGCGGCGGGGATAGACCTCCACCATACCCTTGGGCGCCTTGGATTGAAGCTCCGGCGCCGTGTCACAGGCGAAATAGATACAGGATACGCGGCACTTCCCGGCCTGGGCGAACACATTGGTGGCCAGATTGTCGGAAATCCCGGCGACGCATTTGGCCACCGTATTGGAGGACACCGGGGCCATGATCAGGGTGTGATAGACGCCCTTGTAGAACTGGCCCACCGGGGCCGCGCTCGCCGTGGTATCGCGGAACACCTGGGTATCCTCGGGAAAGGGGCTTTTGTGTCCGTACATGCGCAGCACCTCTTCCGCGGCCTGGCTGATGAACACGTCGCAGCCCTCGAGCCGCGACATGATCTCGAGGCTTTCATCGAAAAAATGCCCCGATCCGGTGAGAACCCAGGCCCATCTTTGTTGTTTATGGTCGCTTGCCATTATCCGTCTTTCACATCTGGGGTTGTTGAGGTTTCTTTTTAGGCCGCGAAGATGAACCGGGGCAAGGTCAACCCGTCAGTTCCACCTTCACGCCCGGCGCCGTGCCGCTCTCCAGGGCGCCCGCAAACCCGGCCAGGTCCGCTGGTCCGACGCAGTGAACGTCATAGCCACCGCCGGCAAATTTCCCAAAGGCGCGGTCGATGACCCCCCTTTCCTGTAGCGCGGAAAGCGTGACCGCCGGTTGTTCGCTGTTTGGGGGCGTGGGATCAACCGATTTGACGAGGATCAGGCATGTGGCCTTGAGATAACCGGCCAGCCAGGCGGCCAGGGAATCCGACGTCACCTCCCAAAGGCCCGGAATACTGTCTTCGGCAAAAACCATGCGCGAGGGCATCCATAGCGGAATGTCCCCGCGCCGCGCCGTCTTCAGCAGCGCCGCCTTCGACGAGACGGGAACCAGCGCCGGACAGAGTTCCGCCAACATCAGGCCGTACTGCTCCATGGCCAGAACCGCCATCCTGTGAGCCGTGGAGTCATCGAATCCGAGGGCGGGTTGCATCTCCCGCACGCGGTCGGCGAAAGGGCCGCCGCCGGGGACTATGATCAAATTTGGGACCAAATCGGGGGCGAGGTCGGGACCGTCACCCGCGCCGGTGAGAGCTTCTGTCCAGGGGCGGAGCTGGCCGTTCCGGGCCAGGCTGCCACCCAGTTTCACCACCCACATGATTTAGTTGTCCCTGTGGTCGTCGGATTGATATTTCTTTACGTGCCGGCGCGGTTCTTTACGTATGGTGGCGTTCGATCTCCACCCCGACGCTTGCGGCCTCGTCGAATACATCGAGTTTTTCCACCCGTACCCGCACCTCGCGCACCCGTCCGTCGCCAAGGCACATGGCGGCGATTTCCTCGGCCAGGGTTTCCACCAGACCCACATGGCCCCGGGCAAGGAGATCCTTGATCCCGGAAACGATATCCTCGTAGGACACCACGTTGGCGATATCGTCATCGGCGCTGCTGCATCCGTCATCGGACAGAAGGTCCACATTGAACTGGATGCGCTGGGGCTGGTCCTGTTCATGGGCGTGAATGCCGATCAGGCCCGTCAGCACCAGATCACGCACAAAGATGCGGTAAGGGCGCGCGGCCGGATCAGATTGTGTCGAAGGCGTACCCTTTGCCACAGCGTTTCTCCAAAATAACAAAACCTTAGAAAAATCAGGGGCTCAACTTAGAGCACTATCCAATCAAATGGAATCAATTCTGATGGCTTCATGGCGTGGCGATCCGCCAGGCATGGCGCGCCGCGCGATGCCGCCGCATCGGGCAAGTGTCATAACGTAGCGGGTGCTCGCCAGGGGCTATCCCTCCGGGACCGGGCATTTAGGGCCTGGGAGGGCGTCGGGCTTCTCGACCGTAGGCCCCGCTACGCTCTTCGAATCTCTTCTGCTCCAGACCCGAAATGCTTCGGTCAGAATGGTTTAATTTGATCGGATAGTGCTCTAGCCCAGGCCAGCAATTTGTCAATTCCATCCCCATCTTGGACAAACCGGACCCCGTCATGGACAGGAAGGCCAGAGCATGGCATATAACCCCCCCCGCAAGCCCGCAAGGCAGGCGCGCGCGGGTTTCGCCGCCGGGGAAGGTCACAATCAGGCCACTTTTTCAGGCTTTGTTCATATGCGTTCTGCCTTATGGCCGGCGAAGCGGATTGTGTGAAATGGCTTGTCGATTAAGTCAGATAAATTTGTCCGGAATTTACCGGATGTGGAGAATATAGAGTGGACTTTAAGGCTGTTTTTGCTGTGGTTGCTGTTTTCCTGGTGGTCGCGCCGGGAACGTCCGTTCGCGCCGAATCCGGGGCTGGAGACGATTATAGTTTTGATGAAGCGGATATCTCCGGAGCCAACAAGCTTCTGTTCGGCACCAACCACTTCGAATCCATCACCGAGCCCGTCCAGCTGGTCTATGACTTCAAGAAATCCGGTACCCTTGGAAAAAATTTCGACGACAAGGTCACCATCAATATCAAGAAGGTCCTGCCCTCGGGACGGAAAAACATCTCTTTCCGGTTTTTATCGGGGAGAAACAAGATCCGCTTCCCTTCGGCCAACGGGGTCAATCTGAATTTCATTTTCCAGGCATTCCTGGAAAACGACGTGCGGCAAATGCAGCGCCAAACGGGCGGCAACGCGCTTTATTTCCGCAACCGCGTGCGCCACGCTCTGGCCGGGAATTCCCAGGTAGTGGACACCACTTTCGAGTTCGACGGAAAAACCTATGAGGGGCAAGATATCATTGTCAGACCCTTCAGCGAGAAATCGGTGGCCATCGTCAAAGGGAGCGAGAAGCTGTATTCCCGTTTTTCGAAATATGCGGGAAAAACCTATATTTTCACCATGTCTCACCAGATCCCCGGTGGATTTTTCCAGATCAGCGCCATTACGCCGTCGGCTGACGGAGACAAACCGCTGAGCAGCGACGTCATGACTTTCCTCGGGGTTAAGGTGAAAAAGAAATAGTCCGCCACCGGGCTGTGGAACACCCTTTACTAAACGGGAACGATGCGATGAAAACGAATGTGAAATATATTCTTTGCGGCACCTTGTTGGTTTCCATGGTGCTGGCAAGCGGCGCCGCGACGGCCAAGAAGCGGGCCAATGATTTTCCCACCCAAGCGCGGGTGGAATACGTGGTCGCCTGTCTCGACGGCGACACCAACTCCGCGGAACTGCGGGAGTGCTCCTGTGTGGTGGATACCATCGCCAGCCATATCAGCTACGAGGATTTCCTGAAGGCAAAGGCGCTGAGCGCCTTGCAGCAGGCCAATACACCCAATGCGGAGGTCTATCAGACCACGAGGATGACGAAGCGCTTCCTTGATAAATACCTGAGAGCCCAGGCCTCCGCCGAACTGCAATGCTTTTAAGAAAAGCCGTTCAGGGCAGTACGTAAAAAAACGCCGGTCATGCCGGCGTTTTTTTATTGGAGAGGAGTAGGCGTCAGTTTTCCGCCAGCTTCGAGACCGGCCAGCTTTTACTGAAGGTCTTGCCATGGGTGTCGGTCACCACGGCCGATATGTCGCCCGAGGTATGGTCCCCAAAATAAAACCGGATGCTGGGGTCTTCGCTCAGCGAAATGTCGCCTTCGACACCGAGAATCTTGGTCCCGCCACGGGTTACTTCGATGGAGTCCACATAGTGGGCGGGGATGAAATCACCGGAAATCTGATCCATCTGTAGCCCCGAGAAATTGGGGTGCCGGATCAAGAGCTGGGCCTGACCGCCCGCGCCTTCCACATCAGAGGCGAGAAATTTCATCTTCATCTTGCCGGCCCTGGCAATGGCTTCGTCCATCTCGCTGAGGCCGGGCGTGGAGCACCCCCCGGCGGCCTTGATGAATTCCGTGGTCATGAAAAGACGGCCGTCATTCATCCTGGCGATGGCGCGGATATCGGTGAAGGCATTGATGCGGATACGGGTGTCGATGGTGGCAAGGCCACTGTCGGGGGTGAGATGAAAGACGGCGGCCACGGGCGACGGATTCTGATCGATGACCAGTGTAATGGACTCGATGAACTCGCCCTTGGTCTGGGGCTTGGCCGCGGCGATGGTGATGGGCACAATGGCGGCGTCTTCAGCCCGGTAGGGAGCCGTCAGGGAAATGACACCCTTGCCGTCCTCGATGGTCTGGCCTTCGTAGAGCATGTCCCGGATATCGTTCCAGGCATCGTGGTTGAAGCCGGGGCTCACATCGTCGCGGCGGGTTTGCTCGGCCCAGGCGGATGACGGCACAGTGGAAAACGCCATAAAAGCCGTCAGTGAAACCACCGCGGCCGCCTTGAAGGCCGCCTCGCCGCTACGCAGAGCCAGTCGCCATCCTGAAAGCATTCTTCTCTCCCTCTCCAAAAATGCCGCCAATGAAATAACACCCATGGGGGATGTTGTCCCGCCAAGCGTACGGCATCACCATTTCAATGAATAGTTAATAATTTAGCGCAAAATACCGGAATTCAAGAGCGAATATGGCTCCTTTTTCATCAAAAAATTGTGAACAGCCGCGCCCTATACCGCCAAAACACGGGACGCGTCATTCCCATTCCAATTCCACAAAGACGTTGGTGACGTTACCGGGATTATAGTCGTCGAAGAGCGCCCACTGATCCGCCTCGCTTTTTCCCACGGTGGCCACGGCCGCAGGGATGGTGCCGCCGCGCTGGACGATGGGGCGGACACCCTCGATCAGCACGTCGAAATACCGGGATTGGGCGTCCTGGGCCGCCGGCCATGAAGCAGAAGCCGGTCCGTGGCCGGGAATGACCCGCGTGATTTTCATCCCGCGCAGCTGCTCCAGAACCTTTTTCCAGCCGAGAAGGCTGCCGTCCAGGGACGGGATACGTTCCATGAAAACGAGATCGCCCGCCCACAGAATTCCGGTTTTCGAATCCAGCACGGTGAGGTCGTTATTGGTGTGGGCTACGGCGTGGGCGGTCAGGGTCAGCGTCCGCCCCCCGAGATCGATCTCCACCGGCTCGCCGATGGCCACGGTGCGGGTTGGCGGCACTATTTTCGTGCCTTGCGCCCCCGCCTCGCCGAGAACGTCTTTCAGTCTCCCCAGATAAAAGTCTCCGCGCGCCGCCATCTGGCGCGGCAGTTTCGCGTGGCCCATATATTCGGGTCCATCCCCGGCAAAGGCGGCGTTACCGAAAATATGGTCGGGATGCACATGGGTATTGATGACGTAGAGCACCGGCAGCTCCGTGACTCGTCTCACGGCGTCATACAGCCGTTGGCCGAGGTGATAGCTGCCCCCGGTATCGATAACGGCCACACCCCCGGTCCCCACCACGAACCCCATATTGGCGATATCCCCGTGATTATCCGTGGTGGTGTCCTGGTGGAGGCCGGTATGGACGAAGACCCCCGGGCCCACCTCTTCCACGGCGAGCGGCCCAGGCTCTCCTGGCTCTGCCGAAGACGCCCATGCCGGGGATGCTCCTGCCATGGGCATGAAGGGCGCCACCATCAGGATCATCAAAACCAAAACCGGAAAGCCCGTAAGGTTTTTCAAAAGAGACATCAAAAGAAACTGCGGAGCGGAGACCAACGGCAACAACATTTTCTTTGCTTTCTTGCATTCCCTCACGGGGGGCGTGAAGAAACAGAAGGGGCGGGTCCGCACACCCGGCGGCAGAACCAGTGGCCGGGCCCGGAGCCGAACCGGGACAACCATGAAGCGGGGAAAGTCCGGGAGCTAAATCACTTAGAATCCTTATGTCAACGTTTTTTAAAGCAAAAAGAAATAAAAGCCCGTTAAATCAAAAGAGTCTTGACCCGTCAGAAAGAAGCCCCTTAAGATGCGTTGGGTTGTGTAGGTTTGGAAGTGTTTAAAACCTCTTTGTGACGTGAGCCAATCAAGCGCGTGTTTTTTGGGCGTGTTTGTTTCTGTCCCTTAAAAGTTTCGGGCGGAAGTGGTTCGTGACCCAAGGGGGGAAATCAGCCAAACTTCAAAATACCCGTGTAAGTGTTTGGTCGGGCGCTTTTGCCCGGTTGAATGATAAATATCCTTATGGGGAGGAAATCTCAGTTATGAAGAGTATTCTCAAAACGACTCTCATAGCTTCCGCGGTTTTCGCTCTCCCGGGCCTTGCCCAGGCGAACGACGAACTTCTGAAGCTATCAGCCAACCCCGCCAACTGGGCCATTCCAAGTGGTAACTATGCAGGCACCCGCTATTCAGAGCTCGACCAAGTTAATAAGAGCAATGTTGGCAGCCTGAAGGTCGCTTGGCAGTTCTCAACTGGCGTTCTGCGTGGCCACGAAGGTGGTCCGTTGGTTATCGGCGATGTCATGTACGTTGTGACACCGATTCCCAATATCGTGTTTGCCCTCGACCTCAACAACGAAGGTCGTATCATCTGGAAGCATTCTCCAGTGCAGGGCGGCAAATATCCTTCCGGTGAAACCCAGGCTCGCGTTACCAGCGTTATGTGCTGTGATAACGTGATCCGCGGCGTTTCTTATGCTAGTGGCAAGATCTTTGTGGGTCTGGCCGACTCTACCCTTCAGGCGCTCAACGCCAAGACGGGTGAAGTTGTCTGGCAGGCGCACAACATGTCTGCTGGTAAGGTTGGCGAAAGCGACGCGACGGGCATCAAGCCGTCCCGTGGTAATGCTGCTTCCACCAATACTTCCGTGCCATTGGTCGTGAAGGACCAGGTCGTGATCGGCTGCTCCGGCGCCGAGTTTGGCGTGCGTTGCAACATGACCGCCTACAACATCAATTCAGGCAAACGTACCTGGCGGGCCTATTCCATGGGTCCCGACAGCGACATCCTGGTTGATCCTGCCAAGACCACCCATATGCTCAAGCCTATCGGCAAAGATTCCAGTCTCAAGACCTGGAAGGGCGACGCTTGGGAAATCGGTGGTGGTTCCCTGTGGGGCTTCTGGGCCTTTGACCCGGATCTCGACCTGCTCTACTACGGCACCGGCAACCCCAGCACTTGGAACCCGATTGCCCGTCCCGGCGATAACAAGTGGTCCATGACCATCATGGCCCGCGATCCGGACAACGGCATGGCCAAGTGGTTCTATCAGATGACCCCTCACGATGAGTGGGATTATGACGGAATCAACGAGATGGTCCTTGTGGATCAGGAAGTTAAAGGCAAGACCCGTAAGGCTCTTGTCCACTTCGACCGTAACGGTTTCGCCTATACCATGGATCGTGCCACCGGTGAGCTTCTCGTTGCCGAGAAGTTTGACCCGATGGTCAACTGGGCGACCCATGTCGACATGAAGACCGGTATTCCGGCCCTCGTGGACAAGTATGGCACCGAGCACGGTGGTAAAGGTCTTGATTATCTGACCAAGGGCATCTGCCCGGCCGCTCTCGGCATCAAGGATCAGCAGCCCGTGGCCTACTCGCCCCGGACCAAGCTGTTCTATATCCCGGCCAACCACGTCTGCATGAACTACGAGCCGTTTGAAGTGCAGTATGTGCCCGGCGATGCGTATGTGGGTGCGAACCTGGATATGTTCCCCGGACCCGGTGGTAACATGGGTAACTTCACCGCTTGGGATGCCGGTAAAGGCAAAATCGTTTGGCAGCTTAAAGAGCCCTTCTCCGTATGGTCAGGTGCTCTCGCGACTGCTGGCGGTGTCGTCTTCTATGGCACCCTCGAGGGTAACATCAAAGCCGTCGATGAAACTTCGGGCAAGCAGCTTTATCGCTTCAACTCGCCCTCCGGTATCATCGGCAACATCAATACTTGGGCCCAAAAAGGCAAACAGTACATCGGCTTCTATTCGGGAGTCGGCGGCTGGGCCGGTTATGGCGTCGCAGGTAAACTCAACGATGTCAAAGGTAACGACCGTGCCGCTCTTGGCGCCATCGGTGGCTACCGTCATCTGAAGAACTACACGCAGGCTGGTGGTGTTCTCACCGTCCTGACCCTGCCGTAGGTCTTTCTATAATACTTTTGAACCCGGCATCCCTCAGGGGATGCCGGGTTTTTTTTGTTTTTTTTTCCGCTCCCCGGCGATCAAATAGGAAGAATTCGTAAGCCATTGGAATCCATGAAAAAACTGTGGAATTCCCTTGTTGTTTTTATGACCTATGTCTGTATGATCGTGCCAGGTTCAACATGAATTTATTTAGTGTCCGGCGGTAGACAACAATAAAAACAAACAGGCGCCGCCCGTTCAAAAACCCGAGGGAGGGAGTACCCGTTTTGTTTAAGGAAATCATTTCTATTAAGGAGTGGCTCGCCATGATGCCGCGTCTTCTGGGCGCCGCCCTGTTCGCCGGCGCCATGATCGCTATGCCCATCTCCGCATCGCTCGCCGATGACGGCGATGATGATACGCCGCAATACCAGGTCAAGGACGGCATGGTGAACAAGGCCACCTATCAGGGCTTCCGCCGCTATCATAGTGAATGTCACCGCTGTCACGGCACGGACGGCCTGGGTCATCTTGGCCCCGAATTGCTAACCCCCCTGAAGACCATGACCTATGAGGACTTCGCGGAGGTCTACATCAACGGCAGATCGGAAAATGTGTCGGTCCCCGGAAACGTCATGCCGTCCTTCGGCACGGACGTCAATCTGGCTCCGTATATGGATAATATCTATATGTACCTGAAGGCGCGCTCCGACGGCGTGCTGCCTCCCGGCCGGCCCGAGCGTTTCGACGCGCCCGTACTGGACTAGAGAAAAGGTCTTTTATCCGGTTTCTGTCCGCTACGCCAAAACAGAGGGAATTCCCGCACACTGCAAATGTGTGCCAGCCTTCGAGGTAGGTGTTGGACATGAGTTGCGTGAAAAACATGAGGCAGTGGCGTCTGGTTCTTCTGATTCTGCCGGTTGTCATGTTTCTTGCCCCCCCATTCGCGTCCGGCGCGGAGGGGGGGCGGGAACCGGAGCTCCCCTATAAGGTGATCGAGGGCAAGGCCGGCGCGGTAGCCTTCGACGGCTATCGGCGCTTTCACAAGGTCTGCCACATCTGTCACGGCGAGGACGGCGTGGGCACCCCTTATGCCCCGGCCCTGGTGGACTCCCTGAAAGAAATGGATTACGACACCTTTGCCGCCACCGTCATCAACGGACGCAGCCGGCCCGGACGCAATATCATGCCGGCCTTTGGCGAGAGCACGGAAATCCTGCCCCACCTCAATAACGTCTACGCCTATCTCAGGGCGCGCGCCGACGGCGTGCTTGCGCCCGGACGCCCCTCTCGGCTGATCCCCGAATGAACCGATCTGCCCTTTAAAACGCGGTTCAGACTCCATTCAGGGTAATTGGTCTATCAGAAGCCTCGAGAATCCGTAATATTTTGCCATACCGGCTTGTGAATACATTTCCCAAGCACCCTTTTTCGACGCCCGTTCGCACCCATATATGTCTTTTGAGGCAGCCCATGATGTCCCGACGCCCCTTTCTGCAGATACTTCGTAACCCGGCCTCTTTTAGCCGGCCCCTCCTGGCCACGAGCCTGATGGCCGTCTTGCTGACCCTGGAAGGGGGACAAGCCCATTCCAGGACCTATATCGAGGCCGTGGACCGTGAAAGATTCCGGGTCTGCGCCGACGGCAATCTCATGCCCTATTCCAATAAGGAAGAAGAGGGCTTTGACAACAAGATCGCCACGCTTTTCGCCGAGAAGCTCGGACGCCCCGTGGTCTATGAATGGTATCCCCAGGTTTCGCCCAAATTCGTGCGTGACACCCTGGATCTGAAAAAATGTGACGTGGTCATGGGTGTGCCCGCCGGCGTCAAATCCATGCTTCACACCAACCCCTATTACCGCACCGGCTATATGATGGTGGTGCCCAAAGATTCCGGCATCACGGCGCGCAGCCTCGACGATCCCGAGATGGCCAATCTCAAAATCGGCGTCGTCGCCGGGTCCCAGCCCTCACGACTGATCGTCGAATACGGCCTCGCCGATAAGAGCATATCCTATGCCCTGCGTTTCGACACCCGCAAGAAATCCATCGGCAGGCTGATGATTCAGGACCTCAAGGAAGGGCTCACCGACGTGGCGTTGATGTTCGGACCCAAGGCCGCCTATCACGCCCGCGCGGAGGGGCTGGATGTGGAGATCATCCCCATCAAGAGCCTGGACCGCCATGAGAACAGGATGGATTTCCTCATGACCATGGGTGTGCGCATCGGTGAACAGAACTGGAAGCGCACCCTCAACAAGCTGATTAAGGAAAACCAGGACGAGATCACCGCCATCCTCGAGGAATACGGCGTACCTTTGATGAAAATCAAAAGAGGCCGCCGCAGGAGCAGCGAAACCTCCCAAAAATAATCCGCAAACAGGTCAGGTCCCCCCGCGCGCGGGGAAGCTTCTTAGAGCGGCTCAGGGCTGACAGGAACCGCTCTAGTGGGGGGTGTTGAACTTCGCCCCCATACGGCGGTAGATGAATTCCGGCGGCGGTTTGAGAGCCTCGGCCGCGGCCATTCCGAAAATCTTTTCATGGAAGGGCGAGAGGTCGCAGGCGGGGTCCGTATTGGCGGCCTCCCCCGTCAGGGCGAAGGCCTGGCAGCGGCAGCCGCCCCAATCGAGCTCCTTCCTGTCGCAGGACTGGCAGGGCTCGGGCATCCAGTCGGTTCCCCGGAACTTGTTGAAGGACTGGGAGTTCTCCCATATCCAGGCCAGGCTGTGGTCCTTGACCGAATCAAATTCCAGCTCGGGAATGACTTCCGCGGCATGACAGGGCAGCGCCAGCCCAATCGGATTGATATTCATGAAGCGCCGCGCCCAGCCCCCCATACAGACCTTGGGCCTTTTGGCATAATAGTCGGGGATCACATAGTCGATCACCAGGGTGCCCTTGAGGCGTTCGCGCGCGGCCTCGACGGTGGCCGTGGCCTCGTCGAGCTGTTGCGGCGTGGTAATGAAGGCGGCCCGGTTCTTCAGGGCCCAGCCGTAGTACTGGACCTGGGCCACCTCCAGACGGTCGGCGCCGCAATCCACGGCCAATTGGATGAAGTCCTCGAGGTGATGGATGTTCTGGCGATGGCAGACGGCATTAATGGTCAGGGGCAGGCCGGCGTCGCGCACCCATTTGGCGATATTGAGCTTGGTCTTGTGGCCACCCTTGTAGCCGGAAATATGGTCAGCGTTTTTCTCGTCGATGTCGTCAAAGCTGAGCTGGACGTGTTCCAGCCCCAGCTTCGCCATGTTCTGTATACGCGCCTCATCGAGCAGAGTGCCGCCGGCGGTAATCAGGTTGCTGTAGAGCCCGGTCTTGGTGGCATGGCCCACAAGCTCTTCGAGGTCTTTGCGAAGGGTGGGTTCGCCGCCCGAGAAATGCACCTGATGCATTCCCATCTCCGCGGCTTCGTCCATGACCCGGCACCAACTGGCGGTGTCGAGCTCTTTGCTGGCGGCTTCGAGCTCCAGGGGGTTGGAACAATAGGGGCATTGAAACGGACAGCGATGGGTGAGCTCGGCCAAGAGCGCCAGCGGCGCGTCCATGGCCACGGCCGGGGTCTCGTCATCACCGGTCTCGGTGTCCGTTTGCGGCGTTGAAGGTTTGATGGATTCGCTCATGTGACGATGAATCCCTTATCCGCGAGCCCCTGAAGAAGTTCTATGACGTCCTTGCCGATGATGTCGCGCGGGGCGTTGTATTTCTCGGCCAGAACATCGATCATTCCCGAAACCGAGACCTCGCCGTCACAGTTCTGAAGGATTTCAACCGACGTTTCGTCTGGCACCAACAGCCGTTCCGGGGCCAATACCACCCACTGTTTGCGTTGCTCGTTAAAACGAAGCTTCACATGGTTGGGAAGCTTCGGAACCGAACCCTCATCAATCAAAACGCGGTCGGTCATCGAAATCCTCTGGTACGAAGGCGCCGGGCGGAATGTGGCCGTCGATATAGGCATTGTAAAGCGCATCCTGCTGCGCCCACAGACAATCGAGTTTGAAGATCAGAGAGTCAATGACACCTTGCTGTTCGGCTCTCGTTTTAGGCCATGACAGGGCCAGTTCAAGAACATGTTCGGCATCACGGGGAGCTTCGTTGAGGCGCTGTTTGAAATAAACCATGATATCGTCATGGATGAAGTCATAGTTCTCCAGCATACCGGCGATGCGCTCGCGGTGGATGGAGGGCGCGAACAGCTCGGTCAGGGACGACGTCATCCCTTCGAGCACCGAATGCTCCTTAACATAGGTGATATAGCAATCGACGGCGAAACGTGTGCCCGGCAAAAGCTGATCGGTCGATTTGACGAGCTCGCGATCCAGCCCCAGACCGTCGGTGAGCTTCAGCCAGCGCTCGATGCCGCCCTCGCCCGCCGTCGATCCGTCATGATCGAGCACGCGCTGGATCCAGACCCGGCGCAGGTCGGGATCGCGCATGCGCGACATCAAGGCGGTATCTTTGACCGGGATGATAATCTGATAATAATAACGGTTCAGCGCCCAGGCCTGGACCTGTCCCTTGTTGAGCTTGCCGCCATGAAGAAGCTGGTGGAATTTATGCAGGTTATGATAACGCTCATCCCCAAGCTTACGCAGAGTCGCTTCCATTTCATCGCGGGATAACATTTTTTCTTCACTCACAGCGTAACCTCCATTCCGTCATAGCTCACCTCCCAGCCGGCGGCTTCCGCCTCCATCCTTTCAGGTGTGCCCTCAATTAAAATTGGGTTTGTATTATTGATGTGAATAAAAATTTTCCGTTTCACGCCGAGCGGCGCAAAACAGGCAATGGTGCCGTCGTCTCCGGAATTGCTCATATGCCCCATGCGCTCGCCGGTCTTAACGCCGACCTGGTTGTTCTTCATTTCATCATCATTCCATAAGGTGCCGTCGAAGAAGACCAGTGACGCGCCGCTGAGGCGTTCGGCCAGCTCCGGCGGCATCTCGGCAACGCCGGGCATATAGAAGAACGTAGACGCGCCGTCGGCGGAACTGATCTTCAGCGCGATGGTGTCCTCGGGCTGGGAACCGAAATTCTCGGCCGTTTCATCTTCCAGCCATAAGGCAATCTTGCCGGGCACCGTAAAGGGTTCGATGATGACGCCCGAGGCTTTTCCCTCCTTGGTCTTCAGTTCCAGCGGGGTATCCATTTCCATGGCCCTGCGTTCCACGAAATCGGGATTCAGCACATTGAAAATCTTGTTGTCCTTGAGAACCTTCTGCACCCGGCCGGTGGCGTAAACGGCGAGAGGATGGCTCTCGCGCAGGGTCAACAACCCGGTCACATGATCCACGTCGCCATTGGTGAGCACGGCACCCACAATGGGGCTGTGGCGCCCGGAATCACAGTTCGCCTGGAGGGCGGGAATGCTGATGATCTGTTGGCCGAGATCGGGCGAGGCGTTGCACAGGAACCAGTTATCGCCATCGGCGCTGACCGCGATGGATGATTGAGTGCGCCGCATGGTGCCGGGTTCTCCGGCGCGGACCTTACGGCATACGGGACAATCGCAGTTCCATTGTGGGGAACCGCCACCGGCGCCGGATCCGAGAACGAGAATCTTTAGCAAGAGGTCAATCCTTCCTCAAAAGCTCTCTTTATGCCTGGGGGGAACAAAGGCCCGAGAGAGTGAAAAAAATAATCCCAATTTCCTCCATGAGCCGGGGAAAGCCCCCCCCGCGCCCGCACCGCCCCTCTCTGTGGAAAACAGACATGCGGCGGCGGCGGCGATGACGGCCGGCACCCGTTCACGGGAAACTATGGTGTAAAAAAACCTCCGGCGGCCATTAGAGACCCCGGAGGCTTTGATAACGAAACTTAAGCTTCGGCGCAGGCGTAGCTGTTGATTTCGAGGCCGACGGCGATCTCGGTGATCTTCGGTGTATTCCAAGCCATGGGTTTTCTCCTAAATGGATTTGTCTGTGTCGATGAACTAATACCGCCAAGCTAGGCTACTGACACTGAATTGTTACTGAGCGCGCCGTTCATCTGGCATTCAGTTTCCGCGCCCGCGTTCAAGGCGTCGGAGATGGCGGACAAGCGCCGCCGCGACCCGGGCATGAAAAAACCCCCGGCACAATCGCGCCGGGGGGTTTTTTGAGAACGAACCGCGCTTAGACTTCGGCGCAGGCGTAGCTGTTGATTTCGAGGCCAACGGCGATCTCAGTGATCTTCGGTGTGTTCCAAGACATGGTGATAACTCCTAAATTTGGTTTCGTATTTGATCAAATCGATGGCGCCATATTATCTCTGTGATACTGAATTGTAACTGAGCGCGCCGTTCATCTGGCGTTCATATTGAGACTAGGAATTCCGGGCTTTTTTGCGGGAGGGCTGTAAAAAAGACCCCTAGAATGGTCCCCCTGCCGCAGTTTCAGACATAAAAAAACCCCCGGCATCATTGGAGATACCGGGGTTTTTTCACTTAGTTGCGCTTAGACTTCGGCGCAAGCATAGCTGTTGATTTCGAGACCGACAGCAATTTCGGTGATCTTCGGAGTATTCCAAGCCATGAGTTTTCTCCTTGGCAATTGGTTAATAGAAGCCCTTACAGGCGATGGCATGAAACTACCCTGTTGTTACTGAATTGTTACTGAGCGCGCCATTCACTTACAGTTCATAATCAGTCTAAGGATATATCCTTGCCCAGGGCGCTCCCGAACCCCGGAATCTCCCCCGAACTTCAGGGGGTTTCCGGGGATATTGCGGGAGGGGAGGTGTGAAAATTCTGGGAGATTCTTATAATTTTTGGGGGGCGGCAGGGTTTCTGGGAAATTCCGGGAAGGTTATTACAGATTCCCAAGAATAACCCTGGCCTGAACGCCCAGCCTCTGCTCAAGGAAAACAGGCTCTTCACAAACATAGTCGGTGAGTTTGTTGCGCTCGTCATAAATCCGCGTGTTCCAGATGAGGGTTTCGGACAAGCCCACATATTCGGGGCTTTCTTCGCCAATGCCCTCTTTCCCCATCTTTCGCAGTTCCTCGGACATCAGGCCGAGGTGCTCCGCCCTTTCAACCTGGCGCCGGTAAAACTGTTTGATGCCCCTGATCTGACGGGCGCGGAGTTCACTGGACCTCTGGAACAGCCCGGAAAAAAGCGCCAACAGCTTTTTCTCTTTATCCTCCCCCAGGGTCGCCGCATAGCCGTTGATAATGTCCGTGGATTCCTTCTCGGTCAGGGTTTCATCGAGAAGTTCGTCGACCAGCGGGAGGAGGGTTTCGTCCTCCCACCAGACAGCGGCGTATTCCTCTACGGAGGGACCCTGCCAGACCGTGGAAAGGGGGATGCCGTCAACCAGCCGCTGGACGCAGGGCCATTCGGATTCGTAATCCTCCTCGGCCAGACCATGGCGGGGGGCGGAGAAAACGAGACCGACAACCGACACACATAAGAAAGTAAATTTTAGTAACCGCACTTTTCCACCTGCATAGTTATGAAATCTGAAAAACGTTTGCGTTATTTAACGATGAACTTACCCACCATGCCCCGTTCTTCCAAGCCCTCGAAGTTGAATTCGTAAACCCCGGTCCTGATGGGCACGAAGAAAAGCTCGGCCTCGCTTTCCTCGTATTCCTCGAAGGATATCTCCTCGATCACCGGAGCCTTGATCTCCACGTCTTCCACCTCGAGCTTGCGTATCCAGATATTTTCAAAGAATTCGGGCGCCTCGAAGGAGTATTCCTTCAGCCCGCTGCTGATGATCTTGAGGTGGTAGGCCTGGCCGGTCTCGAGCTGGAATTCCTTACTCGACATGGCGTAGTCGCTTTCCTTGGAGCCCAGCTCCAGTTTCAGCATTTTCGCCTTTATGGCGAGATCGCCCTTGGCGTGGGCGCCCGCCGCGGGCAGAGCCAGGGCAAGGGCGAACAGGGTTAGTGTCAGAAAATGTTTCATGGTTGTCTCCGGTGGTTTCTTTCCTAATGTTCCCAATGGTTCCGCTCTGTATTTTTCCTGATCGCTCCGCTCTGTATTCTTCCTGATCGCTCCGCTCAGGCCCCGGCCTTGCGCGTGATCAGGCTGCGCCCCGGATCATAGCCATAAACCGCCAGCCCCAGGAATACCACCGTGGCCACCGCCACATAGGCCAGGGACAGCCAGTTGATCTGGCCATAAAAGGCGAAACGGACCAGTTCCACGGCGTGGGTGAAGGGATTGGCCCAGCAGATATTATGAAGCAGCAGGCTGGATTCCTTCATTTTCCACAGTGGATAGAGGGCGGACGAGGCGAAGAACATGGGGAAAATCACGAAATTCATGATCCCCGCGAAATTTTCAAGCTGTTTGATGGCCGAGGACAGGAACATGCCCAGGGCCCCCAACATCAAACCCGACAGGATCAGGGCCGGCAACACGGTAAGCAGACCGATCAGCGGCGGCTGGATGTCCCAGAACCAGGCGATGGCGAGAAAGGCGTAGACCTGGATCACGGAAACCGCCACCCCGGCGAGCAGCTTGCACACCAGCAGGAACCAGCGCGGCAACGGACTTACCAAGAGGGTGCGCATGCTTCCCATTTCCCGGTCATAGACCATGGAGAGCGAGCTCTGCATGCCGTTGAAAAGCTGGATCATGGCCATCAGGCCGGGCGCGATATAGACCTCGTAGGTGATATAGGTCTCGTAGGGCGGAATGATGGACACCCCCAGAACCGAACGGAACCCGGCGGCGAAGATAAAGAGCCACACCAGGGGGCGCACCATGGCCGACAGGAACCTTTCGCGCTGGTGCACGAAGCGCAGGCCCTCGCGCCAGACGATACCCACGAAACAACGAAAATATTGAATGGCTGTCATGCGTCGGGCTCTTTCCCCACGAGAACGGTAAAGGCCTCGCGGATGGTCGCCGTGCCCACCTGTTTGCAGACCTCTTCCACGCCAGCGGCGGCCAGGACCTTGCCTTCATGGAGGATCACAACCTGTTCCCCTTCGTCGATCTCGTCAATCAGATGGGTAGCCCACAGCACCGCCAGACCGTCCTCGCGGCACAGGCTGCGCACATGATCGAGAATATCCTGGCGGCTGCCGATATCGAGTCCCACGGTGGGTTCGTCGAGAAGCAGCATTTTCGGACGGTGCATGAGGGCGCGTGAGATTTCCACCCGCCGCCGCTGGCCGCCGGAAAGCTGGCGCACCTTGTGATGGCGGCGGTTGAGGAGGCCGCCGCGGGTGAGTTCCTCTTCGAGCCTTTCCTTGGCCTGGGCGCGGCTGATTCCGTGCAATGCGGCGTGGTAATGAAGGTTCTGTTCCACCGTCAGGTCGAGGTCCAGCGTCGGCTGTTGGAAGACAACGCCGATTCTGGCCAGGGCCTGGGAGGAGTCGCGCCGCACATCGTATCCGAAGATCTTGATGGCCCCGCTACGGTTGCTGTAGAGCCGCGTCACCAGGGAATAGAGCGTGGTCTTGCCGGCTCCGTTCTGGCCCAGCAACACCGTGAAGTCACCGGGATGGATGGCCACGGCCACGTCATCAAGAGCCCGCGTGGTTCCGAAATCGTGAGTCAGGCCGGAAACCTCCAGCGCCGCCACTCCTTCCTGGACGTCAGGCTGGGTCACGGCTGGATCACTATGCCCCATGGGAACCTTCCCACCTTGATGGATTTGATGGCCTTGAGTTTTTCCACATCGATGACGGTGACGTCGTTGCTCACCCCGTTGGTGCTGACCAGAAGTTTTTCATCGCTGGTGAGCGCCAACTGCCAGACACGCTGGCCGACGAGAATGTATTTGATGACCTCCAGGGTTTGGGCGTCGATCACCGCGATCCGGTTGGCCGGCCCCAGGGCGACGAATCCGTATTTTCCGTCACTGGTGAGGCGTACGCCCACGGGCTGGATGGCCTCGTCGTTGACGCTGGGGATCTCGAACTTGATTTTCTTGATCAGCTCGTGGCTCTCGCCATCGAGAATCCGCAAGGTGCCGCCCACTTCCGAGGTGATCCAGACCCGTTTTCCCTCTTTATCGAAGATGGAAACCCGGGGACGGGTATCCACCAGCACGTTATCGACGATCTCGTGGCTGTCGGTATCGATGAAATGGGCCATGTTGGTGGTTTCCGAGGTGTTGACCAGCATCTTTCCCGAAGGATTCATCCCCATGCCTTCGGGTTCCACGCCAACCGGAATCTCGTCGATGATTTCCTTGTCGATGACATCGGTGACGGTAACGATATTGTCATCCTCGTTGGCGATATAAAGGGTGCGGCCATCGGGATGGAGGATGAAAAGCTCCGGGTCCGGCCCCGAAGGAAGGTGATATTTTATTTCCAGGGTCTTGGCGTCGAGAACCGTGATGCGGTTATCGTCGCTGGTGCAGACGAAAATTTCCGTGCCGTCGGCGTTCATGATGATTCCGCGGGGACGCTGGCCCACGTCCACGGTTTTCACCACTTCCAGCTTGTCCATGTCGATCACCGAGACGGAGTTGTCCTTTTCATTGGTGATATAGGCCGTGTCGGCCCGCGCCCCGGTGGCGGACAAGCCGCAAGTAACACCAAAGGCGGCCAGAACCCCGGCCCCGAAAACGGCCAGCCGCCCGCGCCTCCTTAATACTCGTTTCATTCTCACACTCGGTTTCATTCAGCGCTCCGTTTTAAGTGGCCTTCTTATGGGAAAACATTTCGGCGACAATGTGGCGGTCAGTCCGGATTCCCGCATTTCGATTCCGGCTCGTCGTAACCCAGGGTATCCACCTCGCTTACCGGGTGCAGGAATTCCTTCTGCGGCGACACCGAGACCAGGGAGCGGGGCGCGGCAAGAAGGATACGTTCCCTGAGCTGTCCGTTCCAGGGCCGGTAGGTGACCTTGATCCCCTTATAGGCGGCGAGGGAAAACTCCGGGCTCAGCATAAATTCCCTGACCTTGGCGAAATCGGTTGATTTGGCGCGGGTCACCGCCTCGCCCACCGAACGCACCGCGATCCAGGCCGCGTAATCCACCGAGGTCATCCAGCGCCCCGCCTCGCGGCGGAAGCGGTTCTGCATCTGGGCCGCGCCCCAGCGTTCATGGGCGCGGTGCCAGGCGGTGGGGACCAGCCCCTGGGTGCCCGCCACGAGTCTCGGGTCCCAGGTGCGCCAGATCAGATATTCGCCGAATTCCCCCGGCTCGTCGGCGACAATTAAAACGTCATAATCCACGTCCTGGGTGAACACCGGAACCTCGGCAGAGGCGGTGCGGCGGATATCGGCGGTGAAATCCCAGACTCTTTCTTCCTCGATATCGGCTCCGAACTTTTCGGCGGCGCGTCTGATGGCCGCGGCGAATAGGCGGTCCCCTTCTTTCGGTCCGATGACCAGGAACCATTCCTTCCATTTCTTCTTGATCAAAAACTGCGCCAGGGCGTCGGCCAGCATGGCGCGGCTGGGGATGGTATGGAGGACATTGGCGCGGCATTGTTCATTGCGCAGGGCATCGTC
Source organism: uncultured Rhodospirillaceae bacterium (assembly GCA_964482135.1). Taxonomy (GTDB): domain Bacteria; phylum Pseudomonadota; class Alphaproteobacteria; order UBA11136; family UBA11136; genus UBA11136. The sequence goes on from CAYZWF010000001.1 coordinate 106,548, forward strand.
GGGGGCGCTGATATTGTAGATCAGGACTTCAGAGGCTTGCGCCAAGTCCGAGAGCGCCAGCACATCGGCAGCCGGCAGGTTGACCACCACATGGCGGTGGCCACCAGCCACCAGTTTTTTAAAGGCTTCCGTAAGGTCGCCGTCCAGCGGCACGGTTACTTCCTCGAGGATGTAGTCCTGGTTCAGGAACTTCCCGGTGGTGGTGTTGTCGACGATGGCGATACGGGCGCCGTAAACGCCCTCATCGGTCAGGATGGGATCGAGATTGGACAACGCCGGCGGTATTTCGATTTCCTGGGTCAGGAAGGCAACCTTGATCTTTTCAGCCGGCGGGCCGGATTTCTTTTTTGTGACGCCCTTTTTCTTGCGCCGTTCCTCGCGCAGTTTCTTGCGCTTTTCGTCCCAGGCCTTGCGTTCCTCGATCTCCTGGAGGGTATCCTCGCGCGCCAGCGCCGGTTCGGCCACAAAGGTGGAGAGGGCGAAGACGCCAAGGCACAGCGCCACAATGATGGCGCGGGACAACAGAGTGCGGAAGTGATCTCTCAAAATGAAGCGGTTTCGGCGAAAAGGCATTTTTCTGGCCGGCTCAAACAATTTTTAAAGGACGCGGAAAGAGCGGGAGTATAAAAACACCGCCTGAATGGATTATGAACGTATCCCGTCCCCAACCGCGGAAAACCACTGAAACAGTGGGGAAAATTGGAGCGGGTGAGGGGAATCGAACCCCCGTCAAAAGCTTGGGAAGCTTCTACTCTACCATTGAGCTACACCCGCATGGGAATGACTTAGCCGAAATCTTGAAATGGCCCCATGGCATAGGGATCACATGAGGACGGACTTCAGCGGCCAGTGAGGCTCACTCCCGGTTTCTTATAGAGGCTTTCAGCGGCATGGGCAATCTGGCCCATTTTAGGGCCGCAGTCTCTAGACGTACTCTTTTGGAGCCGACGTACCCTGGCCCATATTCGGGGCGCGGGTCGGTTTTATGAATGTCGGCAATTAGCCGGGGTGCGTCTAGATTACGGTGGCCCCAAAAAAGAGGGGCCATAACGGTTATCGTACACCTCACAGCTTGGCACTCTGCAATTCCATTGAGCCCTCGGGTTCCTGCGACGGCCGAGTGGATTGACCGCTATTAATCTGAGATATTATTTGCCGCCGAGCCAGGAAAGACGATGGCCATGTACACTGAGCTAGCTAACATTCATAAACGGCCCGAACCCTTTTCCGTTTACACGGCAGATGTGTTGTGGACGGAACCGCACTTGTCACAACAGATGCTGCACTATCACCTCAACCAAGACACCGACTTGGCTTCGCGACCGTTGTCTGCCATCAACACCGTCGTTGATTGGATTGACGGAAAATTCAATCTGAACGGGAAGCGGGTCTGCGATCTTGGTTGTGGTCCAGGCTTGTATGCCCATCGGTTTGCCGAGCATGGAGCGCGCGTCCATGGATTGGACTTTTCTGCCAATTCAATCACCTATGCACAAAAAGCAGCCCGCGAGACAAATAGCTCCGTTGAATACAAGGTGGCCAACTACTTGAAAGACCCTCTCCCCTCGGAACAGGACTTGGTCACGATGATCTACTGTGATCTGTGCGTTCTGTCCCCTCAACAACGCGAAGTGGTCTACCAAAAGGTCCGCAACGCCTTAAATCCAGGCGGCTCGTTCTTGTTCGATGTTATGTCAATGAGCGCCTACGAATCCCGCGAAGGAACCTCGGTTTTTGGTCGCTATTTTATGGAAGGCTTCTGGGCCGAAGGAGACTACTTCGCTTTTCAAAATACCTTTAAGTATGACGCGGAAAAGGTGTCGCTTGATAAATATACGATCATTGAAGCGCACCGCATATGGCAAGTGTTCAACTGGATGCAATATTCCGACGAATCAGATATCATCGCCGAACTGGCACAAAATGGTTTTGATGCGGTGGAGATCGCCTATGACTTCGCCAATTCATCTAACGACGGCGACAAAATACACTTTGGTGTTATTGCAAAACCCGCCGGTTAACCAGACCCCAAACGTCCCCTTTGGGTCAGATGCAGGCGTCGAATATCCAGCCGTTGCCCATAAGTTGAAACACCCCCTCGGCAAGCCGCGCCCCTTCCGGTATGTATTTTCAGGACCATTAATGACCAGCGACACCAGAATCAGTGACAGCCAACGGGACATCCCCGCCCCCGGTGAATCACCCGGCCAATCATCGGAAAAGTTCCGCGACGCGCGCGTGACGGCTGCGGGAGAGCCACGCGCCAGGGTGACGCCGGGAGCGTTGAAAACCCTGTGGTTCAATACCGGAACCCTGTGCAACATCACCTGCCGCAACTGTTATATCGAATCGAGCCCCAGCAACGACCGCCTGGCCTATATCACCGAGGCGGAGGTGAAGGCGTTCCTCGACGAGATCGCCGCCGAAAACCTCCCCGTGGAGGAAATCGGGTTCACCGGCGGTGAGCCCTTCATGAATCCCCATATCATGACCATCATCGAGGGATGTCTCGAGCGCGGCTTTCGCGTTCTGGTGCTCTCCAACGGCATGAAACCCATGACGCGCCATCGCCCGGCGCTGATGGACCTCAATGCCCGTCACGGCGGCAAATTGGTGATCCGCCTCTCGCTGGATCACCACACGGCCCAGGGCCATATGGAGGAACGGGGCGCCGACAGTTGGGAGCCGGTCATGGAGAGCATGGGCTGGCTGACCGCGAACGGAATCGCCTTTCAGGTGGCGGGGCGCACTTATACGGATGAGGCGGAGAAATCCCTGCGTAATGGCTATGCCGGGCTGTTCGCCGCCAATGAAGTGACGCTGGACGCCCATGACCCGGTGTCCCTGGTTCTGTTTCCCGAGATGGACGAAAGCCAGGACGTCCCCGAAATCACGCAAGCCTGCTGGGACATTCTTGGCGTGTCGCCCGGTGAGATGATGTGCGCCAGTTCGCGCATGGTGGTTAAGGTCAAGGGGGCGGACGCGCCCCATGTGGTGGCCTGTACCCTCATCGCCCATGAGAAAGAATTCCATATGGGACCGACGTTGTCCGGGTCTCTGAAGGAAATCAGCCTCAATCACCCCCACTGCGCCCGGTTCTGTGTCCTCGGCGGCGGCAGTTGCAATAAATAACCCGCTCGCCCCGGCCTGCCCTGCCCTAGTTTCTTGACAAAAAGGGGCTGGGGGAGCTTAATCGGCCCACTCCCGTGGTGATTTGAGCCGACCGGCTTGCGGCCACGTAAAACAAAACGCTAAAAGGTCGGAGGTGAAAACCCCGGCCGTATGAGGTCGGGGATTTTTTTTGCCCTTGCGGGGTTGCTTCCGGGGGCAAGGCAGACGAAGGATTAAGGCCATGGCGGAGAGAAAAAAGAGTGCAAAATCAAGAGTCTGGCGGCCACGGACCCAGATGATCCGCGGCGGGCAGGAGCGTTCGGGTTTCGATGAAACCAGTGAGGCGCTGTATCTCACCTCGGGCTATGTCTATGACAGGGCCGAAGAGGCCCAGGCCGCCTTTAAGGAGGAGATTGACCGTTTCGTCTATTCCCGTTTCGGCAATCCCACGGTCTCCATGTTCGAGGAACGCATGGCGCTTCTCGAAGGGGCGGAGGCCTGTCGCGGCACGGCCACGGGAATGGCCGCGGTTTTCTCCGCCCTCATGTGCCAGTTGAAAACCGGCGATCATGTGGTGGCGGCGCGCGCCCTGTTCGGTTCCTGTCAGTATATCATCACCGAAATTCTGCCCCGTTTCGGCATCGAGATCACCATCGTCGACGGCACTGATCTGGGCCAGTGGAAAGAGGCCCTGAGCCGGGACACACGAGCCGTGTTCCTGGAAACGCCGTCCAATCCGACGCTGGAGATCATCGACATCAAGGCGGTGGCCGATCTTGCCCATAGCGCCGGAGCGAAGCTGATCGTGGATAACGTGTTCGCCACGCCCATCCTCCAGCATCCGCTGAAATTGGGAGCCGATATCGTCGTCTATTCCGCCACCAAGCATATCGACGGCCAGGGCCGCTGTATGGGCGGCGCCGTTCTCGGTACCGCCGAGTTCTGTAATGACACCTTGAAGCCCTTCGTGCGCCATACCGGCCCGGCGCTGAGCCCTTTTAACGCCTGGGTGATGCTGAAGGGACTGGAGACACTGGAATTGCGGGTCGAGGCCCAGAGCAGGAATACGCTGGAGTTGGCCACCTATCTGGAGGGTCTGGAGGGTGTGACAAAAGTGATCTATCCCGGACTCGCCAGCCATCCCCAGCATGAACTGGCCATGAAACAGATGGGCTCGGGCAGCACGCTGGTCTCTTTCGAGCTTGAATGCCGGGATGGCGAAGACGGCAAGGAGGCCGCCTTCCGTTTCCAGAATGCTCTGGAACTCATTGATATCTCTAATAATCTTGGGGATACCAAGAGTCTCATCACCCATCCCGCCGCCACCACCCATCAGCGCATCGAACCGGAAGAGCGCGCCCGCATGGGTATCGGCGAGAGTCTGGTGCGGCTCTCGGTGGGGCTCGAGGACGTGGATGATCTGAAAGAGGATATGGCCCAGGCGCTGAAAACCGGATAACGGCAAGCTATGATGGGATGGCGGTTTGTAACTGGACAAACACCCCCTCCAACGTCATATGCTTCTTATCAGGAATGGCGGCGGCTCAAGGGAAGGCCGTCATTTCCCCCGTCAAAAGCGTGACGCCGCCGGTAAAAGGCGCATAAGGGACAGATATGTATCGCGAGACAACCCATTCCATCGCCGTTACGGTGACGCCCATATATCTCAAGGAACAGTCTGAGCCGGACGACAACCAGTATATCTGGGCCTATCACGTGCAGATAGAGAACAAGAGCGCGCAGACGGTGCAGCTCATCAGCCGTCATTGGCAGATCACGGATTCCAACGGCTGTGTCAAAGAGGTGCGTGGCGAGGGCGTCATCGGCGAACAGCCGGTGCTGCATCCCGGAGAAACCTTTGAATACACCAGCGGCACGCCGTTACCCACACCATCGGGAATCATGCTCGGCAGTTATCAGATGGTGGGAGAGGATGGAGAAAATTTCGACATCACCATTCCCGCTTTTTCCCTTGATCTGCCCGACGAGGAACGGCGTCTCCACTGAGTCTTTCATCTGCTTTTGGCTCTCAACCCACCGCCGGCCCGGCACACCGGGTCCGCGCCCTGAAACAGGAAGACCGGCACCATGGCTGCAAACAAGAAACCATCGCGCAAACAGGCGGAAGAAGCGGTACGGACGTTGCTGCGCTGGGCCGGTGACGATCCCGGCCGCGAAGGGCTTCAGGACACCCCCAAACGGGTGGTCAGCGCCTATGAGGAATATTTCGCGGGATACAAGGATGATCCCGTGGACATCCTCAAGCGCACCTTCACCGAAGCCGATGGCTATGACGAGATGGTGGTGCTGAGGGACATCCGCTTCGAATCCCATTGTGAACACCACCTCGCGCCGATTATCGGAAAGGCCCATGTGGCCTATCTTCCCGACCAGCGGATCGTCGGCATCAGCAAGCTGGTGCGGATGGTGGAGGTCTACGCCAAGCGCCTTCAGGTCCAGGAACGCATGACCGCCCAGATCGCCAACACCATACAGGACGTTCTCAAGCCCAGGGGCGTCGCCGTGGTGGTTGACGCCTCGCACCAGTGCATGACCATGCGCGGGGTCCGCAAGCCCGGAGTCTCCATGGTCACCAGTCACATGCTGGGCGGTTTCCGCACCAACATGGCCACCAGGCGGGAATTCCTCGCCATGATCGGAGCCCCGGGAGGGATTCAGACCCCCAACGCATAACGCCCGGCTGCGGGTTTTTACGCCGCGCGGCGCATCCTTCTCTGGACAGGGCCAGACGATTAGCCAATGATGTGCCCCCTGACGAAGCAGAAACGGACATTTGCCGGACTGTGATCGATTTCCGACCCTTATTGTTTGTTATCGGCATCTTGCTGACCACCGTGGCCGTGGTCATGTGCGTGCCCGCCATCGCCGACGGGGCCGTGGGCAATCCCGACTGGCAGGTATTCGCCGCCTCGGCGTTGATCACCCTGTTTCTGGGGGTTTGCCTGATTCTCGGCAACCGCAGCGACGACTTCCGCTTTTCCATCCACCAGGCGTTTCTTCTGACCACGCTGAGCTGGCTGGTTATCGCCCTGTTCGGGTCGTTGCCCTTTATGTTTTCCAATCTCGATCTCAGCTTCACCGACGCCTTTTTCGAGGCCATGTCGGGGGTCACCACCACCGGCTCCACGGTTATTACCGGCCTCGATTTCGCGCCGCCGGGGATTCTTTTATGGCGGGCATTATTGCAATGGCTGGGGGGGATCGGCATCATCGTCATGGCCATTGCCGTGCTTCCCATGCTGCGCGTGGGCGGCATGCAGCTGTTTCACATGGAATCTTCGGACACTTCCGATAAGGTGATGCCGCGCGCGGCGCAGATCGCCAGCGGCATCGGCCTGATTTACGTGTCGCTGACCCTGATTTGCGCCACCGCGCTGTGGCTTTCGGGCATGGGTGGATTCCAGGCCATCGCCCACGCCATGACCACCATCGCCACCGGCGGTTTTTCCACCTCCGATAATTCGGTGGGCCATTTCGACAGCGCCACCATTGACGCCATCATCACCTGTTTCATGATTCTCGGCAGCCTGCCCTTTGTTCTTTACCTTCAGGCGGTGCGCGGCAACCTGCGGCAGCTTGCCACCGACAGTCAGGTGCTCTGGTTCCTGTCCATTGTGGTCATGGCGGTTGCCATTCTCACTCTCTGGCAGTGGCTGGGCAACGGCGTGGTGCTTCTTGAGGCGTTTCGCTACGCCTCCTTTAATACCGTCTCGCTGATGACGGGAACGGGCTATTCCACGGCGGACTTCAGCCTGTGGGGAGGGTTCGCGGTTTCGCTCCTGTTCTTCCTTATGGTGGTGGGAGGATGCGCCGGCTCCACCACCTGCGGCATTAAAATCTTTCGCTTCCAGGTGATTTACGCCACCGCCAAGGTCCAGATCCAGCGGCTCATGCAGCCCCACGGAGTTTTCACCCCCTATTACAACCGCAAACCCATCCCCCCCGATGTTTCCGAATCGGTGATGGGGTTCTTTTTCCTGTTCGCGCTGGCCTTTACCGTTCTCGCCCTGGGGCTGAGTTTCCTCGGCCTCGATTTTCTCACCAGCATGTCCGGGGCGGCCACCGCCATCGCCAATGTGGGCCCGGGGATGGGCGAGGTTATTGGCCCGTCGGGAACCTTCGCCGCGCTTCCCGATTCCGCGAAATGGCTGTTGAGCTGCGGCATGCTGATCGGGCGGCTCGAACTCTATACGGTGCTTATCCTGTTCGCCCCCAGCTTCTGGCGGGGGTAGCCTTCGTAGAAACCCGGCCAGGGGGTGTGGGCCAGGGTACATCAGGTACTGCGGCCCTAAAAAAGGCCCAGGGTACGTCGGGCCGAGAAAAGAGAGCCAATCAGGGAGTGTAGGTAACGCCGATGACCACGTCGAAGGCATAATATCGGGACTCCACCTTGTCGCCGCCGCCGAACGGCCCCACGGTCACGTCGCCAAGGTCGGTGAACCGGCCCTCCAGCCCCAGCCCCCAGTTGGGCGTCCAGTCATAGATGACACCGCCCGCCAGCGACCAGGTGAAATTGTCCGTATTGTCGATTTCACCGATGACGGAACTGGCAAAGTGGTCATTTCTTTCGGTGTCAGCCATGTGACGCGCCCAGCCGATACCGCCACCCACATAGGGCCGGAAGTCGGACTCCAGATGGAAATCGTAATAGGCGTTCACCATGGCGAAAATGGTCGCCAGATTGGTTGAATAACCGGTAACAAGCGTGCTGTCGGTGGCTGATTTCGCCCGGTAATCGAGGTCGAAACGATAGCGGATTCCCGCCTCCAGCTCGGTACGGATGGGAAATCCGTGGTCCCTCCAGTCATAGCCCACGGCCAGGCTGTTACCGAGAGTCAGGTCGTCCTCGTGCCGCACTTCCAGAGTATCGCGGCCCGAACTGTCACTGAGTGTGTGGTCACGAATGAACGACACGGAGCCGATAATGTCGAAGGCATAATAGATATTCCCCGGCGCCTCTTCCCGCAGGCTGTCCATCGCCGCAAACTTGTCAGCCGATATGGCTTGAGCCGGCACGGCTTCCAGGGGCGGCGGCGTTGTCCCGGCGCCAGCCATGGCGGGGGCGGAATAATAAGGGGCCGCGGGGGCGGGCTGTACGTAGGGACGTGGTGGTGCGTTATAGACCGGCGCTCCTCCATAACCCACATAGGCGCTGGGCGGCGGCGGATAATATTGCGGCAGGGTGGAGCTGGATGTGGCGGCATAGCCATGGCCGCCGTAGGCAGCCGGTGCGGGAGCCAACCGGGCCGGGCCATAATTCGGGCCATAACCCGGAGCATAGGAGGGGGGGCGATAGTTGGTATAGGCGCCGGGTGGCGGTGGGTAGTACTGGGGCAGGGAGGAGCTTGAGGTGGCGGCGTAGCCGTAACCGCCGGGCGCAACGGTCACCGCGCCATGGGCCCGGCCATCATAGATGTCCTGGGCGTTGACCGGAGATGCCGCCAGAACGCCGCCAAGAAAACAGGCCGTTAAGAAAACCCTTCCCAACATAACCCCCCGTTTGCCCCACAATTAGGCCCAAAACGAAAATAAACCGGGATCGCACAAGGCGGCTCCCGGACACAGCCCTCATGAAAGCATCAATTGGACGTGCGAAGCAAAAATTTCCCCAGATGTTTCGCGATGCTGGCCTCCAGGGTGGCATTAAGTTCCTGCATCAGAGATTCGATCATGGTGAACCAGACCCGCTCCCTTTCATCCAGGGTGATGTCTTCGGCCACCGTCTGGGTGCGTACCGCATGGGCGGTTACCGAACCCGTGGACAGGCCGGTGGCGCTGCGGACCTTTATTTTCACCTTCACCGTCATGTCATAGCGTTCGCTTTGCTTGTCGGTGAAATAGCCCTCCACGCCCTCTTTTTCCTTCTCCAAGGGCACCTCCACGGTGCTGGCGTCCAAGATGGTGACGGTCACGGCGCCGCCCCCTTCGCCACCGGCCTGGATGCGGTCCCGGCCCCAGTTCATGGCCGCGGCCTGAACCGTGAAGGGCAGCAGATGCTCCACATGAGGCGCCCGTAGAGGCGCGGTAAACCGCGACACCACCTCCACCTTGCCAACGTTGAACACGTAGGGGTCCATATGAGCCCAGGTCAGTTCGGGAAATTTCTGCGGCGGTGGCGGCGTCTGACAGGCCGCCACCATGAATAGAGGCAACAGGAGGGCGGGAAACAGCCTACGCCAAGAAAATCGCCCGCTGTTCATTGCAGACACCAGCTGAGGATACCCTTCTGGGCGTGAAGGCGGTTTTCGGCCTCGTCCCAGACCACCGACCAGGGACCGTCAATCACCCCATCGGTCACCTCTTCGCCGCGATGGGCGGGAAGACAATGCATGAAAAGGGCCTGTTCACCGGCCGATGTCATCAGCGATTCGTTCACCTGAAACGGGGTCAGCGCGGCGCGGCGCGCCTTTTCGTCCTTGTCCCCCATGGAGACCCAGGTATCGGTGACGACGCAATCGGCGCCTTCGGCCGCGGCCGCCGCCTCATTGCCAAGGGAAACCGCGCCGCCCTGGGCGTGCGCCCAGTCAAGAACGTCCCGCGGGGGGCTGAGCGATTCCGGACAAGCCAGACGCAGGGTAAAGCCGAATTTGACGGCGGCATGAATCCAGGACACGGCCACGTTATTGCCGTCGCCGACCCAGGTGAAAGTCTTTCCGGCAACCGGGCCGCGGTGTTCCTCGAAGGTCATGAGGTCGGCCATGATCTGGCAGGGATGGGAATGATCGGTGAGGCCGTTGATCACCGGCACCCCGGCATGGCCGGCCAGGTCGAGAAGTTTGTCGTGGGAATCGGTGCGGATCATGATGGCGTCCACGTAGCGGGACAAGACCCGCGCGGTGTCGGCAATGGTCTCGCCACGGCCGAGCTGGGTATCGGTATGGCCGAGCACCGTCACATCGCCGCCGAGCTGTCTCATGCCCACCTCGAAGGAAACCCGGGTCCGGGTGGAGGGCTTCTCGAAAATCAGCGCTAGGGTTTTCCCGCTCAGGGGAAGTTTCTCCCCGGACGGAGTTTCGCCACGCTTATAGGCAGCCCCCAATGAGAGGATGTCCCGGAGGACGTCCGGTTCCATGCCATCGAGATCGAGGAAATGACGGGGAGAGCTCATGTTTTGTGCTCCCATTCGCGGCAGGTTGTTTCGAGAATTTCCATGGCTTCGTCCACGTGGCTCTCTTCGATAACCAGAGGCGGCAACAACCGCAGCACATCGTCCCCGGCGGTCAGTGTCAACAGCCCGTTTTCCCGCAGCTTCACCATCAACTCGCGGTTGGCAACCGCGCATTCCAGTCCCAGCATCAGCCCCAGGCCGCGCACGCCGGTGAATATTTCCTGATGGCGCGTGGTCAGATCGTCGAGCCGCGCGCGCAACAAGGCCGCCATGGCCACCACATGATCGAGGAACCCGTCGCCCAGAAGAATATCGAGAACGGCGTTGCCCGCCGCCATGGCCAGCGGATTGCCGCCATAGGTAGAGCCATGGGAACCACCGTCCATGGCGGATGCCGCCTTTTCCGAGGCCAGGCAGGCGCCCAGCGGAAACCCGCCGCCGATGCCCTTGGCCACGGCCACGATGTCGGGTTTCACGCCAGCCCATTCATGGGCGAAAAAGCGGCCGGTGCGGCCCATTCCGCATTGCACCTCGTCGAAGAAGAGCAGCAGGCCGAATTCGTCGGCGGCCTCGCGCAGGCCGCGCAGATACTCTTCCGAAGCCGGCCGGATACCGCCCTCGCCCTGTACCGGTTCCACCAGGATGGCCGCCGTTTCCGCGCCAATGGCCGAGCGCAATTCGTTGAGATTGGCAAAGGGCACATGGTCGAAACCCTCCACCAGCGGCCCGAATCCCTGGGTGTGCTTTTCCTGCCCCCCGGCGGAGATATCGGCCAGGGTGCGCCCGTGGAAGGCGTTTTCGGCGCAGATGATGCGGAACCGTTCGGGATGACCGGCGCCATGGTGGTATCTGCGCGCCATCTTGATCCCGGCCTCCACGGCTTCGGCGCCGGAGTTACAGAAGAACACCGTATCGGCGAAGCTGTTGGCCACCAGCCGTTCGGCGAGCCGTTGCTGGCCCGGAATCGTGTATAAGTTGGAGCAATGCCACAGCTTGCCGGCCTGTTCCTTCAGAGCCGCAACAATATGGGGATGGGCGTGGCCGAGACTGGTGACGCCGATTCCACTGGTGAAATCCAGGAATCGCTGGCCGTCGGCAGTAAAAAGATAGGCCCCTTCCCCGCGCTCGAAAGCCAGATCGGCGGGGTTGTACGTGGGCAGGATGGCGGAAATCACGTCACTCTCCCGAAAAAAATAAAGAACGGAGCCAGGCCCCGCTCTTTGCCCCGGAAAAGCGCGGGATTATCAGTGTTTGGCGGGCCGCTGTCAACGCGCGCGCAGCCAGTGGGTGTCTGATATCACCAGATCAGGTCTTGAGTTTATATCCGGTTGCGAACATGCGCAGCACCACGCAAATCAGGAACAGGTTCATCCCCACCATGACGGCAATGCCCAGCGCCGGGCTGCTGTCGGACTGGCCGATGAAGCCATAGCGGAACCCGTCAATCATGTAGAAAAAGGGATTGAAACGAGCCACCGTATTCCAGAGTCCCGGCAGCCGGTCTATGGAATAGAAGGTGCCGGAAAGGAAGGCCAGCGGCGTAATAACGAAATTGGTCACCGCCGCCATATGGTCGAATTTTTCCGACCATATGCCGCCGATAGTACCAAGCAAAGACAGCATGAGAGACGCCGCCAAAGCGTGGAACGCCACATAAAGCGGGAAATTTATGGTGTAGGGCACAAAGACAAGCATCGCCAGGGATACCGCCACGCCCACAACAAGGCCCCGCGTCACCCCGCCCATGGCAAGGGCAAAGGCCAGTTCCCAGGAGGCAAGGGGCGGCATCAGAATATCCACGATATTTCCCTGTACCTTGGATATGAGAATGGAGGACGAGGTGTTGGCGAAGGCATTCTGGACGATGGCCATCATGATCAGGCCCGGCGCCAGAAACTGGCTGAACGGCACCCCGTTCACATGGCTCACGGCCCGGCCCAGGGCCAGGGCGAACACGGTGTAGAACAGCATGGTTGTGACCATGGGCGCCACCACGGTCTGGGTAAACACGTTGAGGAACCGGCGCACCTCTTTCTGGTAGAGGGTCCATACCCCCAACCAGTTCACAATCCCGATTTCCACGGGTTGCGGCAGCGACGGTGACGGTGTGTTCATCTGTGCAGGGCCTCTTTTAATGGATATCGCCGCCAGTCTGGCATGGATGGCGCGCTCATAAGTAACTGGTTATTCCAAGCCGTCCCGTGCGACTCTTATAGGCATGACAACGGCGCCGAAACCACAACAAAATACCAGGCGGAGAACCCCACGCAAGGCCACCGCACAATATCTGGAAAACGCGGCCCTGTATCATATGGAACGTTTTTCCAGTTCGGTGGCCAACCTGAGACGTATCATGATGGCCAAGGTGGAGCGTTCGGCCCGTTTCCACGGCACCGACAGGGAAGAAGGCTGCCGCCAGGTGGAAGACATCATTGCCCGGTTTCTGCGCAGCGGTCTTCTCGACGATGAGGTTTACGCCACCGCCAAGGCCGCATCGCTGCGCCGCCGGGGATCATCATCCCGGGCCATCCAGGCCAAGCTGGCGGCCAAGGGGGTGGACAAATCCGTCATCCAAACCGCCCTTGCCGCCGTGGAAGAGGAGTATCCCGACGCGGAATTCAGCGCCGCCGTCACCTTCGCCCGGCGCCGGCGCATCGGCCCCTTCCGGCATCACCGGTCGGCAACCGCCACCAAAGACCATGAGGAAAACCACGAGGAAGAGCGGAAACTACGGGAGAAAGAGCTCGCCGCTCTGGGGCGGGCCGGTTTTTGTTTCGATATGGCGCGCAGAATCGTCGATGCCCAAAGCGAGGAGTCGCTATCTCCCGACGGGAGAGCTATATAAGTGGTCCTTCGTATAAAGCCAAACTTGCATAAGGATAGAGCGCTCATGTCCGTCACCATCTATCACAATCCGCGCTGCAGCAAATCGCGTCAAACCCTGAGCCTGTTGCAGGAACGTGGCATCGAGCCGACGGTTATCGAATACCTCAATACCCCGCCTTCGCCGGAAAAACTCAGGGGAATCCTCGCCATGCTGGGGCTTGAGCCGAGGGAACTGATGCGCAAGAAAGAGGCCGCCTATGCCGAAGGCAGCCTCGACAACCCCAATTTGTCGGACGACGACCTGATCGCGGCCATGGTCAAGCACCCGATCCTGATCGAACGGCCCATCGTTCTGGCCAACGACAAGGCCGCCATCGGCCGCCCGCCGGAACAGGTTCTCGACATTCTTTAAAGAGGCCCAGGGTACGTCGGGCCTAAAAGAGGCCCAGGGTACGTCGGGCCTAAAAGAGGCCCAGGGTACGTCAGAGACTGCGGCCCCTAAAGAAAGAGGCCAGGCCGTTTAAGCAAAACCCGCGGGAAAATGGCGCGCCCGGAGAGACTCGAACTCCCAACCTTCTGATTCGTAGTC
>CAYZWF010000002.1:0-82047 GCA_964482135.1 uncultured Rhodospirillaceae bacterium
GCCTGTTTTAAGAGTCTTCAACTAATTTCTCGAAGAGTCGGTTGATTGTTTTAAGGCGTCCGGAGAGCTTTTCCGCCATCGATGTGGCTACCGCCAGAACCTCGTCATCGGTGGCTTTTTCGGCAATAAGAAAGGCGAACTCAAGGGCCTGATTCGTCGCTTTTAAAACGTCGAGGAGCACGTCAATCGGGTCTTCCTCTGCGTTCGGGCTGCCGGAGGAGGGCGTTTCAACCTCGATACCGTGAAAAATACGGTGGACCTCCGCATCGGCAGCATAGCGTTTCAGAGCAACGGTCCCTTCTTCGCCTCCCGTTTTCTCAAGGACCTGTCCGGCCCACCCGTAAAGCTGGGCAAGGCCGGCTTCCATGGCGGCAAAACATTGCTCTAAATTCACAGTTTTTCCGACATTTGCCGGGTCGCACCACCAGCCAAGGCCTTGACGGTATTCCCGCAAATGCCGGTTTGCCTTGATCCGTTCCAGGCGCAGGACGGCAATATGAGAAATCTCATCCTTGGCGAAATGTTCTGCCGTTTCCCGGACGGCTCGATCCGTTATCCGGGACGATAGATAAGTAAAAAAGTCAAAGGCTTTCATCGTGTGTTGAAGGGCGTAGCAAACTCCATCATGAGAGGAGAAATAAGATGGACAGGGAGGTTCTTCCGCCAGGTCTATTTCCTTTGGCAGAGGAGAGGCAGAGGCGCCATCGCCTGGCCCATGCTCCTTTTCCCATCCCTCAAGGATCAGCTTTTTACGGGTGCGCTCCTTTTCCGCCAAAAATTCAAACAATTGGGCTGTTTCATAGTTGTGGTGGCGGTGCATCTCGGCAGCCGTCCGGGAATAGTCCTGCGCATTCCGGCTGGCCAGCTCCAAAGCCAGGGAGAAAAAATCCTTTGCTGAATAGTCGTCGGGGTCGGCAGGGAGAGCCATCGATTCGTGCCTTCGTCACTTGTAAAGTTACGTCAGGAGTAAAATATCCGTGAATAGCTCCTGAATTCCTGAGACAATTTACCGCAGCCATTATTCAAACAACCTGCCCTTCATTATGTAAAGATTATCCCCCACTCGATAAGATTAATTTAGATTCTTGTGGCGAAAAACCCCGGGTCATCCTTGACAGATGAATGAACAGATCGGCCGCGCCCTGAAATTGTGGACGCCTGGACGTAGGGCCAGGTGGGGAGTTTTTCTGTTTTTGATGGTCGTTTTTCTGTTGCCTGCGGGTTCGTCCGCCGCCATGGCTAAGTCAAATATTGAAAAATATTTGAAAAAGGTCGCGCCCCAGGATCTGGCCGCCGGCGCAACGGCCTTCGGTAAGATCAGAACCGATCCTCCTTATGCCGAAATCCTCAAAGACGGCGCTCGCCTCGGCTATGCCTTCCTGACCACGGATTATGTGAACGCGGCCGGCTATTCCGGAAAACCAATTCACATAGCAGTGGGCATGGATGAGACCGGGGTGATTACCGGGTCAAAGCTTGTCAAACATTCCGAACCCATCGTGCTCATCGGAATCCCGGAGCATAGAATCATCACGTTCCTGAAGGGCTATACCGGCCTTAACGCGGTCGAGATGGCTGGAAAGGCCAGGGATGCGGGAGAGGTGGACATGATCAGCGGCGCAACGGTAACCGTCATGGTGATCGAGGATTCAATTTTTCGCGCCGCCATCAAGTTCGCCAGGAAAATCGGTCTGGCGGGGCTTTCTCCCGAAGAAGCCGGGCAAAAGGCCGCCCCCCGATCCGTTAACATGGAGCTTGCGGGGGTAGAGACATGGCAGGCCCTGTTGCGGGATGGCTCCGTCAGGCGCCGTCATATAACCATCAAGGACATCAACGAGGCCTTCGCACAATCCGGGAATCCCAAGGCGGCGGCCCTGTCTGAACAGGGAAAGCCGGACGAGACCTATATTGATCTCTATATGGCGCCGGTTTCGGTGCCGGTGATTGGCCGCAGCCTTCTCGGTAACGCCGAATACCAAAATATGCTGAAGGTTCTGGGGGCGGGACAGCAGGCCCTGCTTGTTTTCGCCAACGGGCGCTATTCCTTCAAAGGTTCGGGATATGTCCGGGGCGGCATATTCGACCGTATCCAGATTATTCAGGGAGAGGAAAGCATCCGCTTTCGTGACAAATACCACAAGCGCCTGGGGGAGGTGATGGCGCAAGGCGCCCCGGCCTTTAAGGAGGTGGGGCTGTTCCGGGCTCCCCTTCAAAGCGGTTTTAATGCGGCGCAGCCATTCAGGCTGGAGCTTTTGGTAAGCCGTGCCACCAACGCCTTGAAGAAGGCCTTTCTGGCCTTTGATCTGGAATACGATCTCCCCGAAAAATATCTCAATGCGGAAACCTCCGTTCCTGTCCCCCAGGCGGCCGGTTCAGTGGCCGGTGGCTCCGCAGGGGATGAGGATTTGGCCTCACGAACCGCCCTGTGGAAACGCATGTGGGCGCTGAAGGCGGTGGATGCCGTCATTTTGATCATGGCAATTGGCGTCCTCACCCTTATCTTCTTCTTCCAGAACTGGCTGGTGAAACGGCACACTCTTTTCGAATGGGTGCGCAACGGTTTCATGCTTTTCACGGTTGTATGGATTGGCTTTTACGCCCAGGTCCAGCTTTCCATTGTAAACGTATTCACATTCTTTAGTGCTTTCACGGGCGGTTTCCGCTGGGATTATTTCCTGATGGAGCCGATGATTTTCATCCTCTGGCTTTCCGTTGCCGCCTCATTATTGTTTTGGGGGCGAGGCGCTTATTGCGGATGGCTGTGTCCTTTCGGGACATTGCAGGAACTGCTGAACAAGGTGGCAGTCAGGCTCAATGTGCCGCAATACAGAGTCCCCTGGGAAATTCACGAAAGGCTGTGGCCCTTCAAATACATAATCTTCATGGGGCTCTTCGGGCTGTCTCTCTATTCCTTGTCGGAAGCCGAAAAATGGGCCGAGATCGAGCCTTTCAAGACCAGCATCGTCCTGATGTTCGTGCGGGAATGGCCCTATGTGATTTACGCCCTGACGCTTCTCGCCGTGGGCCTTTTTATCGAGCGCTTCTTTTGCCGGTATCTGTGTCCGTTGGGAGCCGCTCTCGCCATTCCCGCCCGCATACGAATGTTCGACTGGCTCAAGCGTTACAAGGAATGCGGCGCCCCGTGTCAGCGTTGCGCGAACGAATGCGGAATTCAGGCCATTCATCCCGAAGGCAACATCAATCCCAATGAATGCCTGTCCTGCCTTCATTGCCAGAAAGTTTATTTCGATGAATTCCAATGCCCGCCGATGATCACACGGCGGCTGAAACGTGAACGGCGATCCGGCGGTAAGTACAGCCTGGTCTGAGTTAAATATAAGGGAGGTAGTTCAAGAACTCCGCTGAAACCACAATCTGATTAACACTTTAAAATGGAGGAAGAAATGAACGAAGAAAGTAAATTTTCAAGACGGGATGTGCTGAGCACTCCGGTCAAGGTGGCGGGGCTGGCGGGAATCGGCGCCGCGGCGGGACTCGGGGCGGCGGGACTGCTCGCTCCCGGCTCGGCACATGCAAAGGGCGCATCCGAAGTGGCGCCCGGCGATCTCGACGAATATTACGGTTTCTGGTCGTCGGGACAGACCGGGGAGGTGCGTATTCTGGGCGTGCCGTCCATGCGCGAACTCATGCGTATCCCGGTTTTCAACCGCTGTTCCGCCACCGGATGGGGACAGACCAATGAAAGCAAGAAAATCCTCAGCGAGGGACTGACGCCGAACACCAGGAAGTTCCTGGAAAAGAACGGCGGCGTGTATCTCAACGGGGATCTGCACCATCCCCATATGTCCTTTACCGACGGCACCTATGACGGACGTTATGTCTTCGTCAACGACAAGGCGAACACCCGCGTGGCGCGCATCCGCTGTGACATCATGAAAGTGGATAAGATGATCGAGATACCCAACGCCGCCGATATTCACGGGCTGCGTCCCCAGAAATATCCACGCACGGGCTATGTCTTCGCCAATGGCGAGAACCGGGTTCCCTTGAATAACGACGGCTCGGTGCTCGATGAGCCCGAAAAATACGCGGCCATCTTCACCGCCATCGACGGCGACACCATGGAGATCAAGTGGCAGGTCCGGGTCGACGGCAACCTCGACAACGTGGATGCCGACTATCAGGGCAAATACGCCATCGCCTCGTGCTATAACGGCGAGGAAGGCGTCACCCTGGGAGAAATGACGGCCAACGAACAGGACTGGGCGGTGGTCTTCGACATCAAACGTATCGAGGAAGCCGTCGCCAAGGGCGATTACAAGACCTACGAGACCGACGTTCCCGTGGTCGATGGTCGCAAGGGATCGCCCTATACGGCCTATATCCCCATTTCCAACAGCCCCCATGGCGTCAACAGCTCACCCGACGGCAAATACGTCATGATCAACGGCAAGCTGTCGCCGACGGTGTCGGTGATCGACGTGCGCAGGCTGCCCGATCTGTTCGCGGGCAAGATCAAACCCCGCGATGTCATCGCCGCCGAGCCGGAGCTGGGGCTGGGCCCCCTTCACACCGCCTTCGACGGCAAGGGCTTTGCCTATACCACGCTGTTCCTCGACAGCCAGGCTGTTAAATGGGACATCGAGAAGGCCGTGCGCCAGTACGCCGGCGAGAAAGTGAACCCCATCGTGCAGAAAATCGATGTCCACTATCAGCCGGGGCACAACCATACCTCCATGGGCGAAACCAAGGAGGCGGACGGCAAATGGCTGGTCTCCATGAACAAGTTCTCCAAGGACCGCTTTATCAACGTCGGCCCGCTGAAGCCGGAGAACGAACAGCTGATCGACATCTCCAGCGGCGAGATGAAGCTGGTTCATGACAGCTCCACCTTCGCCGAGCCTCATGACTGCATCATCGTCCATCGCTCCAAGGTTAATCCCGCCCAGGTCTATAAACGGGACGACCCCACCTTCGCCGATGCCGTGGCCCAGGCTAAGAAGGACGGTATCGATCTGATGGAGGCCGCCGACGTGATCCGCGACGGCAACAAGGTCCGGGTCTATATGCATTCGGTGGCGCCTGCCTTCAGCCTCGAGAAGTTCACGGTGAAGGAGGGCGACGAGGTCACGGTCATCATCACCAATATCGATGACGTGGAGGATCTGACCCATGGCTTTACCCTGAGCAATTACGGCATCGCCATGGAAATCGGCCCCATGGCCACGGCGTCGGTCACCTTCACGGCGGACCGTCCGGGCGTGCACTGGTTCTATTGCCAGTGGTTCTGTCACGCCCTGCATCTGGAGATGCGGGGACGTATGCTGGTAGAGCCCAAGGCCTAGGCTGTGACGGCGACGCGGACCACGAACGGACGCGCCGTCCGCGCGAAGAGAAGACAGGGACTGGCGGGATTGCTCTTTCTCGCCGGTCTCGTCTTCGCGAATGGTGCATCCGCGGCGGTCCTGGATGTTGCCGCGGAGCCGGGGGCCTTCGCGGCGGCGCTGGCCCGGGCTTCTCCCGGCGATACCCTGGTGCTTGAAGCGGGCGTCCATGAGGGACCGTTCGTGATCGGCAAGCCGGTGACGCTGGAGGGCGCGCCGGGCGCGGTGGTGGACGGCAGGGAACAGGGGAACAGCCTGAAAATCACAGCGCCGGACGTGACCGTTCGCGGGCTTAAAATCGTCAACTCGGGACGCGACCTGTCGCAGCAGCATTCGGGCGTTTTCCTCGACAAAGGCGCCCATCGCGCCCATATCGAGGACAACGTTCTCGAGGACAACCTGATTGGCGTCTATCTGTGGGGGCCCGACGACGCGGTGGTCCGCAACAACCGTATCCGCGGCCTGAAGGACGGGCATGTGAATGAACGCGGCAACGGCGTACAGCTGTGGCGGACGCCGGGATCGATTGTCGAGAACAACCACATCCGTTACGGACGTGACGGGATTTTCGTCACCACCAGCAAACGTAATATTTTCAGGAACAATACATTCGAAGAGGTCCGCTTCGCCGTCCATTACATGTATACCCACGACAGTGAAGTCAGCGGCAATATTTCCCGCGGCAACCATATCGGATATGCACTCATGTTTTCCCGGGGATTGACCGTGTATGGGAATGTGAGTGACGGAGACCGGGACCAGGGGCTGGCCTTGAACTATCTCAACGGCTCACGGATCGAAAACAACATCGTCCGTGGCGCCGGCGGCAAATGCGTCTTCATCTATAATTCCAACAAGAATGCCTTCCGGCGGAATCTGTTCAAGGACTGTGGGATCGGCATCCATTTTACGGCGGGGTCGGAAGGCAACGCCCTTTCCGGTAACGCCTTCGTCGACAACCGCACGCAGGTCAAATATGTGGGCACGAGGGAAATCGAATGGTCCGAATCCGGGCTGGGAAATTATTGGAGCGACAATCCCAGCTTCGATCTCGACGGCGACGGCATTGCCGATGCGCCCTATCGTCCCAACGGCATGATTGACCGGGTGGTCTGGGCCTATCCCATGGCCCGGCTGTTATTGAATTCACCGGCGCTGCAAATGCTCCGTTGGGCGCAGTCGGCCTTTCCCGCGATCCGCCCGGGAAGTGTCCGTGACAGCGCGCCCCTGATGGCGCCGGTCATGGAGGAGGCGCTGGGCAATGGCTGACACCATAAAGCTCTCCCATGTGAGCAAGTCCTACGCCGGACGCCCGGTGGTGATGGATGTGAGCCTGTCATTGCCGGAGGGCTATCTCATGGCTCTGGTGGGCCATAACGGCGCCGGCAAAAGCACATTGATAAAGCTGATGCTGGGCCTTACCCGTCCAACGGAGGGGGAGATTGGTATCCTCGGGCAAGACCCCCTGTCGCCGGGAGGGATGGAGGCGCGCTCCAATACCGGGTTCCTGCCCGAGAACGTGGTCTTCGAAGGCGCCCTGAGCGGCCGCGAGGTAATGACTTTCTTTGCACGGATCAAGGGTGAGCCGGTGGCGAAAAGTCTGGAGCTGTTCGATCTGGTGGGCCTCTCCCATGCCGTGGATATGAAGGTAAAAACCTATTCCAAGGGCATGCGTCAGCGCCTCGGACTGGCCCAGGCATTTCTCGGGGAACCGCGGCTTCTGCTTCTCGACGAGCCCACCTCGGGTCTTGATTCGGCGGCCCAGATTCAATTCTACAATATCGTAAAAATGCTTAAGGAACGCGGGGCCAGCATCCTTATTTCCTCTCATGCCCTGACCGAACTGGAAGCCCAGGCCGATCTGATCGCCATGATGAACTCGGGCCATCTCATGGCCTGTGCGTCCATCGGCGAGCTGCGGGAGATCGCCGGGCTGCCTTCCATGCTCCGCCTTTCGGTTCGCGATGGAAAAACATCGGAGGTGGCCGAACGTCTGAAGAAATGCGGCGCCCCAACCAAAATAAACGGCACTCACGTGGAAATCGCGATTTCTCCGGACGATAAAATGACGACCCTGAAAAAGGTCGGCCAGTTGGGAAAAGAAGTTCTCGATGTGGATGTCTATTCCCCCTCCCTCGATATGCTCTATACCGCTTTTTGCCAGCGCCGGGAGAACGGCCGGTGAAAAACATTCTCGTGATTGCCGGGAAGGAAATTCGCGACGGGATTCGCAATCGTTGGATTCTGGCGACCGCGCTGTTGCTGGGCGGCCTCTCTCTCGGCCTGGCTTTTCTGGGTTCTGCACCGGTGGGCGAAGTGGGCGCGAGCCGCCTGGCGGTCACCGTCGTCAGCCTGGCCAGCCTGATGATTTTGCTGGGCCCGTTAATCGCCCTGATGCTGTCCTTTGACGCCATCGTCGGCGATGTGGAGCGCGGTACGTTGCTGTTGCTGTTGTCGTACCCCTTGTCACGGGGACAGCTCATCCTCGGCAAGTTCGCCGGTCATGTGAGCATTTTTTCGGCCGCGGTTGTGATGGGCTATGGCGTGGCGGCGCTGGCCATAACATTAAGCGGGGAGGAGATCGCATCGGGTGAATGGGCGGCGTTTCTTGGCCTTGCCGGGTCTTCCATAATGCTGGGCGCGGCCTTCATCTCCATGGGTTATCTGGTGAGCGTTCTGGTGAAAGAGCGGGCGACGGCGGCAGGAATCGCCATTGGATTATGGCTGTTGTTCGCGCTGCTCTACGACATGGTGCTGCTTGGTATTCTGGTGGCTGATAAGGGCGCCACCCTCAAGCCGGATCTCTTTAACGTCCTGCTTCTGATTAATCCGGCCGATGCCTTTCGGCTGTTCAATCTTTCCGGACTGGACAGCATCGGCACCCTGTCCGGTATGGCGGCTTTGGCCGGACATGCCGATTTCTCTCCCTGGACGGCCTTGTCGGCCCTTCTGGCATGGGTCATCGCACCCCTTGGCCTGACCGGGATGCTTTTCAGGCGCAAGGAAATCTGATGGCGAATCATTTCGTTATGATGTTTTTCCTGGCGGCCTTGTTGCTCCCGGCCGGATGTGGCGAGGAGGATGTTCCGCCGCCGCCGCCCCAGGAGCTTACCGGAAACGATGCCGGTTATTTCTGCAGCATGACCGTCATCGGCCACCCCGGACCGAAGGCGCAGATTCATTTGACCGGCAATGAAAAGCCCCTGTGGTTTACTTCCGTGCGCGACATGTTCGGTTTTCTCCTGCTGCCGGGAGAATCAAGGGAGGTGGCGGCGATTTACGTCACCGATATGACCGGCAATGACGACTGGGAGGGTGCCGCCACGGGCCCCTGGGTCGATCCGAAAACGGCCTGGTTCGTGATTGACAGTTCAAAAACCGGAGGCATGGGGGCGGCCGAAACGGTGCCCTTTTCGGGAAAAGAGGAGGCCCAATCCTTTGCGGATAAATTCGGCGGCCGCCTGGTTTCATTCGACGGTGTGCCCGCGGATTATATCTTCAATACCAACAGCGGACTCGAACGTGATAGGGCGGAGTCCGCCACGCCCGGAAAGGATTGATCGAGGTGACAGCTTCCATAGCCCGCCGCCGTTTTTTGGCCATCAGCGCCGCGGGAGCCGGGCTGCAAATCCTTCTTCCCGGCGCCGTGGCGGCATCGGCTGCCCCGGAAACCCTCGTCCGCTGGAATGGGCTCGCCCTTGGCGCCCGTTCGGAAATTCTGCTCAACATGCCGGAGCGCGCCCGCGCCCGGGCCCTGATCGAACGGGTGGTTGGTGAAATCAAAAGGCTGGAGAAAATTTTTTCCCTCTACCGCTCCGATTCCGCCATCAGCCGGCTCAACCGGGATGGACATCTCGGCGATCCGCCGCCGGAGTTTGTCGAGCTCTTGAGTCATGCCGCGGCCATCAGCGAGGCAACCGGCGGACATTTCGATATCACCGTCCAGCCACTGTGGCGGCTTTACAGCAACTATGGAGACGGTCCTATTTCAGAGCGGCTGCAACGCCAGGTTCTCGAACTCGTGGGTTACCGGGCGGTCGAGGTGGAGCGGAAGGTGGTTCGTTTCGCCCGCCGGGGGATGGAAATTACCCTCAACGGAATTGCCCAGGGATATATCACGGACAAGGTCACCCGGTTGCTGCGCAACGAGGGCCTGGACAATACTCTGGTGCAATTGGGGGAGACCCGGGCCCTGGGGACGCATCCTTCGGGACGGCCCTGGCTTATCGGTATCGAAAATCCCGCCGCGCGCGGGAAAAGCAAATGGTCCCTTGCCCTGGAAAATCAGGCCCTGGCTACATCGGGGGGCTATGGCGGGCCGTTGGCGGGATCGAAAAATCACATTTTAAATCCCCATAACGGACAAAGCCCCGGGGACCATGAAAGCCTGACGGTGGTTGCTGGAAATGCAACCACGGCCGACGCTCTCTCCACGGGGTTTATTTCAATGCCGGAGAATAAGGTTAAAACGGTGCTTAAATCTTATCCCGGGGTCTCCGTCCATCCTTTGAAAAGCGGCTGATTGATTTCTTGATCCCGCCAACGGCCCGCCATAAACCAACGGTCCCCGGTTTATCGCCGGAGGTTTTTGGTGTTGAGGAACGGGGAGTCAGTGGCTGGTGCCCGAAGAGCGGGTGATCTTGTTGTAGACGTTGTATTTACCCGAGGGCTTGTTCATGGGTATCCGTTTCACCTCTTCTAAAGTGGCGGCGTCGTAGACCACCAGCGCGCCGTCTTCCTCCCATATGCTGACCAGGGCGTAGCGGCCGTCGCGGGTGAATTCCACATGGGCGGCGGTCTTGCCCGGCGCCGGGCGCAGGGTCTTGACGATCTCCAGCGTTTTCTTGTCGATCACGTGGAGGGCGTCGCGGTTGGGGCCGAAGAAGACATCGGCCCAGGCATAGGGCGTGTTTTCGTGGCTGCGCATGAAAAAGCCCGGCCCCAGGGTCTCGATGCGCTTGACGGTCTCCCAGTTTTCCATGTCGATGACGCTGATCATGTTCTCCCGCAGATGGGGCGTGGCCATGACTTCCCTGCCGTCGTGCCGCCAGTAAATGCCGGAGCCGAGATGGGGCATGCCGTCAAGCGCCAAGTCGGCGATCTTTCTCCTGACATCGAGGTTATAGACCGCCCCGCCCTTGCCGTCGCGGGAGGCGCCGATGACCTCGGCATAGGCGGGATCAAAGAAAAAGTCATCGAGGTAATCCTCGAGCTTGATACGGCGCCGGGCGAAGGGCTGTTCCTCGACGACGATTCCTTCCACCTGGCCGCTACGGTAGCTGTGGACGAAGTTTCCATAGACCGGGGCGGCGTTTGGATCGTAGGAGAGTTCCCATACCTCCTTGAAGTCCTTAAGGGCGGCGATGAAGCTTTTACGCGGGGCCGCGTCGTAAACCGCGCTCACCCGGGAGCTCGCGCCCTTGCCGTCATCGACGGAGATGACCCGGAACAGCGACAGATCGGCGGCGTTGAGGACCACCAGGCTATGGGGCAGGTAGTTGCCCACCATGACCCATTTCCCGTCCGATGAGACGGCGATATTGCGGGTATTGATGCCGGCGCGGATTTCGGCCACCGGCTTGAGGCCGTAAAGGTCGTATTTGCTGACCCAGCCGTCGCGCGAGCCGAGATAGACGAAACGGCCGTCGGGCGAATATTTGGCGCCGCCATGGAGGGCGAAGCGGGAAGGAAAACGCCACAGGGGCTCGAAACTGTCGCCGTCGAGAATGGTGACGTGGTGATCGCCGGTCTCCACCACGGTGAACAGGTTCAAGGGGTCGGCGCCGTGAACGGGGGCCTCGGGCAGCCCGGCCACGGCGTTGTGGACCACATGAGTGGCGGCGATTTCGGTGCGGCCCCATTGCGGCAGGTGCGGAAGAGGGGTGTAGATCAATTCCGTCAACGCCGCGATTTCGTCGGCGGAGAGCTTGCCGGAGAATCCCTGCATCTGGGTGGCGATGCGGCCCTCGGCGGTGACTTTGCGGGCTTCGTCCTTCTTTAGCCGTTTCAGGTTCTCCGGGAGCAGGGCCGGGCCTTCGCCGCCCAGCCTGTCGGAACCGTGGCATTCGCCGCAGTGGGTGGCGTAGAGGGCCTTTACATTGGAAGCGCCGTTGGGGGGGGCGTCGCCGGGAACGGCCTTGAGCGTGACTTCCGCTTTAACGGTGGCTGTAACGGTGGCGGGCAGGAGCCACGCCAGCACCGCCAGCAGGAGGCTAAATCGCGGCGGCATGGCCGGTTTTGGCGGAGGCGGGAGTCTGCGCCGGTGTTTCAGTGAGTCCGATTTCGCCATCATCGAGGTAACAGCCGGGATCTTCGGCCCAGGGATCGTCCGTCGTCTGCAAGGCGCGGATACGGGTATTGCCGTTGCAGATGGCGAAATAGCCGCATTGGCCGCAACGCCCGCCGATCTGCCGGGGATGGCGCTTGAGTCCGGCCA
Organism: uncultured Rhodospirillaceae bacterium; assembly: GCA_964482135.1. Classification (GTDB taxonomy): domain Bacteria; phylum Pseudomonadota; class Alphaproteobacteria; order UBA11136; family UBA11136; genus UBA11136. Next base: position 11,782 of record CAYZWF010000002.1, read on the forward strand.
TGATGGGGTCGGAAACATCGCCCCAGATTTCTGAGAAGGGACGCTCGCGCACAGTACCGAGGTCGTAATGCCACCAGAAGGTGTCGGGGTGCACATGGCCCTGGTTATCGATATTGGCCACGTTGACGCCCGACGAATTGCCGCCCCAGCGGATAAGGCCCTCATGGAGGTGTTTTTCGGCCTCGGGAAAACGCTCCCGCGCCCAATGCAGAAGATAGACGCCATCGGCGTCGTTATTGCCGGTGACGAATTCTTTCCCGCCATCGGCCTCCACGTCACGCCAGGCGGTCTCGAAGAGTAGGTCCATGGCTTGGCGCGTGGTCCCGAAAAAGGCGTCGTCGCCGCGGTTGCGGTTGCCGCGTCCGGCATAGTTGAGATGGGAGAGGTAGAATTTATCAATGTCCTCTTCGTCCATGAGGGCGAGCAGGCGCGGCAGGTCGGCGGCGTTGTCCTTGGTCATGGTGAAGCGGATACCCACCTTGATCCCGGCCTCGCGGCACAGGCGGATGCCCGCCAGCGAGGCGTCATAGGCGCCTTCCTTGCGCCGGAAACGGTCATGGGTGGCGCCGATGCCATCCAAGCTGATCCCCACATAGTCGTACCCCACCCCGGCGATGGCGCCGATCATGTCAGGCGTGATGAGGGTGCCGTTACTGGAGAGCCCCACATAGAAGCCCATGTCCTTGGCGCGCTGGGAAATCTCGAAGATGTCGGGGCGCAGCAGGGGTTCGCCGCCGGAAAGGATGAGGACAGGCACACCGAAGGCCTTCAAGTCGTCCATGACGGCGGCCACTTCCCGGGTGCTGAGTTCGTCGGGGAAATCGGTGTCGGCGGAAATGGAATAGCAGTGGCGGCAGGTGAGGTTACAGCGCCGGATCAGGTTCCAGATCACCACAGGTCCAGGCGGGGTGGATGGGCCATTCCCCGAGGCGCGCGCGGGCGCCGCGCCGGGGCTGGCGATCTCGCGCATGAATTTGCTGATGCGGAACATGGCGGCTCCCGGTTTTCCTCCTGGGCCCTAGGTAAACCGCATCCCGGTCTTTTTGAGGATGCCGGTGCTGAGAAGTATATCGTGAGAGCGCAGATGGGAGTGGAGAAGATCGGCGATTTCAGCCATTTTTTCGCGGACTTCGGACTCTTCGCGGCCATGAACCATGGCGAACAGGTTATAGGGCCATTGCGGCGGGTGGCGCGGCCGCAGGTAGCAATGGCTGACGAAATCGAGCGCCGCCACGCGCCTCCCCAGCTCATCGGACATATGGTCGTGTATGTCCCACACCGTCATGGCGTTGGCGCCATAGCCCAGCGCATAGTGGTTGGGCAGGGCGGCGATACGGCGTAACGCGCCGGCTTCCGTCATGGCCTTGAGGCGGGCCATCACATCTTCCACGTCGAGGTTCAGCGCCTCGGCCACGGCATGATAGGGGCGCAGGCAGAGAGGCAGGCCCTTTTGGGTGGCCTGGATGATGCGGCGGTCGGTTTCGTCGGGCTGGTATGCCGCCGCCTCATATGACTCGAAGGCCTGTACTTCAGACATGGAATTTCAGCCCTATGTAATATTCGTCGATCTTGGGAAAATCGAGAACCTTGCAGCCGGTGGCGGTCTCGATCTCGTTCAATACCTCGGCGATGCGTTCGGGAGTTTCCACTGCCAGCACGAACCACATGTTGAGATCATGGTCGCGGCGGTAATTATGGGCCACCTCGGTAAAGCCGTTGACGGTCTCGGCGATGGTCTCGAACTCCCTTTCCGGGGCGGAAAGAGCGGCCAGGGTCAGGGCTCCGCCCAGCCGTTCGGCGTTGTAAAGGGGTCCAAACCGGGTCAGGACGCCGCCTTCCAGGAGCCGTTCGATGCGCGTCACCACTTCGTCCTCGTCAATTCCGGACCGCGAGGCGGCTTGCGCGAAGGGGCGTTCGCAGACGGGAATTCCCTCTTGCAGGTCATTGACCAGCAGGCGGTCGATGGCGTCCAGCGCCACGGTATCCTGGGTCAGTGCGGTCACGCCACGTTTCCTTGCTGGCCGCGGCTTGCTCTCTGCGAATCGCGGTTGGGGGCGGCGCTCTCCAGCGTGGCGTTCTCCGGCTTGGCGGTATGAGCGTAACGCGCGCCGCACTGCTTGAAGCGGCGGTGGCTGAAGAGCACGGCGCGGGGAAAGGTGTTGAGCCCGCACTCCCGGGTCAGGGTTTCGATCTGTGCTTCCACGGTGTCACGGTTGTGGCCATGGATCATGCAGAACAGGTTATAGGGCCAGTGCGGCGCGGCGCGGCGGCGGCGATAGCACAGGGTGACGTGGGGCAGCGCCGAAAGCAGTTCTCCCAGCGCCGCGGCCTCTTCGTCGGGCACGTCCCATACCACCATGGCGTTGGCGTGGTAGCCGAGAGTGTGATGGCGGACCACGATCCCGAAACGGCTGATAAGCCCGGCCTCGCGCAGGGCCTTCAGGCGTTCGATGACCTGGGTTTCCTCCAGGCCCACCCGTTCGCCGATCTCGCGGTAGGGGCGGGGAACGGAAGGCAGGCCCTGTTCGAGGGCGGCGATCAGCCGATGGTCATAGGTGTCGAGAATCATGACAGTGGGAATCCGAGATTGATGTGATAGGCCTCTTCGAGGGGCAGGTTAAGGGCGTCGAGCCCGGTTTCTTGCGCGAGGCTACGGAGAACGCCTTCCACCGCTTCCTTGTCAGGCGCGGTGACCACGAACCACAGATTAAATTCATGGTCGCGTTCGTAATTATGGTTCACATGGGGGTTGGTGCTGACCATATCCGCCACCTGTTCCAGGCGTTCGCTGGGCACGTTCATGGCCGCCAGGGTGCTCCATCCCGCGCGGTGGGGGCGCAACAGCGGCCCGATACGATCGAGGATTCCCCGTTCTCTTAAGCTATCGAGAATTTCCATGATCTCCGCCTCTTCGGTTCCCAACTCCCGGGCCATGGCGGCGTAAGGGTCGGGGACCAGGGGAAAGCCGTCCTGAAAGGCGTTGAGAATGCGCTTTTCCATTTCGGAAAGGCGGGGGGCGTCGGTGCTGTCGGGGAGGGGCGGGGTCATGGCTTATAATCCGATTTTGTGGGCACGGGCCGACATGAAGATACCGCTTGGTTTTGCCGCCGTAATCTCACCCAATTTGGCGAAGTTGTCTGTGTCATAGATCACAACCTTATCGTCATCGCGCACCGAAACCCAGACCTGTTCGCCGCGTGGGGTGAATTCCAGATGCAGCACCGCCGGGCCGGGCTTGAGTTCATGCACTATCTGTTTCGAGGCCACGTCAATGACCTGGACCGTATCATTTAGGGGGTGGGCGAAAGTGACCCAGACCTGGCGCCCGTCGGGCCGGGCGATGACGAAGACGGGCTGGCCGTGGACGGGAATCCGCCCCACTTCGCGCCAGTCGTCACGCGCCACCATCAAGACCTCGTGGCGGCCCACGGCGGGAAGGAACAGCAACCCGCCGGCCTCGGCCCAGCCTTCGAGATGGGGCATTTTGTAGACCGGGAGCGGTTCCTCGCCGCGGCCATAGCCGTCGAGAATACGCCGTACGCCTTTCTTCGGATTCCACAGGTCGAGCAGGGCCACGCCATCCTCGCCGAACAGCCCGGCCAGATAATAGCGTCCGTCGGGGGTAATCAGGCCGTCATAGGGAAGGTTGCCGATGTCGCGGAATTTGGTCAGTTCCGGTTGGATGGGCTGTTTCATGCCGGCGATCCAGATTTCCCCGGCGTCATAAAGGGTAAAAACGAAATCTCCGCCCGGCGCGTCCACCAGCCCCACCACCTTGGAAAGATTCCCATCGCCGTTGACGGCGGGAATTTCCGTCACCTGGTCGAGGGATGCTGTGTCGAATACCTTGACTCCGCCGGGGTCGTAATTGGACACGGCAACCAGCTTGCCGTCCTGGGAAATGGCCCCGCCGATGCTGTTTCCGGCCTGGAGCACCCGCCCAACCAGCTTGCCGGAGAGAAGGTCCACCTTGCTCAGCCCGCCATCGCGCCCGAAGATGAAGGCGTTGCGGGTATCGCGGGAAAAAACCACCGAGGCATGGGAAAGATCGCCCAGGCCGGTGACGTGATGCAGGGTCTTGCGATTCGTGGTGTCGGCAATGACCAGGCCGCCCGAGGCCCGTTCCACGATCACGGCGAGGTCGCCGCTGCCGCGTTTTTCCTCCGTTACCGTCTGGCCGGGAGACAGAAACCACGCCAGCGCAAGCAACGTCAGCACCGCGAAAACAATATTCCATCCCTTAAGGGGCATCGGCGGCTCCCTGTTTCAGGCGCTCTACCAGCCAGGCCGCCTCAGCCGGGGTGATTAGCCCCTTCCAGGGCGGCATGGGCGTTCCCGGCACGCCGTCAAGAATGATCGCGCTCAGCATCTCGTTGTCCTTTCCATCCAGTGCCGGGGTAGTGAGGGGCAACCCCAGCCCGCCGGTAAGCCGTAAGCCATGACAGGCGCCACAATCCTGTTTGAGCAGGTGCAGAAGGGCGGCTTGGCGCTCGGCCGGGGGCTCGGCCGGACCGGCTTGTGTAAAAAAAGGCCAGAGAAAGCCAGCCAGAAAAAGGCCCAGAACTCCCACCGTTCCCGCTTTCATATCCATCCTTTTGTTGTTAGTGCGACTTAAGGTTAAAGTTCCATCGGTCCTGTTGTGGGCCCGGTTTAAAATTTCGAACACGCCCGGAGATGACGGCGGAGGACTCCGGCTTGTTGTCCGCCGCCGCTAAACCCGCGCAACGCCATCTATGCAATGTCACGGATGACAAGGTAAGGGCGCACTATTCATAAAGGCAGCTAAGGTTAATCTACTTGGGGATCAAAAGCCTCTGTTTCTTCTGTGTTTTAATGCGGCATTTTGTCTCCGTTACCAATATGGATTTTATAGTAAAGTCCACGAATTGCCATACGCCCTTGATCTGTTTTGTTGTTGGATTTTGGTGTAGAGAGAACGATTCTGAGGTAGTCTAAGGACGGCCTTTTCCTCGAAGATTCCTATCAGTTAGGGAGATAACGTAATGAGAAAATATATCTTAGCTGTGTCGGCGGTTGCCATGGCGGCGGGTCTTGCCATGGGATCCTCGGCCCCGGCGATAGCTGCCGACAAGGCCGCTCCGACAATGTCGAAGGAAGACTTTGATGAGGCCAAGACCTTGTATTTCCAGAGATGCGCCGGTTGTCACGGAGTATTGCGCAAGGGAGCGACGGGAAAAAACCTGGAACCCGGTCCCTCGAAAAACAGTAAGGGCACTCTCGAACTCGGCCAGAAGCGTCTCGTAAAAATTATCACCCTCGGTACCGAGGGCGGCATGAACAACTTCGATGATATCTTCACCAAGGACCAGATCGCCAAGCTGGCGACCTATATCCAGCTGCCTCCTCCCGAGCCGCCGGAGATGTCCCTGGCGCAGATGAAGGAAAGCTGGAAGGTACACGTTAAGCCCGAAGACCTTCCCAAGAAGCCCCAACATACCGGTAACTGGGAGAACTACTTCCTGGTCATCCTTCGTGACGCCGGCAAGATAGGGGTCATCGACGGCGACACCAAGGAAGTGGTGGCCAAGATCGACACCGGCTACGCCATCCATGTGATTAAGGAATCCTCCGACGGCCGCTTCTGGTACACCCAGGGCCGTGACGGCAAGATGACGAAAATCGATCTGTGGATGGACCCGCCGCAGGTGGTCGCCGAGGCCCGAGTCGCCTATGACGCCCGCGACGTGGCCGTTTCTCACTTCGGAGAATGGAAGGACAAATACGTGATCGGCGGTGGCTACTGGCCGCCTCACTTTGTCATTCTCGACGCCGAGACCATGGAGCCTCTTAAGGTAATCTCCACCCGTGGCGTCAACGTGGACGGTGAATATGTGGAGGAGGCGCGTGTGGCGGCTATTTACAACACGCCAGAGGCCCCGACCTGGATCGTCGCCGTCAAGGAGCTGGGTCAGCTGTGGCAGGTGGATTACAGCGACATCGACAATCTCCAGATTAACCAGATCGACAGCCACAAATTCCTCCATGACGGCTTCTTCGATCCTACCTTGCGTTATTTCCAGATCGCCGCCAACGCCTCCAACCGGATGGAGATCATGGATTCCATTGACCGTAAGTTCGTGGCCTCGATCGAAACCGGCAAGAAGCCTCATCCCGGCCCCGGCGCCAACTGGGTGGATCCTAAATGTGGTCCGGTGGGCGGCACCGTACATCTGGGTGAGGGCAAGATGACCGCCTGGGGCAACGATCCCAAGGGCCATCCTGATCAGGCCTGGAAGGTTTGTTACAAGGCCGCCACCGACGGTCCGGGTCTGTTTATCCGCACCCATCCCAACGTGTCTTTCGTGGCCATGGATCAGACCAAGCATCCCGAACCGGAAGTTCAGCAGTCGATCAAGATTCTCGACAAGGAGACCCGGAAGATGATCAAGACCATCCGGGTTACCGAGCTGGAGAAAGCCGTCGCCGTCCATATCGAATTCAACAAGGGCGGCAGCGAGATGTGGGTATCGGTCTGGGCCCGTGGCGGCAAAAAGGACTGGCTCAAGGGTGAAATCGTCGTTTACGACACCAAGACCCTTGAGGAAAAAACCCGGATTAAGAATCTTGAAACACCGACCGGCAAATTCAACGTCTATAACAGGATGCACCACAAGACGTGATCCTTACACAGCGTTGATTATGTCGACCGGAAGCAAAAAAGAAGAGGATGGGTGCCTGTTGGCATCTGTCCTCTTCTTTTCCGTTCTACTGAGAGAAGACTGTGGCTTGCAATAGGCAACAGGCGCACCTTAAAACAGAATAGGTGCACCTTAAACTGGGCTCACGGGGAGAGATGACGGAGCATGATTTCAGATAAATTTCGCTATTTTCTGACAAACCGGCTCGTCAAGTCGATCATCATGACGCCGGTTCGTTCCACGATTATCGGCGCGGCGGCCTTTTTCGCGATCGGAATCGTTTTCTGGGCCGGTCTGAATGTGGCTATAGAATCCACCGATAATATGGAGTTCTGCATCGGCTGCCATGTGATGGAGAGCACCGTTTATCAGGAATATAAAAAGACTCCCCACTATCAGAATCGCACCGGAGTGCAGGCCACCTGTCCCGACTGTCACGTTCCCCGGCCCTGGCTCGACAGAGCCCTGCGCAAGCTGCGGGCCAGCAACGAGATATTGCACTGGATGTTGGGCAGCATAGACACGCCCGAAAAATTCGAGGCCAAACGCCTCACCCTGGCCAAGCATGTGTGGAAATCCATGAAGGAAACGGATTCCCGCGAGTGCCGCAACTGCCATTCCTGGGAAGCCATGAAGGGTGCAAAGCAGCAGCGCCGGGCGAGAAAACAGCATGAACTGGCGCTTATAGACAACCTGACCTGTATTGATTGCCATAAGGGCATTGCTCACAGAGCCGTGCATAAGCTTCTCGATGATGACGAGGATTTCTACGACGGCAAGTCCGATCCACGTAAGCTCGATGTTCTTACCGCCGCCGAGGCCGCGGTCGCGGAGAAAGAAGAAGCTGCCGCTGCCGCGGCATCGGCGGAGGAAGCGCCCGTAGCCGAGGCGCCCGGCAAGGCGGAAGCCGCGGAAAGCACGCCCGCATCCGCACCCTCACCCACACCATCAGCAGGCGGCGAAGCAGCGGGCGGCGGACCTGCCTGGGGCAATATTCCGGGCCGCGATATCGTTGTCTTCTATCCGGGGCAGACCTCCATGGAGTGGATCCTCAAGGGGAGCGACCATGGCGGCGCGCGCGCCATCAAGAAACTGGGCGATCCCTGCGCCGAGTGCCATGAGGGTGAGCAGGATAAAATGGGCAGGATTCTGGCCAGCGGTGAGAAAGCCGAGGCTACGCCCATTCCCGGCAAACGCGGCCATATCAAGGTCAACGTCAAGGCCGCCCATGACGGCGAAAATCTCTACATGCATTTCCAATGGCCGGGAACCGAGCATACGCCGGCGCCCTTCGTGGACGGCGGCAAGATGGACCCCGATAATCAGGTTAAGCTTGCCGTTATGTTCGATGACGGAAAGGTGGACGCTGCCGACAGCGCGGGCTGTTGGGTCACCTGTCATCACGATTCCCGCTATATGCCCGATCATCCTGACGCCGCCGCCGTCACCGCCGCGGGCGATCTCGCCAAACGGCTCGGTGCGGCCGACGGGATCACCAAGTATCTGAAGGAAACGCGCAGCGAAATCGAGATCAAGGGCAACGACGACAAGCCCCGTGGCGGTTGGGACAAGCTCAAGCCGGCATCCGAGATCGAGGAGCTGAAAGGTGCCGGGGCTTTCATGGACCTGATGCGCGTTAAGATCGGCGAGGGTAAATCGGAAAGCGGTTCCGTGCTGGAACATCGGGCCATGAGCGGGGAGTCGGGCATCACCTTCAGCGGAGGCCTTGCCGACGGCGTCTGGTCCGTGACCGTGACCCGCCCCCTCAAGGCGGACAAGCCCGGCGGCGTCACCATCGAGCCGGGCAAGCTCTATACGGTGGGGATCGCCATTCACGACGATTACACCCTGGCCCGGTTCCACCATGTTTCACTGGAATACTCGCTGGGACTCGACAACGAAGAGGCTGGCATTAATGCCATCAAGATGTAAGCAGCCACGCCGCAGGAGTTTCCGCTTCTTGTATATGGCGGCTATGGCAAGCGCGGGACTGGCCTTTGCGGCGATACTGATCACGCCGCCGGTTGCACTGGCGGACGAGGAAAGAGAGAGAATCTGCGCCGAGGCTGAGAAACGCTATCAGGAACTATTCGATGGGGCGGGTGGCGATGTGTCCGTCGTGAAAATGTACAAATACAACTTTTGCCCCATGGACCTGACCGTGACGGCCGGGACCACGGTGCGTTGGATCAATGTGGACAAGCGCACCAGCCACAGTGTCTGGCTTAAGGTGGCGGGGATTGAGGAAACGGATCGTCTATTTCCCGAAGAAAGCTGGGAGCACCAGTTTACGGATAGCGGAGAATACCCCTATCTGTGCGGACCCCATGGGGAACAGGAGAGCATGACCGGTAAAGTTACGGTTGTTCCCTGAATTGTCTCCTGGCCCGAGGGCTGACCCCGCTGTGATGGAGTCTTTCTCGTGAGTGTGGACAAAAAACAAACCCGGATAACGGAGGTAGTGAAGTGAAAAAAGTTCCCGTCCAATGGACCGACGAGTTAAGCGTCGGTGTCGATATTATCGACAAGGACCATCAGAAATTATTTTCATTATTCAAACAGCTTCGCTCGCTTAATGAAGAAGGCGATCGGACCGCGGCTATCGTTGATGTTCTTTCGGAGCTTTATGATTACACGGACTATCACTTCAAGCGGGAAGAGGCGGTGATGGAAGTCTGCAGTTATCCCCATTTAAACAGACACAGACAGGTCCACACAGCCTTTGCAGCCGGCGTCAAACGCTTCCTCGACGCCGCCGCCGATGGCGCCGATGAATTCATGGTGAACAGCCTGAGCGAATTTCTGGAGGATTGGCTCAAGGAGCATATCATGGGGATGGACAAGGATTACGAAACCTGGACAGTGGGCAAGAACAACGAAATCAACGAGGTGAACCTGGATTTCGAGGCAAGCAGGAAATAACGGCGCGGGGAGAGGCGTTCCGTAAGGACTCTGTTTCAAGGTTCCGGTTATAAAGTTACGGCCGGGCGGCATATGCCGCCCGGCCGTTAATACGAGATCACCGAATCAGCAGATCAGTAAACATCGTGCTGGGTGTTGTAGATGTTGAACTTACCCGTTGGCGTCACAAGGCGCTTGTCCTTGATCACGGTCTTGAGTTTACGGGTCTTGTCATCGACGACGACGATGGCCGATGTCTCCTCCGCGCCGTTCCATACCGAAAACCAGACCTCGTCGCCTTTGACGTTGTATTCTCCCTGGACGACGCGGCGCACGCCATGGTCGATACCCGACCATTCACCGATGGGAAGTGCCTCGTAGCCCTTGCCGAGATCGTTGATATCGAACACGGCTATTGACGAGGACAGTTCGGCTTCCGGATTGAGCGGCGTATCCACATAAAGGTTTGTGGATTCGGGGTGGGTCTTGATGAACAGTGACCCGCCGCCCTGGCCTTCGATGGTTTCCACCACCGTCCATGCCTGATCGGGATGTCCCTCGGGGTCGGTGCCGATGACGGAGATGGTCTCGTCACCGAGGTGGCTGGTGGCCCAGACCGGACCGTATTTAGGATGGACGAAATTGGCGCCGCGTCCGGGGTGGGGTGTGGTGCCCACCTCGATCAGCTTCACCAGCTTGTTCTCCTTGGTGTCGATGACAGCAATGATGTTGCTGGCATTTGCGGCATCCATGAAATAGCGTCCGGTGGAATCGAACCCGCCATCATGGAGAAAACGCGCGGCGGCAATGCTGGTGATCTTGAGGTTATCAAGATCCGAATAGTTCACCATCAGCACCTTGCCCGTCTCCTTCACGTTGACCACGAATTCCGGGTTGTAGTGGGAGCCGACGATAGCCGCCACGCGCGGTTCGGGATGATATTCCTGGGTACCCACGGTCATGCCGCGGGTGGAGACCACCTTGAGCGGCTCGAGAGTCGCTCCATCCATAATGGTGAACTGTGGCGGCCAGTAGGTGCCGGCAATGGCGTATTTGTCTTCCCAGCCCTTCATCTTCGAGGTTTCCACCGAGCGTGCCTCCATCCCGGCCTTGATTTCGGCCACGGCGGTGGGCGTCTTCATCCACAGATCGATGAGTGTGACCCTGGCGTCGCGTCCGATAACGAATAGATAACGTCCGGAAGCCGAAATACGCGAGATATGAACGGCATAACCGGTGGGGATGACGGTGGCGATCTTTTTCGAGTCGCCCTCAATCAACGCGATCTCTCCGGTATCACGCAGGGTTACCGAGAACAGGTTGTCGAGGTCGAGCTTGTTCATCTTCTTTTTCGGACGCTTGTCAACGGGGACCATGACCTTCCAGCTCGCCTTGATCTCCTTGAGCCCGTATTCCGGAGGCTGTGGCGGCTCCTGCAGCAGGTAGCGGGCCATGATGTCCACTTCGCTTTCGGAAAGCTGGCCCGATTCGCCCCAGTTCGGCATGCCCGCGGGCGAGCCGTAGGTGATGAAAGCGGTGAGATAATCGAGGCCCAGCTCGCGGGTGAGGTCGGTGGTCAGCGCCTTGCCCGTGGCGCCCTTGCGCAGGACGCCGTGACAGCCGGCGCAACGCTCGAAATAAATCTGCTGCGCCTTGGCGAATTCCTCCTTCGAGATGGAGGGGACGCCCGGTTTGGCCGCGGGTACCTCCCCGTCTTCTCCACTCAGCACGTCCAGGCTGGGGCTGTATTTTCCGCTGGGCGTGGTCTTGTGCTTTTCGAGTTTTTCCTTGCTGGGTGTGTCGGCGGCCTGGGCACCGGTGAGAACAAAGGCAGTGCTAAAAACAATGCCTAGGAGCAGGCTGAATAACGTCTTTTTCATGGGGTCCCCCTTAATGACTGGATAGAATTTTATTCAATAGTGACATGCTTCAATTACCCTCACGTTGAGATGCCCGATGATAAGCTCGATAAGGAAAAGGGGGAAAGCAGAAATATGTATATAAAATACATGTTATATTATAGAAGGAAGTAATATTTCCATTCCAGGCTTACCGCTAGCCTATTAAAAAGAATGGCTCTAAAGAGTTGGAGCTGCGTCAAATTGTCGCGGAGTGATTTGTCGCAGGAGGAAGTTGTTCTGATCCCCTACACATTAAACAACATATGGTCTAGTTAGCGTTATTTTTATATACTTTTATAATAAAGTTTAGGCAATCGTATGTCTTGTGAATACAAAAGGTTTACATGCATAACATTTCTGTTTGTGGCCTGTTTGTTTTGCCGGGCCATCGCAGCCCCGGCCCACGCCGATGAAGGTGCGGCGGATTTTTTCGAGCCAAGGATTCTTTCGCGCATCTTTCCCGCCGCCGACGGCTTCGGCCCCCTTCAGGGTAATCCTCCCGCAATTGCCGTCTATCGTGGCGACAAGCAGCTTGGGTATGTCTTTTCCAGCCGCCAGGTGGTGGGGTCCACGGGGTTTTCAGGCAAGCCCCTGGATATCGTCATTGGCCTTGACCTCGAAGGAAAGATTGCCGGGCTGGAGTTGCGCGAACATCACGAGCCGATTCTGGTGATCGGCATCAGGGACGCGGACCTGGAACGTCATATGCAGCAATATGTGGGGTTTCACGTGGCCACCCGGGTAACGCCGGTTGCCGACAAGCGTAAGGAAACGGCACCGGAAACGGCACCGGAAACGGTATTGGAAACGGCAACGGAAGAAGCCGCGGTCGATATCCTCAGCGGCGCTTCCATCACCACCGCGGTTGTCAATGATGTGATCATGCGCGCCTCACGGGCAATGGCGCGTTCGCGGGGAATCCTGCCGCCCCTCGAGGATGATGGACGTGGCGTGGTGGATTATGACCGCTTCGAAAGCAAGGATTGGAGCGCCCTGCTCAGGGAAGGCGCCATAGCTGTTCTGCGCCTCTATAACAGTGACGTGTCGCAGGCCTTCGCCGCCCAGGGGGTGCCTGCCAAATCAATAAAACGAATGAAGCAACAGTTGGGAGAACCTAAGGGCCGTTTCATCGATCTTTATGCGGCCCTGGCCACGCCGGCGCTGATTGGCCGCAATCTCTTGGGGGATCATCTCTTCGGCCGTCTCTCTTCCGATCTGGAGCCGGGAGCGCAGATGATCCTGATCGCCGGTGACGGGCGCTATTCCTTCAAGGGAACGGCCTATGTGAAGAACATCGTCTTTGACCGTATTCAGATTATTCAAGGAGAGAACACCTTCAAGTTTAATACCGGGGATCATCGGCGCGTAGAGTCTCTGGCCGTGGAGGGGGCTCCCATATTGCGGGAACTGGGCCTGTTCACCCTTTCCCCGGGAAGCGGATTCGATCCGGCGCAGCCCTGGCGCCTGGAGATTCTCGTCGTCAGATCCTATACGGATGCGAAGGGAAAGGAGATAGAGGATTACGCAGCATTCACCTTGCCCTACCGCTTGCCCGGGGAGCTGATAGAGCGCGCCGCCGGCGTGGAAGACGTAGCGGCGGAACGGGCATCCTGGCCTCTTTGGCAACATGCCTGGGCCGACAACCAGGGAAAGATCGTCGTCCTTAGCGTGGCTTTGCTGATCCTTCTTAGCGCCCTGGTTTTCCAGGATTCCATGGAGCGCCGTCCGCGATTCTACCGTTTTTTCCGTCTCGGTTTCCTGGTGTTCACCACAGTATGGATTGGCTGGTATGCCGGGGCTCAGCTTTCGGTTATTAACGTGATTACCTTCTTGCAGTCTTTGGTCACCGCCTTCAGCTGGGAATTCTATCTGCTCGGCCCCCTGATCTTCATCCTTTGGTGCTTCGTGGCCGTGGCCCTGTTGTTCTGGGGGCGCGGCGTCTATTGCGGCTGGCTGTGCCCCTTCGGGGCCTTGCAGGAACTTCTCAACGAGGTGGCCCAGAAGGTCCGGGTGCCGCAGATAAATATCCCTTTCACGGTCCAGGAACGGCTGTGGCCCATCAAATACATGCTGTTTCTTGGCCTTCTCGGGCTGTCTTTCTATTCTATGCGTGAGTCTGTGGTGCTGAGCGAGGTGGAGCCCTTCAAGACCGTGTTCTCGCTTAACTTCCAGCGTGCTTGGCCTTTCGTGGCGTACGCCGTTGGTCTGTTGGTGGCGGGGCTGTTCATCGAGCGTTTCTTCTGCCGCTATCTTTGTCCCCTGGGCGCGGCGCTGGCGGTTCCGGCGCGCGTGCGCATGTTCGAATGGCTGAAACGGCGCCCCCAATGCGGCCGGGAATGCCGTATCTGCGCCCAGGAATGTACGGTGGGAGCGATCCACCCCAACGGCCAGATCAATCCCAACGAATGCATTTACTGTATGCATTGCCAGGTACTTTATTACGATGATCACCGCTGTCCGCCCATGATCAGCCGCCGCGAACGCAAAGAGACCTACCGGGCGGCACGGGAGGGGGAAAACGGGGACGACCCCGCAAGAGAAGGAGGCCATGTGGATGCGGTCTGACACGAATAATTCTGCCCGGCAGGCAAAGGTTTCCCGCAGGCGGGCAATCGGGGTTTTCGCCGCCACGGCGGGGCTGCCGCTGATGATGTCGGTTCCCGGCGTGGCGCGGGCCGCCGGACGGAACGGGTCTCTCTTTGAATGGAACGGCACGGCGCTGGGCGCCAGTTCGCGGATGATCCTCTCGCACCCCGACCGCGAGGCGGCGCGGCGTCTTGTGGTCATGTGCCGGGATGAAATCGAGCGGCTGGAACGGATTTTCAGCCTCTACCGTTCTTCTTCCGAACTTTCCCGTCTTAACCGGGGCGGCCGGCTTGATGCGCCTTCCCATGACATGGTGCGTCTGTTGAGCGCCTGCCGCCGTTTCGGTGATCTCAGCGGCGGCGCCTTCGATGTGACCGTGCAACCCTTGTGGCGGCTCTATGCCGATCACTTCGCCGCCCATCCCGGAGATGAAAACGGCCCTGATGCCAGGGCGCTGGAGCGGGTCCGGGCGCTGGTGGATTATCGCGGCGTGGAGGTGACGGCGCGGCGCATTTCCTTCGCCCGCAAGGGCATGGCGGTGACCTTGAATGGGATCGCCCAGGGCTATATCACCGACCGCGTGGCCGAATTATTGCGCGCCGAGGGCATGGACAATGTACTCATCCAGCTTGGCGAGACCCACGCCCTTGGCGGCCATCCCCAAGGCCGGGCCTGGCGCCTGGGCCTGACGGCGGCGGCGGGAACCCATGGCGAGGGGGCTGGCCATGACGAAGCGACTGGGGAAAATGTGGTGGAACTGCGTAACCGCGCCCTGGCCACCTCCGCGCCCCACGGATTTACCTTCGACCGCGAGGGACGCTTTCATCATCTGATCGACCCTGATTCCGGGAACAGTCCTCAAGCCGTGGCCGGCGTTTCCGTGACCGCGCCCCGGGCCGCCGATGCCGATGCCCTGTCCACGGCGCTCTCGGTTATGGAGGCGCGGCGCGGGGCACAGATGATGGAGAGGGTGGGAGACGCCACGGCATGGGTAGTTCTGGCCGATGGCGGGGAAATAACCCTGGGCCGGGCACGAGGATCGAAAGCGTAGCCGGGCCAACAAGTGTGACGGGCCGTCAGCCGTGAAGTTTGTGCAGGGGGGCGTCCATCTTCCTGAAATGGGTGGAAAACCACCCCCGCAGTTCGTCGGCGAACTGGTCCTCGGACTGGAAATAGGTGCCGTCCTCGTGGCGGTCCATGATGTCACGGATTTGATCGAGAAGGTATTCGTGTTCCTTTTTGTGGGCGTTGAAGCCGCTATAGTTTTCGTCGCGCATGGTCTTTTCCTCGAGCGCGAAGTGGAGGGAGATACGGGCGAAAAGCTCACCCAGAAAATCGCCGACCGATTCGCGGGAGCCCTGGGACATCATTTCGCCGTGGAGTTCGTTGATAAGCGAAATCAACTGTTCATGTTCGTAATCCACATGGGGGATTCCGGTCTTGAACTCCTCTTTCCATTCGATCAGCGTCATGGCGACCCCCGGTCGTTTTGTTATTTTATGACAAAGTTCGCCGATGGGGTGGAAAAAACCACGGCCAGATTGCGGGTCGGTTCCAGATCTACCTCCTGGGTGGTCTCATAATCGAAACCCTCTGCGCGGCCGCTGTCGCGCATGCGCATATCCAGGCGGTGATGCCCGGCGGGCACGGTGATGCGTTCGTAAAAATAGGATGGTCCGTCGCTCGACAGGCCGGAGGGTGGCTGTTCGCGGCTGAAAATAAGTTCTCCATTGAGAAGAATCTCCACCAAGACGGGGTGGCGCTCGCGCGGGCAGAGCTGTAGCGCGCGCCGGGTGGTGCGGGTCTCCTTGATGCCGGCGAACTGGCGGATGTCGCATTCGCCTTTGTGTTTTCCACCGTGACTGATGGAAAGTTTCATCACCGCCGTGTCTGGGGCGAGCCGTATATAGGCCGGGCTGTTGGAGAAATATCCCAACACCACCGCCAGGGCCAGATAGGCCACGCCCTGTCCGAGGAATTTCATCGCTCTAGACATGAGGCTACGAGGCATGGGGGTGCTCCTTTTCTCCGTCCCCCTCTTTCGCGGCGGATGTTTTCATGGCCATTAAATGATCGCGGAATGCCTTCAGGCGGTCGGCCAGTTCCCCGGGTTCGGTGGGGGCGAGCCAGGCGGTGGCGATACGTTCGCGCGGCACCCGGTCGCGCAGATAGGGATCCCGCTTGCCGCCGATTCTCAACTCCGTCCATTCCACACCGAGCCGGTGAAAACACTCGTTCTCGCGACAGCCGGCAAGCATGATGCCGTCGGCGTGGCCGCGGGTGAGGACGTAATCCATAAAGGCGGGCGGCAGCATGGCGATGCAGGGAAGGCTGAACACGGCGACGTCGGGTGAGGCCAGTTTGCCGATATCGTTGCCATGGTCGCAGCCGAAAATAACGATCTTCGATTCGCCTTCGAGACGCGCAAGAGCCTGATCCACGTTCTTGCGAAGCTTGTCCAGGGTGAATTGGGGCAGGTCGATACCGGTCACCAGTTCCGTTGAGGTGCGGAAGGGCGTGGAGGCGGGACAGGACCCCACGCAGATGCCGCAGGCGGTGCATAGATCGCTCGAAACAAGGGCAATGGAGGGGAAGGGGCGTCCGTCGTCGCGCGGCCCCATCACCACCGCCCCATAGGGGCAGTCCTCGAAACAACGGGTGCAGCCGTTGCAATTGGCGGCATCCACCACCGCCGGGCTGGAGCGTTTGAAGGGCGGCGCCCAGGGCAGGATGCTGAGCACGGTGCTGGTTCCCACCAACAGCAGCCAGACCCATCCCGCCGACCATATCTCGATCAGTGGATAGAATCCGAGATAGAACCAGTCGAGGCTGACCTTTTCCACCACCATGCCGAGATCAGCCGGGGGGTGACTCAGCGCCGGTTTATAGAGCGCGAGCAGGAAAAGCATGCCCAGGGTACCGGCGGCCAGCGCCAGGGGCGGGTTGACCCTGGGACGGCTGATGCGCAGCAGGTGAATCCACATGGCAAACAGCAGGAACAGGGGCAGGGCGATGTGGAGGAAGACGAGCAGCGAGAAGAAACGGTCGCCGAGGCTGCCTCTGGTCAGGAAATTATTGGCGATGGGCTCGCCGAACAGGGGCAGCCAGTCCATCCATTCGAAGGTGGCCACGGCGATATACTGGGCCAGCTGGTCCCATACCAGCCAATAGCCGTTGATGCCGGAAGCAAAGGCAAGCCAGAGGATGGGGATACCGCTGAACCAGGAAAACCAGCGTACGCTGCGGTAACGGTCGAGGACGAACTCGCGCATCAGATGCAGCATCATGGTAATCACCAGCGCATCGGAGGCATAGCGGTGGAGGCTGCGCATGATTCCGCCCAGATACCACTGTTCCACGGTGAGATACTCGATGGAGTCGTAGACGCCATTGATGCTGGTCTCGAAGACGATATAGAGGTAGATGCCGGTGGCGGCGACGATCCAGAAATAGAAGTAGCCCAGCGCGCCGAGCTGGGTCAGGGGGTTGAGCTTGGGTCCGAAGGCCGCGTCGAACCAGCCTTCGACCTGCATGAGTCCGTTTTGCGCGGTCCGCCGCAAAGGGTGGGGCTGGGAAGGTGAGGCATTTCCGTTCACGGGGAGCCGTCCTTGGAACGCCGCCGCCGGGATCGGACTAGGAAAATCAGTGTGCCGCCAATACAGATTCCGCCGATGGCCATGCCCACGAACAGGGAATAATCAAAACGATAGCGGCCGCTCGCCGGATCGTAGACGGTGCAAAACAGTTTCACCCGGTTGGCGATCCCCTCGAAGCTGGTGAAAGAGGCGCCGGTTCCGTAAATGAGGTTTTTGAGTGGCTCCACCAGATGGGGGGGGCTGAAATCCTCACCGTATATCTGGTTGGTAACACGTCCTTCGGCATCGGCCACCGTGACCTGGCTCAGATGGTCGAAGCCTTTGGGAGATTCCTTGAAGATGAAGCCCAATTCCTTGCCCAAGGCGGCGATGGTCGGGGCATCGGCGCTGAGGAAGAGCCATCCCTCGTCCCCGACGCCGTGACTTTTTGCGAATTGGCCCATGCGTTGGGGCGTATCCGTGGGCACGTCGAAGCCGATACTGACAACATGGAAGGAGTCGGCGCCCATGGCTTCACGCGCCGTCTCCACGGCCCGCCCCAGGGTCTCGGTGATGAGGGGGCAGGCATGGGCGCAACTTGAATAGATGAGGCTGATGACCAGGGGTGTGCCACGGAAATCGGAAAGCCGCACGGTTTTTCCCGACGCGTCGGTAAAGGTGGCATCGCCGATCACCCTGCCGACGGCGGCCTGGCTGATGGCAAGGGCGTTCTCGGAATCGAAATCGTTTTCATCTTCATGTGTGGGCGACATATGGGTATTGCCGCCGTGCCCCGCCAGCCCCGGCATGGGGATCAGGCCGAGGAAAAGAAATGCAGCCGCAAGAATCGATTTCACGTGGCGTCTCCCAGGGATGAGTATATGCAGAGATACCAAGAGCGGTGCGACTTATGTCGCACCGCTCTCAGTATACAGGATTATGGCGCTTGAGGCTTTAGCTGAGGCCCCAGGTTTCCGCCAGGTACTTCCAGTTGACGAAGTAATAGAGGACGAAGGTAACCAGGAACACCATGGCCAGGGCAAAGGTTCCCGGAACCTCCAGATGGTCGGCGCTGCCGTACTGCGCCGCCGCGGTCGTGGGCGGTGCTTCGGCTGCCGGCGCGGGTGCGGCTTCGCCCTTGGTCTTGCCAAAGAGCAGAGAGCCAACCACCACGATGATGAACATGGCGCCTCCCAGAGAGGCAACCACGGCGCTGACGCCGTTGAGACCCAACATGAGATAGGCGGCGCCGGGGAAGTCCATGCTCATGGCGGCGTCGCTGAAGGTAATATCCCAGTGCCGCCGGGGCACGCCCAGAGTGCCGGCTCCCATCATGAAGACGGAAAGTCCCGTCACTCCGATGGCGAAGACGTAGGGTTGCCACTGCGCCATTTTCGGGAACAGGATTTCCTTGCGGAAGATAAGCGGCACCAGAAGATAGGTGACGGCCATGAAGGCCAGGGTCGTTCCCGCCACTACGGTGCCGTGGAAATGGCCCGGCACATAAAGGGTGTTGTGCATGATCAGGTTGATTTGTTCGGTGCCGAGAATGACACCGGTGATGCCACCCAGGAACCCGAACATGACCAGCGAGAGGAACATGCCGGAAAAGGCGGGATTGCCCCATGGCGCCTTGCGCAGCCATTCGAACAGGCCCTTGTTGAAGCCCTTTTTACGCTGCGCCGCCTCGATTGAGCCAGGCACCGTAAGGCCGTGGATCATGCTCGCCAGCACCGCCAGATACATGGCGTAGCTGGTGTTGAAGATCTTGTATTCCGAACTCAAGCCCGGCTCCACCAGCAGGTGATGGACGCTGCCCAGTTGCAGGAACAGGATATAGAGAAGGAAAGCCGTGCGGCTGACCTTCTCGGACAGGGGCTTGGCGCCGAAGAGCACGGCGGCGATCAGGTACCATACCGCCACATGGGCCGAGACGTTGATCTGTTGCGAGGAATGGCCCATGGCCCACCACACCACCTTGTACATGAGGGGGTCGATGTAGCTGACGAGACCCACCGACCACATCAGGGTGGGGATGAGAATGATAGCGCCCGAGGCGATGGTGAAAACGGCGATGATGGCCGCAGTTATGGCGCCGAAAGTGACCAGCGGGACCGAACCCTCGTAGGTCTTTTCATCCTTGGCTATGACCAGGGTGCCGAAGAAACAGCAACAGCCCAGCAGGGCGCCTACGGCGAACAGGATGATCCCGAGATAGAACAGGGGATCGGCCTGCATGGGCACGTAAGAGGTGAACATGACGCTGGATTCGCCCATCAGCACGACAACGTTGGTCATGGCGGCGCCCACCAGCATCAGCCAGAAGCCGACCCAGGCCAGTTTAGGCGCTGCCAGACGGCAGCCCAGCAGAATAGCGGACGCAAAGTAGAGTACCGCCATTTCGAAGAAGATCATCCACACCAGCAACACGTCGAGACCGTGTGCGGTCAAGGCCAGATAGAACCAGTCGTCGGGCAGGAAATGCACCGCCGGCCAGCGGGTCAGCGCCACGGAGAGACCGAACAGTCCGCCGACGAGCAGGAAGACCACGGCGACAACGGCGTTGGCCTTGATCAGCTTTTCGGCGGGAAGATGGACCTTGAGCCCGGTATCGGGGCAGGTGCGAAATTGTGTGTCGTTTGCCATGTCCATGTCCCCCTATTTATCAACCACGACAATTTTGCCCAGCATGGTGTGGTGGCCAATGCCGCAAAATTCATTGCAAACGATACCAAATTCCCCGCTCTCGGTCGGCGTGATCGTTGCCACCATGTCGTATCCGGGATGAATCTGTAAATTGAGATTGACCGGTTGCAGGGAAAATCCGTGCAGCCAGTCCAGCGAGGCGAGATGCAGACGGTAGGTTTCCCCTTTTTGCAGTTCGAAAACGGGCCACCACTCCCACAGGCGGGCGATCATATAGATGTCGCTGCCGGGCGGGGGACTCACCACCGGCACGTCGGTCTCGCCCCAGGTGCCGACGGTGTATTCGGCCGCCGCGGCTTCCGCCTTCGCCGCGTAAACGTCGGAATTGATCCGGTAGCCTTCGGTGGGTGGGTTCTGCTGCCCTTCCAGATGCCAGTAAGGCATCATGAAAAACATGATGATGCACCAGATCAGGCCGATGCCGATCCACAGGACTTCGTTGCGTCCGATGGGCTCGTTCCACCAGATACGTTGTTCGGGAGGTGAGATGGCCATGTCTCTTTACCTTTCGCGGCTAGTTGGCGAGGGGGATCGAGATGACTTCCATAATCCCCCAGATTAAATAGAAGACGGTGGGCATAACGATGCCTATGCAAAGCAGCAGAAAGGGATTGTCGAGAAGCTGTTGCATGAAGGGAATCTGGTCCCCCTTGCCCCCCTGATCATCCACCATGAGTTTTCTCCTTCAGTAGCAACGATGCTGTATTGGTGAGGCGTGAAAGTAGCAGATTAAGTACAACAAATGGAAGGGTGTAGATTTCCGCTTACGTTCCGTAGCGGCAAAATGTCACACATTGGAAAGTCTGAAGAGCGGGGGGAGGCGCTAAGGAGCGGGGGTTACATGTAGTCCGGGGCCAGCGCCCGGATCACGGCGAAGCTGCTCACGGCAAGCGTCAGGATGATGAAGAAGAAGAAGATCGCGCGGTATTGGAAGCGCCGCCCCGCCATGACCTCGGCGCGGTCGAGAAGGCGGTCGGAGATCACGTAAATGATGATACCGGCTACGGTGAAGGCGATGAATTCCATGTGGTGATCTCCGTTTGTTTCTCAAAGAGGAAGAGGGGGAATCATGGCCGGGTAGGTTCCCTGTTGGCGCAGAATTTCCCAGCGCTTGCGCAGGGCCAGCCGCAGATAGCGGTATCTTGTGGTCTTTCGCACGTCTTCGGGTTTATGGCCGGCTTTTTCCCAGAGAGCACGCTCGAAATCGAAGGGCTCGCCGATCAAGGGCGCAATGTCATCGAGCGCCTTGGCGAATCCCGCGTCGTCTTCCTCCACATAGCCGTGGAGTCTGGCGAACGGATAGAACAGCGTGCCGAGGATGAACCGGTCGCGCTCGCTGAATGATTTTCCCACCTTGCGGGTGATGGCGCTTTTATCGAATTGGTCCCTGCCGCCATGGGTGGCGCCGCCGGGCTCACCCCACCATTTCAGCCCCTGCATGGTGGACTGGCCCATGGTGTCGGAGGGCTCTACCCCGATCCAGGTGCTCAGGCGGCGCAGGGTCTCCCCGGTCTCGTTCTTGAGGTCTTCGAGGTGTATTCCGGCGGAGTCGCACAGGCCGAATTCGGTTCTGGAGAAGAGGTGCAGCATTTCCAGCACATGGCCGTAGAGGGAGGTGTAGTTGGCGGAGCTGTCGCCGGAGGGAATCAGGGCCTCGAGGTTCTGCAAGGGTTCGCGCACCGTCATCAGGAGTTTGGCGTCGGGGAAATATTTAAGGAAGTTCAGCAGCTCGTAAGGGTTGGGGTTGTGGATGTGATAGAAAATCACATCCTGGCCGCCAGCCCGGCTCCCCTCTCTTCCCGTGGTCTTCTCGAAGGCGACGTGGATCATGCGGAAGAAATCGCCCTGATGGAACCGGCCGCATTCTTCCATCAGTTCGTCGAGGTGGCCCAGGAACACCGCCCGGTCCAGCTTCAGCGATTGCTTGCCGTCCTCGCCCATTGTGGTGAAGCCTTCCGACACGCCGACGCGGAAATCATCGGGCCGGTTGGGGTTGCCCGGTACCGGCTGGGGGTTGGCGGCGTCGAACAGCACCTCGTAGAGGGCGGCGAAACGTAATCCGATTTCCTTTATTCCCCCGGCGGTCAGGCGCGGCCAGACATCGGACCCGAAGAACCCCTTCATATAAACGCCGGGCAGGGTGGTGATTTGCGGGTGGCCGTCAACAAGGCTGTGTAGGAATCCGGTGCCGCTGCGGCCATAGGCAAGCAGGGCCACCACGCGCTGTTGGGGTAGGGTTGAGGGCTCTTTTTGTTTTTTACCAGCGGTGATGGTTTCAGCCTCCGCGCTGGGCAGGGCGGCGATGGCCGCCTCGCAGCTTGGGGTGGCTGTTTCCGGATCGAGCGAACGGGTGATGTAGTCGAGGAGGAGTGGCGTGGGCGAGTCCGGAAGCGCCGTCTTTAGGTTTTCCATGAAAGCGTGCGCGATCTGTTTCCCGTTCTCATCTTCGTGGGCCAGGATCACCAGGGGGGCGGCGAGAAGGCCGAGGATTTCCTTGCGCCCGGGGGCAACGGCGAAGAGCTTTTCACAGCATTGGACGAGCTCTTCCAATTTTCCGATCTCGCCCAGGGCAGAGGCCATGCCCAATAGCGAGTCCACATTGTCGGGGGAGAGTTCCAGCGCGCGCTTCAGGGAAGTCTCGGCTTCGTCGAGGCGGTCCAGCCGGCGCAGCGTCAGCCCCAGATTGCTGTGGACCTGAGCCGCCTGGGGTGCCTTTTCAAGAACCTGCCGATAGCAGGACTCGGCCTCGGCGAAGCGTTCCTGCGCCTGTAGCGCCAGCCCCAGATTGTTGAGGGCCGCGGCGGAATTTGGCTCGATCTCCAGTGCGCGCTTCAGGTTTTTTTCCGCTTCCTCCGGATGCCCCAGATCTTTCAGTACCAGCCCTAAATTGCTGAGAAAACCAACATTGGCGGGCGCCAGCGAAACCGCCTTGCGGATATGCTGTTCGGCCTTTGCCGGATTCTCCGCCTGATAGGCGAGAAGGCCGAGAAGGTGCCAGGCCTCGGCGTTGCCAGAATCGGCTTTGATCACCCGCCGGTAACAGGATTCGGCTTGCGCGAAACGGCCCACGGACTGGTGCTGGCTGCCCTTCACCAGCAGGGCGTGATGTTCGGCCGCCATGGGGACGCTGCCGCCTTGCCGGTTCACGGCGGGTTTCCCACTACGTCCGGTTTTAGCACCATGTTCTCCACACACCCCGGAAAGCACACCCAAGAGCGGGTGGCGCTGGTTCAGAACCGATGCCCGGATTGTGACCGTGATCCCTTTTCCGTGCAAGGGGGTGGTGGCGTGGATTGCGTCACTATGAAACAGCGCCATATATGAACAGAGTGCCGCATAATGGCTTGTCCCGGGAGTCAGGACTTATGCTCAAGAACGCATCTGGAAAGGGGTCAAGGAAAGGGGCCGCGAACCGCAAGCCTGCGGCGGCGGCATCGGAGGCGGCATCCCGGGAACCTTTATTGCCGGGGATGGCGGAGCTTGACCGCATGCTCCACGCCCTGCAGCTTCAGGCGGCGGGCGGCATTTCCCCGGCCGCGGTGATGAATGCCCGCCTCGACTGGCTGGTTCATCTCGCCAATTCACCCACCAAGCTGACGTCATTGATGCAGAAGGCGATTAGCGACTGGGCGCGGCTGATGATCTATGCCGGGCGTTCCCTGATGGACTCCCAAACCCCGCCTCCCGAACAGGTGGACCGGCGCGACCCCCGGTTTCGCGCCGAGCTGTGGAAGGCCTGGCCCTTCAACGTTTTCTCCCAGGCTTTTCTGTTGACCCAGAACTGGTGGCGGGCGGCGGCAACGGACGTGCATGGCATGACCAAACAGCATGAGCGGGAGGTCCAGTTCATGATGCGCCAGAACCTTGACCGGGTGGCGCCCGCCAATTTCCCCTGGAGCAACCCGGAGGTCATCTCCCGCACCTGTGAAGAGGGCGGCATGAACCTTATCCGTGGCGCCGGGAACCTGGTGGAGGAGGCGCGGCGGCGCTGGACCGGGGAGCGGCCCAAGGGCCTGGAAGGTTACGAGGTGGGGCGTAATCTGGCCGTGACTCCGGGCAAGGTGATTTATCGCAACCGGCTGATGGAGCTGATCCAGTATTCGCCCGCCACCGGCGAAGTGTGGAACGAACCGGTGCTGATCATCCCCGCCTGGATCATGAAATATTACGTGCTTGATCTCTCCCCCCATAATTCCCTGGTGGGGTATCTGGTGGCCAACGGCCATACGGTGTTCATGATTTCATGGAAAAATCCCAGGGCCGAGGACCGCGATACCGGCATGGACGACTATCGCGAACTCGGGGTCATGGCGGCCCTCGATGTGATCGGCAAGGTGGTGCCGAAACGCCGCGTTCACGCCTGTGGTTATTGTCTGGGCGGGACGTTGCTGGCTATTGCCGCGGCCACCATGGCCCGCGAAGGCGACCATCGCCTCGCCACCATGACCCTTCTCGCCGCCCAGACCGATTTTACCGAGGCCGGTGAGTTGATGCTGTTTATTGATGAAAGCGAACTCGCCTATCTCGAGGACATGATGTGGACCAAGGGCTATCTCGACACCAGGGAAATGTCGGAAGCCTTTCAGCTGATCCGCGCGGCGGACCTTGTCTGGTCACGCATGATCCGCGAGTATCTTCTGGGAGAAGACGGGACATTCACCGATCTTATGGCCTGGAACGCCGACCAGACGCGGCTTCCCTACAAGATGCATTCCGAATATTTACGCGAGCTTTTTCTCGAAAACCGCTTCGCCGCGGGCAAGTACGAGGTGGAGGGCCAGCCGGCGGTGCTCACCGATATTGACGTGGATGTTTTCGCGCTGGGCACCATCCGCGATCACATTTCGCCCTGGCAATCGGTGTTCAAGATCAAGTTCCTGTCGGACACCGATGTGACCTTCGTTCTCGCCGCCGGCGGCCATAACGCGGGCATCGTCTCGGAGCCGGGCCACCGCGGCCGCAGCTATCAGATCATGACCCTGAAGGAGGCGGACATCTATAAAGACCCCGAAGTCTGGCGCGGCCAGGCCCCGTCCCATAAGGGATCGTGGTGGCCGGCATGGTCGAAATGGCTGGGCAAACGTTGCGGCGGCAAGGGCAAGACACCAGCCATGGGCGCCCCCCGCCGTGGCCTCAAGCCAATTGCGGATGCACCCGGTGATTATGTGCGCGAATCGTGACGGTAATTGTGACGGGGACCGGGTGCGGTTACAGGGTGCCTCCCTGGTAAACCCAGTTCACGTAGGCCAGGTAGCTCAACAGAAAGGCCGCGCCGGTGAGAAAACGGATACGCCCGAAGCAAAGCAGGAAGGGAGCCACGGCCAGGGTGACCAATAAAAAGATATTCATGTCGTCGAAGAAGTCGTGGGGCAGGGCGATATCCGTCACCAGAAGCGTGGCGCCGAGAATGCCGAGGATGTTGAAGATGTTGCTGCCGATCACGTTGCCGACGATCACATCGGTTTCCTTGCGGTACGCCGCGATCAGGGCCGTCACCAGTTCCGGCAGCGAGGTTCCCAGCGCCACCATGGTGAGGCCGATGGCGGCTTCGGAGATGCCGAAGTCGTGGGCGATTTTTACCGCGCTGTCGACGAAAATACGGGCCCCCCAAACCACGCCCACCATACCGCCCAGCGTCAGGACGATGGCAAATTTCATGCCGTGCCTGGTGTCTTCGAATTGCCGGGCTTCGCGTTCGTGGAGCAGGCGTTCGGGCGAGGAAGCGGAGGCGGACCGTTCCGCCATGTAGGAGAAAATGATGAATCCGGCCAGCGCGACCAGGAACATGGCGCCGACCCAACCGGGAAGAATCCCCTGTTGGGCGAGGATAAAAAACGCCAGGCTGGCGCCAATCATGATCATGGTATCGCGGCCGATGGCGGCGGGCGCGGAGGCGAGCGGCCGTATCAGCGCCGAAACGCCGAGAATGAGAAGGATGTTGGCGATATTGCTGCCCACCACATTGCCCAGCGCGATGTCGGGCTTTCCCGTGAGGGCGGCATCGAGGGAAACCGCGAGTTCGGGCACCGATGTGCCGAAACCGACGATCACGAGGCCCACGAACAGGACCGAGATATTGTGGCGCATGGCGATGCCCACCGCACCCCGCACCAGGGATTCGCCTCCGGCCAGCAGCAGGGCGACGCCCACGAGGGCAAGAACATATGTGGAATCAAACAACCAGACGGCCTTTCAGGGATTAAGGAGAAGGACAGGGTGTGAAAGTTTCCGCCCCAACATACGGTTCTAAAATGGCCTGACAAGTGGGCTATGATTTTTTTGTCCCGGGGATATCGGTTTTTCCCTGTTTTCCCACGGGGGGCCGTAACCATGGCAGTGTCGGAGGAGTCCTATGTCTATTTTTTTCGCTTATGACGGCTCCATAAATAATGACTGGGTGGCGCGCTACGCCATCCGTCTTGCCTCCCATGACGAGGACGCCCGCCTTCAGCTTATCCATGTGAATGACGGCGCCACTTCCCCCGAAATCATCAGGGACAAGATCGCTCGCATCGAAATGGAATCCTCCCTGATGGGGGTGGCTTTCGAAAGTGAAATTTTATCTCCGGGGGCGGGCGTTGCGGAGGCGCTGGACGAGCGAATCCCGCCGGGCCCTGAATCGCTCCTGATCTGTGGGGTGAGGGTCGGGGGCCGGGGCGGCGGCCTGTTTTCGGGAACCATCACCGAACGCATGATGAAGCTTGGGCTCTATAGCGTCCTTGCGCTGCGAATTGTGCAGCCGGGCCTTCTCGGGCTTCCCGGCAATATCCTGGTTCCTGTTTCCGGGGCGGTGGAAGGATTCCGCTCCGGCCTTTCCATACTGAATCGTCTTGCCCCCGACATCCACGAGCTTTTCCTGCTCCGCGTCATGATGCTGAGCCGTGGCCATTATCGCCAGCTTGGCGATAAGGAGGCCGAAGCGCTGCGCCGCGAAGGTGCGGAGTATCTGGAGGAGATGGAGAAAGAGCTGGTGGCCGCCGTTGATCTTTCTTCCGACAGGGTCGAGGCCATTGCCCGCATTTCCGATGACTGGGTCAAGGAGGTCCTTATCTGCGCCGGACGTTGTAAATCGGGGCTGATTCTTATGGAGGTTCCACGAAAAAGCCTGAGGGGGAAATTCCTGTTCGGTGACAAGACCGAGGAACTGTTGCGGGGTGCGCCCTGTGACGTGGCGCTTTATCGCGGGATCGTATAAATGGCGGGACAGATACAGAATGTCTCCGCGGCTGAGGCCTTTGGGTTTCTGCAATCCCGCGCCGGGGGGCTGACGAAAGCCGAAGCCCAGGAGCGATGGCGCGAGGTGGGCCCCAACACCATCGAGGTGGAACGCCGGTTCCGCTGGCTTGAAAACCTGGGGCGGCAGTTCACCAATTTTTTCACTCTGTTGCTCGATCTTGCGGCGGTGATCTGTTTCATCGCCGACCACATCCGCCCCGGCGAGAGTATGAATATCCTGGGATGGGCATTGCTGTCGGTCTCGGTTCTCAATGCCCTGTTCAGTTTCGTTCAGGAATACCGGGCCGAGCGGGCCATGGAGGAGCTGCGGAAATTCCTGCCGCAACGGGTCCGGGCCATGCGCGGCGGCGAGGAAAGGGAAATTCTTGGTTCGGAACTGGTTCCCGGAGATGTCCTTCTGGTGCAGGAGGGAGACCGCATTCCGGCCGACGCCCGGCTGGTGGTCAGTCATGACCTGTTGGTGAACAACGCGCCCCTGACCGGGGAATCGGTGCCGCTGGCGAGAACCGCCGAGGCCTCGGAAGAAAGCATGTCGGAAAGCGACAACATCCTTCTCGCGGGATGCTCGGTGCTGCGCGGTTCGGGCCTGGCGGTGGTCTTCGCCACCGGTTTCCGCACCCAGTTCGGCCGTATCGCCATGCTGTCACAGGAAACGCGGCGTCATATCTCGCCCCTGGAGCAACAGACCCAGAGTATGGTACGCGTGCTTTCCATCATCGCCGTGGCCATGGGGCTGGCTTTTTTCGCCTATGGGGTCTACGCCGGGCGGCCCTTATGGGTAAATCTGGTGTTCATGATGGGGATCATCGTCGCCAATGTTCCCGAAGGGCTGTTGCCCACCTTCACCCTGTCGCTGGCCATGGGCAGCCTGCGCATGGCGCGGCGCAACGTTTTGGTGAAGGGGCTGAACGCGGTGGAATCCCTGGGCGCCGTTCATGTGATCTGTACCGACAAGACCGGAACCCTGACCCTCAACCGGATGGCCGTGGCCCATGTGGCGGAACCTCTCGATGCGGAGGCGTTGACGGAGTCCCATGAGTGCGTACCGATCCTGGAACTGGCGCTGGCGGCCTCCGAGGTTCATGTCACTAGGGGTGAGTTTTCAGGCGATCCCCTGGATGTGGCCATCGCTCTGCGTGTGGAGGAGCAGGAAAAAGACGAGTCCATGGTGTCCAGGGTGGATGCCGCCATGACCCGCCGCTTCGCCTTCGATTCGGAAAAACGCAGCGCCGCGGGAATCATGACCCGGGAAAAGGATTCCGTCTTTGCTCTCAAGGGGGCCTGGGAATTCCTGCGCCCCCGTATTACCCGGATTGCGTCCGGCCGTGACGGCGCCGCCGGGGAGGCCGGTGTGGAGGAACTGGAACGGGCCGACGCGGTGGTTCACCGGCTTGCCGCCCAGGGTCTGCGCGTTATCGCGGTGGCCTGCCGGTCCCTGGATACGCCGCCTGCGGCGGATGCCGCAATAGAGACCTTTGAACACGATCTCGTTCTCATGGGATTTCTCGGATTTTCGGACACCCTGCGTCCCGAGGTGCCCGGCGCCGTGGCGCAATGCCATGCGGCGGGTATCCGCATGCTGATGATTACCGGGGACCATCCCGAAACCGCGGAGGCCATCGCCCGCCACGCAGGGATTGTTCCCGCCGACGCAGCGCCGGGATCGGTCACCATGACCGGTGCGGAACTTGAGGATATGCGCGAGGAACAGCTGATCAGGCATTTGCGGGAGGGGGTCCAGATTTTCGCCCGCGCCACGCCCGAACAGAAAATGAAAATCGTGGCGGCGCTGCATCAGATGGACCTGGTGGTGGCCATGACCGGGGATGGCGTCAACGACGCGCCGGCCCTGAAGACCGCCGATGTGGGAGTGGCCATGGGGGTCACGGGTACCGATGTGGCGCGCGAGGCGGCGCAGGTGATCCTTCTCGACGACAACTTCGCTTCCATCGTCGCCGGGGTGGAGGAAGGGCGCACTATCTTCGGCAATATCAAGAAATTCACCAACTATGTGCTGGTGAGCAACGGCCCGGAGATCATGCCCTATTTGATCTACATTATTTTTCCGGTGCCGCTGGCGATGACGGTGATCCAGATTCTGGCCATTGATCTGGGCACCGACATCATCCCCTCCATGGGGCTGGGACAGGAAAAACCGGACCCCGAAACCATGAAACAGCCGCCGCGAAGCCGCAAGCAGGGGCTTCTCAACTGGCCGGTGATCGCCCATAGCTATTTTTTCCTCGGGCTGATCGAGGCGGGCTTCTCCCTGTTCCTTTTTTTCTTCGTGCTTTATCAGGGGGGCTGGGAATGGGGCCAGGAACTGGGGGCCAGCGATCCCCTTTACCGCTCGGCCACGGGCATCACCCTGTCGTCCATTATCCTCATGCAGATCGGCAACCTGTTCGGCCGCAGGTCGCGCCGGGGCTCGGGGCTGGACGCCTCGGTGTTGCGCAACCCCCTGATCGTCGCGGGGATCGTCTTCGAGGTGGTGTTCTCCTGGGCCATTCTTTACTTCCCGCCGTTGGGAACGGTTCTCGGCACCGGCCCGGTGGATATTACCGTTTACGCCGCCGCCTGGCTCGGGGTGCCGCTGATCTTCGGCCTCGATTTCGCACGCAAGCGAGTGTTCGCGGCTGTGGAAAATAAAACCCATATGCGATGAAATGTCCCACTGCGTTGAAATTATGAATTAATTTCTTAAGGTCTTAGAATAGGAAAGATATTTCTTTATGGGAAGGGGGCACGGCAATGGACAGCCTTTTGGATTTCGGAGACGATCTCGGTCCCGCCAAGATCATTCATTTCTTCGAGCCGTCGGTGGGGTTGGCCGGGGTGCTGGTGGTGGATAACGTGGCCGCCGGCCCGTCGGTGGGAGGCATCCGTATGGCGCCGGACGTGACCCTGGAGGAATGCTGTCGTCTGGCCCGCGCCATGACCATGAAGAACGCCGCAGCCGGACTTCCCCATGGCGGCGGAAAAGCCGTGGTGCGGGGCGATCCGAAAATGCCGCCCCGGGACAAGGAGCGCGTGATCCGCGCCCTGGCCAACGCGCTGCGCGATATCGAGGAATACATCCTGGCCCCCGACATGGGCACCGACGAACAATGCATGGCCTGGATCAAGGACGAGGTGGACCGCGTGGTGGGTCTGCCGCGCGAGGTGGGAGGCATTCCCCTGGACGAAATCGGCGCCACCGGATGGGGGCTGAGCCGGGTGGCGCTGGTGGCCGCCGAGCATTGTGATATGGAACTCAAGGGGGCCCGCGTGGTGATTCAGGGGTTGGGCGCCGTGGGCACCCATGCGGCGCGGTTTCTCTCCGAGCTGGGATGCAGCCTGGTCGGCGCCGTGGATACCGGGGGAACTCTCTATGACCCCAGCGGGCTTAACGTGGAGGCCCTGATAGCGCTTAAACAAGAGGGCAAGAGCGTGGTCGACCACCCCTCGGGAGAGAAGCTCTCCGGCGAGGACGCGGTGGGTCTGGACTGCGACATCTGGGTGCCCGCCGCCCGCCCCGACGTGATTCACAAGGGCAATGTGAAACAGATCAAGGCGCGCCTGATTTTGCAGGGGGCGAATATCCCCATCACCCACGAGGCGGAAAAAATTCTTCATGAAAAGGGTGTGCTCTGCGTGCCCGATTTTATCGCCAATGCCGGCGGCGTCATCTGCGCCGCCATGGAATACCAAGGCTCCACCGAAGCGGGGGTGTTCCAGGCCATCGAGGAGAAGCTGACCCATAACACCGAACTGGTTCTGGCGGCGGTGGAGAAGGAAGGCATTCTCCCCCGCGACGCCGCCATCGCCATGGCCGAGGAAAGGGTGCGCAAGGCCATGATCTTCCGCCGTTGGTCCATATATTAGACCCGGCCAACCGCCAATCCTTCAGGAAGGGAGGTGTGCATGTTTCGAGTTCGTTTCCATGGACGTGGCGGCCAAGGCATGAAAACGGCCAGCCATATTCTCGGCAGCGCCTTCTTCCATGAGGGGTTCGAGGTGCAGGATGCGCCGCGCTATGGCGCCGAACGCCGTGGCGCCCCTATTTTCGCCTATGTGCGGGCGGCGCGCGGAGCCATTAACGAGCGCGGCATCATCCGCTGTCCCGATCTGGTGATCGTCGCCGATGAAAGCCTGGTGCCGGTGCCCGCCGCCGAGGTTCTGGCTAATTTCGCCCCCCATACCACGCTGTTGATCAACAGCGCCGAGAGCGCCGAGACCTGGCGCGGGCGTCTCAACCTTTCATCCCCCATTATCTGTCTGCCCCTTGCCGAGGCCGCCGAACAGGCGGAGCTGCCCTATATGGGAGTGGCCTGCGCCGGAGCCGCGGCCCGTCTCACCGGCGTCATCGGTCGCGATGCCCTGGAAGAGACCATCGCCGGGGAGCTGGGGCATTTGGGCAAGGAGGTGGTGGCGGAAAACCTGAAACGGGCGCTGGCCGCCTTCGACGCCATGGCGGATCATGAGGGCTGTGTGGCGGAAGGAGAGGAACGCCTGGCCGCCACGGCACAGGGGGCGGACTGGATCGAGATGCCGCTGGACTCCAGTGAGCAGACCACGCCCGCCATCCATGCCGGGGCCACCAGCGTCGAAGTGCGGACCGGGCTGTGGCGCGTCATGCGCCCGGTGGTGCATGAGGACCTCTGTAACAAATGCGTCTGGATTTGCGGCAGCCTGTGTCCCGACAGCGTTATTTCTGTGGGCGAGGGTGGCTATCCGCAAGTGGATTACGATCATTGCAAGGGCTGCATGATCTGTGTCGCCGCCTGTCCGCGCCACGCCATCGAGGCGGTTCCAGAACACGGTGCTGCGGGGGAAACAGCAGCAACCCATGAGGAGGCATCGCCATGACGCGCCAGCTTCTTACCGGCAACGTGGCGGCGGCCTGGGGCGTGCGTCTGGCCGAGGTGGACTATGTGCCGGCCTTTCCCATCACCCCCCAGACCGAGATCATCGAGACCATTGCCGGCTGGATCGACAAGGGTGAGATGGACTGCCGCATGGTGACCATGGATTCGGAGCATTCCATGATTACCGCCGCCGGGGCCGCGGTGGCCACCGGGGTGCGCTCCTACGCCGCCACCTCGAGCCAGGGGCTGCTCTATGGCATGGAGATGCTCTATACGGTGGCGGGCTGGCGCACGCCCTTCGTGCTGACCAATGTGTCGCGCGGGTTGTCGGCGCCCATCACCCTGGAATCCGACCATAACGATGTGATGGCGGCGCGCGACAGCGGCTTTTTGCAGATTCACTGCGCCACCTGCCAGGAGGTGGTGGACGCCACCCTCATGGCCTATCGCCTGGCCGAGGATAAACGGGTGCGGGTTCCCATCATTGTCAATCTCGACGGCTTTTATCTCTCGTTTACCCGCGAGCCGGTGGATATTCCCGACCCGGCCAAGGCGCGGGACTTCCTGCCGCCCTTCGATCCGGGACCGTTGAAATTCCGCGCCGGGCGGCCCCTGAGCGAGGCCGTGGCCGTACTCGGCGGTACGCCGTACTCTTATTTCCGTTACGAACTGCATCTCGCCGCCATGGGCGCGCTGGCGGTCTATGACGAAGTGGCCGAGGATTTTGCACGCCTCTTCGGACGCCGTTACGAGGCGGTGGAGAGCTATCGCGCCGAGGACGCCGACTATGTGTTCGTCATGCTGGGCTCGTTTTCCACCAAGGCTAGGGATGCCGTGGATGGTTTGCGCGAATCGGGCGTCGCCGCCGGTCTGGTGCGGCCGCGCCTGTTCCGGCCCTTCCCCGTGGAGGCCCTGCGCCGCGCCCTGGCCGGGCGCAAGGGGGTGGCGGTGATCGACCAGAACCTTTCCATGGGCAAGGGCGGCGTTTTGCACGGGGAACTGGCCTCGGTGCTCTACGGCGTGGCCGGCGCGCCGGTGGTGGCGGGCTTTATCGGCGGGCTGGGGGGACGTGATATCGGCCCCGGCGAATTCCGCGAGATGATCTCGGTGCTGGAACAGGCCGTGGCCGATGGCGAGACACCGCCCCCGCGGCTTCTCTTCAGCGCCGAGGAACTGCGCCATGTGCGCAAGCTGCAGGCCTCGGCTCATGTGGAGAGGGAGGAAATCCACCGCCAGGAGAGGGATGAAACAGAGAGGGACGACACATGAGCGAACCGGTGATCAAGGGCATGAAGGATATCCCCTCGGAACACATTCTCGGCGCCGGTACCGCGCTGTGTGCCGGATGCGGAGGCCTTCAGGCATTGCACGAGATTTACGACGTGCTCGGCGAGAATACGGTGTTCGTGAATTCCGCGGGATGCATGACCCTGTTGTCGGTCTATCCTTTCACGCCGTTCCGCGGCGGCTGGCTCTATACGGCCATGGCCTCGGCTCCGGCGGGCGCGCAGGGGGTGCGCGACGCCCTGGATATCCTGCTCGCCAAGAAACGGATTACGCCTGAAGAAGATATGCAGGTGGCGGTGCTTTCCGGCGACGGGGCCACGTACGGCATGGGGCTTGCCGCCGCCTCCTGCGCCATCGACCGCGATCTCGATTTTCTCTATGTCTGTTACGACAACGAGGGCTACGGCAATACCGGCAACCAGACCTCGGCGGGTACGCCTCATGCCAGCCGCACCGCCACCGATACCGGCACCGAAGGGGTGCCCGGTTACAAGAAGGATCTGTTCGGACTCTGGGTGGCCAACCGCCCCGCCTATGCGGCCACGGTGATCGGCGCCGAACCGCTGGACCTCGCCCGCAAGGTGGAAAAAGCCAAATCCATCAAGGGGCCGAAACTGATTCTGGCACTCTCCCCCTGTCCGGTGGGCTGGGACTATGACCCCATGGATACGCTGGACATCGGCCGCCTCGCCGTGAAGACGGGTATCTGGCCGCTGAAGGAATTTGCCGACGGCAAGGTGGTCCATACCAAGACCCCCCATCCCCGCACCCCGGTGGAGGAATATCTCAAGCTGCAAGGCCGCTATGCCCATCTCTTTTCACCCAAGCGCAACGAAACCCTGCTGGGTGAGATACAGGGCCGGGTGGATGCCTATTGGGACGCCGTGGGCGGTTAGGAGGAAAAGCCGGGCCGCGCGTGAACGCGGGAAAGGAAGAAATGACGGAACAGGGCAAAAGCTATTTCCGGCGCGGCGGCGAGGAGCCTCTTCTCGAGGTCACCATCCCCGAGCATGTGGCCGCCGTCACTGCGCGCTTTCCCGAGAGCGAGGCGGTGGTGTCTCTGCCCCAGAAAAAGCGCCTGACTTACGGAGAGCTTGATAAGGAAGTCATGGGTCTCGCCCGGGGTCTTCTTGGGCTTGGTTTCGCCAAGGGCGATCGTATCGGCATCTGGGCCACAGACAATATGGAATGGCTGTTGCTGCAGTTGGCCACTGCCCGCATCGGCGCGGTTCTGGTCAATATCAACCCCGCCTACCGGGCGGGAGAACTGGCCTATGCCCTGAAACGCTCGGAGGTGCAGGGGGTGTTCGCCATTCCTTCCTTCCGGTCCAGCGATTACGTGGCCATGCTGGCCGAGATCGTGCCCGAACTGCGGGAAGGCGGAACCGAGATCGAGGCCGCGGAACTGCCCCATCTGCGCCGGGTGGTGCTTTATGACGCCGCCGCTCCCATGGAGACCGCGCGCCCCCATCCCGGATTCACGTTGTGGCGGGAGGTCCTGGAGGCCGGTGACGGGGTGAGCGCGGCGCAAGTGGACGCGGTGACGGAGTCTCTGGATGCCCATGATCCCATCAATATCCAGTACACCTCCGGCACCACCGGCTTTCCCAAGGCGGTGGTGCTGTCCCACCACAACATTCTCAACAACGCCTATTTCGCGGCCAAGGCCATGCGCTTTACGGAAACCGACCGGCTCTGTGTGCCGGTGCCCTTCTATCATTGTTTCGGCATGGTGCTGGCTAATCTGCTGTGTTTGTCAGTGGGCGCCTGTCTCGTTATTCCCTCGGAACATTTCGACGCGCCCTCGGTATTGAAAGCCGTGGAGGCGGAGAAATGCACCGCCGTGCACGGCGTGCCCACCATGTTCATCGCCGAGCTCGAGCACCCCGATTTCAAACGTTATGACCTCACCAGCCTGCGCACCGGAATCATGGCCGGTGCGCCGTGCCCGCCGGAATTAATGAAACGGGTCATCAGCGAGGAACACTGCCCCGAGATTCTCATCGGCTATGGCGAAACCGAGGCCTCTCCGCTGACCCACCTCACCAGCGCCGATGACAGTTTCGAGCGCCGCACCGAAACGGTGGGCTGTAACCTCGCCCACCAGGAGGTGAAGATCGTCGATACCGACACCGGCGAGACCGTCCCCCTGGGCGCGGTGGGGGAGGTCTGTTTCCGCGGCTATCACATCATGAAGGGCTATTACGGCGACGAGGAAGCCACCAAAAAGGCCATCGACGAGGAGGGCTGGCTCTATTCCGGCGACCTCGGAACCATGGATGAAGAGGGCTATGTGAAAATCACCGGCCGCCTCAAGGAGATGATTATCCGTGGCGGCGAGAACATCTATCCCCGGGAAATCGAGGAGGTGATCTTCGGCCACCCCAAGGTGGTGCAGGTGGCGGTGTTCGGCGTCGATGACGCGTTCTATGGCGAGGAGGTGATGGCCTGGGTCCAGCTTCACCCCGGCGAGGAGATGGGCGAAGAGGAGGTGCGGGAGTATTGCCGCGAACGGCTGGCCCATTTCAAGGCGCCCAAATATATCCGCTTCGTGGATGATTTCCCCATGACGGTGACCGGCAAGCTGCAGAAATTCCGCATGCGGGAAATAGCTCAAGAAGAGATGGCGGGACAGGAAATGACTGGAAAGGAAGCGGAGGCCACATGAAGAAAATTCTGGTGACGGGAGCCCTAGGGCAGATCGGCTCGGAACTGGTGCCGGCGTTGAGGGAGCGCCATGGCGGCGGCAACGTGGTGGCCTCGGACATTCGCATGAAGCCCGGAGGCGGTGAAGTCGCAGGGGAGGGGCCCTTCGAACATCTCGATTGCACCAAGGGGCGCGAGATACGCGACCTTATCCTGCGCCATGACATCGGCACCGTTTACCATCTTGCCGCCATCCTCTCGGCGGTTGCCGAAGAACGGCCGCAGGTGGCCTGGCACCTCAACATGGGGGGGCTTTACCGGGTGCTGGAGGCGGCGCGGCATTTCGGATGCACGGTGTTTCTGCCCAGCTCCATCGGCGCCTTCGGCCCCGCCACGCCACGGGAGAATACGCCCCAGGACACCATTCAGCGTCCCACCACCATGTACGGCGTGACCAAGGTCGCCAGTGAGTTGCTCTGCGACTATTACGCCCAGCGTTTCGGCGTGGATACGCGGGGGCTGCGGCTGCCCGGCCTTATCTCCCATGTGGCGTTGCCGGGCGGGGGAACCACCGATTACGCCGTTGAAATGTTTTACCAGGCCATCCGTTACGGCCAGTACCGCTGTTTCCTCAAAGCCGATACCCGGCTCGACATGATGTATATGCCCGACGCTGTCAGGGCCATGATCGAGGTCATGGCGGCGGACCCGGCGCAGCTGGTCCACCGCAATGCCTTTAACGTGACGGCCATGAGTTTCACGCCGCGGGAACTGGCGGGGGAGATCGCCAAGCATATCCCCGGCTTCACCGTCGAATATGATGTGGACCCCATCCGCCAGGCGATCGCCGATTCGTGGCCGCAATCCATGGATGACTCCGCCGCCCGCCAAGAGTGGGGATGGGAGCCCCATTATGATCTGCACTCCATGACCGGCCATATGCTGGAGGAACTCCGCAAAAAGCTCGGGATACCGGCCACAGAATAAATTCAGAATAAATACAGCGAGGAAGAACCACATGCCCCACCAACGAATCGCCAAGCTGTTGTCTTCGGAGCTCGGGGACATGGAGAAAAGCGCCGCCGCCAAGGGCCGCGAGACCGTCTTTAGCGCCGTGATCCCGGCGGCTGAGGGAAACGGCCCGCGCTTCATCCTCGAGGGGGAAGGGGAGGCCCGGTTTCTGAGGATGAATTCCAACAGCTATCTCGGCATGTCCCTGAACCCGGACGTCATGGCGGCCGGGGAAGAGGCGGTACGGACCTATGGCGCAGGGCCGGGTGCGGTGCGTTTCATCAGCGGCACCTGGGCGCCGCATATTGAACTGGAACGCCGGTTGGCCGATTTTCACGGCCGTGACAGCGCCATGATCTTCAGCTCGGCCTATGCCGCCATGATGGGAATCCTGCCGCCGTTGATTACGCTGGAGACGGCGGTGATCAGCGACGAACTCAATCACAACTGCATCATCAACGCTCTGCGCCTGGCGCGGCCCGGAGAAAAAAAGGTCTACCCCCATCTCGACTTGGGCCAATTGGAGGCGCGGCTGAAAGAGGCGGCGAGCACCTGCCGCCGCGCCATTATCGTTACGGACGGGATTTTCAGTATGCGCGGCGACCACGCCCCGCTGGCCGGAATCATGGAACTGGCGCGCCGTTATGACGACGCCTTCACCGAGAACGTTCTTGTGGTGGTGGACGATTCACACGGCGTCGGCGCCTTCGGCGCAACCGGACGCGGCAGTGAGGAATATACCGGCTGTGGAGAGGCGGATATCCTGTTGGCGACCCTGGGCAAGGCGATCGGCGTCAATGGCGGCTATGTGGTGGCGAGCCGGACCCTTACCGACTATTTGCGGGAAAAGTCCCCCTTCTATGTGTATTCCAATCCCATCACTCCGGGCGAAGCGGCGGCGGCGGCGCGGTCGCTGGAGATTCTCGACAGTCCCCGGGGGCTGGCGCTGCTGGATCATCTGCGGGCCATGACCGCGCGCTTCGAGGCCGGTCTTCGCCAGCGGGGGTTCGAGACCATTCCCGGCGAACATCCCGGCGCGCATCCCATAGTGCCCCTGATGACCCGGGATACCGACCGCACCCTGGCCTTGGTCCGCCATCTGAAAAGCCACGGCATCCTCGCCACCGCCATCCACTATCCCGTTGTGCCCCGTGGTGACGAGGAAATCCGTTTTCAGATTTCCGCGGACCATACCGAGGCCGATATTGATCTGGTTCTCGACGCCTTGGAGGGGGCGTTGGCGGAGTCTTGACTTAGCGCATGGAGCGCCAGGACTTGCGGGCCTCGTCGGAAATGCCGCCGGAATAGTAGCCCTGGAAAGGAATGCGGAACTCGGATTCCTCCGCGTTTTTCCTGAAGATAGCCAGAAGCATGGCATTCTCGGGTAGTTTGCCCGCCTTGATAAATTCCAGCACCGCATCGCGGTCCGGGAATTGGTGAATCTCGAAGGGATTCGCGGCGCCCGCAAAAAACCACATGTCATAGTTATTGGCGCGCGCCAGATCGAAGAACAGGGTGGGCTGGAAATTAACGAAGCCGTGATCCACCCAGCCGCTGATGAGCGGACCTTCGTGAATCATGAGCCCGCCGGGGCGCGTGTATTGGTGCATGGAGGCGAACACCTGGCCGTAATTGAAGACGTGTTCGGCGGTGCCGTTATTGATGGTGACGTCAAAGGCGGTATCCAGGTCCAGGGGATGGTTGAGATCGTGCCTGAGGCAGGCATCGGTGCCGTTGAGGTCGATGGCGGTGACTTCGCGGCAACCGTAAAACAGGTCGTAATAGACCTTGGCGATGTCGAAGGGCCGGGTTTCCGTTTCCCCGGCCACCGCCGTTTCCAGACGCGCGCTCAGACGGTCGCGTTCCCCGGGGTCTTCGATAAGCGTACGGATGTCCTCAAGAAGGGTTTCGGTAGGGACGTCGCCGTACCAGTTAGCCTCGCCGAATTCCAGCACCGCAGCATCCTTGGGCAGGATTCCCTCCTGAAAAAACGTGCGGGTCACGGTATAGGTGATGCGGGAGATAGCCATGTTGAGTCACATAGTATGCCTTAAGCGGTTTCCGTCTTAAGTAGATTCTTCTCTATGTAATTTCTTCCGGGGGGAGTTTGGTGGGGATGGAATAGCGCCAGGCAATCAGGAATCCCCAGACGATC
This sequence comes from uncultured Rhodospirillaceae bacterium, assembly GCA_964482135.1. Classification (GTDB taxonomy): domain Bacteria; phylum Pseudomonadota; class Alphaproteobacteria; order UBA11136; family UBA11136; genus UBA11136. The sequence continues at coordinate 51,292 of CAYZWF010000002.1, forward strand.
CATATAATTTCCCGCAACCGCCGCACCAGCGCCACCGCCAGGCCCAGGGACGGTTGGCCGGTGATGGGGGTGATAATCAGTACCATGGCCCCTTCCTGGACGCCGATTCCGGCGGGGATGAAAAATGCCCCGGCGCGCACCAGCTCCACCACCGCTTCGATGCACCATGCCTCGGCCATGGAGACGGGGTGGCCGAAAAACCATAAGATGAGATAAAGCTCCACCGCGCCCAGAACCCAATTGGCGAAGGTCAATGCCAGCGCCAGGGCGAATTTTCCGTGATCGCCGGCGTAGCTTTCCACCAGCCGGTTGTCCAAATCCTGGATGTGATGGAGCACCTCGGCCAGGCGCCGCCCGAAGCGCCGCCGCGAGAGCCATTCCCAGACGGCGGAGGTTACCTTCAGACGCTGCACGGCAAAGACCGCCGCGATCCCCACTATCAGAACCGTCAGGCCGATGGCGGCGGCCAGTTCATAAGCCGGGGACAGATAGCCGTAAGCGATGGTGAGAGCCAGCCCGCCGCACAGGAAAACCACCAGGGCCATCAAATTCGCCGTCTTGGCCACCACCAGGGAGGCCACCCCTTCGCGGTAGTCGAGGCCGAGAAATTTCTTCATCAGCACGGCTTTGACCGGTTCCCCGGCAAGACCGACGAAGGGGGTTACCCGGTTCACCGCCGCACCCACCATGCGCACCTTCCAGAGGGCGTAAAACCACGGCCAGTCACGCCGGAAGGGGCGGATCAGATACTGCCAGGACAGGGTATCGGCGAGGAAGGCGGCCATATAGACGCCGAGAACCGCCAAGAGCCCCCATTTGAGGTGCTCCATGTGACCGGCCACCGCGCTCAGGTCGGTTTTGACCACGATGGCGGTGAGTAACGCCAGGCCCAGCAGCAGAAACAGTATACGCAGCACCTTCATGGGGGGTGGACCTATACGTGGTGGCGGCGGAAGCCCTTGACGAACTGGAGCATCCAGTAAGCTTGCGCGCCCAGCGCGCCGGTGGGAAGCAGAATCCACAAGGAATCGGCAAGGGCCAGGGCGAGAACGATGAAACAGAAGTCGGTGCGGATCACCCGCGAGACGTAAATGGAACGGTCGGTGGAGGAGTCCTCGGGTCCGTCTTCCACGAAGCTGCCTTCGCCGCCACCGATGGTGATGCCGCTGTCGCGCAGACAATCAATGGCGTAGTTGACGGTTCCACCCGCCGCCGCGATGACACCGCACCACAGCCAGAAGGATTCTTCCGTTCGCGCTCTGATCCCGGCGCCCAGCGCGATAAAGAGCGCGCCGTGCACCACCCAGTCGACGAAGGTATCGAAGCGTTTGCCGAAATCGGAGGTGAGATTTTTAAGCCGCGCAACCTCGCCGTCGCAGTTATCGAGAACGTAACAGGCGATGAAAAATGCCGCACCCGTCAGGGTGGCCCTGGGCCCGCTGTACTGGAACAGCCATGCCGCCAACAGTCCGAAGACCAGGGAGATGGCGGTGATCTGGTTGGGCGTCAACGGCGAACGGTAAAGCGCCGGGGTGGAAATGTAAGAGAGGTGGCGGACCAGGGGGAAAAGCCTTCGCGGGGGGGGTAAAAGTTCCCCCGGGGGGCTGTCGGGATGCGCCTCGTTCATGTCCTGGCCGTCAGTATTCACGCATCAACGGACAATGAGTTTTTCAACATTTTCCCCAAGATCCGATTGATCGAGCGCCTCTTCCTCGGCTAAGGCGCGCAGCATGTTGGTCAGCATCAGGTGCTGGACGAACAGGTCGTTCTGGGGTTCCTGGGAATCGGGCATGGTGGGCGCCTTGTAATAGAAGGACAGCCATTCCTGAATGCCGTTGAGGCAGGCGCGCTGTGCCAGGTCCATGAAAAGGATCAAATCGAGGGCAATGGGGGCGGCGAGGATGGAATCCCGGCACAGGAAATTGACCTTTATCTGCATGGACTGGCCCAGCCATCCCTGGATGTCGATATTGTCCCAGCCTTCCTTGGCGTCGCCACGGGGCGGGTAATAATCGATGCGGATCTTATGGTGGTAGTCGCCGTAAAGTTCGGGATAGAGATCGGGCTGGAGGATGGAATCCAGCACCCGGCCCTTGGAGGATTCCTTGGCCTTGAAAGAACCGGAATCGTCCAGGACCTCGCCGTCCTTGTTGCCGATGATGTTGGTGGAATACCAGCCTTCCAGGCCCAGCATGCGGGCTTGCAGGCCCGGCGCGACGACAGTCTTCATCATGGTCTGGCCGGTTTTGAAATCGCGCCCGCTGATGGCCACACCCTTTCTGTTGGCGAGATCGATGAGGGCAGGAATTTCCACCGAAAAGTTCGGCGCGCCGTTGGCATAGGGAATGCCGCACATGAGGGAGGCATAGGCGTAGATCATGGAGGGCGCGATCTCGGGGGCGTTGTCGCGGAGGCCCTGTTCGAAGGCTTCCAGCGTCTGGTGAACCGGTCCCGGTTCCGAATAAACCTCCGTGGAGCCGCACCAGAGCATCACCGCGCGCTCGAGGTCGTTATCGGCAAGGAACTTCTTGATATCGTCCATCAGCGCCTTGGCCAGGTCCATTTTGCTGGCGCCGGTTTTCACATGGGTGCCCTTGAGATTACGCACATAAGCCTGGTCGAAAACGCCGCGCCACGGCGCGATGGCTTCGAGCTCGCGGCGCACATTCGACAGCATGTCATGGCCGAGGACGCCCGCGTTGCACGCCGTCTGGTAGGCATTTTCAGGCGTGATGTCCCAACCGCCGAATACCAGGTCACTGGGTTCCGCCAGGTGAACCAGATCCTTGATGGCGACGTAACGGGGAGTCTCGCCGTTGCCGATCTGGATCTTCTGCATCTGGGTTAGGGATCCGATAGGCCGCCCTTGTCCTTTCGCAACGAGGTTCACGCCGGCGATAAGGGTGGTGGCGACCGCCCCCATGCCGGGAATGAGAACGCCGAGACGGCCCTTGGGCGGAGCAATGCCCGCGCTTTGTTTCAAAGGGGGAGTGGTTGGCTTATTCATGGAAAACCTATTTATTAATTTTTCTCCCGGTAGGCGATTACCAGAAGGAATATAAAGAATATCGGCGCTCCCACCGCAGTGAGAGCAAGAAACCAGGCCGCCTTCCCAAACGCCGAGAGCAGCACGACTAGATAGATGAAATCGCGGCGGACAAGCGCATCCGCCACTTGCGAAAAACCGCCCCCAGGTCCTTGCGCAACGGAGGTGAAGAGCGGCCCTGATGACTCCTTATGACGCATCGTGCGCCAAAACACAAATCCCGCCGAGGCCAGAGTGCCCAAAACCGCCGCAAAACCAGCCCAGAGCGGCCATACCGACTCCGACTCGAGACTCCATCCCACGCCCATGCATGCAAAAACGGCCACGTGGACCAGGTTGTCGCCCCAATAATCGAGTATGCCTCCGAGACGCGATTCCTTCATACGTAGCCGCGCCAGCTCGCCGTCGCAGCCATCGAGGATGGAATGGGCCAAAAACAGCAACGCCCCCGTCACCTGCAGCGCCGGTTGCGACGACAGGAAAAACGGTGCCCCCAGAAGCCCCACGAGAATGCTGATGACGGTCATGGCGTTGGCCGACACCCGCGTCGCCGCGATCCGCCTTGTAATGGCCAGGGAGATGGGCCGGGACACAAGGCGGGCCATGACCCCGTCGGTTTCCTTGACCAGGCCGCCAAGCAGCCAGTCCACGGCCTCGGAAACAGTGGTTTCGGGGGTGAGATTCAGCCGCCGCTGTTCACCGAGTTCGCCGGGCCGGCACGAGGAGGCATCGAACATGCCCAGCAAGGTGGCGAATATGTCATTGGTCCGATTCTGGGGGGCTCCGTCTTCGGAGGACGGCTGGAGGGAAAACGGCCTCTGACCGGGAGTGGTTTCGATCACTGCGGCGGTTCCCGCTTCGAAAATCATTTTTCCCGGTTCCACCGGCATGCAGAGAAGTTCACCCAGCCATTTCTGGTCGGGCAATACATCCCCGGAAAGGACCACGATGCGACGTGCCGCAATGGTGGGGGCAGGACCATCCGAAGACGTAATAATACGCTCGAAACCGGCCCGTTCCGCAGTCCGTACCGTGCGGCGGGCAAGGGGCATGCCTAGCAGTTCGGTTTCGGGTCCAACCGGGCCGTCATTGCCCGGCGGCAGCACCATGAGAAGGCTCGAAGCCGCGTCGATGCTTCCCTGTGCGTTGTCCGTCTCATCTTGGAGAGGAGCAAAATTCACGAACGCACCTCTTTTTACGACTTACCGTATGGTGATCCCAGCGGGGCGGGTTCGCGGGCGGGGCGGTAGGTTCCCTTGGAAAGCCGTATTTTTTCGCGAGACTCCGCTTCCTCAAGGGCTTCGGGTGTATCCACGTCGAGCCAGAATTTGCCGGTTACCTCGGCGGTTTTGGCGCGGCCCCGCGCGGCCAAATGACGCAGGCCGTCGGAAAGGCCGTGCAGGTTGTTGGCCGCGGCCAGTTCCAGCCCTTCGAAAAGACCCGGGGTACACAGCACGATGCCAGTATCGGCCGCGTCCCAGGCCTCAAGATTCTTACCGATCTCACAGATTTGGCCGTCCTCAAGCCGCACCCGGGTGACGTCATCGAGGTCGAAAATACCCTCTTTGTCACGGTCCACGGCGAGACACATTTCCCCGGGCTCCGGAACATGACGGGCCAGGGTTTCGGCAATTTCCGGATCGAACATATGATCGGTCATGGTGAGAAAGAAGGTGGCGTCACCCACATGTTCCCTCGCCGCCAGCGCGCTGGTGCCGTTTCCTTGTTCCCAGTTGGTGGCGGTGACGGCGTCAATGGTTAGGTTATGGCGGCGCGCAATGAGGTCGAAATGGGCCGAGATGGTGTCCGCCTTGTGACCGGTTATGACGATAAAATTCGTGATTCCCGCGCCGTCGCGCAACGCCAGCACAGTGTGTTCGGCCAGGGTCCGTCCCCCCACCTGGACCAGCGGCTTCGGGGTGTCGGATCCCGACGTCAGCCGTGACCCCAGCCCGGCGGCGAGAATGACTGCCCTGTCTGGTTCGGTTATGGGCATATGGCGGTTCCTTCAGGCTGTTAATTTTATGAGCAAGTGGTGATCGGCCGCGGATTGCGGAAATCTTTAATTCCGGACGGTGCTGGCCGGGTGTTGGGGTGAATGTTCCTGAGTGGGGGGCTCAGAGCGTTACGTTTAATTTCCCTGAAAGCGTCCTCGATTGATGCTGTCAAACGTTATAACCATTATGGCCGGCAAAGCCATTAATATCGGGTTAACCATAACCGGGTTTGTCGGGCCCGGCTTTTGGAACGGTTGCATTAAGATATATAAAAACCATTAAAAACATATTGATGTACATAAAACTTAATATTTTAGATAACTCTCTTGATTGGCCGAAAATTTGCCTTACATGGTGAGTGACGGAGGCCGCAAATTGGCTCCGTCACCGTGACGGGCCTGATCATTTGATAGGCCTGAAATGACGACATCGCTCATCAAGGAGGATGAATTATGAGTCTTATTGATTTTTCACCCCTGTTCCGTTCCACCGTCGGTTTCGACCATTTGGCCCGGCTCGCCGAAGAGGCTTTGGATGCCGGTAACGGAGCGTCTTACCCCCCCTATAATATCGAGCGCCAGGGCGACCATGCCTATCGCATCACCCTGGCCGTGGCCGGTTTCGGCGAGGAGGAGTTGAACGTGGAGGCCCGCGAAAACGCCCTTGTGGTCTCCGGCGAGAAAGCAGGAGGGGGTGAAGAGGCCGCCTATCTCTTCAAGGGAATCGCGGGACGCAACTTCAAGCGTGTCTTCCGCCTTGCCGACCATGTGAGGGTTGACGGCGCCAATCTTGTAAACGGCATGTTGACTATCGATCTCGTGCACGAGATTCCCGAGGAGAGAAAGCCCCGGCGCATAGCTATCGGGTCGCAAGCCGAAGGGTTGGTCTCGAAGACGAAAAAGCTCTTTGAGACTACCGGCGAAAAAGCAGCTTAACTTCCCAATCCAATTACAATTTGGCGGGCGCCGTTCCTTATGAGTGGCGCCCGTCTTTTTTTGTCCACGAGAATCTTTTTGCGGTTCTTTTTTATTGCCGGTGACCCGGCCTATAATTGGTTTTATTGCCAGTGACCCGGCCTATAATTGGGCAGTGATAGTTATTTTAGGAGGTCCGCCGCCATGTCTGACGAAACCGCTTCACCGGAACAGATGAAACAGGCCATCAATATGAATATGGAAGCTTTCAAGAACTTGCTTCCGGGCCTTCTCGAGACCGACAAGGGCCGCTTCGCCCTTATCCGCAACGGCGCGCTGGTCCAGACCTTCGAGACCATGGCCGGGGGCGCCCAATACGCCAGCAAGGCCTATCCCGACGGGCTCTATCTCAATCTGAAGGTGGCGGAAGGCAGCGTCTAAGCCCCCCAGCCAAGGAAGGTCTGTTCTGCTGTGGCGTTCGCCGACGGTATGTTCCGCGGATAGATTTTCAGTCCTTTCCTGTCTCCACGATGCGTCTAATACAGGGATGCTTTCTGTTTCTTCAGCTCCGCCATGTGGTTCTGCATGGGCAGTGATTCCTGGAATGCCCACATGACCTTTTTCACGAATTCCTCGAAGCGCGCCCTGAGGGTTTCATCATCATCCAGATTCAGGCATTCATGGGTGTTCCAGTACACCCCTTCGATGAGCTTGCCGCTGCGGGAATCGTGAAACTCTGCATGCATGGCGATTCTTACCCCATCGGGTTCGCAGCATTTGAAGATCAGCTCTCCGTCGATGACGATATCGGGAATGCTCCAGCGGCCCATGCGTACCGTGGTGCGCTCGTCATAGGCGCCGCTCATCTGCTCTTTCATGACCCCAAGCAGCTGACGGACGCCGCCCGGGTCGCTGCCGGTGATGCCGCCGTAACGGCTTCTCTTTCCCTCATCGGCGAGCTTGCTGTTGACCATGTTCATATAGGCGAGCATCTGGTGAAGGATTTCGCCTTTGACGGTTTCCCCCTTGGGGCGGCATTTCAGAAGTTTACAGTCGCAGTAGATGGCGTAAGGCCTGGTCTTGAAGGGCAGGATGGTGACGTGAATTTTCTTTGACGGCTGGGTGAGGGCTTCGGGAAGCAGGACTTTCCGGTATCCGTGTCCTTCCAGGGGGGCGCCATCGGCCGTGCGCCAGTCTATATCGTCGCTTTCTTCTTCCAGCGTAATCGTTTCACAGCAGTCGGTTTCGGTTGTCTCAAAGGTCTCGGTGGTCTCGTCTTCAGGCTCGTCTCCGCCGAAGCTTTCTTCTCCGCCGCCCGGTGTTTGCGGCGGCTGCGGGAGAATCAGGTTCTTTTTCTTCTTCTCATCTTCCTCAATGACCACGAGATGACCGCCGAGATTCCTGATCTGGTCGCCGAGCTTGCCGAAGTCGGGGTCGCGCTCGGCGGGTTCGGAGATGACCTCTTCATAGCCCATATGTTCCTTGGCCCGTTCCTTCGAGTACTGCATCTCCTCGCGGGCCTTGCGGCCGTAATCCTCGGGGACGGGCTTGTAATCGCCCTGTTCGGGGGGTGTGGAGGTATCGCCAGAGGAAGAAGGCTGGTCGGTAAACCCTTCGGGAACGGTCTCCCCCGGCGCCACCGGGGCCGGCTCTTCGATGATTTCAGTCTCGTCCCAGCTGCATTCGTCCATCTCGCTGCCATCGTCATAGACCCATCTTTCACAGGGATTGCCGTCGGCATCGGTATAGGTGGTGTGGCTCAGCAGGTTGGCGGCCGCGAGGGGGCGAGGGGAGAGCCCCAGTACGCAAAGAACAGTGATAAATAAAATGCAGCGACTGAAAAGGACCATGTATTGACCTTTCTTCCGTTGGGGTTTCCACGGTGAAAGTCACGGCGCCCAAGTGGATTATCAGGCGAATTATCGGTCAAATTGTCGGGTCGGAAAATCCTTGCATATCAGAGTGGCGAATTCAATGTAGGTGCCGGTTTTTGGGGCCCCGCATGGACAAAACGCTGTATGCAGACATAGAATGACCCGCTGAATAAAAAAGGCTCATCCACCGACCTGTTGGGGGCCTGTTATGACTTCTGTTATTTCAAAGAAACATGCGTGGGCCGCCGTGGGAGTTCTGCTTCTGCCGATGGGGCCGGCTGATCTTTTTGCCGCCGAGAAAATCAAGCTGAACCCGGGTGGGTATATGGAACAGGGCCCAGGCTGGGCAGACGAGGCTGACTCCGATTATGTTCCAGACTTACAGTCCGACACCGAGGTTTTCTTTAGTGGCAAGTCGAAGTTGGACAGGGGCTTGGTGGTGGTGCCCAGAGGCGGGGAGGTCGAGGTTCCCATGGACGGCAAGACGCCCATGAAATGGGATGGCGAAAACTGGACCCCCATTCCCTCTTCCGGTCCGGGCAAGCTTGGAAAAAGACCCAAGGTGGGCGGCATAGTTGATCGAAGCCTCCCGATTGGAGATGACGGAAAAGATGATTACATCATGGAGCCTGATAATAGGTCACAGGGCGACCGCCGGAGGCTCGATTCTGGCGATGATCCCGATGCTGGTTCCGGCGGCGATGAGAGTGATCCTTATGGCGGCGAATTCGATGACCCCGGACATTCGGCTATGATGGAGGGGAGACGCCAGAGGGTGGCTCGGGACTGGCCGAGGCGCTGGGCCGTATGTCGGAGCGCTATGGGGAGGCCAACAAGCGCCAGCGGGAGCTGGTCGAGCCCATCCCCGGCGAGGGAGAGGACGTCATGGACCGGGCACGCCGCCATTCAGAGGAGCGCCAGAAACAGGCCCTTCAGACGGCGCCGAAAGACGAGCCGAAACGTCCTCATGATCGGGGAGGGCAGCAACATCAGGAAGGCGGAGGAGGGGGAACGGCTCCCGCGGACCCAACGGACCCAGCGACGACGACGACCACCACCACGAGTTCGGGTGACCAGCCCTATATGCCTCCGCCTGAGGTGGAATATATTTACGAGGAATACAACGTCTACGAGGAATATACCGAGCCCGTGTCCGGCATAAATTACTTGGGCGGGGAGAGCTACGGTCTTGAGTGAATAAAGCCCGCGCCGCGCCATCACAACGCCGTGGATTATGCAGGTGGCCTATAAGGGGCCGGATTATTTGGGCAGGAAGATGAAGTTCTTCACGTAAGGCCCGGTGCCGCCTTCGCGCGGTTTAATCTGGTGATCCTCCACGGAAAAGCGGCTGAGACTCCTCAACACCCCGTTTTCCAGGAAAAACCCCCGGTAATCGAAACTCTCCAGCAGGGAGAACACATCCCCTGCCGCATCGCCCACATGGGCGAACTCGTTCTCGATGAAGAGATTGGGACGGTCGCGCCTGAGGGTTTCCGTGGCCCCGGAGAGCACGCCTTTTTCGTGGCCTTCCACGTCAATTTTGATAAAGCCGATGTCCTCCAGGCCAAGGTCGTCAATGCGGCTGCCCGGCACCTTGACCACCCCGGTGGCCATCCCGGAACCATCATCGCGCTCACGGTCGAGTCCGGCGCCGTTGCTGGACCATCCCTTGCGGCCCTTGGGCACCACCAGTTCCACCTCTTGCGTGTGGTCGGTGAGTGCCATCTGGTAGAGGGTGACGTTCCTGTCGGCCACGTGTTGCAGGATGCGAAAGGGGATGGGGTTGGGCTCGAAGGCGTGCACATGGGGGCAGTAGCGGGAAAGGAAATAGGTGAACAGGCCGAGATTGGCGCCCACGTCGAGGCTGATACGCGCGGGATCGACGATAAATTTGAGAATTCCCATCTCGGGGTCGATCCGCGTCATGTATTTGTGGGAGCGATAACGGTAATAGCCGCGGAAGGGAACGTAGCGGAATTTGAAGTCGAGGCGGATGTCGTTGATGACATCACGCAGGGTTTCCCGGGGAAGCTGGTTGGGAGAAAGGGTCATGGCCATATGGTTGTGTGTGTTGGTTGGGGCGTTAAAGGGCGGAGGCGTTTATCCGGGGGTTTAAGAAGAGGTGTCTCAGAGGATACCATTGTGGAAGATACTATCATCGCCGAGGTCGTAACGGCCAGCCATACCAGGAGACACAGCCCAAACCATGTCGCAAGAACGGCTCCCGCCCCAGCTCTCTGAAACCGTGACTCCACGCTCGCCGCTGTTGAGGGCGCTGGCGGCCCAGCTTATTTCCGCGGTTCTGGTACTGGCTATTACCTGGTCGCTGGAGGCGGGCGGCGCGGTGGTGAGTATCCATACGCCTCTGACGGTGAAGCTCATTGCCCAGGGGGTTCTCGCCGCCCTGATCGGACGCCGTTTCGGCCTCTCCCCGTGGTGGTTTCCCCTGCACATGGTATTTCCCTGGGCGGTGGCGGCGACCCTTTATCTTCCCGTTCCCTCATGGGTCTATCTCGGTATTTTTCTGGTTCTTCTGATGGTTTTCTGGAACAGCGCCGTGGGGCGGGTACCCCTCTATCTCAGCAACCGTAAAACCTGGGCGGCGCTGGCCGACTTGCTTCCGGAAAAACAGGATCTGGCCTTAGCCGATCTCGGCAGCGGGCTGGGCGGAACGCTTCTGTTTCTCGCGCGCCGCCGCCCCCAGGGACGTTTTCACGGTATTGAATCGGCACCCCTGCCATATCTTTTATCGCGCCTGCGGTTGCTGGCCTCGCGGAGTGTTGGCTCCGGCTCCGGTAATGTGAAGCTGATCTATGGCGATTTCTGGGACCACGACCTTTCCGATTATGATGTGGTGTATAGTTTTCTCTCACCGGCCCCCATGCGCGGGCTTTATGAAAAGGCCCGCGACGAAATGCGGCCGGGAAGCCTGTTTATCAGCAATTCTTTCGCCGTTCCCCAGATCGACCCCGATCAGGTGGTTAAGGTGAACGACCGCCGTGACACCCGGCTTTATATCTGGCGCATGTGAGGTATCAGCTTCGCGGTGAGGCCTTACAGTGGGTTCGTGGCGGCTTCGCCGTAATGATGGCGGCAGGGCAATAGATACAATTTTATACAAACTGACGGAGAACCCTTTGGGATTGCTGAGTTTTTATTGAATTGAGATGGATTTTAGTGTAGGATGCCCTTTAAATAATTCTCACTCCCCCTCCAGGTAGGACGGCGGACACGTTGGAGGGTGAGGAAATGGTTGATTTAAACCCCAATATAGTAACCAGAACTCCCGGTGCCTCTTCCACTACCGGTGAGTCGCTTCGGGGCAAGGAAAAGCTCAGCCCTATCCTTGAGGGCCGGAGAGAAGATGACCAGCGCCTTGGGGTCACATCCGGGGGCTTGGGCGAGGAAATCTTCGATGTTGCCCAGACCAGCCGCCAGGAAGAGGTGGGCCGGGAACGCCGGGACAGCTTCAACCGTAATGAAGATTTCCAGCATTCCGAGCGCAATGTCCATGATCAGGTTCTTCTCAGCCGTGAGGCCCAGGATTTTCTCAATCAGGATCACAAGGACGAGAACTCCCTGAGCCTGGCTGAGGATCTGGCGGCCCGCCGCGCCAATGCCGGCGAAGCCCGGACCGAGGCCCGCAGCGAGGAATTCGTTGCCGATGTTTCCGCCAGGCGGGAAACCATTGAGAACGAAGTGGACCTCATCAGGGACTCCACCGACACGGAGCAGGAAGAGCTTCAAGATGAAATTGCCGCCGTGTTCGGCGGTGGTATCGTCAAGGGACAGGAATCCGATGATGTCGAGGCGGGGCTGCGGGAGGCGCGTAGTGAACGGTCGGGCGGCCGTGAGGAACAATTCATAGACGATAAGGCCGACAGCAAGGCCGTGGAACATAGCCAGGTGGAGCGGGATCAGTCCGTTAACGTGGCCCAGCGCAATGTCCAGGATGAAATCAACTCCCGTGACGCCCAATCGGTGAGGGACAATACTCCGGCCCCTACCAGTCCTTCTAATGCTTCCAGTGACGCCGGCAGGCCCGAGGTGGCCAATGACCCCACGACGACTCCCCCTGCCGCGCCACCGCCGGGGGGCGATCCGAGTGCGCCTCCCACCGCTAGCGACAGCAGCGAACGGAGCGAACAGGCCTCAGGCGTTCCCACTCTGGACATCGTGGCCTGATGGCTTGAGCGTTTTCTCCGATCATTCCTTAAAACCGCCCGCTGTTGCAGCCGGGCGGTTTTTTTATGGGCCATTGCCGTGTGGGATTCTGTGGGGGGGGGATTGCGGGAGGATTCCGCGGGCGCCGTTTCCCGGTTCCGGATATGCCCCCTAGTTTTGGTAATGCCCCCTAGTTTTGGTAATGAAGGTCGTTTTTCAGCGACCAGGCCATCTGGGGGCTGTTGAGGCGCATGCGATAGACCTGGAGATTGCCGAGCACGCGCTGGATATAGGTGCGGGTTTCGTAAAAGGGGATGCTTTCAATCCAGTCCAGGGCATCCACTTGCGGCGTGCGCGGGTCACCATTGTTGCGCAGCCACCGTTTTACCCGGTTGGGTCCGGCGTTATAGGCGGCCAGAGCGAGAACGTAAGAATCACCGTACTGGTTCAGGAGGCCGGATATATAAGCCCGCCCCAGCATCATGTTGTATCCCGGGTCCGTCATGAGGCGGGTTTTGGAATAGGGCACGTTGAGCCGCCGCGCCACGTTTCTCGCCGTGGCCGGCATGATCTGCATCAGTCCGCGCGCCCCGGCATGGCTTTGGGCGAAGCTGTCGAAGCTGCTTTCCTGGCGCATCAGGGCCAGCAGCAACGGCGTTTCGGGATGCTCCTTGTCGAACTGGGCGGGGATGGGATAGCCCCGGGACACAAGATTGACGCCGCTGCGGGTGGCTTCGTGGGCGATCTTGACGCCCACATCGGGGCGGCCGTTGTCATGGGCGAGATCGGCCACGAGGGCGCGCTGCCCCGGCGTCGATACGAGATCGTTGAGATGTATGGCGAAGGGCTTGATCTGTTTGTATTCACCGATTTCCCCCAACAGCCGCACCAGGCGCACCAGATCGCGCGTGTTGAACCGGGCCTTTTCCTCGGCCGTGGGCAGGGGGTCGGGGGGAAGGGACGGCGTGGTTTCTCCCCCGGTCTGGGTGGCGGCGAGTTGGCCGTGAAAGGTGGTAAGAAATTCCGCCGCCTTGGCGTACCAGCCCTGGGCCAATTCGTTGCGGCCCAGGCTTTGCGCCGCCCGCGCCGCCCAGTAGGCCGCCCGTGAGCGGCTGATGGGATAGCGCACATTGCCGTAAAGCCGGGTGAAGTGATTGAGGGCGGCCTCGCCGTTGTGAAGAAAGCGCAGGGCGATCCATCCTGAAAGCCATTCCGCCTCGGCGAAGCTGGCGCCTTGGACCTGTTTGTGGGAACTGGCGAGTTGGTAGGCCACCGAGATATCCCCCTTGACCAGCGCCTGCCGGGTGACCGCCGCGCGTTCCTTCCACCACAGTTCGGGACGCACCAGATCGAGGGGCGGGGAGCTGAGAATCTCCCTGGCGTCATCGCGGTCGCGGCGCCGCCGCCAGCGCAGACGCTCGTACTGGAATCCGGGATCGCCGAGCAGATAGGGCGGCACATGGCGGATGGCCCAGTCGACGCCGCCATGGTTCAATCGCAGCCGCAGTCGGGCCTCGGCAAGGGCCTGGCGGTCCTTGTCCACGCGGCGCATGGTGCGGCGCGCCACCTTGAGCCTGCCTTCCCATAACAGGCGGTCGAGGCGCGCCCAGTTATCCTCGCGGGTCCAGCGTTTGTGATGGCGGGCGATGAAGGTGCGTTCCTGGCGATAGCCGAAATTGCCCGTAATCCAGGCGCGGCGGATGATGGCGGTGCCTTCCGTCTCCCGGCCTTGGCGCAAAAGGGCCTCGCCGTAACGGATCAGCCCCTTGGTGGTAAGCGGCGGATGGGCGGCAAACCAGGACAGCACCAGCGTATCGGAGGTGGCGTCGGTCATGGCCTCCTCGGCCAGGGTGGTGAGGGTGCGCAGCAGCGGCCATCCGGGATGGCTGGCGATGAAGGCGGCGATTTCCTCGAAGCCGTGTTTGCCCTCGCGCCGCAGATCGAGCCATTGCACCAGGGAGACCAGCAACCGATCGCCCGAGGCGGACGCCTTGCGGTGCGTGGCTTTCCAGCGCTCGGCCTTGATATCCTTGAAGATGGCCTGCGCGGTTCTGAGTGTTTCGGGGCTGATGTGCCGGGGGTTGGAAGGTTGGGAACTGGAGGTTTCGGGACCGGCGGGCTTGGGGGCCGGTAACGGCGCGGCATTTGCCGTAGATGAGTCGGCTGACAAGCCGTTCTGGGCCAATGCCGGTTCTCCGGTGGCGGAGCCACCATTCTGCGCTGTCGCGGCACCGGCTGCGGCTGGAACAGCCGGGGCTGGAACAACCGCGGTTGGAACAAGGGAACCCGCGGCAATCACAAGAAAGGCCGCCGCCGCGCCGATCAGGTTTTTTCCCCCCACGATCTTCCCCACGATTTTCAGACTCCCGGTTAGTCATACCCCGTTTGGTCTTGCCGCCACATGGTGGCGTCACACCCATTTTACCCGCAATGGAGCGTAATCTGTATCCCTTTCCGTGGGCCGAGCCGCGAGAGCGGCGCTTGTGGCGGCGGAAATCTGGGTCTATGTTCCCGCCAAACACTGTTTAAGCGCGTCGGGCGGGTCTGGTGCCGGCCTGGCGCACAACCGGAGTAAGACTCATGTTCAAGGGATCCATGACCGCCCTGATTACCCCGTTCGCCGACGGCAAGGTGGACGGGAAGGCGTTCAAGGCGCTGGTCGAGAGACAGGTGGCGGAGGGCACGCACGCCCTGGTGCCCTGTGGCACCACCGGCGAGTCGCCGACGCTGACCCATGAGGAACATATGGCGGTGACGGAAATGTGCATCGCGGCGGCCGGGGCCCGTGTGCCGGTGATCGCCGGGTGCGGCTCCAACTCCACCGCCGAGGCCGTGGCGCTGGCCCGCCATGCGGCCAAAGCCGGGGCCGACGCCACATTGGTGGTCACGCCCTATTACAACAAGCCCACCCAGGCCGGGCTGTATGCCCATTTCAAGGCGGTGCATGACGCCTGTGACCTGCCGCTGTTCATCTATAATATTCCCGGCCGCAGCGTGGTGGATATGTCGGTGGAGACCATGGCGCGGCTGGCGGAACTGCCCCATATCGTCGGTGTCAAGGACGCCACCGCCGACCTCGACCGGCCCGTGCAGACCCGCGAAGCCATGGGCGAAGACTTCATCCAGCTTTCGGGCGAGGACGCCACCGTGGTTCCCTTCCTCGAAGCCGGCGGGGTAGGCTGTATTTCGGTGACCGCCAATATCGCGCCGCGCGCCTGCGCCGATCTACACGAGGCATGGATGAAGGGTGATATGGACACCGTGAACGAGGTCAACGAGCGCCTGATGCCGGTCCATGACGCCATGTTCTGTGAATCGAGTCCGGGACCGGTGAAATACGCCGCCTCGCTGATGGGGCTGTGCTCCGACGAGGTGCGCCTGCCTTTGTGCGAAATCGCAGGGGAGTCCAAAGAGAAAGTCCGCGCGGCTCTGGACGCGGCGGGTCTGCTGCCGTAAGGCGGCGGGGCGGTTGCCATGGCCAAGGCCAAGGAAGCGGCAGAAACGGGATACCGCGTCGTCGCCAAGAACCGCAAGGCGCGCCACAATTACCTGATTGAGGATCATCTCGAGGCCGGCATCATGCTCACCGGCTCGGAGGTGAAGTCGCTGCGCATGGGACGCGCGTCTATAGGTGAGGCCTATGGGGCGGAAAAGGGTGGCAAGCTGATGCTGGTGAACGCCCATATCCCCCAATACGACCCGGCGGGAAAGCATAATCACGACCCCAAACGGCCGCGCCAGCTGTTGGTGCACCGCCGTCAGCTCGACCGGCTGATCGGCGCCATGACCCGCGACGGCATGACGTTGGTGCCGCTGAGCCTTTATTTCAACGAGCGCGGCCTGGCCAAGGTTGATCTCGGGATTGCCAAGGGCAAGAAGAAGCACGACAAACGCGCGGCGGCTAAGGAGAAGGACTGGAAGCGCGATAAGGCGCGCATCCTCCGCGATAAGGGATAACTACTTTTTGAG
This sequence comes from uncultured Rhodospirillaceae bacterium, assembly GCA_964482135.1. Taxonomy (GTDB): domain Bacteria; phylum Pseudomonadota; class Alphaproteobacteria; order UBA11136; family UBA11136; genus UBA11136. The sequence goes on from CAYZWF010000002.1 coordinate 67,256, forward strand.
CGCTGACGTAATTTTTGGGGCCCGCAGTAATCTTTGGGGGCCGACGTACCCTGGCCCCTCCTGGCCCTTTCTTTTCGGGCCGACGTACCCTGGGCCTTCTTGTTGAGGGCCGAGGTGCCCTGGCCCGTCACGCCGTGGCGGCTTTTTCCAGGACGTTCACCAGTTTATCCACGTCTATGGGTTTGGTGAGATAATCGTCAAACCCCGCATCCCGTCCTTTTCTGATGTCTCCTCTCATGGCGTGGGCGGAAAGGGCGATGACCCGGATATGGCCGGCCAGGCCCCGTTCCCGGAGCATTTTCAGGGCTTCGTATCCGTCGGCGCCGGGCAAGCCGATGTCCATAAGGATAATGTCGGGGTTCTCGGATAACGCCGCCTCGACGCCGTCTTCCGCCGTGGTCGCCTCCAGCAGGTCGTACCGGGGCATGCGTGAAAGCACTTTGCGCACGAATTTCATATTGGCGGGGTTGTCCTCCACGTACAGCACCTTCAAGTGTTTTCCCTGCGCGGTCCCGGCGGCGGGAGCGGATTCAATGGAGTCCAGGGCCGTATCGAGTTCCTGTTCCAGGCTTTCCCCTTCGTCGAACTCCACCCAGAAGGTGGTGCCTTCACCGGGAATACTGTGGACGCCGATCTCGCCGCCCATGGCCTCCACCAGTTTTTTTGTGATGGTAAGCCCGATTCCGGTGCCCTCGATGGTGCCGCTTTCACGGCCCAGCCGGTTGAATGGTTCGAACAGATCCGGCAATTGTTCTTGCGGGATGCCGCCGCCGGTATCGCGGACGCTGATGCGGATTTTACCGCCTTCGCGGCGCTCCGGGACAAGAGTCACCTCGCCGCCCTCGCGGTTGTATTTGATGGCGTTGGACAGGAGGTTGAGCAGCACCTGTTTGAGTCTGGTGTAATCGGCCTTGAGGAAGGGGGCCCCAATCTCCGCGCTTTGATCGTGGACGGTGATCCCGCATTCCTCCGCCTGGGCCTTTTTGTAGGGAAACAATTCTTCCGCGCGCGTCTGCTCATCAAGGAGGGCGGCGGAAATTTCAAAAATCTTATGTGAGGGGGTTTATAGAGAGCGCTTTATTCTTTGGAAAGCCTATTGGGTATCAAGCTGTGCCCGAATCCCCGCCAGAACCTCGAAGAACATGGCCTCGGTGAGGCGTTTGGTCTGGGTGTTGTAGCGCGAACAGTGGTAGCTGTCGGCCAGGGTGAGATTACCGGGAAGATCATGTGTGGCGCCATGGCCGAAGGGGAAGTTCCTGAGTTTGAGGGCGAAAGTGCGGATCACCGCGTCATGGGCCACCTTGCCCAGCGCCATCAACACCCGCAGATTGGGCATGGCGGCGATTTCGGACACGAGAAAAAGCCGGCAGGCGGCGGTCTCGGCGCCGGTGGGTTTGTTCTCCGGGGGCACGCAGCGCACCGCGTTGGTGATGCGGCAATCCGCGAGCGTGAGAGCGTCATCGGGGCGCGCGGCGTAGGTGCCGCTGGAAAATCCGAATTTCGCCAGACCCCCATAGAGGAGATCGCCGGCATAGTCGCCGGTGAAGGGCCTCCCCGTGCGGTTGGCCCCTTTCAAGCCCGGCGCCAGCCCCACCACCAGCAGCCGGGCGTCGATTTTGCCGAAGGAGGCCACCGGGGCGTTATGCCAGGGAGGCCGGGCGTCGCGGTTTGCCAGGCGGTTGGCTTGGCGGAACTGGACGAGCCGGGGGCATAAGGGGCATTCAGGGGGCGGGTCCGTGAATGGGGGGTCCGTGAAGGGGGGCGTCCCGGTTGAAGGAGAACTGGTCATGGCGGCGGCCTTATTGCTTGCGGGCTTAAGCCGATGACGCCAGTTCTTCTTCCATAATCTCTTCGGGGATGCCTTCTTCCGGAACTTCTCTCTGTTCTTCTCTCTGGGGGTCTTCGCGCAGGGGGATGTCCTCGCTGCCGTGATCGCGGCCGATCTGGTCCTTCAACTCGACGATATCCACGAACTGGTCGGCCTGGCGGCGCAGTTCATCGGCGCACATGGGCGGGCTCGACTTGACGGTGCTGATGACGGTGACGCGAGCCCCCTTGTTCTGGACCGCCTCCACCAGCGACCGGAAGTCGCCGTCTCCCGAAAACAGCACCATATGGTCAAGCCTGCCGGCCATCTCCATCATGTCGACGGCGATTTCGATGTCCATATTGCCCTTGATCTTGCGCCGTCCGGCGGCGTCGGTGAATTCCTTGGTGGGCTTGGTGATCATGGTGTAGCCGTTATAGTCGAGCCAATCCACCAGCGGCCGGATCGGCGAGTATTCCTGGTCGTCGATGAGGGCGGTGTAGTAATAGGCGCGGATAAGCTTGTTCTCGCCGCCGAAGAATTCCAGCAGGCGTTTGTAATCGATGTCGAAGCCTATGGATTTTGCCGCCGCGTAGAGATTGGAGCCGTCTATGAAAAGAGCGATTCGCTCATCGGGATAAAAATGCATGGAGCCAATTCCTTAAAAAATGGCGCTTGCCCTGAAAAATAAAAAACCCGGAAATAAGAGAAAACAGGGCCCGCATTTGAAAAATTAGGGGTTTACAGGGCCGTGGGCGATTCTATAAATGCCGGCCATTCCCCTTTATGTAGGTGGGTGCCTAAACGGGGCGCCGCAAGGATTTATACTAAAATTATTCCAATTCGTCATCGGGAACCACGATTTTGATCATTATCGGCATCGGCTCCAATCTGCCCAGCGACATGTACGGCGCGCCCGCGGCCAATTGCGAGGCGGCGCTGGGGGTTCTCGGGGAACGGGGACTCTCGGTGGTGAAACGCGCGCGCTGGTACGAAAGCGCGCCGGTGCCGGTTTCCGACCAGCCCTGGTTCGTTAACGGCGCGGTGACCGTGGAGACCGCTTTGCCGCCGCAGGCGCTTCTCGATCTGCTCCATGACATCGAACACGGATTCGGACGCGTGCGGCGGGTGCGCAACGAGGCGCGAATCCTCGATCTCGACCTCATCGCCTATGATGATCTGGTAATTGAGGGCAGCGACGGCCCGGTGCTGCCCCACCCCCGGATGCACGAGCGCGCCTTTGTCCTGTTGCCCTTGCTGGAACTGGCCCCGGACTGGATTCACCCGGTCTCAAAAACGCCCATTGAAGAGTTGGTGTCGGCCCTGGCAGAAGGCCAAGAGGGCCAGGAAATCCGCCCCGTTGAAGGGAGCGCCGGTTAGGCTTCGGCGGGGGTTTTGGCGGGTGTTTTGGGGGCGCGCGGCAATACCGCCCCAATGTGGCTAATGGCCTTGCCTAGTGGGGCATCGGTACATATATTCCCCCCCTGCATACAATTTCAGTAAATACAGTTTCGCAACACACCCGAAAAAACACCCCATGAGCCCCATCGGAGAATCCCATGGCCCGCGTAACCATTGAAGACTGCATTACCAAGATTCCCAACCGCTTTGACCTTGTCATGCTGGCGGCGCGCCGCGCGCGCGACATTTCCGCCGGGGCCGAGCTGACCCTGGAACGTGACAGGGACAAGAATCCGGTGGTGGCCCTGCGTGAAATCGCCGATGAGACGGTTTCCTTAGATGAGCTCAATGAGACCATTGTCCAGGCGCTCCAGAAATTCGTCGAACCGGAAGAACCCGAGGAAGAGGCCGTGGAGCTCGGCCTGCCGGAAGTTCCGGAGGGAGCTTCGGAAGGGGAAGCTTCAGAAGAAACTTCCGGGGAAGCGGGAGCCGCGGAGACTGCGGAAAAAACTCTGGAGGAAGCGGGGGCCGCGGACATTGCAGAGGCTGTGGACCCTGTGCCTCAGGCAGAGGCCGAAATCGCCGAGGATGTGCTCACCGTTCACGAAGAGAACGAAGAGGCGGAATCCGGCGATGCCCCGGAGGAAGCAAAAGACGAGGCTTAAGCCAGCGGCCGCACCTGTCTTAACTTTAGGGCCGACGTAGTTTTTTAGGCCCGACGTACTCTGGGCCTTGGCCCCTGGCCCTTTCCCATTTCCTTTCCCATTTTATGGGGTGTGGCTCCCGTGTATGCTGGGAGTCGTCGCGGATATGCGGAGGTAGGACGGGATGGTCCGTCAGTTTGAACTGGTAGAGCGCGTCAAGGCTTACGATCCCAACGTGGACGAAGAAGCCCTCGATCGCGCCTATGTGTTCGCCATGAAGGCCCATGGCACCCAGCTGCGCGCGTCGGGTGATCCCTATTTCTCCCACCCCATAGAGGTGGCCGGCATTCTCGCCGACATGAAGATGGATACCGCTTCCATCATTACCGCTTTGCTCCACGACGTGGTGGAAGACACCGGCTTTACCCAGGACGATATCGAGAAGATGTTCGGGGACGAAATCGCCCGTCTCGTGGACGGCGTCACCAAGCTCACCCAGATCGAGCTGCAGTCGGACCACACCAAGCAGGCGGAGAATTTCCGCAAGCTGGTGCTCGCCATGTCCGACGATATCCGCGTGCTGTTGGTGAAGCTGGCCGACCGCCTCCACAACATGCGCACCCTGGCCCATATTGCGAATCCGGAAAAGCGCCTGCATACCGCCAACGAGACCATGGATATCTTCGCGCCGCTGGCCGAGCGCATGGGGATGCATGAAATCCGCGACGAGCTTTTTGATCTCGCCTTCAAGGAGATCAACCCCGACGCCCGCCAGTCCATAATTTCGCGGCTCAGCCTGTTGCGCGACGAGGGCACCGGGCTGGTCAAGAAGATCATCCGCGAACTGGCCAAGACCCTTAAGGACGCCGGTCTCGAGGCCAAGGTCACCGGCCGCGAGAAGAAACCCCATTCCATCTGGCGCAAGATGCGCAGCAAGGCGGTGGAGCTCGAACAGCTCTCGGATATTATCGCCTTCCGCGTGGTGGTGGACACGGCCGAAGAGTGTTACCAGGCCCTGGGCATTCTCCACGGCGCCTATTCGGTGGTTCCCGGCACCTTCAAGGATTACATCAGCACCCCCAAGCCCAACCAGTACCGTTCCCTGCATACCGCCCTGATTGGCCCGAAGAAACAGCGCATCGAGGTTCAGATCCGCACCGAGAACATGGACGAAGTGGCGGAGCTCGGGGTGGCCGCCCACTGGTGCTACAAACAGGAAATTCCGGGCCGCGAGGGGCAGCAGTACAGATGGTTGCGGGAGCTTCTCGATATTCTTGAAAACGCCGCCGGACCCGAGGAATTCCTCGAACATACCAAGCTCGAGATGTTCCACGACCAGGTCTTCTGTTTTACCCCCAAGGGCGAACTCATCGCCCTGCCGCGTGGCGCCACGCCACTGGATTTCGCCTATGCGGTGCATACCGAGGTGGGGAATACCTGTGTCGGCGCGCGCATCAACGGCGTGATGATGCCTCTGAAAACGGAGCTCGCCAACGGCGATCAGGTGGAAATCGTGCGCTCGAAGAAACCCAGCCTGTCGGCGGAGTGGGAAAATATCGTCGTTACCGGCAAGGCCCAGTCCTGTATCCGCCGCTTCATCCATTCCAGTGAGCGCCAGCAGTTTCTCGATCTGGGCCGCAATATCCTGAAAAAAGCCTTCGACAAGGAAGATCTGCCCTGTACCAAGCGCGCCCTGGGAAAGGTCTTGAAGCATTTCAACTATGAGGCCGTGGACGATCTCTATATTGCCGTTGGCCATGGCGACCATATGGCTCAGGAGGTTATTCGCAAGCTCTATCCCGACCATCAGATATTGGCCGATGACGAAGGCAAGATAATTTCTCTGACCAAGGCCATCAGCCGCCGTGTGCGGGGAAAGAAAAAAGGATTCGCGGTTCCCATCAAGGGGCTGACACCGGGTATGGCGGTGCATTACGGGGGCTGTTGCCACCCCATTCCCGGAGACCGTATCGTCGGCATTGTGACCGAGGGCAAGGGCGTGGCCATCCACACCATTGATTGCGAAACTTTGGAAAAGCTGGACGAGGAGAGCGAACGCTGGCTTGATGTGACCTGGGACCAGGGCCGGGCCGCGGAAAAATCCCATGTGGGCCGCATCCAGGTGGTTCTCGCCAACGAAGCCGGCAGCCTGGGCAATCTTTCCACCGCCATCGGCAAGAATATGAGCAATATCACCAACTTGAAGATCACCAACCGGGCTTCTGATTTTTTCGAAATCATCGTCGATCTCGAGGTCAAGGACGTGAAGCATCTCGCCAATATCATCGCCTCTCTGCGGGCCACGCCCACCATCAACTCGGTGGAGCGCGCCAGAGGATGAGGTTGTTCTGTGGCATAGATGTTCTGCGGACTGTGAGTCCCGCGGGTCTTGCGGACCGCGTCTGAGGAGGAGGTATGTTCCAGCGCCGCCAAAAGCGTCATGTGGGTCATCACTTCCGCGAGTTCCTGTGGCCGCGCGCGGGCTGGCGCCGGGTCAGCATCTATATGGCGCACCGGGTCAAGAGAATGCCCGACACGTCCTACAGCATCGCCGCCGGATTCGCCTGTGGCGCGGCGGTGTCGTTCACACCCCTCGTGGGATTTCATTTCGTGCTGGCGGCGCTGGTGGCCTGGATTCTCCGCGCCAATATCCTGGCTTCGGCGGTTGGCACCGCCGTGGGAAACCCCTGGACCTTTCCCTTTATCTGGGCAGGAATTTATAACCTCGGCAGCTGGATGATGGGCCGGGAGGCCGGCGACGCGCCGGTGCCGGCACTGTCCATGACCAATATATTTGATAATTTCTGGGAGGTGTTCCTGCCCATGATGACCGCGGGATTCCCCGTGGCCCTGGTGGTCTGGGCGCTGTTCTTCTTTCCCCTGCGCCGCGCGGTGGCCGGCTATCAGGCCCATCGCCGTCACAAGATCGAAAAGAGCCGGGAGCAGCGGCCGTGACCGGGGCCACGACTCAAGAACATAAGCTGCGTCTCGGCGTCAATATCGACCATGTGGCGACCCTGCGTAATGCCCGCGGTGGTGATAATCCTTCGCCGTTGCGCGCCGCGCGGATGGCGGCAGACGCCGGGGCCGACGGCATCACCGCCCATCTGCGCGAGGACCGCCGCCATATCCGCGACGGGGATATCGCCCGTCTCAAGGACGAGATTTCCCTGCCTCTTAATCTTGAAATGGCGGCCACCGACGAGATGGTGGCCATCGCGCTCGAGCATCTGCCCCATGCTTGTTGTCTGGTTCCGGAGAAACGTGAGGAACTGACCACCGAGGGCGGTCTCGACGCGGCCGGCCAGGTGGCTCATCTGGCGCCGCGCATCGCCACCCTGGTGGGAGCGGGAATCCGGGTCTCGCTGTTTATTGATCCCGATCCCGATCAGCTGCGCACGGCGCACCAGATGGGTGCGCCGGTGGTGGAACTGCATACCGGTGCCTATTGCGATGCTGACGAAGGCCAGAGAGAGGCCGAATTACAGCGCATCGTCGAGGCCGCGGCGGTGGCAGGCGAATTGGGGCTGGAATGCCATGCCGGACACGGTCTTTGTTTTGAGACGGTGGCTCCGGTGACGGCCATCCCCAATCTAGTAGAGCTCAATATCGGCCATTTCCTGATTGGCGAAGCGGTGTTCATAGGGCTCGAGGCCGCCATCGCCGAAATGCGGCGGCGCATGGACGCGGCCCGCGCCGGAATTGGGTCATGAGAACAGCGTCATGATATTGGGCCTGGGCAATGATCTGGTGGATATCCGGCGCATCGAGCGCACGCTGGAGCGTTTCGGCGCCCGCTTCGTGGAACGGGTCTTCACCGAGGTGGAGCGCGAGAAATCGGAGCGGCGCAAGAACCGCGCCGCCAGCTATGCCAAGCGCTTCGCCGCCAAGGAGGCCTGCGCCAAGGCTCTGGGCACGGGGTTCCGGCAGGGGGTGTTCTGGCGCGATCTCGGTGTGGTCAATCTCGACTCGGGCAAGCCGGGCATGGCGTTGACCGGGGGGGCGGCACAGCGTCTGGAGAGCATGACGCCGCCGGGCATGAAGGCCATGATCGAACTCAGCATCAGTGATGAATCTCCCATGGCCGAGGCCATCGTCATTATCTCCGCGGTAGTAGAGAAGACGTCCGGGGATACGGGAGCACCCTCCTAAAGACCTCAAGAGAAACGGCTTGACAGAGTCCGCGTGGAAGTGGCTACATCGCCACGCTTTGCTGGCGTTTCCATAAGATAAAATCTTTATAAAACCTATAATTAAGTGGATTTCTTGATGCAGGACGAGAAAGAAGGGGAGTTTTGGGAGACGGTGCGGATCATCTGTTACGCCATTCTCCTTTCCATCGTCTTCCGCACCTTCGCCTATGAGCCCTTCAACATTCCCTCCAGCTCCATGGTGCCCACCCTGTTAGTGGGGGATTACCTGTTCGTTTCTAAAACTTCCTATGGGTATAGCCGCTATTCCCTGCCTTTCGGATTGCCGCTGATCCCCGGGCGCATCTACTTTACCCCGCCCGAGCGTGGCGACGTGGCCGTGTTCAAGCTGCCGCGCGACAACGAAACCGACTATATCAAGCGCATCATCGGTTTGCCCGGCGACCGCATCCAGGTCACCGACGGGCGCCTTCATATCAACGGCGAGGTGGTGGAGCGCAAGCGCATCGGCGAATACGTGATGCGCAACAAGCGCGGCGATTTCAGGAGCATGCCGTTGTATATCGAGACCCTGCCGGGTGGCCGCAGCCACAGGATCATCGAGATGTCCGACGGCGCGCAGATGGACAACACGGAAGAATACCTGGTGCCCGAAGGCCATTATTTCGCCATGGGGGACAACCGGGACAATTCCATGGACAGCCGCGTTCAAGCCGGGGTGGGCTTCGTGCCCGAGGTTAATCTGGTGGGCCGCGCCGAAAGACTGTTTTTTTCCCAGGACGGAAGTGCGAAAGTCTGGCAGTTCTGGAAATGGCCCTTCGCCATCCGTTACGGCAGGCTGTTCCAGGAAATTACTTAGTCTGAATTACCTAATTCTGGGAAGTATGGCCGATGGCGGCTGATCCCGATCTCGGGGAACTCGAAGACATTCTCGGACATGCTTTTGCCGAGCCTTCCTTGCTCGGCGAGGCGGTGACCCATGCCAGTGTCAGCGGCGGCTACGGTGGTCCCGGTGGCAGGGGTGATTACGAGCGGCTGGAATTCCTCGGTGACCGGGTGTTGTCGCTGGTGGTGGCGGAGCTTCTCATGGCCCGCTTTCCCGAGGCCCGGGAGGGCGATCTCGCCTTTCGCCATGTGGCGCTGGTGCGCCGCGAGACCATCGCCGGGATCGCCGCCAAGATCGGGCTCGGCCGGTTCCTGAAATTGTCGCGGGGCGAGGAGGAGAGCGGCGGCCGTGATAATCCGGCGATCTTGGGTGACGCCATGGAGGCGGTGATCGCGGCGCTGTTCCTCGATGGCGGCCTCGAAGCGGCGGGAAAATTCATCACCGCCCATTGGAGCGAACCCATGCTCTCCGTCACGGCCCCGCCCAAGGACGCTAAAACGCTGCTTCAGGAATGGGCTCAGGGAGTGGGGAAGGGCTTGCCCGCTTATGACGTGCTTGGCCGCGAAGGGCCCGACCATGATCCGGTCTTTACGGTGGAGGTGAGCGTGGCGGGCCTTGATCCGGCGCGGGGCGAGGGAGCTTCGAAACGCAGCGCCGAACAGGCGGCGGCCGAGGCGTTGTTGGAGCGAATCGGGACCATGGTGGAAACGGCGGCGGAAGCGGAAGTGAAAGGCAAGAGCGATGACGGATAAAGAAGGCGCCGCCACCGCCGCGCCCGGCACTGAAACCCGCTGTGGTTATGTGGCCTTGCTGGGCGCCCCCAATGTGGGCAAATCCACGCTGCTCAACCGGCTGGTGGGGGCCAAGGTCTCCATCGTCTCGCCCAAGGTCCAGACCACGCGCAACCGGGTGCTGGGCATTGCGGTGGCCGATAGCGACCAGATCGTCTATGTGGACACGCCGGGAATCTTTACGCCCAAGAAGCGTCTCGACCGGGCCATGGTGGCGGCGGCCTGGGGCGGGGCATCCGACGCCGACGTGGTGGTACTGCTGGCCGATGCCAAGCTCGGCTTCGACGGCGATGCCAGGCGCATCGTGGCGGGGCTGAAGGACTCCGGGCGGCGCGCGTTGCTGGTGCTCAACAAGATCGATCTGGTGAAGCGGGAAACCCTGTTGAAGCTGGCCGAAACCTTCAACAAGGAAGGCGCGTTCGAGGAAATCTTCATGATTTCGGCCTTGAACGGCGACGGCGTGGAGGCCCTGTTGGCGGCGGTGCGGACGCGGCTGCCCGCCGGTCCCTGGTTGTTTCCCGAGGACCAGTTGACCGACATGCCGCAACGGCTGATGGCCGCCGAAGTGACCCGAGAGAAGGCATTTATCCAGCTTCATCAGGAGCTTCCTTACGCCATCGACGTGGAGACCGAAAGCTGGAGCGAACAGGAGAACGGCGATGTGCGGGTGGAACAGACCGTCTATGTGCGCCGCGACAGCCAGAAGGGCATCGTCCTGGGCAAGGGGGGCAGCCGTATCAAGGCCATCGGATCGGCGGCGCGGGCCGATCTGGAGGAAATGTTCGGCCACAAGTTCCACCTGTTTCTGCATGTGAAGGTACGCGAGAACTGGCCCGAGAACCGCGCCCATTACCGCGACCGCGGCCTCGATTTCGATGTTTAAGGGCCAGGGTACGTCGGCCCTCAACAAAAAGACCCAGGGAGGGGCCAGGGTACTTTTTGGGGCCGACGTACCCTGGCCCCTGGCCCCCAACAACAGGCCGGAACGCCGGCCAATGCCTGATGATTTCCTGGTGGGAGTGCCCTAGATGGAGTGGCAGGACGAGGGAATCGTGTTGTCGAGCCGCCGCCACGGCGAATCGGCGGCCATTGTCACCCTGTTAACCCGCGCCCATGGCCGCCATGCAGGTCTGGTGCGCGGCGGTATGGGGCGGCGGTTGCGTGGAATTTATCAGAGTGGAAATCTGCTCTCCGCCGCCTGGCGCGCGCGCTTGGAAGAACATCTGGGCAGTTTCACCTGTGAGCTGGTGACCAACCACGCGGCGGTGCTGCTCGACGAACCGGCGCGGCTGGCGGGGCTGTCCTCGGCCTGCGCGCTGATGGAAACGGCTTTGCCCGAGCGCGAACCTCATGAGGACATTTTCGAGGATTTCCTCACCCTGCTTTCCGGACTCGAAGGGGAGGGCTGGGCGCAAGCCTATGTGCAGTGGGAGATAAGCCTGCTCGGTGATCTTGGTTTCGGACTCGATCTCTCCCAATGCGCCGCCACCGGGGTCACCCAAGGTCTGGCTTTCGTCTCGCCCAAGACCGGGCGCGCGGTCTCGGCGGAAGCGGGCAAGCCCTACCACGACAAATTGCTGACCCTGCCGCAATTCCTCACCCATTCCGAAGCCCATCCCGATTCTGGAGCGCCTTCCCTGGGGGATATGGAACAGGGGCTGGCGCTGACGGGTTTCTTCCTGCGGCGCCACGTATTTGCCCCCCATCACCGGGACGAACCGCCCGCCCGCATACGATTTGTTGACCGTCTGCGGGGAATGTCTACATTATCTGGTATGTCCGAGGATATACCCGGGCGTTCCGAGATATCCGTGGTTTCCGGAAAAAAAGAGGAAAATGACTAAAAAATCCACCGCTAAAGCCGCCGCCAGCGCTGCCGCAGAAATCAGAGAAACGCCCCTGGCCGAGGCCCTGGGCGAGCGCTATCTGGCCTATGCGCTCTCCACCATTACCTCGCGCTCGCTGCCTGATGTGCGCGACGGATTGAAACCGGTGCACCGGCGGCTGCTCTATGCCATGCGCCAGCTGCGGCTCGATCCCGAACACGGCTATAAGAAATGCGCCCGGGTGGTGGGCGACGTGATCGGTAAATACCATCCCCATGGCGACACCGCCGTTTATGACGCCATGGTGCGTCTGGCCCAGGAATTCGCCCAGCGCTATACCCTGGTGGAGGGTCACGGCAATTTCGGCAATATCGACGGCGATAACGCGGCGGCCATGCGTTACACCGAGGCGCGGCTGACCCATGTGGCGACTCTGTTGCTCGACGGGCTCGACGAGGACGCGGTGGATTTCCGCGACACCTATGACGGCGAGGAGGAGGAGCCGGTGGTGCTGCCCGCCGGGTTCCCTAATCTTCTCGCCAATGGTGCTGCGGGCATCGCCGTGGGCATGGCCACCAGTATCCCGCCCCATAACGCGGGAGAAATCTGCGCCGCGTTGCTGCACCTCATCAAGTTCCCCAATGCCACGGTGGCCAAACTGGTGAGCCTGATGCCCGGCCCCGACTTTCCCACCGGCGGCGAGATCGTGGAGCCCCGCGACAGCATCCTCGAGGCCTATACCACGGGCCGCGGCGGTTTCCGCCTGCGCGCCAAATGGCAGGTGGAAAAACAGGCCCAGGGCCAGTACCGCATCGTCATTACCGAGATTCCCTATCAGGTGGCCAAGGCGCGGCTGGTGGAGAAGATGGCCGAGCTGATGAACGCCAGGAAGCTGCCCCTGTTGGCCGACATCCACGACGAATCGGCCGAAGACCTGAGGCTGGTGCTGGAGCCCAGGAGCCGCAACGTGGAACCGGAACATCTGATGGAGACCCTGTTCCGTCACACCGACCTGGAAAGCCGCATTCCCCTCAACATGAACGTGCTCGACGGCGAGGGCACGCCCAGGGTGATGACCCTGCGCGAGGTGTTGCAGGCTTTCCTCGACCACCGCCACCAGGTTCTGGTGCGCCGTACCAAACACCGGCTGGAGAAAATCGCGCGGCGGCTGGAAATCCTCGGCGGCTATCTGGTGGTCTACGCCAATCTCGACGCGGTGATCAAAATCATCCGCGATCAGGACGAGCCCAAGCCGGTGCTCATGAAGCGGTTCAAGCTCACCGAATTGCAGGCCGAGGCGATTCTCGACATGCGGCTGCGGCGCCTGCGCAAGCTCGACGAGATCACCATCCGCGAGGAGTTCGAGTCCCTGGAAGCCGAACAGAAAAGCCTCAAGAAATTGCTCAAAGACAAAAAGGCGCGCTGGCAGGCCATTGCCAAGAGCATCACGGAACTGCGCAAGAGCTTCGGCGAAAAGAGCGAGCTGGGCCGCCGCCGCTCCGCCTTCGGCGAGACGCCCGACATCGTGGAGGTGCCGCTGGAAGCCATGATCGAGCGCGAGCCGGTGACTGTGGTCTGTTCGGCCAAGGGCTGGATCCGCGCCGCCAAGGGGCATCTGGCCGACGGCGAGGGACTCAAATACAAGGAAGGCGACCGCGAGCGTTTCCTGATCCACGCCCAGACCACCGACAAGCTGGTGGTGTTCGCCACCAATGGCCGTTTCTATACCATCGGCGTGGATAAGCTGCCGGGCGGGCGCGGCCATGGCGAGCCCTTGCGTTTGATGATGGAAATGGGCAACGACCAGGACATGGTGGACCTCATGGTCCACGACCCGGAGAGGAAATTACTGGTGGCGGCCAGCGACGGCCGTGGCTTCGTGGTGGCCGAAGCCGATGTGATCGCCCAGACCCGCAACGGCAAACAGGTGCTCAATGTGTCGGGCGGCGTGGAGGCCAGGGCTTGTGTGCCGGTGGCGGCGGGGGCCGACAGCGTGGCGGTGGTGGGCACCAACCGCAAACTGTTGGTGTTCCCTTTGAGCGAGTTGCTGGTGATGGTGCGGGGACGTGGCGTGATCATGCAGAAATATAAGTCGGGCGGGCTCTCCGACCTGCGCGCCTTCGCGCTCACCGACGGACTGACCTGGAAGAGCGGACCGGCCACACGTTGCGAGAAAGAACTGGGTGACTGGCTAGGCAAGCGCGCCGCCGCCGGCCGCATGCCGCCGCGCGGGTTCCCCAAGAGTAACCGGTTTTAGATTTCGCGGGGTTGTGAGGGCTTCCTTGATGCGGAGACGCAATCGGGCCCTAGTATGGGTCCGTTCATTCAAACATAAGGGGGAATCTCATGCCCAAGACGGATGTAATGCCCGAAAGCAAAGACCTGTCCGAACTCAGCGACGAGGCCCTGGACAGGACGAGCCTTGAGGGCGCGTATGTGTGCTACGTCAACTGCGTCTACAGCACGTCGCCCGAGTAGCCGTTCGATTATCAGGGGGGAAACCATGGCGAAACCGAAACTCGCCAAACCCGAGAGCGCCGATCTGCGCGAACTTTCCGACGAGGCGCTGGACCGCAAGGATGTGAAAACCTGGTGCGGATTCTGCAGCGGCTATAGCGCGCCATCGGATTAAGCGTCTGACTGAGCGATCCCATTAACCGGGGAGAGGAGCCATGCCCAAAACCGATATCAAGAAAATCGAGAGCTGACCAGCCCCTCTTGAGTGGTCCAGTTCGAATGTTAGTGCATGACCGGTTCTCGGTCCATTGGAACGATGGATTCTGGAGCCGGCGGGCGATAGCCCAAAGCACTGTGCGGTCTCTTCGTATTGTAGTGTTTCCTCCATTGTTCGATGATTATTTGCGCCTCTTTCAGGCTGTAAAATATCTCGCCATTTAGAAGTTCATCCCTAAAGCGGCCATTAAAGCTTTCACAGTATCCGTTCTCCCATGGAGACCCCGGCACGATGTAGGCTGTCTTCGCGCCAACAGCATTAATCCAGTCCCTGACATTCTGAGCAATGAACTCCGGGCCGTTGTCTGATCTGATAAAGGCAGGCACTCCACGCATGATGAACAAGTCTGTCAGCACATCTATGACATCTGTGGAGTTAAGCTTGCGCTTTACCCGGATTGCCAGACACTCGCGGCTGTATTCATCGAGAATGTTCAATGCCCTGAAGACCTTCCCATCGTCCGTCCTGTGATGGACAAAGTCATAGGACCAGACATGGTTCCGGTGCTCTGGGCGCAATCTTACGCACGAACCGTCGTTCAGCCATAACCGC
>CAYZWF010000003.1:0-62039 GCA_964482135.1 uncultured Rhodospirillaceae bacterium
TCCGGCAATACGAATGAAGGTTGGATATGCGTACAGGGGTGATACCAGGGCGCATAAGCGTCTCATGGCAAAAAAATCACCACATGTCGTTAGTATCGATTACAGCCTTAATGAGCCGACCGGTAACCCTGAATTATTTGAAATTGAGGATGGAAAATCTATCCGGATCTACAGTTTTCACGATCTGGTGGGAGAAAAATTCAGGGCGCTCCTACAACAGGAGAAACGAAACCTGAGCAGACCACAGGACATATATGACCTTCATTTCCTTCTCAAGGATCACCCTTTAAGGGATGGTCCTCTCACGAGGCGAGAGATTCTCAGGAGCTTGAAAGAGAAAGCAGCGGCTCGAAATCTTGCGGTGGAGAAAGAGTCCATGCGCAATCCCGAGATCATTCATAGATCGGAGCTTAATTTTCAACATATCGAATCACAGATCGAAGGCGAACTTCCTAGCTTCGATGATGCCTACGCAGCTATTCGGGCTTATTACGAGGGGCTTCCCTGGGATACGTAGGTGGTTAGAAAGACCAAAGATCGCTCGATATGAGTGAAATCGCCGCTGCCGTGTTTGGGTAGTAGGGCTTTAACTCCATGAACAACGGAGTCGTTTCCTACTGTCTCTAGGAAATCTGGCGAATCCCCCCCTACCCAATCATCTCCGCCCACTCCGCCTCCGTGAGGACACGCACCCCCAGTTCGGCGGCCTTCTTGGCCTTGGAGCCGGCGCCGGGGCCCGCCACCAGGTAATCGGTCTTCTTGGAGACAGAGCCCGCCACCCGCGCGCCCAGGGACTCGGCGCGGGACTTGGCCTCGCCCCGGCTCATGGATTCCAAGGTGCCGGTGAAAACGATGGTCTTACCCGACAGCGGTGAGTCGCTCTGCGGCGCGGTGAAATCCTGCACCTCAAGCGCGGCGTCCAGATCATCGAGAACGGCCATGTTATGGGGTTCGGCGAAGAAGGCGGCGAGATCATCGGCCATGGAGGGGCCGATGCCGTCGATGTTCTCGAGCTCGGCGCGGGTCTCTTCGTTGCCGTCAGCCAGAGCCGCCATGGCTTTGCGCCAGTTCCCAAGCGAGACATAGTCGCGGGCCAGCAGCCGCGCCGTGGCCTGGCCCACCTGGCGGATACCCAGGGCGTAGATGAAACGTTCCAGGGGAATAACGCGCTTGGCCTCCACCGCGGCCAGGAGATTGTCCAGCGATTGCGCGCCCCAGCCCTCGCGTTCGCTGATCTCCCCGGCTTTGTCGGCTAAACGAAAGATGTCGGCGGGGGATGTGAGAATCCCGTCTTCCCAGAAGGCGGCGATGTGTTTGGCGCCCAGCCCCTCGAGGTCGAAGGCGTTGCGCGAGACGAAATGTTTCAGCCGTTCCACCGCCTGGGCCGGGCACACCAAACCGCCGGTACAGCGCCGCGCCGCCTCGCCCTCCTCGCGAATGGCGAGGCTCTCACATTCGGGGCAATGGGTGAGGGGCTCATAGGGGTCGGTAGTGGCCGGGCGTTTGTCCAGAACCACCCCCACCACCTGGGGGATCACATCGCCGGCGCGCTGGATGATCACGGTGTCGCCAGCGCGCACGTCGAGCTTTTTGATCATGTCCTCGTTGTGGAGGGTGGCGTTGGCCACCACCACCCCGCCCACGGTGACGGGCTCCAACCGGGCCACGGGGGTGAGCGCCCCGGTGCGCCCTACCTGGACATCAATATCCGTGACCACGGTGCGGGCCTGTTCGGCGGGGAATTTATGGGCGATGGCCCAGCGCGGGTGGCGGCTCACCTGGCCCAGCCGTTCCTGCCAGTGGTGCCGGTTGACCTTGTAGACCACGCCGTCGATATCGTAGGGGAGATCGGGCCGCTGTGCCTCGATATCCTCATAGAAGGCGAGACAGTCTTCAACCCGTTTACAACGCTTGGACAGGGGGTTGGTGGTGAAACCCCAACTCTTCAGTTGCGCCAGCATGTCCCAGTGGGTGGCGGTATTCCGCCTGCCTGCCTCACCCCCGCTATAGGCGAAGAAATGGAGGGGGCGGGAGGCGGTAACTTTTGAATCGAGCTGGCGCAGGCTTCCCGCCGCCGCGTTGCGGGGATTGGCGAAGGGCTTGTTTCCCTCGGCCTCCTGGCGCGCGTTCAGGGCCTGGAAGTCGTCGCGGCGCATATGGACCTCGGCGCGCACTTCGAGAATATCCGGCGCGGATTTGGGCAGGGTGGCGGGGATGTCGGCGATGGTGCGTAAGTTTGCGGTGACGTCCTCGCCGGTTGTGCCGTCGCCCCGGGTGGCCCCCTGGACGAAGGCGCGGTTTTCATAGCACAGGGAGACCGAGAGGCCGTCGATCTTGGGCTCGCAGACCAGTTCAATGGGTTCGTTTTCATCCAAACTCAGAAAGCGGCGGATGCGCTCAAGGAAGGCGGTGACGTCCTCTTCATTAAAGGCGTTATCGAGCGAGAGCATGGGCCGGGAATGGGTGACCTTGGCGAAGCCCGAGGCGGGGGCGGCGCCCACGCGGTGGGAGGGGCTGTCGGGGCGCATGAGATGGAAGAAGCTGGATTCGATGGCAATGTTGCGCCGGCGCAGGGCGTCGTATTCGGCGTCGCTCACCTGCGGCGCGTCGTCCTGGTAATAGGCCACGTCATAGATGGCGATTTTTTTCGCCAGGTCCGCCAGTTCCTGCGCCGCCTCGAGCTCGGTCAATTCTTCCACGGGAATGGGAGCGGCGGGGGTTTTTTTGGCGGGCATGTCAGGCCGATTGCAGCAGGCTGTCGGCGGCGGCGCGGGCCTCGTCGGTGACCTGTTTACCCGACAGCATGCGGGCGATTTCCTCGCGCCGGGCTTCGTCGTCGAGGGTATCCACGGTGGTGATGACCGTGTCGGTGGCGTCCCTGCCTTCCTTGATGATGCGCAGATGATGGCCGCCGCGCGCGGCGACCTGGGGCGAATGGGTGATGACCAGAACCTGGCGGCCCTGGCCCAGCCGTGACAGGCGTTCGCCCACCGCCGCCGCCACCGCTCCGCCGACGCCGCTGTCCACCTCGTCGAAGACCAGGGTCGCGGCGGACCCGCCGTCGGCCACCACCACCTTCAGGGCGAGCATGAAACGGGCCATCTCGCCGCCCGAGGCGATACGGTTGATGGGGCCGGGCGGAGTGCCGGGATTGGTGGTGACTTCGAAACTGATGCGCTCGGCGCCGTGTTCGCCCCATTGGGATGCTTCCAGTGGGTCGAGGCGGGTGGCGAATTGAGCCTTTTCCAGTTTCAGAGCGGGAAGCTCGGCGGAAACTGACCTGTCGAGTTTTTTTGCCGCCGCCGCGCGTTTCCCGGAAAGATCGCCGCAGGCGGAATCGAAGGCGTCGCGGGTGGCGGTGACGTTTTCGGCCAGCTGCGCGAGGGTGTCGCCGCCGCCGGCAAGGGAGTCGAGCTCGGCGCTGAGCTGCTCGCGCAATTTAGGTAGATCATCCACGGCCACATTGTGTTTGCGGGCGAGATCGCGCAGGGCGAAGAAGCGGTCCTCGATTTCCTGGAGTTTGGCGGGGTCGCTCTCCAGTTGGCCGCCGAAATCATGGAGCAGAGCCAGCGCCTCGGCCACTTCCAGCGCCGCGCGATCCAGGGTGTCGAGAGCCGGTTTGAGCTGGGCCGGGGCATGGGACGCCACCTTTTCGAGATGGGCCCTGGCGGCATTGAGGGAATCTTCCACGCCGCGTCCGGATTTGGCATCGGCTGTGGTTCCGCCGGACATTTCGGCCCCGGATATTTCGGCGCAGGCGGCGTTGAGCGCCGCCACCAGTTTCTCGCCATGGGCCATGACCGAGCGCAGCTGGTCGAGCTCGGCTTCCTCGCCCGGCTTGGGGTCGAGGGCCTCTATTTCCCCGAGGTGATGGCGCAGCTCGGCCTCCCGCGCCATGGCGGAGTCGCGGTTGCGGGCGGCGGCTTCGTGGGCATCCACGGCCTGGCGCCAGGTTTGCCAGGTGGCGGCCACCTTTCGCGTGAGGGGCCCAAGCCCGCCAAAGGCGTCCAGGGTCTCGCGGTGGGTGGCGGGGTCGAGCAGGCCCTGTTCGGCGAACTGGCCCTCGATCTCCACCATCATGCCGCCCATGGCCCGCAACAGGCCGACGCTCACGGGCTGGTCGTTGATGAAGGCGCGGCTGCGGCCGTCGCCCCCCAGCACCCGGCGCAGGAGCAGGCTGTGTTCGGCGTCCATGCCCTGTTCGGCGAGCAGGGCCAGGGCGGGGTGGCCGTGGGAAAGGTTAAATTCGGCGGTGACGGCGGCCTGATCGGCGCCGGCGCGGACCAGGGTTTTCTCGGCCCTGAATCCCAGCGCCAGGCCCAGGGCGTCGAGGAGGATGGATTTACCGGCGCCGGTCTCGCCGGTGAGCGTGCAGAGCCCGGCCTCGAAGCTCAGGTCGAGCTGGTCGATGAGGACAACGTTGCGGATCGAGAGGCTGGCGAGCATTGGTTCTTTAAAACATCCAGTCCCAGACCTGGGAAAAATAGGATTTGTCTTCCCCGTCTTCGTCCCCGCCTTCGCCGCCTTCTTTGGTGGCGAGCACGGAGCGGCGCTCCACCTCCGACTTGAAGGTTTCGTGGCTTTCCAGAAGATCGTTGTCTTCGAGCAGGGCGTAGGTATCCCAGTACCAGGGGTTGTTGGGGTAATTGTAGCCGAGAACGGCGGCCGTCTTGCGCGCCTCGCTCACCATGCCAAGCGACAGATAACCTTCCACCAGCCGGTGCAGGGCTTCGGGGATATGGGTGGTGGTCCCGTATTCCTCCACCACCGAGCGGAAGCGGTTGATGGCGGCAAGGTAATGTTCGCGCTGGAGGTAATAGCGGCCGATGGTCATGTCCTTGCCGGCGAGATGGTCGAGGATGAGGTCGAGCCGGGGGATGGCGTCGGCGGCGTATTTGCTGTCGGGAAAGCGCACCACCAGGTCTTCGAAGACTTCCAGCGCCAGTTCCGTGTTCTTTTGGTCGCGCGAGACGTCGGTGATCCTCTCGTAATAGCACAGCGCCTTGAGGTAATAGGCGTAGGGGGTGTCCACATGGCCGGGATGGAGCTGGATGAAGCGGTCGAGGCCGATAATGGCTTCGTCATATTCGTTTTTCTTGTAACGGGCGAAGGCGGCCATGATCTGGCCCTTGGTGGCCCAGATGGAATAGGGATGCTGGCGCTCCACCTCGTCGAAGAGCTGGGCCGCGGTGATGTAGTTATCGTACATGAGCTCGTTCATGGCCTCGTTATAGAGGGATTCCGCGGGCTGTTCGGCGTAGATGGTTTCATCCGTCGTCTCGCAGGCAGCGAGAAGACTCCCCAGGCCAAGGCAGGCGATGAGGGCGAGAACGGCGGTGAAGGGGCGTATGGGGTGTGGCGTCATTCTTACGTCGTCAACAGGGGGTCATTAACGGGGGGTGGCGAGTCAAAATAATATATCACGGACGCCGTCCTGGCACGGCCTCATATGGGCTGGCGGAAGAAAAAAAGACGAAAAAAAACGGCTCCTCGCGAAGAGCCGTTTCTTAGGGGGGCGCGGTGATCCGCGTGATGGGGGAATAAAGAGATTCAGGCGCTGGCGGCCAGCGCCGGTTCCTTGACCCGTGACGGTACGATCACGGGGCCGGAAGAGAGGAAATCATCGCTGATTTCACTGTGGCACCAGGCGTCGTCATCGGCAAACAGGGCCTCGAGAAGGCCGCGGTTGAGGCCGTGGCCGGAGCGCAGGCCGTGGAAATGGCCGATCAGCGGAGAGCCCGCAAGATAGAGGTCGCCAAGGGAATCGAGAACCTTGTGGCGCACGAATTCATCGTGGTAACGCAGGCCGCCTTCGTTGAGAACCTGGTCGCCGCTGATGACCACGGCGTTATCCAGGGAGCCGCCAAGGGCCAGCCCCGAGGCGCGCAGGTCGTCCACCTCGTGGAGGAAGCCGAAGGTGCGGGCGCGGCTGATTTGCGATTTAAAGGCGTCGTCGGCCACATGGAAGAGATAGTTCTGGCGCGAGATGGCGTCGCTGTCGAAATCAATTTCCACATTGATGGAAAAGGCTTCCAGCGAATCGGGGGCCGGGGCAAGGGAGGCGAAACTCTCGCCGTGGGAAACCGAGACCGGCTTTAATACGCGGATGGCGCGGCGCGGGACGTTCTGTTCGACGATTCCCGCGCATTCGATGAGAAACACGAAAGGCGCGGCGCTGCCGTCCATGGCGGGAACTTCGCCGCCCTGGATTTCCACCACCAGATTGTCGATGTGACAGCCCGCCAGCGCCGCCATGAGATGCTCCACCGTGGCCACCGAGACGTTGCCGCCGTCACTCAGCGTGGTGCACAGCCGGGTATCGGAAATCTGGCTCCAATGGGCGGGGATACGGGCATTGCCGCCGCCGATGTCGCTGCGGCGGAAGACGATGCCGGTATCGGGCTCGGCGGGATGCAGGGTGAGAGAGACGTTCTCGCCGCTGTGCAGGGCGGTGCCGCTGCAATTAATGGCGCTTTTCAGGGTGCGTTGCTGGGCGGGTTTCCCGCCGCGCGCCTTTTGGGAGGATTTCTTGTTGTTGAGTGTTTTTTTCATTACGAATATTCGGCCTAATCTAAGATTTTCCCCAAGCCTTTGTTTAAGAACATAAAAAAATGCTCTGGAGGATATGTATCAGTATCCCCCAGAGCACTCAAATCACTCTTTATTACGTATTGTTACAACGCAAGTGGTTGTAATTCCTTGCGATTCTTTTCGTCTCAGTTGGCCTGCCTGCGCAGGAAGGCCGGGATTTCCAGCAGGTCGTCATCGCTCTGGGCCGCCGGCATGCGGTCCACGGGATCCATCCCGCCCAGCCTGGGCTGGGGATTGGGTGGATTGGAGTCCGCCACTGCCTCCGCGGCCGCAGCCGCAGCCGGAGCGATGGCGGGGGTGGGTTGCGCCGGTTCGGCCGGTGGCGCCGGTGCGACCGGTTCAGCCGGTGGCGCCGCTTGCACCGGTTCGGCCGGTTCAGCCGCCTCGACCTCTTTGACCTTGTTGCGGGAACCGGTGAGTTTCCTGAACATGCTGACACGGCCCTCGCCCGGCTCTTTCTTTTCGCTCCCGCCATTGGCCATGGCCGCGGCGGCGAAGGGATTGGCCGTCGCTTCTTGCCCCTCGCCCTGGGCCTCACCGGAGGCCTCTACGGGACGCGGCGAGATGAAGGGCGGCTTGTTGCGCGCCAGCCAGGCCGGTGTGGCGGCAGGCTCGCTTTTGACGGGGTCCGCCTCGGCCAGGGCTTCGGCCTCGGCCAAGGCTTCGTTAGCGCGGCCCGGTGGCGGGCTGATGTCGAGCCCGTTATCGGGTGCGGCCGTCGCCTCCGCGGTCTCTGCGGCTTGCTCGGTCTGTGGAGCGGGAGCGGGGGTTCCGGGACCACCGGGACCACCGAGTCCTGTGTGCAGAGGGAGAACCCCGCCGCGCGGCTCTTCCGCCGTTACAGGATCGGCCCCGCGCATGGGCTTGTATTTGTCGCCGATGGCCGGCATTTCGGGCACGTGATCGACCCTGGGATGATCGGTGAGAAGATGCACATTATCGCCGCCCACGGCCGCCGCGGCGTCGATCCCCGTGGCCACCACCGAGACCCGCATGAGGCCTTCCATGGTGTCCTCGATGGCGGTGCCGAAGATGATATTGGCCTTGGGGTCCACTTCCTCCTTGATGCGATTGGCGGCTTCGTCCACCTCGAACATGGTCATATCGAGCCCGCCGGTGATGTTGATGAGCACGCCGCGCGCGCCCTTCATGGAGGAATCCTGGAGCAGGGGGTTAGAGATGGCGGCCTCGGCGGCTTCGAGGGCGCGTTTCTCGCCCTCGGCCTCGCCGGTGCCCATCTGCGCCTTGCCCATCTCCGTCATCACCGAGCGGATATCGGCGAAATCGAGATTGATGAGGCCGGGCTTGACCATGAGGTCGGTGACCCCGCGCACGCCACAGTGAAGCACCTCGTCGGCCATGTTGAAGGCCTCGGCGAAGGTGGTCTTTTCATTGGCCACGCGGAACAGGTTCTGGTTGGGAATGATGATCAGGGTGTCCACATATTGCTGGAGCTCCTCGACCCCGCCCTCGGCGGTGTGCATGCGTGTGGTGCCCTCGAAATCGAAGGGCTTGGTAACCACGCCCACGGTGAGGATTCCCAACTCCCGCGCGGCCCGCGCGATGACCGGCGCGGCGCCGGTCCCGGTGCCACCGCCCATACCGGCGGTGATGAAGGCCATATGGGTGCCGTTGAGGTGCTCGATAAGCTCGTCAATGGCCTCTTCCGCCGCGGCCCTGCCGATATCGGGACGTGATCCCGCGCCCAGCCCCTGGGTGATGGTGGCCCCGAGCTGAATCTGGCGCGGCGCCTCGGAATGGGCCAGCGCCTGGGAATCGGTGTTGGAGGCGACAAACTCCACGCCCTGAAGGCCCGAGCGGATCATGTTGTTGATGGCGTTGCCGCCGGCGCCGCCGATTCCGACGACGGTGATTCTGGGTTTCAGTTCGGCTTCCTTGGTGGGAAGGCTGAGGTTGATACTCATAACGTACTCCTTTTTGTTCTCTTAATTAGAGACGTACTTACCGGTCGCATCCCCGACCGGGAAAAGGGAGCGGCGATCCGCCGCGCAAAGGGTTAAAAACACTCACGTAGCCATAAGCCGAGGCGGCTGAATAAACCGTCCGGCTCCTCCATCCAGCCGCGTGCGCTCACGGGCATGGCGGCGGTGTTGCGTTGGGCGTAGGCAAGAAGGCCCGCGCAGGTTGAAAAAGCGGGTCCGCCGGTGGCTTCGGCGAGCCCATGGATATGCATCGGTTTGCCGACGCGGACTTTCTTGTCGAGAATCATGGCGGCGAGATCGCGAATTCCCTGCATCTGGCTTGCGCCGCCGGTCAGCACCACCCGTTGCCCGGCCACCTTGTCGAAGCCGCTCCTCTCCAGGAGGTCGCGCGCCATCTCCAAGGTTTCCTCGAGACGCGGCCGGATGATCCCGATCAACAGGGATTTGGGCACATGGTTGGGCTGGGCGTGGACTTCTTCGCCGATGGGCGGAACGTCGATATGGTCGCGGTCATCCATGTCCGAGGGAATGGCGTTGCCGTAGAGCGTCTTCATGCGCTCGGCATTGGCCATGGTGGTGGACAGCCCGCGCGCGATGTCGCTGGTCACGTGGATCCCGCCCAGGGGAACGCTGCCGGTAAAGACCATATTGCCGTCGAAAAAGACGGAAAGGGAGGTGGTGCCGCCGCCCATGTCGATACAGGTGACGCCGAGGTCCATTTCGTCCTCTACCAGGGCCGAGAGACCCGAGACGTAGGACGACAGCACCATATCCTCGATCTCCAGATGACAGCGCGAGACGCAGTTGCTGAGGTTCCACAGGGATCCCGAGGCCACCGAAACCATGTGCATATTGACGCCGAGGCGTTCGCCGAACATGCCCCGCGGGTCGCGGATGCCACGGCTGCCGTCGATGGAATAGCTGAGGGGGACGGAATGGATGATTTCCCTGTCCTTGGGCTGGTGGGTTTCCATGCCGTGCTGGAAAGCCCGGCGCAGGTCGCTGTCACTGATTTCATGCCCGGCGACGGCGCTCTCGACGCTGAAATTATGCGAGCGCGGCTGGCCCCCGGAAATATTGAGGATGACGCTGTGGATGGTTTCCCCGGCCATCTGTTCGGCGGCGTGGACGGCGCTGGCGATGGAATCGGCCGCCGCGTCCATATCGACGATGGCACCGCCGCGCAGGCCGTTGGCCGCATGATGGCCGATTCCCACCACCCGCGACCCGCCCGGGTCTCCGGTATCGCCCCGGGTATCACTGCGGGCGACGAAGCAGCAGATTTTCGTCGTTCCCACGTCCAGGGCTGTGATCAAACCGTTACGCACGTTTCCCCCATTTCTTTTTCTTCATGTTTCCGTTCATCCTCATGTGTCGCGGCCTTCTTCTTCGTGTTCGCGCAGTTTTTCCATGGCTTCCGCCGAAAGCTGCATCACCAGCCGGTCGGACAGGCGCAGGTCGATCACCACCACGTCGCGGGCGAGAATCTCGTGACGCTGTTCCAGTTCGCGCAGCGTTTCCCAGGCCTGTTTCTGGTTTTCCGCCGGCAGCCGGACACGGACTCCTGAGTCCAGCTGCAGATCCCAGCGCCGCCCTCCCACGCGAATGGCGGCTATCACCCGTTTTTTCAGATCCGGCCCGCTGGATAGGATCGCGAGCAGTTCCGGGGCGTGTTGCGGCGCTTCGTCGCCGACGATGAGAGGCAGATCGGGAAAGCGGCCGAGTCCGTCACGGGCAAGGATCACGCCGTCTCCATCCACCGCCACGATCCGGCCCTCTCTTTGCCACAGAGCCAGGGGGCGGCGTTCGGTGATGTGGATATAGATGGTTCCGTCAAGGCGGCGCTCGATGGTGGCGTTCTTGACCCAACTGACGGATTCCAGTCCCTTGCGAGCGGTTTCCGGATCGAAGGTGACGAGGGGCTGTCCGTAGGTGACGCCAAGCGCCGCCATCACCGCGGCGCGCGTGGTCTCGGAACGGCCCTCCACAAGCACGTGGCGGACGATGAATCCGGCATCCGCCGAGAAGTCGATGGCCCGCTGCCGCAGATCGCGGCCAAGTTCCGCCGCCTGTTGCGAGAACAGCAGCCAGCCCGGCACCGCCAGCGCCGCCCCGAGCATAAAACCGAGCCTTGCCTGCCACAGAAGGGGATGGCGCGAGCGCAGAGGCGCCTTGCGCAGGTTGCGCGCTTTCCCTCTCTGGGGAAGGAGGCGGCGCCCCAGAGAAGCCAGGGGGGAGGCCCCAGGGGAAGTCAGGAAGGAGAAGGGTGTCAGGAGTCGCATGCGGCCTCCTCCACCATCCATTGCACCAGTTCGTCGAAAGAAATTCCGGCCTCGGCGGCGATTTCCGGCAACAGCGATTTCGGCGTCATGCCGGGCTGGGTGTTGACCTCGAGGATGAACGGTTTTGCCGCGCCCTTGCCGGTGTCGTCATAGCGGAAATCGACCCGGCTCACGCCGCGGCAGCCCAGGGTCTGGTGCGCCAGCAGCGCCAGTTCCATGAGCTTCTTGGTGTCTTTCTTGGGCAGCGGCGCGGGAACGATATGTTCGGCCATGTGGTCGTCGCTGTATTTGGCCTCGTAATCGTAGAAACCCTCTGGAGGCCGGATTTCGAGAACCCCCAGCGCCTTGTCGCCCATGACGCCTACGGTGAGTTCCCGTCCCGGGATGTAGGTCTCGGCCATGACTTCGTCGCCATAGGGCCAGGAAGCGTGTTCGAAGGGGATGGGCTCGTCGTCGCCGGTGATGATGCGCACGCCGACGCTGGAGCCTTCGTTAAGGGGCTTGATCACATAGGGCCGTTTCATCACGTCGCCTGCCAGCACCTCGTCGCGGCGGACGATTTTGCCCTTGGGACAGGGAATACCGGCCTGGGTGAAGAGACGGTTGGCCATGGGTTTGTTCATGGCGAGGCTTGATGCGAGAACGCCGGAATGGGTGTAGGGAAGCGCCATCAGTTCCAGCAGCCCCTGGATACAGCCGTCTTCGCCGTAACGGCCGTGCAGGGCGTTAAAGACCACGTCGGGCCGGGGAAAGAGCTTGGGCAGCAGTGCTCCCACATCATGGGCGGCGTCGATGGCGGTGACTCTGTGTTCCGTATTGCGCAGGGATTCCGCCACATTGGCGCCGCTGATGAGGGAAATCTCCCGCTCCGCCGACCAGCCTCCCATGATGACGGCCACATGCGTGCTCATGCTCCCGTCTCCCCGTTTGCCGGCAGGCCCATGCGGCGGATTTCCCATTCAAGCTCGATGCCGCTCGATTCCAGGACGCGCTCGCGTATTTCCTCGCCCAACTCTTCGATATCCGTGGCGCTGGCGTCCCCGATATTGATGAGGAAATTGCAGTGCTTTTCGGAAACCATGGCGCCGCCCTTTTTCAGGCCCCGGCAGCCGGCCGCGTCGATGAGCTGCCACGCCTTTTTCCCCGGCGGATTGACGAAGGTGCTGCCGCCGGTGCGGGTGCCCCGGGGCTGGCCCTCGTTGCGCGCGGTCTGGATATCGGCCATGCGTTTGCCGATTTCGGACATGTCGCCGGGCTCGCCTTCCATGGTGGCGGCGGTGAACACCCAGCTTTTTTCCACGCCGCAGCTGCGGTAGCCGAAGGCCAGCTCTTCGTTGTTCAGGTGATGCAGCTTGCCAGTCTCGTCCACCGCCTCGGCGGCGGTGGTAATGTCCTTCATTTCTTTGCCGAAGGCCCCGGCATTCATACGCAGGGCGCCGCCGATGGTGCCGGGAATGCCGCTCAGGAACTCGAGCCCCGTGAGCGAAGTCTTGAAACAGGCCATGGCCACGTTGTAGTCGTAGGCTCCGGCTCCGGCCTGGATTTGGGTGCCCGTCACCTCGATCTCCGAGATCGCCGTGCCCATTCGGATCACCACACCGGGGACACCGCCGTCGCGCACGAGAATATTGGAGCCCAGACCGAGCGCCGTGTGGGGGATGTCGGATGGTTTTCCCTTGAGGAAGGTGATGAGGTCGTCCTCGTCGGCGGGGTCGAACAGGACTTCCACCGCGCCGCCGGTGCGGAACCATGTCTTTTCACCGAGCGCCGCGTTTTCGGTATATTTGCCGCGAACCGGGGGCAGTCGTGAGGTGAGATCGTTCTCGAAACTTTTTCTCATGGCGTTCTGGTTCATGACGCCCTCGCCGGTGTTGCGGAGTCGTCTCCGGCAAGTTGCGCCAGTTCCTGTGGCAGAGCGGTGGCCCAGTTGGTGCTGTTGCCCGCGCCCATGCAGATGACCATGTCGCCGGGCTGGGTGATTTCGCGTACCAGCGGGGCAAGCCGGGAAGAATCGTCAAGAGCGAGGACCTCCTTGTGACCATGGCCGCGCAGTCCCTCGATCAGGTCGTCGCGGCCGGCGCCTTCCAGGGGCTCCTCACCGGCGGCGTAGACGTCGGCCACGATCACCGCGTCGGCGTCGTTGAAGCAGGTGCAGAATTCCTCGAACAGACTGAGCAGCCGCGAATAGCGATGGGGCTGGACCATGGCGATAAGCCGGTTTTCACCACAGGTGGCGCGCGCCGCCTTGAGAACGGCGGCGATTTCCACGGGATGGTGGGCGTAATCGTCGATGATGGTGACGCCGTCGGCCGCGCCGGTCGTGGTAAAGCGCCGCTTGACCCCGCCAAAGGCGGCCAGGCCCTTGCGCATGACATCGGCGTCGAGGCCCATCGCCCAACCCACCGCCAACGCGCCCAGGGCGTTCTGGACGTTGTATTCACCGACCATGGGCAGGCGCATGTCCGGCCAGGTGGTTTCGGTTTCGTGAGCACGGTCGGTCACCACCACCTGGAAGCACATGCCCTCGGAATCGCTCTCCAGGTTGATGGCGCGCATGTCGGCCTGGGGGCTGAGTCCGTAGGTAATGACGCGGCGGCCCGACATCCGGGGGATCAGACTCTGGACTTCCGGATGGTCGATGCAGAGCACGGCGAATCCGTAAAAGGGAATGTTGCGCAGGAAGGCCTCGAAGGCTCCGCGCAGATCGTCGAAGGAGCCGTAGAAATCGAGATGCTCGGCGTCCATGTTGGTGACCACGGCGATGGTGGCGGGAAGCTTGACGAAGGTGCCGTCGGATTCGTCGGCCTCCACCACCATCCAGTCGCCGCCGCCAAGCCGGGCATTGGTGCCGTAGGCGTTGATGATGCCGCCGTTGATGACCGTGGGATCGAGGCCGGCGCCATCGAGGATGGCCGCGATCATGGAGGTCGACGTGGTCTTGCCGTGGGTGCCGCCCACCGCGATGGACCATTTCAGGCGCATCAGCTCGGCCAGCATTTCGGCGCGGCGCACCACGGGAATCTTAGCCGCTCGGGCAGCGGTGAGCTCCGGGTTGTTGGTATCCACCGCCGAGGACACCACCACCACCGCGGCCTCGCCCAGGTTTTCAGGATTATGTCCCGTCATCACCGGCACGCCGAGACCGGCCAGGCGCTTCACGTTGGCGTTTTCCTGGAGGTCGCTGCCCTGTACCGAATAGCCCAGATTATGCATGACCTCGGCGATGCCGCTCATGCCGATGCCGCCGATACCGATGAAATGTATGGTGCCCAGGGGCAGGGGAATGGCCTTCATGCCGCTGCCTCCCTTTGGGACTGTGCCGCGCCGTCCGATGTCTCGCCCTCGCCGTTGGACGGCAACAACGTCCATGCGGTATCGGCCAGCCGCGCGGCGGCGTCGGGGATTCCCAGCCTGCGGGCTGCCACGGCCGCCTTTTGCAGGATCTCGGGGCTTTCAAGGAAGGAGCAGAGCATCCCCGCAAGGACGGGGGCCGTAAAGTCGCGCTCGGCGAACACCCAGGCGCCTCCGTCCGCCTCGATGGCGTGGGCATTGGCGCTTTGATGGTCGTCCATGGCGAAGGGATAGGGCACCAGAACGGCGGGCCGTCCGGCGGCGGTGGTCTCGGCCACGGTGCTGGCGCCGGCGCGGCCGATGACGAGATGGGCCTGGCGCATACGTTGCGGAACATCGTCGAAGAAGGGCTCGACGGTGGCGGTCAGCTCCAGCGCCTCGTAAATACCCCGCACTCTGTTTATGTCCTCGGCGCGGCATTGGTGGGAGATATGGAGCCGGGCGCGGGCGGCCGCCGGCATGAAGGCGATGGCGTCGGGCAGGATGCGCCCGAACACGGCGGCGCCCTGGCTGCCGCCCATGATCAGGAGATTCAAGCTGTCGTTCGTGCCCAGGGACGGATACGGGGTATAGCGGATGGCGGAAATGTCGGACCGCACCGGATTGCCGGTGCGCGTGGCCTTGGTCTTGTGGCGCCGGGTTAACCGCGCCACGTCCTCGAACGAGGTGGCGATGGCTTCCGCCATGGGGGCCAGCAACCGGTTGGCCCGGCCCAGCACCGCGTTCTGTTCATGGATCAGGGTGGGCAGGTGCTGCCACCGCGCGGCGAGCATGGTGGGGATGCTGGCATAGCCGCCGAAACCCACCACCAGCGAGGGTTTGATCTCGCGCAACAGGCACCCGGCCTCGAGGGTGCCGCGTACCATGGCGGCCACACCGCCGAGTTTTGCCGTGACCCCGCCCGATAACCGCCCGGCGCTGATGGTATGTACGGCCACCTCGCCGGGAAGATCGCCGAAAGAGGTGCCCCTGTCATCGGTGAGGAGGACCAGCTTGCAGCCCCGCGTCACCAGCTCTTGAGCCAATGCCTGGGCCGGGAACATATGGCCGCCGGTGCCGCCTGCCGTCAGCGCCACCAGCGGGGGCGTCAGGGGATTTTTAAGGGCGTTCATGGCGTCCTGGGCGTTCATGGCGTTCCTCCCAGCGCTCCTATCCCTGTGCGGCGCCGGGTCAGCGCCAGCACCATGCCCATGCCAAGCGACAGCGCCATCAGGGACGAGCCGCCGTAGGAGATGAAGGGCAGGGTCATGCCCTTGGTGGGAATGAGATGCAGGGATGAGGCCATGTTGACGATGGCCTGAAGGCCGAACTGGACCAGCAATCCGGTCCCGGCGAGAAGCACGAAAAGGCTGTTTTCCTCCATCAGGCGGCTGAAGCCGCGCACCATGATGAAGGCGAACAGACCGGCGATGGCGAGGCAGGCAAACAAGCCGAATTCCTCTCCGGCCACGGCGAAAATGAAATCGGCATGGGCATCGGGCAGTACCTCCTTGACCGTACCTTCGCCCGGCCCGCGCCCCGTCAGGCCGCCATGCATGAAGGCCTCCATGGAGGTGGTGACCTGGTAGCTGTCGCCGGTGGCGGGATCGAGAAAACGATCGATGCGGCTGGCCACATGGGGCAGGGCGAAATAGCCCGCCGCCAGACCGCCGCCGGCCATGACCATAAGCACGGCCATCCAGGCCAGGGGCAGCCCGGCGAGGAAGAACTGGGTGAACCAGACCGCGGCAATGACCACCGCCATGCCGAAATCGGGCTGCATCAGCAACAGACCGATCACCAGAAGGAACAGGCCGCCGATCAGGAAATTGCCGGGAGACCCCCTTTTCAGGCGCGCCTGGGCAAACATCCAGGCGGCCACGACGATAAAGCTGGGCTTGACGAATTCCGAGGGTTGCAGGGAGAACCCGGCGATCGAAATCCAGCGCCGCGCGCCCTTGATCTCCGCGCCCGAGGTCAGGGTCGCCACGAGAAGAATCAGGGAGCCGATGAAGACGGCCACCGCCAGGCGGCACACCTCTTTCGGCGACAGCATGGATACCGAGGCCATAATGAAGGCCGCCAGCGGCATCAGGATGAACTGGCGGCGCACGAAATAGAAGGGATCGAGACCCAGCCGGTCGGCCACGGGCGGGCTTGCGGCGAGAATGAGAAGCGCGCCGAAGGCCCCGAGGATGGCCAGCGCGCCCAGCGCCCAGCGGTCCACGGTCCACCACCAGCGCCCGATGACGCTTGTATCGTTGCGCGCGAATCCGCTCATGGCGCGGCCTCCTTGTGGTGGAGGTCATTGTCTTCTGTGGAGCCATTGTCGTTGGTGCCGGCGCGCTTGCGGGCCAGGGCGCGGAAGGCGTCGCCGCGGGCCTCGAAATCACGCCATTGATCAAAGGAGGCGCAGGCCGGGGAAAACAGAACTGTCGGTGTGGCGTCGGAGCCGGTCCTGGTTTCTGGACCGGTTTCTGCCCCGGATTCTGAAAGAGCCATGTCACAGGCCCCGGCGAAGGCGGTTTCGAGATCAACCGCAAGGGTCACCTCCACCTGTCCCTGGAGGGTGCGGGCAAAGTCGTCGGCGGCCTCGCCCATGAGAAAGGCGTGGCGGATGCGTCCGAAGTAAGGGGCCAGTGATGCAATGCCGCCTTCCTTGGCCCGGCCGCCGGCAATCCAGATGATGGGGTCGTAACAGTCCAGGGCGCGGGCCGTGGCCGCGGCATTGGTGGCCTTGCTGTCATTGATGAAGGCGACGCCGCCGATACAGGCCACCAACTCCTGGCGATGGGGCAGGCCGGGGAAGCTGTGGATGGCGTCGCGAATCTGCGGCATGGCGAGCCCCGCGGCGCGGGTGGCGGCAAAGGCGGCGGCGGCGTTCTGGGCGTTGTGGGAGCCGGGCAGGGCGGTGGCGGTGGCCATCTCCATGACCCGCTCCTCGCGGCCCTCGATATCATTGACCAGCCAGCCGTCCTCCACATAGACGCCGCCCGCTGCTTTGTCGGTCCCGGAGACCGGAATGGTGAGCACGCCGTCCCTGGATTTGAGGCTTTCGAACAGTTCGCGCGAATGGCAATCGTCGATGCCGATGACGGCGGTATGGGAGGCCCCCTGGCCCGCGAAAACTCGCTCCTTGGCGCCCCTATAGCCCGCCAGCCCGCCATGGCGGTCCATATGGTCGGGGCTGATATTGAGCAGAACGGCGATGTCGAAAACCAGGGTCGAGACCAGTTCGAGCTGGTAGGAGGACATCTCCAGCACGTAATAGCCGCCGGGTCCGGGTTCATCGAGGGCCACAGAGGGCACCCCGAGATTGCCGCCGGTCTGTGCGTTGCGTCCGGCCTGGTCGAGGATATGGCCGATCAGCGCGGTGGTGGTGGACTTGCCGTTGGTGCCGGTGACACCGATGAAGGTGGCGCCGGTGGCGGCGCGGGAGAGAAGCTCGGTCTCGCCGATGATTTCGCAGCCCGCCACCCGCGCCCGTGTCACCACCTCATGGGGTTCGGGGAAATTGTGGGGAATGCCGGGGGAGAGCACCAGCGCGGTGATAGTTGAGAAATCCTCGCTCATGAGATCGGCCAGCGGTACGTCTTCGGCCTTGGCCTGGTGGCGGCTTTCCTGGTTGTCGTCCCAGGCCAGCACATGGGCATTGCTGTGGATCAGGGCGCGCGCCGCCGCCATGCCCGACGTGCCGAGTCCCAGTACGGCCACGCGATGTCCCGACATGGAAGGAATGGCGATCATCTCCCCTTACCTCAGCTTCAGCGTCGCCAGCCCGGCCAGTGCCAGGATGGTGGCGATGATCCAGAAACGGATGACGATGGTGGGCTCGGCCCAGCCCTTCTGTTCGAAATGATGGTGCAGGGGGGCCATGCGGAAGACCCGCCTGCCGGTGAGTTTGAAGGAAGCCACCTGGACGATGACGGAGACGGTTTCGAGCACGAACAGCCCGCCGATAATGGCCAGCACCAGTTCATGCTTGGTGATGACGCTGAGCGTGCCCAGCGCCCCGCCCATGGAGAGCGATCCCGTATCCCCCATGAAGACCATGGCCGGAGGCGCGTTGAACCACAGGAAGCCTAGCCCCGCGCCCACCAGCGCGCCGCAGAATACGGTCAGTTCGCCGCTGCCGATCACATAGTGGAGCTGGAGATAGTTGGAGAAGACGGTATTGCCCACGAGATAGGCGATCAGCGCGAAACAGGAAAAAGCGATCATCACCGGCACGATGGCCAGCCCGTCGAGCCCGTCGGTGAGGTTGACGGCGTTGGACGCCCCCACCACCACGAATACCGCCAGCGGCGCGAACATCCAGCCGAGATCGAACAGGATGTCCTTGAAGAAGGGAATGGCGAGCCCGGTGGCAAGATCGGGGGAGGCGATCTTCATGATCCACAGGATCACGGCCAGGGAAATGAGGATTTCCGCCGCCAGCTTGACCTTTCCCGGAACCCCGTGGCTCGAGCGCCGCGTCAGCTTGAGGAAGTCATCAGCCGCGCCCACCGCGCCGAAGCCCAAGGTGACGGCAATCACCGCCCACACATAGCGGTTGGTGAGGTCGGCCCATAACAGGGTGCTCGTGACCACCGCCACGATAATGAGGAAACCGCCCATGGTGGGGGTTCCCTGTTTGTGGACGAGATGATCCGCCGGGCCGTCGTCGCGGATGGGCTGGCCTTCGCCCTGGATGCGCTTGAGCCAGTTGATGATGGCCGGACCGATGACGAAGCTGATGATCAGCGCCGTGATGATCGCGCCGCCGGTGCGGAAGGTGATGTAGCGGAACAGGTTGAGGGCGCTGAACTGTTCGGCGAGGGGGACGAGAAGGTTATAAAGCATGGTTCCCCCTCAATTCCCGTTGACCGCTTGCGGCGGTGCGTCGCCCGTGTCTTTAAGCGCCGCCACCACGTCACGCATGCGGCTGCCGTAAGAACCCTTGACGGTAATCACATCACCCGGCTTGAGCGCCGCCTTGACCATGGGGGCGAGAGCCGCGGCGCTGGCCGCATGGCCGCCGCGCATCCCCTCCGGCAGGGCGTCGCGCAGGTGTTTCATTTGCGTACCGGCGGTGAACACCAGGTCGATCTTTGCCTGTTCCAGGTCGCGGGCGAGGGAGGCATGCATGGGGGCCGAGCGTTTGCCCAGCTCCAGCATGTCGCCCAGTACGGCGATGCGCCGTCCCGCGTCCTGCGGCTGGGCATGGGAGAGGACGGAAATGGCGGCGCGGATGGAAGCCGGGCTGGCGTTGTAGCTTTCGTCGAAAAGCTCGCACTCGCC
Source organism: uncultured Rhodospirillaceae bacterium (assembly GCA_964482135.1). Lineage (GTDB taxonomy): Bacteria > Pseudomonadota > Alphaproteobacteria > UBA11136 > UBA11136 > UBA11136. Next base: position 19,427 of record CAYZWF010000003.1, read on the forward strand.
GCCGCCAAGGGGCAGGCGGAAATGGCTGCCGCGCCCCTCCACGGCTTTCAGGGTGGAGAGGGTCCCGGCCGCCGCCGCCACGTCGCCGCCGAGCGCGTCGACGGCCGCCAGAACGGCGAGGCTGTTGATGACCCAGTGACGGCCCGGCATGTTGAGTTCGTAGCTGAGCGTGGCGCCGCAGATCTCGGCGCTCACATGGCTGGTCAGGGGCTGGAGGTCGCATGCCACCAGCCTGGCCTCGGCTTCGGGGTGCGCGCCGAAGCCGATGATACGGGTGACGCCCCGCTCGCGGGCGGTTTCGGCGAGCACGGGAAAGAAGGGGTTCTCGCGCGGCAGGATAGCCGCGCCCTCATCCATGCCCTGGAAGATTTCCGCCTTGGCGTCGGCGATATGAGCCACCGAGGCGAAGAATTCCGAATGTACCGGCTCGATACTGGTGATGATGGCCACGTGGGGCCGCGCCATTTTCGACAGGGGAACGATTTCGCCGGGATGATTCATGCCCAGCTCGAACACGCCGAAGGCGCTGTTCCCGGGCATACGCGCGAGACTCAGCGGCACGCCTAATTGATTGTTGAGATTGCCCATGGTGGCGGTGGTGGCGCCCTGTGGTTCGAGAACTAGGCGCAGGGCTTCCTTGGTGCCGGTCTTGCCGACGCTGCCGGTGATGGCGGTAATGCGCGCCGCGGTGCGCTCACGGGCGGCCACGGCGAGGTTTTCGAGGCCTTTTTGCGTGTCGTCCACCAGGAGCAGGGGCCGGGACTCCTGCATATCCTTGGACAGACCCTCGGGAACGCGGCTCACCATGGCGGCAGCGGCGCCGCCGGCGAAGGCCTTGGCGACGAAGTCGTGGCCGTCGAAATTGGGGCCGGAGATGGCGATGAAGAGGTCGTTTTCCTCCAGCGTGCGGCTGTCTATGGAGACGCCCTCGGCGGTCCACGGCGCAGTCGACTGTCCGGCGCCGCCACTAGTGGCACGCCCACTGGTGGCGGCGGTTGCCTCGTCATGTGTCCACAGAGGCGCGGTCATGGGGCTTTCTCCGTCTTTTCGGCGGCGGTCTCTCTTGCCGCAGTATGGGCTGTCGCGGCATCGTCGAAATCGCGCCGTTCGTCGCCGACGATCTGGTAGGCCTCGTGTCCCTTTCCGGCAATCACCAGAAGATCCTTGGGTTCGAGGGCGGCGATGGCGGCGGAAATGGCTTCCGCGCGGTCGCCGATCTCGCGAATGGTGACACCGGTTTTTGTCAAAATTCCGGCAAGGATCTGTTTGCGGATGATGGCCGGGTCTTCGCCGCGTGGATTGTCATCAGTGACGACGACCGCGTCTGCGAGGCGTCCGGCCACCTTCCCCATAAGGGGGCGCTTGCCCGCGTCGCGGTCGCCGCCACAGCCGAATACCACATGCAGGCGGCCTTCCACATGGGGGCGCAGGGCACGCAGGGCATTCTCAAGGGCGTCGGGGGTATGAGCGTAATCCACATAGACGGTTGCCCCATTGGCGTGATCGGCCACATGCTGCATGCGTCCGGGCGCGCCTTCGAGATGAGCCAGCGCCGTCACCGCCGTTTCCTCGTCGCCGCCGCAGGCCAAAACCAGGCCCAGGGCGCAGAGCGCGTTGCTGGCCTGGAAGTCGCCGGCCAGCGGCAACAGCACCTGGTAGGCGTTGTCGCCGAGAACCAGGGAGAGAATCTGGCCGCCGGGGCCGGGTGTCTGGCTTTCGAGGCGGATATGGGCGCCCTCGCGGCCAAAGCCCATGACCTCGATCCCGCGCGCCGCGGCGATGCGCGCAAGGGCGGGGAATTCAGGCGTATCGGCGTTGAGAACGGCGACGCCGCCTGACTCGAGAATATCCTCGAAGAGCCGGTTCTTGGTCCGGGAATAGCTTTCCATGTCGCCGTGGTAATCGAGATGGTCGCGGCTGAGATTGGTGAAGGCGGCGGCGCTGACACGCACGCCGTCGAGACGGTACTGGGTCAGCCCGTGGCTGGAGGCCTCCATCACCAGATGGTCCACCCCACGCACACAAAGCGTCGAAAGCATTTCATGGAGGGCCACCGGATCGGGCGTGGTCAGTCCCGCATCCGTGTCCAATCCGTCGGTGGGAACGTTGGTGTGCAGCCCCAAGGTGCCCAGGCTCGCCGCTTCGTAATCCAGACACTCCCAGATCTGCCGCGTAAAGGCGGCCACCGAGGTCTTGCCGTTGGTGCCGGTGACGGCGGCCATATGGACGGGCTGGCGGGGGTGAAAGCGGGCCGCCATCAGAGAGAAGGCGCGGCGCGGGTTGGAAGCCGTAACAACGGGTATGTTGGCGGCGCTCTCGCCGGGCGTGGCGTCTTTTCCCGCGAGAACGGCAACAGCCCCGCGCTCCACGGCCTCGGCGATGAAGGCGCTGCCGTCGGCCTGGGTGCCGGGCAGGGCCGCGAACAGGTTACCCGGTTGTATCTTACGGGAATCGGCGCACAGGCCGGAGATGTCCGGGTCCATGGTCAAGGCCTGTTGGGTGCTGTCTGTCATGGTCCCCTGGATCAGTTCAGAAAGAAGCAAGGCTCGGCCCCCGGGGCGTGATGTTCACCATCATCTCGCTCTGGATTTCCGGGGCATTTTCATTGACGGGCGGAATCCCGAGCATGGGAGCGGTGCGGGCGATCACGCGGCGTACCACGGGTGCGGCGACCCAGCCCCCGGTGGCGTATCCGAAGGTTTCCTCGGTGCCCTTGGGCTCATCGAGCATGACGAACAGCACGTAGCGCGGCGCGGTCATGGGAAAGGCGCTGACGAAAGAGGAAAGCAGCGCCTTGTCGCTGTAGCCGCCGCGCGCCGACTTCTCGGCGGTGCCCGTCTTGCCGCCCACGAGATAGCCCTGCACCGCCGCTTTTTTCCCCGTGCCTTCCACCACCACGAGACGCATGAGACGGCGAATCTGTTCCGAGGTGTCAGGAGAAAGTACCCGCGAGCCGGGCTCTCCCGCTTCCGGAGGGCGTTCGCCCTTTCCTGTTTTTCTCGGGATGCGGGGCAGCAGGGTGGCCGGATAAAGAAGCCCGCCATTGACCATGGTGGCGATGCCGGTGGCGAGCTGGACCGGGCTGACGGCGAGGCCGTGACCGTAAGCCACCGTCATGGTGTTGATCTTGCGCCAGGGCGAGGGCACCAGCGGCGCACCCACCTCGGGCAGTTCGATGGCCGCGGTATTGAGCATGCCCAGTTTGCGCAGGAAAGCGCGCTGGCCGCTGACGCCCACGTCGCTTGCCATTTTCGCGGCGCCGATGTTCGACGAATAGATAAGAATCTCCGGAACCGTGAGCCAGCGACGTTTCGGGTGGTGGTCGCGGATGGTAAAGCGGCCGATATGGATCGGCTCGGTGGCGTCGTAGCCGCCATCCAGGCCCACGGTTCCGGATTCCAGGGCCATCGCCGTGGTGAAAATCTTGAAGGTTGATCCCATTTCATAGACGCCTAAAGCGGCCCGGTTGAAGCTGGCCTCGTCGTCTATGTCTTCGGGGTTGTTGGGGTCGAAATCGGGCAGCGAAACCAGCGCCAGAACCTCGCCGTTATGGGCGTCCATGACCAGCCCGGCGCCGCCGATGGCCTGGTATTCCTCACGCGCCCGGGACAGTTCCTGGTGAAGGATGCTCTGGACCCGTATATCGAGGGAAATGCGCAGGGGGTCGGAACTTTCGCGCAGTTCATCGTTCATGGAGCGCTCGATCCCGGCCAGGCCGTGGTGATCGATACCGGAGAATCCCAGGGCATGGGCGGCCAGATTGCCGTGGGGATAGACCCGGCTTTCCTCGTGCTGGAAGTAAAGGCCGGGAACCCCGAGGCGATTGACCGCATATTTCTGGCGCGGCGTCAGGTGGCGGTAAATCCACACAAAAGAACGCCCCGACGTGAGCCGGCTGCGGGTCAGTTTTCCATCGAGATCGGGCAGCGCGCTTTTGAGTTTTTCCACGGCTTCGTCGGCGTCGAGAATACGGCGCGGATTGGCGTAAAGAGAGGCGGTGGTGAGAGACGTGGCAAGCAACACGCCGTTGCGGTCGACAATATCGGCGCGTTCTTTTTTCAGGATTCCCAGCCCCGTGGCCTGCGCCAGACGGGGCTCGTGGCCGTCGCGCAACAGGGTCAGGTCAACCAGCCGGGCGCCGATAACGGTAAAGGCGATAAGGAACAATGCGCCGGTCATCAAAAGGCGGTTGCGCGCGGTGTCCAGTGCCTGTTTCGCGGCGCCGCCAAGTCTGCCGAGTTTGTGGCCCCGGTGATGGGATGGACGGCCCGGCGTGCGGATACCGGTGTTGCGCGCCGGACGGCCCTTCGCGGGAAAAGAAGGGCCGGGTTCGGTCATGGCGCGTTTCCGGATACGCCTGACTGCGGCAATGGGGGCGCGTCCTGGGGAACGCGCAACAGGACCTGCCTTATGTCATAGGGCGGGGGGGAGGTCTGGTCCTGCTCGAGACCCTCGTTTTCATCGGCCATTTTCGCCGATGAAGCGGGGTCGTTCCGTAGCGGCAGTTTCTCGATGCTGGTGATGCGTTCGGCGGAGACCGGCATAAAACCGAGAAACTTGACGTTGAGTTTTTGCAGATGGCGGGGCCGGTTGAGATAGCTCCACTCCGCGTTGAGAACGTGGATGGATTCCTGGTCGGTGAGGATGGCGCGGTGAATCTGCGTCAGCTCCGTTTCAAGGATCTGCACCTCGTGCTTAACCTTAAACAAGGCAAAGCCGAGGATGGCTGCCAGCGTCAGGCAGACAAGAGTCATGGGGCGGATCATGGGCTTGGGGCTCCCTCATTTGGGATTCCGGGATTTGGCTTGGGGGCGGTGTCCCAGGCCGGTTCGGTTGTGCGGATGGCGGTGCGCAGGCGGCCCGACCGGGCGCGGGGATTGGCCTTGATTTCCTCTTTGCCGGGTTGGATTACGCCCTTTGAAGGGATGGTAAAGCTGGCGGCGGGTCCGGAATCGGCAGTATCAGGACGGTGACGCGAAGGCCGTGACGCGCTGCCGCTACGTTGTTTAAGGAAGTCTTTCACCAGGCGGTCTTCCAGCGAGTGGAAGGAAACCGCGGCGAGGACACCGCCGGGAGAAAGAATTGTCTCGGCGGCTGCGAGTCCGCGGCCGAGCTCTCCGATCTCGTCATTGACGTGGATGCGAAGGGCCTGGAAGGTGCGGGTGGCGGGATCGAGGCCGTCGCGGCTTTTGCCCACCACGCTGCGGACGATTTCGGCTAGCTGGAAGGTGCGGGTGATGGGGGAATCGCCCCTGGCTTCGACGATGGCCTTGGCCACCTGCCGTGACCGGCGCTCGCCGCCGAACTGGTAGATGATGTCGGCGAGTTCCTTTTCGCGCATATGGTTGACCATGTCCGCCGCGCTTGGCCTGTCGCCATGGGCGCCTTCCATGCGCATGTCGAGGGGGCCGTTATAGCGGAACGAAAACCCCCGTTCCGGCTGGTCGAGCTGCATGGAGGAAACGCCAAGGTCGAAGGTGACGCCATCGGCCTGGGTCACGCCGCGCTCGGCCAGAAGACCGTCCATCTGGCCGAAGCATCCGGTGATGAGCTTCAGGCGGCCGTCGAATTCCTCGGCCATGGCGGCTCCCGCGGCAATGGCGTCGGGGTCGCGGTCGATGGCCCAGACCGTGCAGTCGGCGGATTCAAGAATGGCGTGGCTGTAGCCGCCGGCGCCGAAAGTACCATCCACATAGACGCCGCCGTCATGGGGGGCCAGCGCGTCTACTACCTCGTCAAGAAGGACTGGCTGGTGGGCGGCGGGGAGGGGGCAGATGACGCCGCCGGAGGAGGCGCTCGAACAGGCATGCATTGTGAACCTTGTGGGAGATGTGAATGTCATGATCCGCCTCCGTTGCCGTTCCGGCCCCTTGGTATGGGCCGCAGTCTCAGGCTCACGCCCTTGCTGGCGGCTTGTTTGAGGGTGTCCTGGTGATAGGTTTTGTAACGTTGCGGCTGCCACATCTGGAAGGTGGGGCCGTTGCCCACGAACAGAATCTCGTCGCTGATATGGGCATGGGCGCCCAGCAGCCTGGGCAGCACCACCCGGCCGGTGTCGTCGAAGGCGAGCTGTTCGGCCTGGGCGAAGATAAGCCGGGCCAGGTCCAGCTCTTCGTGGGAATACTGGTCTGGTTCATCAAGGCTGGCCGAGAGCGCTTCCATGCGGTCGATGCCGCAGGCGTCGATGGCGCCGAGTTCGGGAGAGGGGAAGGCAACGATGCCGGCAAAGCTCTGGCCCGCCAGGGTGGAGCGAAAAGGCGCGGGTACCGAGACCCGTCCCTTCTTGTCGACCTTGTTCACCGTCGTGGACAGGAACAGTGCCATGTTACCCCCAAGTAAAAAAACACCTTTTACATGCGCCGCCCCGCACTCCTTTTATTTCCCCCGGTTACTCCCGGATGGCGACGCGCGGAACCTCGCCTTGCCCCATAAGCTTCCCTCGCCGTAAATATGGGATACTATGGGATTTCATGGTATCCTATGGGCATGGCTTGAAAAGCACAATAAAAAACTGGGAGGGCGTTTTTTTACTAGTGATGGGGTGGTTTTCATTTTCATCCCCAAGGGGTAGGGGAGATTTTGGACTTTCATGCAAGCATCGTTTGATCGGCCGCAAATGAAGGTCCAAGTGTTCATGTAATGTTCTCATTTATTGCTAGAATTTTATCTTGGGCATCGCCATGCTGGGGCATCGCCTTTCCGGGACGGATGCCGGGAGACGCGGCCCGCCATCGGAAGGGGTCATCCATATAAAGAGAAAAATGCCAGACGGTCTGTAAGCCGGGTTCTGTCCCCTCGAAAGGGAGATGACCATTCATCTGGGACGTCCGTTACCGGACGCCTCTTGCACCCTACCCGGACGGCGACGCGGAAACGCGTTGGCGTGGCCTGCCGTCCCTATTCGGGCTTGCTCCCGGTGGGGTTTGCCGTGCCGCGGCCGTTACCGGCGCGCGCGGTGCGCTCTTACCGCACCCTTTCACCCTTACCCGCTTTTTCCCCGAAAGGAAGCAACGGGCGGTTTGCTTTCTGTGGCACTTTCCCTAGGGTCGCCCCCGCCGGGTGTTACCCGGCACCGTGTTTCCATGGAGCCCGGACTTTCCTCCCCCCGGCGGGTTTCCCCATTGCCGGGAGGCGGTCATCCGACCGTCTGGCAGGACTTAGGTAAGCCCTTGGGGTGAAAAGATCAAGATGAGCAGCAGACGGGCCGTATACCCATTTCAATCTGCCACGCCTGTCCGCTCTCTTAGGTCTCAGTTCGCGGGGTGTCCGCCGCTCAGGATATGCGCCTCCATGAGGAAAAAATATGCCCTCATGCTTTGTCGAGTGCCTGAGAAAGATCGGCCGTGATGTCGTCGATGTGCTCGAGGCCGACGGAAAGGCGGACATAGCTCGGGGAGACGCCCGTCGCAAGTTGTTCATCCGGCATGAGCTGAGAGTGTGTTGTGCTTGCCGGGTGGATGGCAAGGCTACGTGCGTCGCCTATATTGGCGAGGTGATAAATGAGCTCAAGGGAGTCGATGAACTTGCGCCCAGCCTCGTTCCCACCCTTAAGCTCGAAGCCGACAAGCCCTCCGTAACCGCCTTTGAGGTAAGCATCAGCGCGGCGACGCTGTTCTCCCTCCATCAGGCTTGGATAAATGACGCGCGTTACCTTTGCATGGTCGCTGAGAAAGGCGGCCACTTTCCCAGCGTTTTCACAATGCCGCTCCATACGAAGAGGAAGGGTCTCAAGGCCCTGTATGATGAGGAAGGCGTTGAAGGGGCTCATTGCCTGGCCGCAGTCCCGCAACAGCGTGACCCGGGCCTTAATGATATAGGCGACGGGTCCGAGCGGCTTGACCGCCTCGGTCCATACCGCGCCGTGGTAGCTTGGGTCTGGCTCGTTGAGCATGGGGAAGCGGTTTTTATGGGCCACCCAGTCAAAATTGCCGCCGTCAATAATAATCCCACCGATGGAAGTGCCGTGGCCACCGATGTATTTCGTGCATGATGAGGCAATGATAGCGGCGCCATGATCGAATGGCCGGCATAAACCGTGTGCCGCCGTGTTGTCCACGATCAGCGGCACTCCCAGTTCGCGGCCAATGTCTGCCACCTCCCTGATGGGGAATACCTCAAGCTTCGGATTGGGAAGGGTCTCGGCGTAATAGGCGCGGGTCCCGTCGTCGGTTGCTTTGCGGAAGGCCTCCGGATCATTCGGATCAACGAAGCGCACCTCGATTCCCATCGTTTTCAGCGAGTTTGCAAAGAGGTTCCAGGTGCCACCGTAAAGGTCGGTGGAACTCACAATGTTGTCGCCAGCCTGCGCTATATTCTGAATGGCCATCATTGAGGCGGCCTGGCCCGACGAAACGGCAAGCGCTGCTGCGCCCCCCTCAAGCGCGGCGAGTCTCTTTTCCAACACGTCGCAGGTAGGGTTCATTATGCGCGTGTAGATATTGCCGAAATCCTTAAGCGCGAACAGATTCGCCGCATGTTCGGTGCTGTCGAATTGATATGAGGTGGTCTGGTAGATCGGCACGGCCACCGCGTTGGTGGTCTCGTCCTTGCGATGCCCTGCGTGCAGGACGATGGTTTCCTTATGTGTGCTTTCCACGCTCATGGCATTATCCCCCCAAGGTTACGGCGTTTGGTAAAAAATCTACATATAATCTATTGAGCTTAGTGGAAAGTAGCTAGGAATAAAGCGCTCGTCTTTGCGACAAATCACTCACTAGCGCGTGGGATATGGTTGGAAAAAGGATGATTGGTGTCGGGGCCGGGACAGTGCTGAAAGAGGGGTTAGCTTTCTTCCGTTTTCGTTTCCGCCATCATGGCGCACAGTCTGACGAAGGTTTCCACATCCATTTCTCCGCTTACACTGTGGGGGAGAAAATGGCGCTGAAAGGCGGTGATCACGAAACGGGTTTCTTCGTCTTCCTCGCCGCTGATGGTGATGGGGTAACCTAACTGCTGCAGCAATTTCTGGATTTTCGTAATGGGCGGGAGCCCCTCACCCCCCAAGGCCACTTCCGTCTCAAGGGTGTTTTCCGTTTCCGGCCACAGGCCGATCCCGGCGGCAGCCAGGCGCGCCCAGTCGAAAAGCTCCCCGGGGTCCTGTTTGCGCGCCGGGGCCACGTCGGAGTGACCGAGAACACGGTGGGCCGGGATGGTGTGACGCTTCAGGATGTCGCGCGCCAACTGTTCCAGGGCCATCATCTGGGGCTCGGGAAAGGGCCGGTAGCCAAACTCGGTCCCCGGGTTTACCAGCTCGATGCCGATGGAGCGGTCGTTGATATTGGTGATGCCGCCCCAGGAGGCGGTTCCGGCATGCCAGGCGCACATGTTTTCCGCCACCAACCGGTAGACCGTGCCGTCTTCGTCGATGACGTAATGGGCGCTGACCTTGGCTTCCGGGTCGCGCATGCGCGCCAGGGCGGCCTCGGCGCTTTTCATGCCCGTGTAATGGATGACGAGCATATCCACGGCCACGCCGGAGGGGCGCGGCTCGAAATTGGGGGAGGGCAGGTCCTGCATGGTGGTAAACCGAACTCCGTAATCGGGTGCGCGCGCGGGTGCGCGGGGAAAATAACTACAGCCCGAAACCAGTACCACGGCAAGGATTAAGGGAAGAAAGCTTCTCATGGTTTTTCCCCCTGTTGCGGTTCCGTCTCAACGGGTTGCGCCGCTGTGGGCTCCACCACTTCGCCCCGCACCGAGGCGAAAACAATAATAGCCACCCCGGCCAGTGTGGCGGCCGCGCCCAGAACCATCATCTCGGTCAGTTCCTCGCCGAGAATCATGGTGCCGCCGAGAATTCCCGCCAGCGGCGCCACCAGGGTATAGGGCACCACCTGGCTCATGGGATATTTGCCGAGCAGATAATACCACATGCCGTAGACGGCGATGGTGGAGATCACCGCCATATAGACCACCGCGCCATAGCCGCGCCAGCCCGCCGTGGCGAGCGCCGCTCCTTGCCCCGTTTCCAGCATCAGGGACAGGGCCAAAAGCTGGGGCGCGGCGAACAGGGATATCCAGCCGTTCAGCGTAAAGACATTGATGGGGCCGAGGCGCTTGATGGGGATGTTGGAAAAGGCCCAGGCGGCGGCGGCGAGCACGATCAGCAACAGATACAGCGCATGGCCCTGGAATTCGGTGCGGCTGCCGATAAGGATGACCCCGGCGAAGGCGATGGCGGTGCCAATGAGGCTGGCCGCCGAGGGCCGCTCGTGAAGCAGGAGTATGGCCATGATCACGGCGAAGGGAAGCTGGAGCTGGATCACCACCGCACCCAAAGCCGCCTCCACCTGGGTCAGTCCCCAGAACAGCAGGCCGAAATGGAAGAAACCGAGGATCATGGAAATGCGGGCGATCTCCACGATCCGGCCCGTGGGCGGGCGCATGAAGGGCACCAGCAGCACCGCCACCAGTGAGAAGCGCAGGGCCAGCATGAGCAAGGGCGGCAGTTCCGGCAGGCCGGTCTTGATGACCACGAAATTGAACCCCCAGCAGGCCATGGCCAGGATCATGAGGAGGATGTGGACGGGTTTCATGGCGTCTTATGTAGAGGTCCCGGACGCGCCCCGCACGGGATAAAATGGGATAAAGTCATCCCGCTTAAAAGATTTCTCTCAGCCCTGAACCGACCTGACACCCGGCGGAAAGGGATCCCGATCACCCGGTCCCGAAAATAAAGGCGTCGCGGAATCTCATATCGTCTTCGAGTTGAACCTGGACGGTAACGTAAAGGTCGCGCACCGACACCATGCCGATGATCTGTTCTCCGTCGATGACGGGAAGATGGCGAAAACCCAGTTCGCGCATTTTTTCAAGAGCGTTCACGGCCCAGTCATCGGGACCTATGGTCACCGGATTCTTGGTCATGATCCGTGAAACCTTGGTCTTCTCCGGATCCCGCCCCTGGGCGATGATCTTCATGGAAATGTCGCGTTCCGTGAAGATTCCCTCCAGCTTGTCCCCCTTGGTGACCAAAAGGGCGGAGATATGGTGCTTGGCCATGATCTCGGCCGCCTCGCGGGCGCTGGTTGAACCCGAAATGCTTTGAATAGTCTGGCCCTCGACCACATCGGGAACGATTTTTCGTTTCATGCCGTTTCCCCCCTTACTTCTCCCTAATATTCGGAACGGCTTTCTGCTTTATGCCGCTCCCCCCTGCTTTTCTCTGATGTCATGGGGCCAATAACCATAAGCTTGGCAGGGCTAAGCAGCTTTGGTCAAGTGACATGGCCCTTCGTCTTGGCGCCGCTCACGTGGCGACGCTGTCGCGAAGGCCTTCCTCTTCCTTGCAAACCGCCACCCGGCAAGGGTGCTCCCCCTGTTTCATCAGGAGATTAAGGCGAATTTCCGGGAAATTTTCCGGAATGAAGACGACCCCATCGGGAAAATCTTCGGTGACCCTGAGTTGTGCTTTTACCTCGCCGTGAGAGGATTTGACAATGATCTGGTCCCGGTCCGAGAGATCAAGGGCGGACGCCTCCCGCGGACTCATCTCCACATAGGGTTCGGCGGCGAGTGTTTTCAGGATCGCGGAATTCCCGGAGACATACCCGGAATGGAAGAGACAATCGCCGGTCACCAGCTCGAGCCCCTCTGAGTCGTGACGTTGAGAGTCCCCTGGAACCGCGGTGGAGGCATCATCGAGGGCGGCGGCGACCTTGGCGGCGGGTTCTGCGGATTCTGCGGATTCTGCGGATGATACGGACGACACGGTAAACGCGCCATCGACAGAAGCGCCGGAACCGATGGCGTCCCCACCGTCCCCACCGAGCTCACCGTATGACGGCACCAGACCCGTGATCTCGGAAAAGACGTCCGCCACCGTGGCGGCGCCCAGGTCATGGCCCAGGGCCGAGGCCAGCAAGGCGAAAATCTCCGTATGGGCCCTGGCCTCGAAGGCGGGGCGGCGTACCGGCCGCAGCGTCTGCACCCGGCCCTCGTTGCTGGTGAAGGTTCCCGCTTCCTCGGCGAAGGCGGCGGCGGGAAGAACCACATGGGCAAGGCGGGCGGTGGCAGAGAGAAAGGCGTCCTGGACAACCAGCAGACCGCATTTCGAGAGCGCGCGCTCCACCAGTTCTCCGTCGGGATAGGACAAAAGGGGATCGCCGCCCACCACGTAGAGCATGTCCATTTTCCCCGCCTCGCAGCGCGCCAGCATCTGGTGAACGTCGGCGCCCGGCTGTGACGGCAGGGGCGTTCCCCAGGCTTCTTCGAGAGCCGCGCGGGCGGGCGCGTCGTCCACGGACCGCCAGCCGGGAAGCACGGTGGGCAGCGCGCCCAGTTCCCATGCTCCCATCTGGTTGGGGCGGTCGAACAGGAACTGCAGCCCGGCCCGTTTCCCCGCGGCCTCGAGGGCGCCGCCGAGAGTGCCCAGCAGGCGCAGGGCCGCTGTTGCCTGCGGTGAGCGCAACACATCGACGCCCGCCAGAATGGTGACCTCCGGCGCGGCGCTGAGAGCGGGAACCGCACACTCCAGGAACTCCCGGCAGGACGCCGGGGCATCCCCGCCGTTTCCGCCATTCCCACCCTTTCCACCCTTCCCGGAGAGCGCGCCCAGCAGGGCGGCAAGCAGGGCGGCCTCGGCGCCGGGGGCAAGACGCAGGGAAGCGGCGGCCTCGGAGTCGAGTCTGGAGGGCCGCGAAGAGGCCACGAACAGCTGTTTTTTCCCGTTGAGGGCGGCGTCGCGCATCAGATATTCGCTCACCGGGTTGCTTTCGGTGACGTTGGAGCCGACCACCAGGATACAGTCGGCCTCGAGAACCCGGTTCAGGGGGCGTCTCGCATAAAGCCCGCCGAACAGCCCTTCCAGGGCCTGGTGTGGAACACTCCAGCGGGTCGAGGAATCGATGCTGTTGCTGTGGAATGCCGTGCGCATCAGCTTCTGGAACAGGTACAGCGCCTCGTTGGAAAGGCGCGGCGAGACGAGACCACCAACCGTCCCTTTTTCAGCCGCCGCCCTGGCGTGTTCGGCCATGTGGCTGAGCGCCTCCTCCCAGGACACGGCGGTGAGAACCCCGTCTTTGCGCAGCAGGGGCCTTCTCAGCTTGTCTTCGCCGTCCATAAAATCGAGGCCGAACCGTCCTTTCACGCACAGGGTTTCGCCGTTGACGCCGCTCTCGTATTTGGAACGCACCCGGGCCAGGCGGCCATCCCGCAAACCCACGGTAAGATGACAGCCGGTGCCGCAATAGGGGCAAACCGTATCCACCTCGCTCAAATCCCAAGGCCGCGCCTTATAACGGTAGGGGCTGCTCATCAGGGCGCCTACCGGGCAGACCTCGATGCAGTTCCCGCAATGATCGCAATCGCTGAGGCTGTCGCCGAAGCCGGTTATCTCGGCGTCCATGCCCCTCTCGGCGGTGCCCAGGGCCACCGCCCCTACCACCTCCTCGCACATGCGGACACAGCGCTGGCACTGGATGCAACGCTGGGCATTGAAGACGATAACCGGATTGAGGTGGATATCCTCGGAGCGGAAAACCCGCTTGTCATCGGTAAAACGGCTTTCCCCCGCGCCATAGGCGAAGACCGTATCCTGGAGTTCGCATTCCCCCGCCTTGTCGCAGACCGGGCAATCCAGGGGATGATTGGCGAGAAGAATTTCCAGCATGGATTGCCGCGTCTGCGCAATCAGGGGCGTGTCCGTCTTTACTATCATGCCGTCGGCGATGCGCGTGGCGCAGGCCGGCTGGAGCCTCTTCTCGAGGGAGAAATGCCCTTCGATCTCCACCAGGCACATACGGCAGGACGCCAGGGTGGTCAGCCTCTTCTGGTAACAGAAGGTGGGAATATGGATGCCCTGGCTGCGCGCCAGATCGAGGATCAAGGTGCCGTCGGCGGCTTCGAGGGTTTCCCCGTCGATGGTGACCGTGACTGTGGTTGTGTCTGTAGTTGTGGTCATGGCACTCGCGTCCCGCCCCGCTCTAATGGAACGGGCACTCCTTTTTTTCAACGTGGTAGACGAATTCGTCACGGAAATGCTGCAGCGCCCTGCGCAGCCCCCAGGCCGCGCCGTCGCCCAAGGCGCAGAAGGTGTTGCCGAAGATTCCCTCGCACAGGAAATCGAGCTGTTCCAGATCCCCCTCTTTGCCCTCGCCGTTTTCCAGGCGGCGCAGAATCTTGACGGCCCAGCTCAACCCTTCGCGGCACGGGCTGCATTTGCCGCAGGATTCGTGGGCGAAGAATTCGATGATCCGCGTCGCCACACGCACGACGCAGTCGTTATCGTCGATAACGATGACGCCGGCCGAGCCGAGCATGGTGTCGGCGGCGGCCAGCGATTCGAAGTCCATGCACACGTCGAGATCGGATTCGAGGATCATCGGCGCCGAAACGCCGCCCGGAATGACCGCCTTGATCTTGCGGCCCGGCCGTGCCCCACCCGCGTGCTCCTCCACCAGTTCGCGCAGCGGTATGCCCATGGGGAGTTCGTAGAGTCCGGGTTTGCGCACATGGCCGGAGAGGCAATAGAGCTTGGGTCCGGGGCCGGACGCGGAACCGATGGCGCTGAACCATTTGGCGCCGCGGGTGACGATATGGGGCACGCAGGCCAGGGTCTCCACGTTGTTGACCACGGTGGGGCTGGCGTAGAGCCCCTCGATGGCGGGGAACGGCGGCTTGAGTCTGGGCTGGCCGCGCCGCCCTTCGAGAGATTCGATCAGCGCCGTCTCCTCGCCGCAGATATAGGCGCCGGCGCCGCAGTGCACGTAAATATCGAGATTGAAATCGCTGCCGAGGATGCGCTGTCCCAGATAGCCCTTGTCATAGGCCTCCTTGAGGGCGGCCTCGAGCCTTTGGATGCTCAGGGTGTATTCCCCCCTGATGTAGATATAGGCGGTCTCGGCGCCGATGGCGTAGGCGCAGAGGATCATGCCCTCGATCATCTGGTGGGGGTCCTTCTCCATGATCGCCCGGTCCTTGAAGGTTCCCGGCTCCCCCTCGTCGGCGTTACAGCAGAGATATTTCTTTAAGTCCTGATCCTTGGGCACGAAGCCCCATTTGACTCCCGTCGCGAAACCGGCGCCGCCGCGCCCCTTGAGGTTGGACTCCTTGATCAGTTCGATCAGCTCGTCGGGCGAATAGTCGCGCAAAACCGTAGCCAGCGCCTGGTACCCGCCCGACGTCTCATAGGCGCCGACGGTATGGGAGTCCGGGGTCTCGGCATTTTTGAGGAGGACTTTTTCCATTATGCCGGCGCTCCTTCCCGGCCACCGCTCCCGGATTCGACGTCGGTGGCGGCATCGGCGGCCTGCGCCTTTAGCTCGTCGAGGATTTGATCGATTCCCTGGGCGCTCAGAGTCTCGTAATAGGTTTTGTTAATCTGCATCACCGGAGCCGTGCCGCAGGAGCCGAGACATTCCACCACGGAGAGGGTGAAAAGCCCGTCCCCGGTGGTCTCGCCGCGCGCGATCCCCAGCCTCTTTTCGAGATGGGAAAGCAGGCTTCCGGCCTCGAGAAGGAGGCAGGAAACATTGGTGCAGAGTTTGATGTGGAACCTGCCCACGGGCTCGGTGTTGAACATGGTGTAGAAAGTGGCGATTTCGTAGACCCATACTTCGGGCACGCCGAGCACATCCGCCACCTCCAGCAGCACTTCGCCGGGAAGGTAGCCGTGTTCCTCCTGGGCCAGGAAAAGAGACGGCATGATCGCCGAACGGCGCGTGGGATAGCGCCCGGTGATCTCCTCGATCTTTTTCCTCATCTCTTTGGTCAGGAACCGCGGCCCGGTTTCCGCAGATGCCGCAGAGACCTCAGAGACCTCAGAGACCTCAGAGACCTCGGATTCCACCGTCATTTGTCCACCTCCGCAAGCACCGGATCGAGGCTTCCCAGCATCGCCACCACATCGGCGAGATAGTCCATATTGCTCGCCCCCTGCAGGGCCTGGAGATTGACAAACGAGGGAGCTCTCACTTTCATGCGGAAGGGTTTTTCGCTGCCGTCGCTGATGATGTAGAAACCCAGCTCTCCCTTGGGGGCCTCGACGCAGGAATAGATTTCGCCCGCCGGCACCTTGAAACCGAAGGCGGACAGCTCGAAGTGATTAATCTGGGTCTCCATGGAACAGCTGAGCAATGCCTTATCCACCGGAAAGGCCACCTTGGGGTCGTCGGTCTGGAACGGCCCCTCCGGCATGTCCCTCATGCATTGCTCGATGATGCGGGTGCTTTCCCTCATCTCGTCGATACGGCACTGCCAGCGGTCGTAACAGTCGCCGCCTTCTCTAACGATGACGTCGAAATCGAGCCGGTCATAAATCTCGTAGGGACAGTCCCGCCGGATGTCCCAGTCCACCCCCGAGGCCCGCAGATTAGGACCGCTCAGGCCGAGGTCGATGGCGTCTTCCGGGGTGATCACGGCAATCCCCTTGGTGCGTTGCAGAAACACCCGGTTGCGCGCCACCAGCCGTTCGTAGTCGCTGATGCGCTGGGGAAAAATCTCGCAGAATTCCCGCACCCGTTCGGCAAACCCCTCGGGCAGATCCTCGCGCACGCCGCCGACCCGGCAAAATGAGGTATGCATGCGGGCGCCGCAGATCATTTCCAGAAGGTCGAGAACCATCTCGCGCTCGCGCATGGTGTAGAGCAGCACGGTCATGGCGCCCACGTCCATGGGCAGGGCGCCGGCGATAAGCAGGTGCCCGGAGATGCGCGACAGCTCCGTCATCATGACGCGGATATACTGGGCGCGTTCCGGCGCCTCGATGTCGAGAAGTCTCTCCACCGCGAGCACGAAGGCCTGATTGGTGGACGGCGGACAGAGATAATCCAGGCGGTCGGTAAGGGGGATGATCTGGGTATAGGTGAAATCCTCGGCCAGCTTCTCGGTGCCGCGATGGAGATAGCCGATATGAGGATCCACGCGGGCGACGTATTCGCCTTCCATCTCGAGAACCAGCCTCAGCACCCCGTGGGTGCTGGGGTGCTGGGGCCCCAGGTTGAGAAGAACCTCCTGGGTGCTCTTGCCGTTCTGCTCGGTCTCGTCCAGTACCGTTACGTCCGTCATCTCTTCTCGCCCGGTTGTGGGGAGCCGGGAGGCGAAGAGCCGCCGTCCCAGTCGTTTCCAGGGGTTTTCTCATCTCCGAAGGGGTTGTAGGCGTCCTTGTAGCCGCGCAGGGGAAAGTCCTTGCGCATGGGATATCCCTCGAATTCCTCCCACATGTAGATTCTGCGGAGATCGGGATGGCCGTCGAAGACGATGCCGTACATGTCGTAGGCCTCGCGTTCGTGCCAGTTGGCGGTCTTCCACACCCCCACCACCGAGGGAATTCGCGCCGAATCGTCGACCCGGCACTTGATCCGCAGCCGCCATTTCAAGGGGACGGAATACAGGTGGTAGACCACCTCGAAGCGGGGCGCTTGCGGATGGCGGTCAACCCCGCAGATGTCGGAAAGGAAGTTGAAGCGCAGTTCCGGGTCGTCCTTGAGGAACCAGCAGAGATCGACCACAAGGCCGGGCGGGGCGGCGAAGGTGTGCATGCCGTGGGAGCAGCCCTCATGGGTCACCTCTTCCCCGAAGCGTTCGGCGATCTTGGTGCAGTAAAGCGGAGCGTCCACGGCTATCCCGCGATGGCAGATTCCGGACCGCCCCTTCTTAATACGTGGGATTTCTGGATTTTTTCCTGAAGCAGGAGGAAGCCGTGCATGAGGGTCTCGGGCCGGGGCGGACAGCCGGGGACATAGACGTCCACGGGAACCACCAGCTCGGAGCCCTGGACCACGGCATAGGTGTTGTACACGCCCCCGGTGGTGGCACAGGTGCCCATGGCGATAACCCAACGCGGTTCCGGCATCTGGTCATAGAGGCGGCGCACCACGGGGGCGAACTTCTTGGTCACGGTGCCGGCGATGACCATCACGTCCGACTGTCTGGGCGAAGACCTGAAGACCACCCCGAAACGGTCCAGGTCGTAGCGCGAACAGCCGGTGGCGATCATCTCGATGGCGCAGCAGGCGATGCCGAAGGTCTCCGGCCACAGGGCCGATTTCCGCGACCAGTTGATGATGCTGTCGGCGGTGCTGAAAAAGACGTTGTCGGGAAAACGGTTTTCTAGGATTCCCATTCCAGCGCTCCCCTTGCCCAGGCGTAGGCGAAGCCCACCAACAGAAGAAAGATGAAGACGAACATCTCGATATAGCCAAAGAGCCCGATTTCATCGAGCACCACGGCCCAGGGAAACAGGAACATGGTTTCCACGTCGAAGATCACGAACAAAATGGCGATGAGGAAATACTGTACCTTGAACAGCCCCGCCGCCGCTTCCCCCCAGGGGTCGACGCCGCACTCATAGGGCCGGTTCTTCTCGAAATAGGGATTGGATGGACAAACCAGCCTTGAGACGAAGAGTATGACCAGGGCGAGGAAGGTTACGACCCCCACCATGAGGAAGACCGGAAGGTAATCAATGGGCATTTTCACGCGCTCCTATGTTAGCGGTCCCAAAATATCCCGACGGGGCCGGAAGGAGGAATCGCGGTGGATCACACGGGCTCATGTTCCCTCTCTTTCCTTTAATCATTGAACCACCCCCAGCCTTTAAAGCTAAGCGAAGTTCCCTCTGTTTTTCAACCTATCTTGTTTTCAACCTATTCTGTTTTTTCAACCTATCCCGGGGAAAACGGCTCCCCGGGCCATATCGAGAAACCACGCCGGAAACAGGCCGATGCCCACCGTCCCCAGCCCCGCAACCGCGAGGGCAAGGCGCAGGGGCGGCGTCAGCGCCAGATCGAAACTCCGTGCCGGCTCCTTCATGTACATCAGCATGACGATGCGGAGATAAAAATAGGCGGCCACCGCGCTCAGCAGCACGGCGATCACCGCAAGCGCCACATGGCCCTGCGCCACCAGGGCGGCGAGGATATAGAACTTGGCGAAGAAACCGGCGGTGGGAGGAATGCCGGCAAGGGAGAACAGGAAAATCAGCATCAGCAGGGCCAGGCCCGGATGTGACTTGGCGAGGCCGGCATAGTCCTCGATGTTCTCGCCGCCGAAATCTCCCTTCCGCATCATGACGACGGTCCCGAATATGCCGAGATTCATGAAGGCGTAAATCAGCAGATAGAGCATGATGCCGGCAATCCCGTCCTGCCCCCCCGCCACCAGCCCGAGCAGCGCGAACCCGGCATGGGCGATACTGGAATAGGCCAGCATGCGTTTGATGTTGGTCTGGACCAGGGCGACGAAACTGCCCAGGGTCAGGGTCAGGACCGCGACCACCGTGACCACGGGGAGCCAGATATCATCGACCACCGTCAGCGCCTCGGGGAAAATACGGAGAATGATGGCGAAGGCGGCAGCCTTGGGCCCCACCGACATAAAGGCGGTAATGGTGGTGGGCGCCCCCTCGTAGACGTCGGGAACCCACATATGCAGGGGCGCGGCGCCGACCTTGAAAAGGAGACCCGTCACCATGAACACCGTGGCGAGAACGAGCATCGGATCGGAAGGCCCGTCCCGGCTTAGGGTGGCGGCCAGTTCACTGAGCTGGGTGGCGCCGGTAAGGCCGTAGACGAGGGAGACCCCATAGAGGAAGATTGCCGACGAGACCGCCCCCAGGATCACATATTTCAGCGCCGCTTCGTTGGAACGGGGATTGTGGCGCATGAAACCGGTCAGCACGTAGACCGACAGGGCCATGAGTTCGAGGCCCACATAGATGGAAACGAGATCAATGGCCGAGGTCATGATCATCATGCCGGCCAGGGCGAACAGCAGCAGCACGAAATATTCCCCGCGCTCCAGATCCTCTTCTTCCAGGTATTTGGGTGAAATCAGAATGACGAGAGCCGTCACCATAAGCACCACGATCTTGAAAAAGACGGCGAATCCGTCAACCACGAACATGCCGCCATAGGCCGGACGGACCGGCCCCGCCAGGGCGTAGGTGGCGATGGCGGCGGCGGCGACCACGGCCAGGGAAAGAGCGGCGAACAGAACCATGCGTCCGCGTGCGGGGATAAGACTGACCAGCAACAGCACACAGGCCCCGGCGATGATGATGATCTCGGGCAGGCTGGCGACAATCGAGGCAATGATCATTTCCGTGTTCATAAGCGCCCCGCCTTACCTGTACGCGCCATGCACCTGATCCAGCAGGTGCTCGACGGAGACGTGCATGACGTCGAGGAAGGGTTGGGGGTAGAATCCGACCCAGAAAACGAACACCACCAGGGGCAGGGCCGCCACAATCTCGCGCCCGTCCATGTCCCACATGGCCTCGCCCTTTTCATGGACCGCGGGCCCCAGGGCCACCCTGCGGAACATACTCAGAAGATAGGCCGCGCTGAGCACTGCGCCGGCCACGGCGAAGGCGCCGATGGTCATGTCGGTGGCGAAGGCGCCGGTCAGGATCAGCAGCTCGCCGACGAAGGCGTTGGTTCCCGGCACCGCCAGCGACGACAGGGTGAACACCGCCAGCAACACGCCATAAACCGGCGCCACCTTCATCAGGCCGCCGTAATCGCTGATGCGCCGGGTGTGGGTCCTCTCGTAGATCAGCCCCACGAACAGGAACAGGGCGCCGGTGGTGATGCCGTGATTGAACATCTGCAGGATGCTGCCCTCCAGCCCCCTTGGATTGAGCGAGAACAGCCCCAGGGTGACGAAGCCCATATGGCTGATGCTTGAATAGGCCACCAGTTTTTTCAGATCGTCCTGGGCCAGCGCCAGGAAGCCGCCATAGATGATCGCCACCACCGACAGCACCAGAACCGGCAGGGCGAAATACTGCGAGGCCTCGGGCAGCATGGGCAGCGAGAAGCGCAGGAAGCCATAGGCCCCCATCTTGAGCAAAACCCCGGCCAGTATGATGCTGCCCGCCGTCGGCGCCTCCACATGGGCATCGGGCAGCCAGGTATGCACCGGCACCATCGGCACCTTGACCGCGAAGGCCACCAGGAAAGCCGCAAACACCCAGGCCTGGACAAGGAAGGAATAGTCTCCCTCCATCAGCGCCAGGATGTCGAAGGTCTCGCCGCCCTGTAAATAAAGCACCAGGATTCCCACCAGGAACAAGACGCTGCCCACCAGCGTGTAGAGGAAGAACTTGAACGCCGCATAGACCCGGTTATCGCCGCCCCAGACGCCGATGATGAGATACATGGGGATCAGCATGGCTTCCCAGAAAAAATAGAACAGGAACAGATCAAGGGCGCAGAAGACCCCCAGCATCAACGCCTGCATCACCAGAAGGCTGATCATGAACTGCGCCACCCGGCGCGTGATGGAGCGCCACGAGGCGAGGATGCAAATCCATCCCAGCAACGCGGTCAGGAACACGAACAGCACGCTGATCCCGTCGACGCCAAGGGCGTAGGAGATTCCCAGCGACGGTACCCAGGGAACGGTTTCGCGGAACTGCATGGCGTAGGTGGTGGTGTCGAAGTCGAGCAGCAGCCGCGTGGCGAGGAGGAAATCGGCGGCGGCAAAGGCCAGGGCGACCCATCGCACCTCGTTGTCGGAACGCAGGAAGGGCAGAATCACGGCACCCATGACGGGCAGGAAAATGATCAGGCTGAGTATGGGAAATTCGGTCATGGTGCTCCCCTATCCGCCCGCAGCCACGAAATAGACGGCGATCCCGGCCACCACCCCGCCCACCATGGCCATGGCGTAATGGGACACCACACCCGTCTGCAGACGCCGCAGGGCCGCCCCCCAGGCCATGGCGGTGCGCGCCACCCCGTTGACGCAGGCATCCACCGCATCCGTGTCGGTCTTGAGCCCGAGCCGCGCCGAGCCGTGGAGAAAGGGCAGCACCGCCGTATCGGCGAGCCGGCTCACGGCGCCCTCCCACAGCACCACCGGCTTCTCGGCGAACCACATGAAGAGCCGCGCTCCCTTGCGATAGAACCAGTCGGTATCGATGCTGATGGTGCGCTCGGGATCGAGCTGGCGCAGCAACAGGACGAAGCCCAGGGCCGTAAACATCAGTATGCCGAGACTGCCGGTCACATGGGCCGCCGTATAGGGTTCGAAATGAACCGCATAGGGAAGCAGGGAATAGAGCATCCCCGGGAATACGCCGATGGCGATGCACAGAACCGCGGCGATGACCATGGCGGTGAGCATGTTGGCGGGCGGTTCCTTGGCGCGGAGTCCCGAATCGCGGCCGAAGAACATGTAATAAGGAAGCTTGAGCCCGGTATGGAGGAAGGTTCCCGACGAAGCCAGGGTCAGCAACAGCGCCACCAGCGCCAGATGATCCTCACCGGCCGCGGCCACCACCATGGATTTGCTGACGAAGCCGCTGAATAGCGGGAAGGCGGAGATGGCGAAGGCGCCGACCATGTAGAGCGCCACCGTCCACGGCATGGTCTTGTAGAGCCCGCCCATATCGGTGAGCAGGCGCTTGCCGGTCATGTGGATGACCGCGCCCGCGCCCATGAATAACAGCCCCTTGTAAATGATATGAGCAAACGCATGGGAGGCCGTGCCGTTCATGGCCATCTCGGTGCCGATGCCGACCCCCGCCACCATGTAGCCCACCTGGCTGACGATGTGATAGGCGAGAAGCCGCCGGCAGTCGTTTTCCAACACGGCGTAGATGACGCCGTAAAGGGCCATGGCGGTGCCCAGCCAGATCAGAATCTCGGTTCCCGGATAAACCCGGAGCAACACATAGACGGCGGTCTTGGTGGTGAAGGCGCTCATGAATACCGCACCCGTCACCGTGGCCTCGGGATAGGCGTCGGTGAGCCAGGCGTTAAGCGGCGGCACCGCCGCGTTGAGCATGAAGGAGATAAGAATAAAGGTGTAGGCCAGGCCGCCGCCCTCGGCGATGGGACCGAACAGCATGGAGCCGGTCTCCAGGCCGTGCAGCACGATCCCGCCCATCAACAACACGCCGCCCGTGATATGGACCATGAGATAGCGGAAGCCGGCGCGTGTGGCCGCCGCGTTGTTCGAGGCGAAGACCAGATAGGCCGAGGAGAAGGCCATGATCTCCCAGAACACGAGAAGGGTGAACCAGTCGCCGGCGAAGACCACGCCAAGCGCGCTTCCCACGTAAAGAAACGCCGCCACATGCTCCGAGGACCGCTCTACGTGCAGTGCGTAGATCATGCCGATCAGCGACATGATGGTGAGCACATGGGCGAAGACGAGGCTGAGCTTGTCCACCTGGCCCGCGATAATGGAGACCCCGGCGAACTCGAAGACGCCAAAGGTTCCCGGCGTCATGCCCACCACGCTGAGGATGGCCAGCGCGGGCACGAGAATCATCAAGACCTGCCGCGCCCGCCCGCCGAACAGGGGAATCAGGGGCGCCCCGAGGATGAAGAGCAGTCCGGGATGGACCCATTCACTCATCATAATAGTCCTCGTCCTTCATGAGCCCCCCCTGGTGACCCAGGAACTTGGAGACGACGATGATGAGAACGCAGGAGACCAGGCCGAACACGGCCGCCCAGCCGGGTATGGCGTCCCAGAAAAATTCCACATGATGGCGCGGCACAAAAAAGTCGGCGACGAAAACCAACGCCAGAACCACGATGAACAGCCGCCAGCGGCGCTCCCTGTAGGCCGGGTCTCCGAAGAAATTGACGATCTTCGCGATCATCCCACCACCCCCCGCGCCAAGGTGAGGAAGTAGCCGGGATAGAGCCCCATCAGCAGGGACAGCAGGGCGGTCACCACCAGGGGTATGGCGACCATGGGAATCTCGCGGATTTCCTTCGGCGCATCGGCGATCTGGGCGGCGACCTGGGCGCTGTCTTCCTTCTTGAAGAAGGCGGTATAGGTGACGGGCAGAAAATAGGCCGCGTTGAGTACCGTGCTCACCAGCAGCACCACCAGGAAGACCAGCTCGTGGGCCTCCACCGCGCCCAGCACGAGGTACCATTTACTGATGAATCCACCCGAGGGCGGGACACCGATCATGCCCAGCGAACCGATGAAGAAGGCGGCCATGGTCCAGGGCAGCTTGTGGCCGATACCGGCGAGCTGGCTGATTTTTTTACGGCGCGAGGCGCAATAGATGGAGCCGGCGCAGAAGAAAAGCGTGATTTTCGACAGGGCGTGGCCGGCGATGTGGACGATGCCGCCGACCATGGCGGCGGGGGAAAGCATGGCCGCCCCGAGAATGATGTAGGAGAGCTGGCTCGCCGTCGAATAGGCGAGCCGCGCCTTGAGGTCGTCACGGGTCAGGGCGTAGATGGAGGCGGTGATGATGGTGAAGGAGACCACATAGGCGGTGGCCACGCCGAGGCTCAGAGTCTCCATCAGGTCCACGCCGAAGACGTTGAAGATCACCCGCAGCACGCAAAACACGCCCATCTTGACCACCGCCACCGCGTGCAGCAGGGCGCTCACCGGCGTCGGCGCCACCATGGCCGAGGGCAGCCAGGCGTGCAGCGGCATGATGGCGGCCTTGGCGAAGCCCGCCAGATAGCACAGATAGACCACGCTCAGCAGGAGCGGCGAGGCGGCGACCCCGTTCAATAGCCCCCCCGGCACGAAATCGAACGACCCCGCCAGATAATAGGTGAGCGCCAGGGCGGCGAGCAGGGCGGTCTTCGAGGCGCCGGCCAGATAGACCAGATAGGTGCGGCTGCCGTGCCAGGACTCCTCGTCTTCGTGATGATAGACCAGGGGATAGGTGACGAGGCTCAGGGCCTCGTAGAAAATCACCAGCGTGAACAGGTTGGCGGCGAAGGCGCCGCCCACCGCGGCCGCCAGGGAGACCGCGAAACAGGCGAAAAAGCGCGTCTGGGCGTGTTCCTCCAGGCTCCGCATATAGCCGATGGAATAAACCGCCGCCGCCATCCACAGGAAGGACGAGATACTGGCGAAGACCATGCCCAGGGCATCCACCCGGAAGGCGAAATCGGCGCCGGGCAAAATCTGGAACATGTTGTATTCGATAGTACCCCCGGCCAGCACCACCGGCGCCATGGAGGCGACGATGAGGAACATGATCACGGAGGCACACAGGGTGACTGCGTCCCGAAGGTTGTCGCGGCCGTGGAGCAGGAGAATGGCCGCCGCTGCCGCCAGCGCCACGGCGACGGCGAGAAGCGGTCTGACGGATTCGACGGCCTCGGCGGATGCTGCGGATATTGCGGCTTCCACTCCCTTACCCTTTCATGGTGGCGATTTCGTCGACTTCGATGGTCGCCTTGTTGCGCAGCACGGTGACCAGGATGGCGAGGGCGACAGCCACCTCGCAGGCGGTGACGGTGATCACGAAGATAGCGAAAACCTGCCCCCCCAGATCGCCGAGAAAACGCGAGAAGGCGATGAAGTTGATGTTCGCCGAGTTGAGCATCAGCTCCAGCGACATCAGCACCACAAGAACGTTGCGCCGCAGCAGTACGCCCGCCGCGCCGATCACGAACAGGCCCGCGCCAAGGGCCACGTACCACGACAGGGGGACCATTATTCGGTCTCCCTTTTCGCCAGCACGATGGCCCCCACCAGGGCCACGAGAAGAACCACCGAGGCGACCTCGAAGGGAAGCAGGTAATCGGCGAAAAGGGTCAGGCTCAGTTCCTTGACGCTGCCCGCCACGTCCGGCCCGGCGGCGGCGGAAAGCACCGGAATGTGCCCGCTTCCCAACAGCAGGGCCAGCATCTCGGCGCCGAGAATAACCAGCACGATCAAAGCC
Source organism: uncultured Rhodospirillaceae bacterium (assembly GCA_964482135.1). Classification (GTDB taxonomy): domain Bacteria; phylum Pseudomonadota; class Alphaproteobacteria; order UBA11136; family UBA11136; genus UBA11136. The sequence continues at coordinate 45,030 of CAYZWF010000003.1, forward strand.
GGGACAGCGCTGGCGCGGAACCTCACATGGACGTCCTTGCGCACGTCGAGCATCATGATCACGAACAGGAACAGGACCATCACCGCCCCCACATAGACGAATATCTGGATGACGGCGAGGAAGGGGGAACCGAGAAGGATGAAGAGGGCGGCGATCTGGACGAAGCAGACCATGAGCGAGAGCGCGCTGTGGACCGGGTTCCGCGCGACCACCACCACCAGCGCCGAGAGCACGGCCATGCCCGCGAAGAGAAGAAAGAACGCCGTTTCCATCGCCCCCTCCTGAAAGACGATCCGGATCGCCGCTCCGGAATCGGTGCGCGGCGTTCGGGCCATGGCCGGCTCATCCCCCCCCCCGAGCCGCGCCGGGGGAAACTGTAGAGAGGCGCGTGCGCGGGATCAACCGTCAAACGCGCGGGTGGGCGAAGATTCCGGCGATTTTTTGTTTAGAGCGGTTCAGGGCTAACGGGGAACCATTTGACCGGAATGATTTGTCTCTGATTTGTCTCTGTAGTGAAATGTTCTAGCGGCGGCGGATGTTGCGCCACCAGTCGGCGCCCTCGCCGCCGGCGACGGCGGGCACGGTGACGCCGTCCTCGGTGGAAAGCCGGGCGGGCACCACCTCGCCCCCCCTCACGCTCTTCCCCGGCATGGTCATCAGCGCATCACGCCCCACCACCAGCGCCTTGTTGTCGTAGTTGCAGAACTCGTAATGGCGGCCCAGAGCGATGGCGTCGGCGGGACAGGCGTCCTCGCACAGCCCGCAGAAAAGACAGCGCCCGAGGTCGATATCGAAGGCGGAAGGGTGGCGCTCGCCGTCCTCGTCCTCGTGGGGCACCACCGTGATACAGCGGCAGGGGCATATCCTGGCGCAGAGCTCGCAGGCCACGCAGTTGGTCTTGCCCTCGGCATTGCTTTTCAGGAAATGGTGACCGCGGTAGCGCGGGAAGGGCATCCATTTCTCGTTGTCGGGATAACGCTCGGTAACGGTTTTCGAAAACATGTAGCTCAGGGTCAGGGACAGGCCGTCGAGCAGATCGAGGAAGAAGACCCAGCCGATCCAGCCCGACATTCTTTGCGCCACTCTCGCAATCATGTCCCGTCTCTCCGTTTGCTCCGGCTCATAACATAAAGACTCCGCTGATCAGGATATTGGCCAGGGACAGCGGCAACAGCACCTTCCAGCCTATGCTCATGAGCTGGTCGTAGCGGTAGCGGGGGAAGGTGAAGCGCAGCCACATGAACATCCAGATGAAGAAGGAGAGCTTGAGCAGGAACCACACCACCGGCGGCAGGGGGATCATCGCTATGCCGTGCCAGCCGCCGAAAAACAGAAGCACCATAAGCGCCGAGAGGAAGACCACGATCAGGTATTCGCTGATCATGAAGAAAGAAAAGCGCATGCCGCTGTATTCGGTATGGTATCCGGCGCCGAGATCGCCCTCGGCCTCGGGAAGGTCGAAGGGGATGCGCTGGGCCTCGGCGAGGCCGGAGACGAAAAACACGAAAAAGCCGAGCGGCTGGGTGACCACGTTCCACAGCCCGGCCTGGGACTCGACGATGTCGAGCAGGCTCATGGACTGGGCCAGCATGACCACGCCGATGACCGAGAACCCCATGGGAATCTCGTAGCTGATCATCTGTGCGCAGGTGCGCAGGCTGCCCAGCACGGCGTATTTGCTGTTGGAGGCCCAGCCCGCGAGAATCACGCCGTAGACCTCGATCCCGGCCACGGCGAGGATATAGAGCAGGCCCACGTTCATGTCGGCGAGGTAGAGCGTGATCTCGGTGCCGAAGAGGGTGATGCTGTCGCCGATGGGGATCGCCACGAAGACCAGGAACGGCGGCACCAGGGCGATGATGGGCGCCAGCGTAAAGAGGAAACGGTCGGCCTCGACGGGGATATGGTCTTCCTTGAACAACAGTTTGATGCCGTCGGCCAGGGGCTGTAACAGGCCGTGCCAGCCCACCCGCATGGGGCCCAGCCGCTGTTGGATGTGGCCCGCGATCTTGCGTTCGATCCAGGTCAGGGGGATGGGCAGGATGAGAAGGATAGCGATGACCACGGCGAGCTTGCCGACGATAAGGCCGATGGCGAGAAAACTTTCCATGTCCGTCCGCGCTTCCTGTCCGGTTCCGTTACCGGGGCCGTCACTATAAACAGCGTTGTTCCTTCCCGTAAACAGCTACCCCCGAGAGGCGGTTATGGCGGAGGGAGGGGGCGGCAAGGCGGTGTGGATGCGGGTGACTAAAGACAATGGGAGAATCAGTGAGTCGCGGCGCTCTTTTTCCCTCAACCAGACCATCGGCAGCAGCTATCCCGCCGATCCCGATGACGTGCTACGCACCAAGAAGGGGCTCAGGCGTCTCGGCTTTTATGCCGTGCCAAAGGAATACGGCATGGACCCCTGGACCGATGATGAACTGTTCGATGGCCTAAAAAACTTTCAGCGGGACAATGATCTCGCCGTGGACGGTATCATGAAGCCGGGCGGACCCACCCAATCAATCCTCGGGCGGCGCTTGTCGGGACGCAAGGACGAGCGTGACCTGATGCCCAAGACCTTCGCGCCGCTGAGTGGCTTGGGCAAAGGTGAGCGCAACCGGGAGGAGGATGTGCTGGGTCTGCGCCGGGGGCTGGCGGGGCTGGGCCTCATGCCGCGCGGCGAAGCGGGCTCGGAAAATCCGCTATTCGATTCGCCACTGGAAAAAGCAATCAGGAATCTGCAAGAGAAATTCGGGCTTAAAGAAGACGGCATCATCCGGCCCAAGGGACCGACCCAGGAGGTCTTCGAGAGGCTGTTGGCAAAAAACAGAAACGAGTTTCCCGCCAAACCTCATGTGTTCTCCACCGTTCCGGTTGGGAGCACAGGAGACAGGGAAGAGCCGGCCCCCAACCTGCTCCAACAGGCGCAAGCGGTGAAGGCGAAGGCGGAGGACGCTGGAGACACGGAGTCCGGTCAGAGGTCTGCCCTCAAACTCCCGCCCAAACCAACGAAAAAACCGCCGCCACCCGAGGATACCACCCCCGGAAAGGAATTTGAGGACGCCCATGATGTGTGGCGCGGCACCACGAAAGACATGTCGAAGGTGTTGGGCGTCGATCCCGATCTGGCGGAAAAAGCCGGTCCTGATATCGCGGTGACCCTGTCCGGGGTTGCCGCCTATCGTTTCCTTGACAGCAACGGCAGAGATGAGGTTGATGAGCGAATCCAGGAATTGAAGAAAAACGGCCATCCCGAGTTGTCGGAACAACTTGGTAAAACACGTAGAACAACACTTTACCAACGTCAGAGGATGCCGATTTCCATGTCCGTTGAGGGTTTGCATACAGGGATAGAACTGAACGAAAAAATTGGAAGTATTCTTGATAAAGCCAAATACATTCCCAAGCCAAAGAAGGTGCCTCTGCCTGCTTACATTGGAACCAAGCTCATGCTCGACCAAGTCAAAGCCGGCCTCAAGAAAGAGATCGAGGGTATGGAGAGGGAGCTTGAACGGCGGGGAAAATAGTCCCTGATCCGTGGAGCGGCGCTATGGAAACAACGCTACCTGCATGCTCCGACGCCCAAGGGCCGGAGTTCGTCATAGAGTCCCGGAATTTTGAATATTTCCGTGGACAGCACCAGGATTTCCGCCGGAGGCTCGTCTTGTGAGCGCCAGGAGGGTGATGACAACTTGGCGTCGATCCTTTCCCTGTCCGTTGCGGATATCCCTCTGGCAATGCGTTTCTGATTTCGCGTTGCTTCCTCTGATATGTTCTCCATCAGGTACTGCGTCTGGTCGAGCCCCTGTTTAATGGCCGCGGATACCCACAAATAGGCCTTAAGATAATCTTCGCCGACGCCAGCTCCATTCTCATAGGACAGGCCGAGGGCAAATTGGGCTTCCGCGTTTCCCAGACGTGCGGCCTTGTCGAACCAGAATGTGGCGAGACAATCGTTCGATGTGACGCCCCAGCCGTTCATGTGCGTGAGGCCGATCAGATACTGGGCCTTGGGATTGCCCGCCACCGCCGGAGGCAGCAGGATTTTGATGGCGCCGTCATAGCCCACGCCACCGGCCGCCATGACCCCTAACTCCGAAGGCTTCCTCAGGAACTCTTCCAACTCCGGGAAGGCGGCCTCCGGCACATCGGTGTTTTCCCTTGCCTGCGTACCGAAGGTCGAAAAGGCCAACAGGCAGAAACAGATCACCGTAATTTTTTGCATGGCCTCTTCTCCGCACGTTTGTCGCAACCCATGATCGGGTATCGGGCCGCGCCATGCAACTGCGGGCTAGGACGGTGTCGGAAAAGACGCTGTTCAATGGAGCGGATGTCTGTGAAAACCCGGCTTCACGAAAAAAGAGGGGTGCGGGGCGGCGCGCAGTTGCCTATCATCGGTACCGTCTCGGGGGCCATCTCAGAGACCATCCGGAACGTGACGCGCTTTGCTCAATTCAGGGCGCGCAGCGGTTCAGGTTCAGCGGGGAGACGCCATGCCGGGCTTCATCCGGGCGGTAACGAAATTATCGAATTTTTGCGGTTGGCTCGCCGCATGCATGGTGGTGGCGGTGATGCTGGTGTTGTGCCAGCTCGTGATCCAGCATTACGGCATGGGCGAGTTCACCACCTGGCAGAGCGAGGTGGCCACCTATTTCATGATCGCCATCGCCTTCGTCGGCGCGCCCTATGTGATGCAGAGCCGCGGCCATATCCGCGTGGATGTGCTGGCCGCCAGTCTGACGCCGAAGGCCCGGCATCTGCTTTCCCTGGCCGCGGCGCTGTTTTCCCTGGCCTTTTGTCTGGTGCTGGCCTGGGACGGGCTCGACCTGTGGCGCGAGGCGTACCGGGAGCATTGGACCTCGGACATGGCCTGGGGCATTTCCTTGTGGATTCCCTATCTCTCGCTGCCCTTCGGACTGGCGGTGCTGTCCCTGCAATATCTGGCCAACGTCATAAACCTGGCTCAGGGGAGGGAAGCGCCGTTCCCGGCTGTTGAGCAACCGGAGACGAATGAAACCGGAGGAGGCGACTGATGACCACGCTGGCCCTTGGCGCCGTCATCGTACTGGTGACCCTGGTTGTGCTCGCCGTCGGGGTGCCGGTGGCCTTCGCGCTCGGCGGGGTGGCGGCGATCTTCCTCTACTGGGTGGGGGAAGGCGGCGAGCTGGCCTCGGTGGCGGCCACCTTTTTCGGCTCTCTGGAGGAGTTCACCCTGGTGGCGATCCCCATGTTCGTGCTGATGGGGGCGGCGGCCTCGGCTTCGCATCTGGGCAGTGATATCAGCGAGGCGGTGAAGCGCTGGCTCCATCCCTTCCCCGGCGGGCGGGTGTTGTCGGGCATCGGCGCGGCGGGAATTTTCGCCGGTCTGTCGGGTTCCTCGCCGGCCACGGTCGGGGGGATCGGACGCGAGGAACTGCCCGGCATGCTGGCGGACGGCTATCCCCAGGACATGGCCACGGGCTCTCTGGCGGCGTCGGGTACCCTGGCCATCCTGATTCCGCCGAGCCTCACCATGGTGGTGTTCGGTATCGCCACCGATACCGATATCGGCCGCCTGTTCCTGGCCGGTCTGGTGCCGGGGTTGCTGTTGCTGGTGCTGTTCATGGGGGTATCGCTGGCGCTTCTTTATGGCGGCCGCGAGCGTTTCCGCGGCGAGGTGCGGCGCTATAGCCTGGCCGAGCGGCTCCATACCCTGCCGCGCCTGCTGCCCGCCCTGGCCGTGGTGGCCGGTGTGGTGGTGGTTCTGGTGAAGGGGGTGGTGGAAGCCTCCGAGGCGGCGGGGGTGGGAGCCATCCTTATTCTTGCCCTGGTGGTCACCCTTTATGGTCTGCGCCGGACGGGACATTTTTTCTCTATCCTGCGCGCCGCGACGCGGGAATCGGTGATGATCCTGATGATCATCGCCGGTGCCGCCATGTTCGGCTCCATGCTGTTGGAGCTTTCCATCCCCGAGGCGGTGGCGCTGTGGGTGGTGGATATGGATCTGGGACGCTGGACCCTGATTCTGTGGATCAACGTTGTGCTGTTGGCCTTGGGATGTTTCCTGCCCCCGGTGGCGGTGATTCTTATGACCGTGCCCCTGCTCATCCCCCTGGTGGTGGATGCCGGTTTCGATCCGGTGTGGCTGGCGGTGATGATGACCCTCAACATGCAGATCGGCCTCATCACGCCGCCGGTGGGGCTCAATCTTCAGGTGGTGCACGCCCTGGCCCCGGCGGTGCCGCGCGACTCCGTGCTGCGCGGGGCCTGGCCCTTCATGCTGTGCATGGTGGCGGGGATTGTTTTGCTCTGTCTTTATCCCGAGCTGGCCACGGCGCTGCCCGATGGTTTGATGGGGCCAGTGGGGTAACTGGGCAGGATAATCAGGGGAGGTAATTGGGCGGGGTCATTCCCTGTCCATGCCGATGCGGCCGATGCCGGGAAGTTTCAGCGCCGGGCGCAGGAAGTCCACACCGAAACCAAGCCCCAGAAGATTAATCTCCACGCCCTCGCGCTGTGCCAGTGTAATGCCCACTATGCCGAGCAGGGAAAGCTGGACTCCGCTGCCGCTGGGGGCGCTGGCCAGGAGGCTGCCATTGGCGAGGTAATCCTTGCCGATGGCGGTGACGGGGAGATGGAGGTTCATGGCAGGCACCCGGCGTCCCACGAAGGCGGTGAAGGTGTTGGAATTGGGGCCGGGCCACAGGCGGTATTCCCCGGCATAGGGGTAAGCGGCTACGGCGGCGTCCATGGCATCGATCATGGTTTCCACATCCACCCCGTCACGGCCACCCCTGAAATCGGCGAGAATCTCCGGCGCGTTGCCGAACCATTCGCGGTCGGGCACGCCCGTCCCTACGGCGAGCGCCGATCCGCCATGCAGAGCGCGCCAGCCGATCACCTGGTAGACCGTGTAGGCCGGGGCGTTCTCCCGCTTGGCGGCGATCCAGCTATGGACCCCGAACAGGCCGCGCCAGCCGAAGGCGCGGGCGGCATAAACCTGGACCACCGCTTCGGGTGTGGTGGCCGGGTCGGGGGCGAGTCCGGCGCTTTCCCGGCTTGCCGTGCGCCAGTCGGCATCCAGATTTACAGCGCCCCCCATGGCACTCCCCACCGCCGCCGCCAGCGGTCCGGCAAGCAGCAGCGCCAGAACTACCAATATCCGGCTGGTCAGTTTTCGGCTCGGGAGAGTGCGGTTCTTCATCGGGTATTTCTTCATTACATATTCTTGGGGTGTTTTGCGGATGTTGCCCTCCATGAGACATGCCCCCATGAGACATTATAGAGGGGCGCCCTGACAACAGAATCCCACAGTGGGGCTGGACCATGACGCGAGGGCACGGATTATGGCGGCGGGTCTCTCGGGTTTCAGGGGGGGGGCCGTTCCGCGCGACGGACGCGGTTACGCCGTCTGTGCGGAAACCAGGTAGGCGGCGATGGCGGCGGTGATCTGTTCCTTGTTGAAGGGCTTTGCGATATAGGCATCGGCGCCGGCTTTCAGGAACTTTTCGTCATCCCCGTCCATGGCATAGGCGGTTACGCAGATAATGGGAACCTTGGCCTTTTCGTCATTGAGTTTTCTGATGCGCTTGATTGCCGAAAGGCCGTCCATTCGCGGCATTTTTATATCCATGAAAATGAGGTCGAAGCCATGGATCTCATGCAGCGTCACCGCGTCCTTCCCGTTATCGACACAGGAAATGCGAACGCGTTCATCCTTGAGAAATTTCTCCAGAACGAGCCGGCCGGCAGGATCATCTTCGGCAATGAGAATTTTTTTCGTCATTTTCTGGGGTCTTCCAGAGGCGGCTTTGCAGGGGCTGTCATCACTGCAATGCCTGGTTCTCCCAAACCAAGCGTGCAGCGTTTGATTTTTGTAAGATTCTAAAGTGAAAATGTCTGTGACCGGGGTCACAGAGCCTTTAATTTTTTATCAAGACGGATTTTTGGTAAAAACAACGGCTGGCGGTGGCGGGGGAGTTTCGCGCATTTGCGGCAAATTGTTGCAATCGTTAACGGTCCGCAAACCCCTGTTTGTTAGGATAGGCGTCAACTTCCGGTGTCTCTTTTACATAACAGGGAGTGCCCCATGAAAACCGTTCGCAATGCCACCTTCGCAAAACGACTGGTTATCGTCTCCGACCAGAAGATCCGCTTCCTCGCCCCGGTATTCGTGCTGGCGGCCTTTGTCGCGTCGCTTCTCTAGAGCGAATCCCAGTCCTTATTTCGTGAATTTTCGGCTGGCCGCCACCTTGGCCCGCGCCGCCTCGCGCAACAGGGCGATGTCCACGGTATCGAGAACGAAGTCATAGCCCGCCTTGAAGAGATCGGGCGCGGCTCGACCGGCGGTGGCCATGGTGCCCAGAAGCACGCCCCCACTGCCGGCGGCCTCGGCCACGCGGTCCATGAGTGAGTCCATTTCCGTGCAGTCGGGATCGTTGAAATGGCCGGCGCTGGCCGATAGGTCCATGGGCCCCACCAACAGCATGTCCACGCCCGCTACGGCGGCGATGGCGTCCACATCGCCCAGCCCCTCCATGGTTTCGATCTGGCAGATGAGCAGGAACTCCGTCTCCAGCCATTGCAGATAGCCTTCCACATCGGTGCCGTAACCCGAAGCCCGCGCCACCGAATGGGCCACCCCGCGAATACCTTGTGGCGGATAGCGGCAGGCATCGACGGCGGCGGCGGCCTCGGCGGCGGAACTTACCGCCGGAATCATGACGCCCGCGGGCCCGGCATCGAGCGCTCGTTTGAGGTCCACCGGGTCGTTGGCGGGCACCCGGATCAGGGGTGCCGCACCGGCGGCAGTGATGGCCTGGAACTGTTGCACGGCGTTGGCGAAATCGCCGGGGCCGTGTTCCATATCCGTCATCACGGCGTCATAACCGCTGGCGGCGAGAATCTCGGTGGCCACGGGGCTGCCCATATTGGACAGACATCCCAGCGCCGGACGGCCTTTTTTCAGCCGTGTCTTGAAGGGGGGGTGGGGCACCTTGGATCCTCTTTGATATTGGGGGTGTCAGCCGGGGACATGGGCCGGGTTGTTTTATGCCGTGACCCAGAGAGACTCTGGGCAGCGCTTCGCATGACGATACGGGATATGGGCAAAGAAGCGCAACGACGTCACGGCGTAAAATTATTCCGGTCAAATGATTTCATTTGATCGGAGGGTAATCTAGAGTGCCCGGGTGAACAGTGTGATCCCCGCAGTGACTTTCCAGATTACGATTTTCCAGATTACGGGGAACCAATGCAACGTCCGTCATGGGGCGCTAGCGCCATGGTGTGAGGTTGCCGGGGAGGGTGCCTTTTGCGGAAGCTGCTGACGGGCCTGTTGGGCCTGATTGTGATCTTTGTCGCCGCCGCCCTGGTGGTGCCCAGTTTCATAGACTGGAACGAATATAAGGGCGCCATCGCCAGCCAGGCCAAAAAGGCCACGGGCCGCGATGTTTTCATCGGCGGCGACCTTAAGCTCTCGATATTTCCCACGCCTGCTTTATCGGTCCGCGACCTTCATCTCGCCAATGTGGAAGGCGCGGCCGAGCCCGATATGGTCAGCCTCAAGGCCCTGACCGTGCGGGTGGCGCTGCGGCCCCTGTTCGAAGGAGAGGTGGAGGTGGAATCCATTTCCCTGGTGGAGCCGGTGATTCATCTCGAAGTTCTGAAAAACGGCCTCAATAACTGGACCTTCGCGGCGCTGGAGACCTCCACCGGAGAGGAAATGGACCCCACTATTCCCATCACCAAGGACGGGGCGGAGGACATGCCGGGGACTTCGGCGGTCGATTCGGAAAGGGGTGGTTCGGGGGGCGGACCAGACGTGATGGTAACGCTCAACCATTTCGCCATCGAAAACGGCACCCTGAGCTATCGCGATGCGGGACCGGGAACCTTCGAGGAGATTACAGGCCTCAATGCCGATATCACCGCCAAATCCCTGCAAGGCCCCTTCGAGGCCGAGGGGGAGTTGGTCACCCGCGGCCTGCCGCTGAGTTTTTCCGCCAGGGTGGGACCTCTCGACCCCGCCCGTCCTCTTCCCGTGACACTGGAAGCGGGTCTCGACCCGGCGGGAGTCACGGCGCGAATCAGCGGATCGCTGTCGAAGCTGTCCGCCAAGGGGGAATTTACCGGCACGTTGAAGATGACAGGCGACGACCTTGGCGAGGCGATCTCTTTCTCGGCCCCCGGCGCCATGCCGGCCCTGCCCGGGTTTCTCGCCCAGGCGGTGACGGTGGAGGGCGCATTGAGCGCTTCGGCCGAGAAGCTGGGCGTGAACGACCTTTCCCTACAACTGGGTGACATCAAGGCCGGCGGAGCCGTCACCGTTGCGTTATCGCCCTCTCCGCGGGTGGCTGGCGCCTTGCGCTTCGGCCGCATTGATCTCGACGAATGGCTGGCCATGGCGGGCGCCAAGGCAAAACCCGCCTCCGGCGATGGCGCCAAGGGCGGGAAGCAGGATAAGGAATCGCCTGCCGCCACGGGAGCCAAGGGGGCCAAGGGAGGCGGCAAAAAGGCCCCCTCCGATACCGGATTTGCTCTGCCGTCGGGGGTGGCGGCCTCCCTCAATCTCTCCACCGAGGTGCTAGTCTATAACGGCAAGGTGATCCGCGAGGCGGTGGTGGAGGCGAGCCTTGAGAAGGGGCAGTTGTTGGTGCGCAAGGCCACGGCGCAGCTTCCCGGCGGCACCAGCTATGCCCTGTCGGGGTCGCTGGGTGCGAGCAAGGGACAGCCGGTTTTCTCCGGAAGTTTCAAGGCGGCGTCGAAGAACCTGCGCGCCCTGCTTGACTGGTTGAAGATCGACGCCGGCGGCGTTCCCGCCGACCGCCTGCGCGGGCTCAGCCTGTCGGGACAGGTCTCGGGATCGCGCCAGCAGGTGAATGTGACCAATCTGGCCATGCATCTCGACGCCACCAAGATGACCGGCGGTCTTGCCATTGCCCTGCGCAAACGTCCGGCCTTTGGCTTGAGCCTCGATCTCGACCGTCTCAATCTCAATGCCTATCTGCCCGCTGCCGGGGATGCCGGAAAAGGGGCGGCGGTTAAGAAGGTGGAGGGTCAAGCGGGAGGAGATACGGGAGCGAAAAAACCCGCCCCCCTAAAAAGTAACGGCAAGGAGTCGCCAGGAGGATCTGTGGGCGCGCTTGCGGCGCTGGGCGGGTTTGACGCTAATTTCAAGATTACGGCGGGAGTTCTCGATTACAACAAGACGGCCATCAAGGGGGCGCGTCTCGACGGCACCATCCAGGGTGGAAAACTGACTCTGCGCGATGCTGGGATCAGCGATCTTGCCGGGGCCGGGATCAAGGTCACGGGTTCGGTGGATAAGCTGAATTCGGCACCGCAGATGAATCTCGGTTTTGACCTCAGAACTAAGAATCTTCCCGCGCTGTTCCGTCTTGGTGGCGCCGAACCTCCGGACTATGCCTCCCGTATGGGGGCGCTTGGTTTCGCCGGAAAGCTCACGGGCTCGCTTTCTTCTGTCCGTATTGATGCCGGTCTCGACCTGGCCGGGGCCAAGGCGACCCTGGCCGGGGTGGTGGAGGACACGATCCTGAATCCGAAAATTAACATGATCGTCGACGTGAGCCATTCCAGCGTTGTCAAACTGGCCCGGGTTTTTGCTCCCGACTATCGCCCGGCGGCGGTCAAGCTGGGGGGATTCAGCTTTCGCGGCCAGGTCCACGGCGATGCCAACCGCCTCACCCTGTCCAATATGGACAGTAAGGTGGGTCCGGTGGCCCTTGCCGGAGAGGCCCAGATTGCCCTTGGCGGCACGCGGCCCCATGTGACCGCCACCCTTTCGGGAAGCGAAATCGTTACCGACCTGTTCCTGCCCGCGGCCTCCAAGTCACTGGGGCTGGCCCCGGATTGGCAGAGAGAGTGGCAAAGAGAGGGACGGATGCGCCCCATCCCCGTTGCCGCCCCCGGTGAGAAACAGCGTAAAAAACAGCGCAAACAGGCGCCCCCCGCACCCTCTGCGCCGTGGTCCAGGGCGCCCCTCGATCTCTCCGGGCTCACCGCCTTCGACGCCGATATCAAGCTGGCGGCCGCGGCGCTGGCCTATGACAAATACCGGGTGGACCAGCCGCAGCTGGTGATGAATTTGAAAGAATCGGTGCTCACCGTTTCCCAGCTTTCGGGAAAGATGTTCGAGGGCGATTTCAATATGCAGAGCCGCCTGGTGGCGGCCGCGGTACCCACCCTCACCAGCAATATTTCCGTGGCCAATGCCGATATCAAACAAGCCCTATTCACCGCCGGCGATATCGACGTGGCCGACGGACGGCTGCAGTTCACCCTTAATACCGCCACCTCGGGCCGTTCTTCCCTGGAAATGATCTCCGCCCTTTCCGGCAAGGGGGTGATGAAAGTGACCGAGGGCGTGGTGGAGGGTTTCAACCTTACCGCCGTCAGCGAGCGGCTGAAAAAACTCGATGACGCCATGGGCTTTCTCACTTTGCTTCAGAGCTCCATGTCGGGAGGGCAGACCCGGTTCTCGCGCCTCGACGGTACCTTCAATATCGATAAGGGCGTGGTTCGCACCGATGATATCCTGTTGATGGCCCATGCCGGAGAGGGCCGGGCCACCGGGGTTATCGACCTGCCGCGCTGGGTGCTGGATATCAAGGCCAGCTTTTTCCTTACCGAACATCCCAAGGCGCCGCCCTTCGGCATGCATCTCAGCGGTTCCATAGATCAGCCCAAGCGGGTCTTCGACATCGAACGCATGCAGGCCTATCTGTTGCAGCGCGGCGTGGGCAGCCTGTTGCGCAAGGTGATTCCCAAGAAGGAAGGCGAAGGCGGCGCGGGAGAGATTCTCGATAAAATCCTTGGCGGCGGCGGGGCGACCCAGACCGCGCCCGCGCCAGCACCCACGGAAGGCCAGGCCGCGCCCGCGCCAGCACCGGCGCAACAGCCCGAGACCATCGATCCCATTAAGGAGCCGGAAAAAGCGCTCAAGGGGCTTTTGAAGGGAATCTTCAAATAGGGACAAACCCCGTGACCTGGGGCGGGCAGTCTTAACCGGCCCCGGAGGGATCGCTTTAAACGGGTGGCGTCCGCCGCCGCAGTTCTTCGAGCACGTAAAGGCGGATGGCGCTGGAGAGATTGCTGGTGCGGCGCGAATCAATCATGCCGATCAGGCGGTTGCGCGAGAGGCCCTGGCGCGCCGCGATCTCGCTTAAGACTTCCCAGAATGCGTTTTCCAGAGACACGCTGGTGCGGTGACCGGCGATGACCACCGAATGCTTGCCCATGCGCGCGCCGCCGCTGTTTTCCGCCCGTGGAGTCATCAGGGGACGGTCATCGCGGGGCGGTCATCGCGGGGCGGTCATCAGGGGGGCGGTCATCAACCGTTATGGATGGGGCTGAGGATATCGGCGAAGAAGTCGTTGCCCTTGTCGTCGATGACGATGAAGGCAGGGAAGTTCTCCACCTCGATCTTCCAGATGGCCTCCATGCCGAGCTCGGCGAATTCCAGCACCTCCACCTTGCGGATACAGTCCTGGGCGAGCCGCGCGGCGGGCCCGCCGATGGAGCCGAGATAGAACCCGCCATGTTTCTTGCAGGCTTCCTTGACCGCGCCGCCGCGGTTGCCCTTGGCCAGCATCACCATGGAGCCGCCCAGGGACTGGAACAGGCTGACGTAGGAATCCATACGGCCCGCCGTGGTCGGCCCGAAAGAGCCCGAGGCATAGCCTTCCGGCGTTTTTGCGGGGCCCGCGTAATAGACGATGTGGTCGCGGAAATAGCCGGGCAGCTCCCCGCCGGCGTCCACCTGTTCCTTGAGCTTGGCATGGGCGATGTCGCGGGCCACCACCAGGGGGCCGGTGAGCGAAAGCCGGGTCTTGATGGGATACTGGCTCAACGTCTTACGGATGTCATGCATGGGCTGGTTGAGGTCGATCTCCACCACCTCGCCGCCCAGAGCCGCTTCGTCCACCTCGGGCAGGAACTTCGCGGGATTGGTTTCCAGCTGTTCTAAGAACACACCTTCTTCGGTGATTTTACCCATGATCTGGCGGTCGGCGGAACAGGAAACGCCGATCCCCACCGGGCAGGAGGCGCCGTGGCGCGGCAGGCGGATAACGCGCACGTCATGACAGAAATACTTGCCGCCGAACTGGGCGCCGATCCCGGTATTGTGGGTAATCTCGTGAATTTGCTGTTCGTGTTCGAGGTCGCGGAAGGCCTGGCCGTGCTCGTTGCCCTTGGTGGGCAGGCCGTCGAGATAATGGGCGCTGGCCAGTTTCACCGTTTTCAGATTGATCTCGGCAGAGGTGCCGCCGATGACCACGGCCAGGTGATAGGGCGGGCAGGCGGCGGTGCCCAGGGTGCGGATTTTCTCGTCGATGAAGCCGAGCAGCGCTTCCGGATTAAGCAACGCCTTGGTTTTCTGGAACAGAAAGGTCTTGTTGGCCGAACCGCCGCCCTTGGCTAAAAATAAGAAATGATATTCGTCGCCCGCCGTGGCGTAGAGGTCGATCTGGGCCGGCAGGTTGTTTTCCGTATTGACCTCCGAGAACATGTCGAGCGCCGAGAGCTGGCTGAAGCGCAGGTTGGATTCGTCATAAGCGCGGCAGATGCCCTTTGACAGGGCGGCCTCGTCCTGGCCTTCGGTCCAGACCTGTTGGCCCTTTTTCGCCATGACGATGGCGGTGCCCGTATCCTGGCACATGGGCAGGACCATGCCCGCGGAAATACCCGCATTTTTCAACAGTTCCCAGGCCACGTAACGGTCGTTGTCGGAGGCCTCGGGGTCGTCGAGGATGGCGCTAAGCTTTTCCAGATGCTGGGGCCGCAGCAGGTGGGAGACATCGCGGAAGGCTTCGGCCGCGAGAAGCTCCAGCGCCGCGTCGGCCACCTTGAGGACTTTGCGGCCTTCGAATTCGGCGACGCTCACATGGTCCCCGGTCAAGCGGCGGAAGGGCCTTTCGACTCCGCTTAGGGGAAACATTTCGTGGTAGACGAAGTCTGACATGGAACTGTCCGGAGAAAAGGGCCGAAGAAAGAGAGATTATATGCCGGAGGACGGGGTCAGCTCTTGCCCGGCCGTTTGCGGAAGGCGTCCAGGGTCACCACTTCGCCGCCGCCCGCCGGGAGGGTGTCATCATCGGCGCCGGCGTTGGTTCCCGCCTCCTGCGCGGTGCTGTCCTTGATCTCCATGGGGATGGGTTCGTCTCCATCGGAGGAGGTCATCTGGAGGCCGAACTTGACCGAGGGATCGGCGAATCCGGTGACGGCGGCAAAAGGAATATGCAGACGTTCGTGGATCTTGTTGAAGCTCAGGGTGACTTCGAAGAAATCCTCTTCCACTTCCAGCCCCCAGAACTGGTGTTCGATAACGATGGTCATTTCCTGGGGATGCTGTTTTTTCAGGTGTTCGGGAATCTCCACCTCGCCATGGCCGGTGTGGAAGGTGATGTAGAAATGATGTTTGCCGGGAAAGCCGTGTTCGGCGACCTGGGTCAGGGACTCGCGGACCACGGAGCGAAGCGCATTTTCGACCATCTGATCGTATTGCAACAATTCGTCCGTCATGTCCTGTCCCGTGGGTCCATTCCTGTGGGTCGATTCCGTGGTGGCGACTCTATGGTGGCGACTCTATGGTGGCGACCTTGCAAAGTGGGGGGCTTCTGTTGCCCGGTGCCCCCCGAACCGCGCTTACCTATTGTTAGGCAGCGAGTGCGATTTGATTATCGTTCGCAATTGACGATCGGCCCGATAACGGTGGTACCATGCCGAGCAAAAGTCATACCGTTTCCACGCACGTCGATCCTGTATCGCCCCCATAACAAGGCCCACCTGTGGCCCGTAAAACCGTGGCCGGGAAATGGTGGAGGCGCCGGGTACTGCCCCCGGGTCCGTAACGGGTAGTAAGCATGACGTTTATCGCCATAGTCGGTTGCCCGACACCCATAATATAAGCGCATCCGGCTTCTATTGAAAGTGCCCCGAAGGGGGAATTTTACGATGGATTGGATTTTTCCGCTGTGGAAAGAGGGGGGCTGAGGGGGTAGAGTCATGGCCCCGGGTTTTCTCGGAGCCCGCCTCTCTTACTCTCCCAAGGAGCACAGACGATTATGCCTCTGACGCCGGAACAGCAGGAAGACGTGGCGCATGCACGCGCGCAAAGCACCGAAACCCACCGCGTTACCGTTTCCGCCCTGGAGGAAATCCTCTACCAGCCCTTCGATGTGCTCGATCACGGTTTTATCCGTGTCATCGATTATATGGGCGATGACGGGGCGGTAGTGCAGGCGGCCCGTGTTTCCTATGGCAAAGGCACCAAGAAGGCGAGCGAGGACCGGGGGCTGATCCGCTATCTCATCCGTCACCGCCACACCACGCCCTTCGAGATGTGCGAGATCAAGTTCCACGTCAAGCTGCCCATCTTCGTGGCGCGCCAGTGGATCCGGCACCGTACCGCCAACGTCAACGAGTATTCGGCGCGCTATTCCATTCTCGACAAGGAATTCTATATCCCCGCGCCCGAACAGATGGCCATGCAGTCGAGCGCCAACCATCAGGGCCGCGGCGAGGTGCTGGAAGGCGACGAGGCCGCCCGTGCTCTGGAGCTTTTACGCGAGGACGCTGAAACCTGTTACAGCCATTACGCGGAGATGCTCAACGAGGACGAGGACGGTAATCCCGTGGACCCGGGAAAGAAGGGGCTGGCGCGGGAACTGGCGCGCATGAATTTAACCCTCAACACCTATACCCAGTGGTACTGGAAGATCGACCTCCACAACCTCATGCATTTCCTTTCCCTGCGCGCCGATCCCCACGCCCAGTATGAAATTCGCGTTTATGCCGAAATTATGCTGGACCAGTTGAAGCGGTGGGTGCCGCTGGTTCACGAGGCCTTTACCGACTATCGAACGGGCGGCGCTTTTTTCTCGGCCGCCGCCATGGGGGTGGTGAAGGATCTGATCGGCGGCAAGCAGCCGACTCAGGACTCCAGCGGCCTTTCAAAACGTGAATGGCGCGAACTGATGGAACTGTTGGAGCGCCCGGAATAGAAAGCCCGACCGCGACAAAAGG
>CAYZWF010000003.1:62139-76269 GCA_964482135.1 uncultured Rhodospirillaceae bacterium
GCGACAAAAGGCTGCGACAAAACATCGAATTAAGGCTTAAGATAAGGAAACTGCTCTAAAAGGGAGGATAGCCCCATGCCTAACGTAACCCTTTCGACGCCGCTTCCCGTTTCCGCCAAACAGGTCTGGGACCTGATCGGCGGTTTTAACGCCCTGCCCAACTGGCATCCCGTTGTCGAGCGCAGCGAGGTGGGAGAGGACAAGCCCAACCGTACCACCACCCGTAAACTGCATCTGGTGGGGGGCGGCACCGTGGTCGAGAAACTGACGGAGATGGACGATAACGAGAAAGTCTATTCCTATGAGATTCTCGAAAGCCCGCTTCCGGTGAAGGGCTACAAGGCCACCATTCGGGTGCGTGAGGACGGCAACGGCAGTGAGGTGGAATGGTCGAGCGACTTCGAGGCCGAGGGTGCGTCCAATGACGATGCCGTCAAGGCGATCCAGGACATCTACACCGCCGGTTTCCAGAACCTGCAGAAAATTTTCGGCGGTTAAGCCTTATTGCACGACGATTTTGGGGCCCTGGGAGTCACCTTTCAAGGCCTGCGCTTTTTCCCAGACCTGGTCGGCGATGGCCAGGAAGGCCTTGGAATGGGGGTTGTCGGGATCGGCGACGGTAATGGGCTTGCCCGCATCGCTGGCCTCGCGGATGGCCATATCGAGGGGAATCTCGCCGAGGAAGTCGGCACCCATCTCTGCGGCGGTGGCCTTGGCGCCGCCATGGCTGAAGATATCGGTGCGCTCGCCGCAATGGGGACAGGCGAAATAGCTCATATTCTCGATGATGCCCAGCACCGGCACCTCTACCTTGCGGAACATGTTGAGCCCCTTGCGGGCGTCCAATAGCGCGATGTCCTGGGGCGTGGAGACGATAACCGCGCCGGTCAGCGGCACCCTCTGGGCCATGGTGAGCTGGGCGTCGCCGGTTCCCGGCGGCAGGTCCACCACCATGATGTCGAGTTCGCCCCAGTTGACGTCGCGCAGTAATTGTTCGATGGCGCTCATGACCATGGGGCCGCGCCATATCATGGGCGTGTCCTCGGCCACCAGGAAGCCGATGGACATGCATTTGAGTCCGTAATTCTCCTTGGGCTCCAGCATATTACCGTCCTCGGAATCGGGGCGGCCGTATACCCCCAGCATTTTCGGCATGGAGGGGCCATAGATATCGGCATCCAGCAGGCCCACTTTCAGCCCCTTGGCGAGCAGGGCCATGGCCAGGTTGACGGAAACCGTGGATTTGCCGACGCCGCCCTTGCCCGAGGCCACGGCGACGATGGCGCCCACATGGGGCACCAGTTCCTTCGGGGGAGGCTGGCGCTGTCCCTGTTGGGGGGGTTGTTGGGGCCGTTGCTGTTGCTGGGCGCGTTCGGCGGTGAGCACCGCCGTCACCGAGAGTACGCCGGGCAGGGCGGCCACGGTTTCTTCGGCGGTTTTACGCACGGGCTCGAAGGCCCCGGCCTGTTCAGGCGTAATTTCGATGGTGAAGCCTACGTTGCCGTCGCGCACAACCACGCCCGAAACCAGCCCCAGGGCCACTAAATCCTTGTCTCCGCCGGGGGCGGCGACCCCTGCCAGGGCGCCCCGAACTTGTTCTTCCGTGACCTCGGCCATGGATTTTATTCTCCGCCTGTTTGCCGTATGCTTGCTTAGGGAATATGATGCTCGCCCCCGATTGCAGTGGGGACGTTAATTTCATATATAGCTGATCACGACGAATGCAAAGCCCTAGACGTCATGAGGTTCCGCAGGCGGCGGGAACTCAGGCGGTTTTCCGGTTCTTTCCGGGAATAAACTAAAGAGAGAAAGAGAGTCAGACCCTATGCCGTGGAAGAATCAAGGAGGAGGCCCAGGTGGCGGAGGCTCCGGACCCTGGGGAAGCCGGGGACCGGGTGGGCCGCAGCCCCCCAATCTCGAGGATATCCTGCGTGAGAGCCAGGACCGGTTCCGCAGTTTTATACCCGGCGGCGGCGGGCGCAGTATTCTGATTGTTTTATTGATCGCCGTGGCGGCATGGCTGTTCAGCGGCGTTTACAAGGTGGATACCGACGAACAGGGCGTGGTGTTGCGTTTCGGCAAATGGGTGCGTACCACCCAGCCCGGGCTGCACTATCATCTGCCCGGACCCATCGAAAGCGTGATTACGCCGGCGGTGACCCGCATCAACAAGATTGAGGTGGGCTTCCGTTCTCCCCTCAAGGCGGGAAAAAACGCTCCTACGCGCCAGGTGCCCGAAGAGGCCCTGATGCTGACCGGGGACGAGAATATCGTCGATATCAATTTCGCTGTGTTCTGGCGCATCAAGGATGCCGGACAATTCCTGTTTAATATCCGTAACCCCGAGGCCACGGTGAAAAGCGTGGCCGAAAGCGCGATGCGCGAAACCATCGGCCAGGACAGGCTGGAGCCCATCCTGACCAAGGGACGCGGCGAAATCGAGGAACACACCAAGGGGCTCATGCAGACCGTCCTCAATGACTATGGCGCCGGCGTTGAAATCAGCCAGGTGAAACTGGAAAAGGTCGATCCTCCAGAGCCGGTGCTTAATGCCTTCCGTGATGTCCAGGCGGCCAAGGCCGATCAGGAAACCCTGCAGAACCAAGCCATGGCCTATCGCAATAATCTGGTGCCCAAGGCCCGCGGCGAGGCGGCGCAAATCACCCAGGAGGCCGAGGCCTATAAACAGGAAATCGTTGCCCGCGCCACCGGTAACGCCAAGCGTTTTCTCTCGGTCTATAACGCCTACAAGGTGGCCAAGGACGTCACCAGAAGGCGCATGTATCTCGAGGCCATGGAGGAAGTGGTGGGCGATCTCAACAAGGTCATCGTTGACGTTCCCGCCGGCGGCGGTGGCGGCGTTCTGCCTTATCTGCCGCTTTCCGAACTCCTCAAACAGGGGAGTAGCGCTGCGGGCTCTTCCTCGAAAAGGTCCACGCGCCCGGCGCCATCCCAGAACAGAAGCGGGGAGGGCAGCAAATGAGCGCCCGGATGATGATTATTATGGGGATTCTTCTGGGAGTGCTGGCCATCGCTGGCTCCAGCGCGCTTTACACCGTCAACCAGATCCAGCAGGTGATTGTCATGCAGTTCGGCAAGCCGGTGAATGTTGTGAAAGACCCGGGTTTGCACTGGAAGATACCTTTTGTCTGGGATGTTGTGTATTACGACAAGCGCGTCCTCGACTTTAACCTTCCCCTGGAAGAGCCCATCGCCGCCGATCAGAAGAAAATGCTGATCGATTCCTTCGCTCGCTATCGCATTACCGACCCGTTGAAGGTTTTCCAGACAGTGCGTAGCGAAACCGTGATCCGCCAGCGTATCGACGCCCTGATTAATTCGGCCATGCGCAGCGTGGTGGGCCAGGTGCCCCTGACCTCGCTGTTGTCTCAGGAACGCGAACAGATTATGCGTGACATCCGTGATCAGGTGAACGCCGAAACCGCGCAGTTCGGCATCGAAGTTATCGATGTGCGCATCCGCCGCGCCGACTTGCCCGAGGCCAACAGCCAGGCCATCTATGAGCGGATGAAATCACAGCGCGAGCAGGCAGCTAAGAAAATCCGTTCGGAAGGTTCCGAGGCGGCACAACGCATCCGCGCCGCGGCCGATAAGGATAAGATAGTGATTCTCGCCGATGCTCACCGGGGCGGAGAAATTCTGCGCGGTGAGGGCGAGGCCGAATCCACACGTATCTACGCCGATGCGGCGAATCAGGATCCGGAATTCTACGATTTCTATCGTTCGCTGTTGGCTTTCCGCCGCTCCATGGAGAAGGACGACACAACCATGGTGTTGGCGCCGGGCAGCGAATTCCTCCGCTATTTCGGAAAGACTCCCGGTGCGCCGGACACATCAGGCGCACCGTAAGCCTCGCCAAACGCCGCGCGCCGGTTAGCCGCCGGAAGAGTCGCCCCCGGAAGATTCTCCCGATGCCCCTGCCCCCGGGCATGCCATGCGCTTGAGGCCGTAGAGGATGACCAGGACCGATATGACGATTCCGGCGTAGCTCTTGGGGCCAAGCAGAATCCAGCCTTCGTGGGTATTCCAGAGCATGTCGTGAAGATAGACGTAATTGTTGGCCGCGATTCCGGCGAGGATGATACACATATTGGTTGTCAGGCATTTAAGCATTTTCCCTCTCCTCTTTTTGGGGGGAACGGTTCCCGCAACGGGGAATTCCAAGGGGCAACCCGCATGGTCAAAGGCAGGATTTCACAAGTTGGGCCTCGTCACAATTATAAACGCCCCATGGGTCTTCCCTCCGGCTCTTCTGGATGACATTGGGACCGGTTGTACATTAGGTAAGCGGGATATGAGGAGATGAAAGACCTTCTCACGGCGCTGGCGCTGATTTTGGTGATCGAGGGCGCCCTCTATGCACTTTTTCCCGAGGGCATGAAGCGCGTGATCGCGGTGGCCCTTGATATTCCCGATGCGACGCTGCGCCGGGCCGGGCTGGTCTCGGCGGTGGTGGGCGTGGTGCTGGTATGGCTGTTGCGGGGATAGGGCCGGCGCGCTACGAAACGCGGCATGGAAAAAGCCATCCGCGCCATATTTGCACCATATTTGCCTGTCACATGATGCCTTCTGCGGGGGCAGAAACGAGTGTGCAAACAAGGAGAACCCACGTGACGACTATGAATACGAACCCAAGCCCCACAAACCCCAAAGACGGTATCCCCGCCTACAGGATTATGGACGCCGGTCCCGCGCTCCGGCGCCGCCGTAATCACTCGTCCTCTTTTGCCCCCACCCTCTCTGCCGTTTTCATGGCCGCCTGTATCATGTTGTGGTCGGTGGCGGCTGTGGCCCGCGGTGCACCCGAGAGCTTCGCCGATCTGGCGGAGAAACTCTCGCCGGCGGTGGTCAATATTTCCAGCACCCAGATGATCGAAGGCGGCGCCGGCGGCCTCGAGCCCTTTGAGTTCCCTCCCGGTTCGCCTTTCGAGGAATTTTTCCGTGAATACCGCAAGCGCCAGAAACCCGACCAGCCGCGCAAGGGCATGTCGCTGGGATCGGGATTCATCATCGACGCGGAAGGATATATTGTCACCAACAACCACGTCATCGCCGAGGCCGAAGAGATCACGGTCATCTTTCAGGACAATACGGAACTCAAGGCCGAAATCGTCGGCCGTGACGCCAAGACAGACCTCGCCCTTCTCAAGGTGGAGGCAAAGAAGAAGCTCCTCGCCATCAAGTGGGGCGATTCCGATCTGGCCCGCGTCGGCGACTGGGTGATGGCTATAGGCAATCCGTTTGGTCTCGGTGGTTCGGTGACCGCCGGTATTATCTCGGCGCGCGCCCGTGATATCAATTCCGGCCCCTATGACGACTATATCCAGACCGATGCCTCCATCAACCGGGGCAACTCGGGCGGGCCTCTGTTCAACATGGAGGGTGATGTGGTCGGCATTAACACCGCCATCTTCTCTCCCTCGGGCGGCAGTGTGGGCATCGGCTTCGCCATTCCTTCCGCCTTGGCGAAGGCAGTGGTTTCCCAGCTTCGTGAGTTCGGCCAGACCCGCCGTGGCTGGCTGGGCGTGCGAATCCAGGGCGTTACCGAGGAGATCGCCGAAAGCCTGGGCCTCGATGAGCCTGAGGGTGCGTTGATCGCCAAGGTCAATGAAGGCGAGCCGGCGGAAAAGGCCGGGCTCGTGGCCGGGGACGTGATCTTGAGCTTCGACGGCAAGAAGGTGCCCAATGTGCGCCGCCTTCAGCGTATCGTCGCCGAGACGCCCATCGACAAGACCGTGAAGGTGACGGTCTGGCGCGACGAGAAGGAAGAGACCTTCGAGGTCAGTATCGGCCAGCTTGAGGAATTCGAGAAAACGGCCGACGCGGCGCCCGGAAAGCCCGGCGGCGGCAATGGACCCAAAAAAATGACTCTCGCCTCGGTGGGCCTGAGTCTGTCGGCTTTGACGCCGGAGCTGAGGAAACGCCTCGAGCTTTCCGATGAAGCCCTGGGCGTGGTGATCGTCGGTGTCGATGAACAGGGCTTTGCCTCGGAGCGGGGTATGCGCGCGGGAGACCTGATCGTGGAGGTTAATCAGGTGCCCGTGGTCACGCCTGAAGAGGTGGAAGCGAAGATCGAGGACCTGGTTTCAAAGAAGCGGAAAATTGTTCTCTTTCTCGTGGAACGCAGCGGCGACCGGCGCTTCATCAGCGTTCCCCTGGCGGAGGAGGAATAACGCCACCGATTCGGAGAAATTCCAGCCCCGGAAGTATTAAGTGATGATTCTTCCCCAACTCAAAACAGCGCCGTTGCACCGGCGCTGTTTTTTTATGGCGGTTTCTATTTTGGACGGAAAACTTCTTCCTTAACCGTGGCGTAGGCCCAGTCGAGCCAGGGTAGAAGAGCCGCGATGTTCTCCTTTTCCACCGTGGCTCCGGCCCAAATTCGTAATCCCGGCGGCGATTTGCGATAGGCCCCCAGGTCATAGCCGGCTTTTTCTTCTTCTAGCAGCGACACCATGCGCGCGGCCGCGGCGGCCTGTTGGGAGGGATCGAAGCCGAGAAACCAGGGTGCGGTGATCTTCAGGCACACCGATGTGATCGAGCGCGTGGCCGGATCCTCGGCCACGAAACCGGCCCAATCGCTGTTCGCTACCCATTCGGCGATGAGATCGAAATTGTCACGGCAGCGCCCGATCAGCGCACTAAGCCCGCCCAGGGACAATGCCCAGTCGAGACCGTCCAGGGCGTCGGCCACCGCCAGCATGGACGGGGTGTTGATGATGTCACCGGCAAACAGGGCCTGGTTCAAGCGGCCGTCCACCGTGAGCTGGAAAATCTTCGGCAGCGGCCAAGGCGGAATGTGGCTTTCCAGCCTTTGCACCGCGCGCGGGCCGAGGATTAGGATGCCGTGCTGGGCCTCGCCGCCCATCACCTTCTGCCAGGAATAGGTGGCCACATCGAGCCGGTCCCAGGGCAGGTCCATGGCGAAGACGGCGGAGGTGGCGTCACAGATGGTCAGCCCCTGGCGGTCCTCGGCGATCCAGCCGCCGCCGGGAACGCAGACCCCCGACGCCGTGCCGTTCCAGGGGAACACCACGTCGCGGGAGAAGTCCACTTGTTCGAGATCGGGCAGGCGTCCGTATTCGGCGGTCAGCGCGCGTATATCGGTGAGTTTGAGCTGGTCGCGGATATCGGCGAGCCAGTCCATGCCGAAGGTCTCCCAGGCCAGAACGTCAACGCCGCGGGGGGAGCCCAGCAGCGACCACAGGGCGGATTCCATGGCGCCGGTATCGGAGGCGGGAATGATGGCCAGCAGGTGGCTCTCGGGAAGCTCCAGCAGAGCACGGCTTTTTTCAATGAGTTGCGCCAGCTGCGCCCGTCCGGCGTGCGAGCGGTGCGAGCGCCCGGCGGTCTCGGCCACGCGGTCCGCCAGAGCTTGCGGGCTCCAGCCCGGGCGCTTGACGCAGGGGCCCGAGGAGAAACGAGGGTCGGCTGGACGTCTATCTGGCGGGGCCGGGCGTCTCTCTGGGCGTTGAGGGGAGGGGGGTGATGTCTCAGCCACTATGAGTTTTCCTGTAAACCGTGGTAAGCGGGGGGCATGGAGTCCCCGCTCGTCATCATCGCCGGTCCCACCGCAAGCGGCAAATCGAGCCTTGCCCTGGCCGTGGCTGAAAAGTTCGACGGCACCATCATCAATGCCGACAGCATGCAGGTATACCGTGATCTCGCCATTCTCACCAGCCGCCCCGGCGCGGATGAAACGGTCCGCGTTCCCCACCGGCTGTACGGCGTTCTCGACGGCGAGTCCCCCTGTTCGGCGGCGCGCTGGCGGGAGATGGCGCTGGAAGAGATCGCGGAAGCGGCGGGTGAGGGGCGGTTGCCGGTCTGCGTCGGCGGCACCGGACTTTATCTGCGCGCCCTGATAAAGGGGCTGGCCGCCATCCCGGACATTCCCGAGGCGGTGCGCGGTGCGGCCCGCGCCCGTCACAAGGAGCTGGGGGGCGAAGCCTTTCACAAGGAACTGGCGGCCCGCGACCCGGAGACGGCGGCGCGGCTGCATGTGAATGACCGCCAACGCCTGATCCGCGCCTGGGAGGTGGTGGAGGCCACGGGGCGAGGCTTAAGCGAGTGGCAGAAACAGGAGAGCCCGCAGGAAGGACTGGCGGCGGCGGGAGTGCGGCTCGCAATGATTGTTCTCATGCCGCCCCGCGAGGCGCTTTATGAGGCCTGTGGCGCGCGCTTTCAGCGCATGATGGAGGCGGGCTTGATAGACGAGGTGCGGGCCCTGGAGGAGCGCGGGCTCGATCCCGCGCTGCCCATCATGAAGGCGGTGGGGTTGCGGGAAATGCTCGCCCACTGCCACGGCGAAACCGGCCTGGAGGCGGCGGTTCTTAATTCCCAGCGGGCCACCCGGCGTTACGCCAAACGGCAGATGACGTGGCTCCGCCACCAACTCGACAGTGAAGAGATGGAACGCCTGGTGATCGAGGGTCTGTACGAGGAAACCCAGTTGCCGGAGATATTTTCCTTTCTGCGCCGCTTCTTATTGACCCCTGGCGGAGAATAAAGTCTGGTTTTTCACCGCCCTGCGGGACAATCTCTGCTTTCTTAGCCCGGCCTCCCGCCATATGTTATGGGAAACGGGCGAGGCCGCGCGAGAGCGTGGCGCCGTCCGGCGCAATAATCAGGTGACAGGAAGAAGGAATAGACTATGGCGAGTGCCCAATTAACCGGCGCTGAAATCGTTCTCAAGGCGCTGCGGGATCAGGACGTGGATGTCATTTTCGGCTATCCCGGCGGCGCCGTGCTGCCCTTGTATGACGAACTGTTCAAGCAGAACAAGATTCGCCATATCCTGGTCCGTCATGAACAGGGCGCGGTCCATGCGGCGGAAGGCTATGCCCGTTCCACCGGCAAGGTGGGCGTGGTTCTGGTGACGTCCGGTCCCGGCGCCACCAATGCCGTGACCGGCCTGACCGACGCTATGATGGACTCCATTCCCATCGTCTGTCTCAGCGGCCAGGTGCCCACCCATATGATCGGCAACGACGCCTTTCAGGAAGCCGACACGGTTGGCATTACCCGCCCCTGTACCAAGCATAATTATCTGGTGAAGGATGTGAACGTCCTCGCCAATACCATACACGAGGCTTTCTTCGTGGCGCGCAGCGGCCGTCCCGGTCCGGTGGGGGTGGATATTCCCAAGGACGTTCAGATCACCAAGGGCCGGTATGTGGCTAAGCATAAGGTGCGCCGCAAGAGTTATCAGCCCCGCACCAAGGCCGATCCGAAAAAGATCAAACAGGCGGTGGAGATGCTGGCCAAGGCCAAGCGCCCCATCTTTTACGCCGGCGGCGGCGTGGTCAATTCCGGCCCCGCTTCCTCCAAGGCGCTGACCGAGCTGGTACGCAAGAGCGGCTATCCCTGTACCGTGACCCTGATGGGGCTGGGATGTTTCCCCACCAACGACAAACAGTATCTCGGCATGCTGGGCATGCACGGCACCTATGAGGCCAATCTCGCCATGCATGATTGCGATGTGATGGTGGCTGTGGGCGCCCGCTTCGACGACCGGGTGACGGGACGGCTGGCCGATTTCGCGCCCAAGTCGAAGATCATCCATATCGACATTGATCCTTCCTCCATCAACAAGAATGTGATGGTGGATTTGCCCATTGTCGGCGATGTGGGTTCCGTGCTGCGCGATTTGGCGCGGGAATGGAAGGCGCAGAAGGTGAAGCCCGACGCCAAGGCTCTGAAGTCATGGTGGAAGACCATCGACAAATGGTGCGGCCGTAACTGTCTCAGCTACAAACAATCGAAGAAGCTCATCAAGCCGCAATACGCGCTGGAACGTCTGCGCGAGCTGACGCGTAAAAAGGATGTCTATTTCACTACCGAGGTGGGCCAGCACCAGATGTGGGCGGCGCAGTTCCTCGAGTTCACCAAGCCCAATCACTGGATGACGTCGGGCGGGCTCGGCACCATGGGCTATGGTCTGCCGTCGGCCATGGGGGTTCAGATCGCGCATCCCAAGTCGCTTGTGGTGGATGTCTCCGGCGAGGCCTCAATCCTGATGAACATTCAGGAGATGTCCACCATCATGCAGTACCGTCTGCCGGTGAAGGTGTTCATCCTCAACAATCATTACATGGGAATGGTGCGCCAATGGCAGGAACTCATGCATGGCGGGCGCTATTCGGAATCCTATATGGAATCCCTTCCCGACTTCGTCAAACTGGCGGATTCCTTCGGTGCTCGGGGCCTGCGGGCCACCAAGCCCGAGGAGGTGGACGACCTGATCCGCGAGATGATCAAGGAAGACCGGGCGGTAATCGCCGATGTGTGCATTGATCCCGACGAGAACTGTTTCCCCATGATTCCCTCGGGCGCGGCCCATAACGAGATTCTTTTCGCCCCCGACCACGGCAAGGGGAAGGGGCGGGAAAACGGCATGGTTCTGGTTTAGACTGTTTGTTCAGACCGTAAATATTTAGATTGGGCCGAGACCTTTATTTAAGTGGAGCGCAAGCAAGTGGCTGAAGCGGAAGAAGACATCAATCAACACGTCATTGCCGTACTCGTGGATAACGAGCCCGGCGTTCTGGCCCGCGTGGTGGGCCTGTTCTCGGGGCGTGGCTATAATATCGAGAGCCTGACCGTGTCCGAGGTGGACCCGGTGGAGATCATTTCGCGTATCACCATCGTCACATCGGGAACGGCCATGATCATCGAACAGATCAAGGCCCAGCTTGAACGGCTGGTGCCGGTGCACCGGGTCGCCGACCTCACCCTGGAAGGCTCCAGCGTGGAACGTGAGCTGGCCCTGGTGAAGGTCAAGGGCGGCGGTGAAAAACGTGTGGAAGCCCTGCGTATCGCCGATATCTTCCGCGCCAACGTTGTCGACAGCACCACCCGTTCTTTTGTCTTCGAGATGACCGGCTCCAGCGACAAGATCAACGCCTTTATCGATCTCATGACCCCTCTGGGCCTCGTGGATGCCTGCCGCACCGGCGTGGTGGCTATTGCGCGCGGCACGGAGCCCCTGTAATAACCACCCCCTATGGAAACTACTCGCCGCCGCCAGAACCGCGAGCGGGCGAAATGGAATTGGATGTGAAAGGAAGAAACCATGCGCGTCTTTTATGATCGCGATGCCGATGTCAACCTGATCAAGAAGAAGAAGATCGCCATTATCGGCTATGGCAGCCAGGGTCATGCCCATGCCATGAACCTGAAGGACAGCGGCGTCAAGGAAGTGGCCGTGGCTCTGCGCAAGGGCTCGGGCTCTGCCAAGAAGGCCAAGAAGGCCGGCTTCGCCGTCAAAAGCCCGGCGGAAGCCGCCAAATGGGCCGATGTGGTCATGGTGCTGGTGCCCGACGAATTGCAGGCCGATCTCTATGAACAGGAACTGGCGGCTAACCTGAAAAATGGCGCGGCGCTGGCCTTCGCCCATGGCCTGTCCATCCATTTCAAGCTCATCGATCCCCGCGACGATCTCGATATTTTCATGGTGGCGCCCAAGGGGCCGGGTCATACGGTGCGCTCCCAGTATGAGGGTGGTGGCGGCGTTCCCTGTCTGTTGGCGGTGGAGCAGGATTCTTCCGGCAACGCCCATGACATTGGTCTTTCTTACGCCTCGGCCATTGGCGGCGGGCGCTCGGGCATTATCGAGACTTCCTTCCGCGAGGAATGCGAGACCGACCTGTTCGGCGAACAGACGGTGCTGTGCGGCGGCCTGACCTCGTTGATCCGCTCGGGCTTCGAAACCCTGGTGGAAGCAGGCTACGCGCCGGAAATGGCCTATTTCGAATGCCTGCACGAGGTCAAACTCATCGTCGACCTGATCTATGAGGGCGGCATCGCCAATATGCGCTATTCCATCTCCAATACCGCCGAATACGGTGATTTGACGCGCGGGCCGGTGATTGTCGATGCTGAGGTGAAGGCGCGCATGAAAACGGTACTCGACGATATCCAGTCGGGCCGTTTCACCAAGGAATGGGTGCTGGAAAACAAGGCCGGCCAGCCCAGCTTCAACGCCATGCGGCGCCGTGCCGCCGAGCATCCAATCGAGGAAGTGGGCGAGAAGCTGCGCGGCATGATGCCGTGGATCACGGCCAACAAGCTGGTGGACAAGAAAAAAAACTAGGGCAGGCGGTTCCGAAAGGGGGCGTCAGTATCCGAATTCGAACTCGAGGATGTCTTGGGCGATGAAATCGCCCAGATTGGCGGCTCTGACGTACAGGTCAATGGCTTTCTCTTCGTCCTTGGCCACCCCCAGGCCATCTTGATACATGCTGCCGAGGGCGACCATGGCCGCCGTGTCCCCTAAATCCACGCCCTTGCGGTACCAGAAGATGGCCCGCGCGTAGTCCTTGGCCACGCCCCAGCCAACGGCATACATATAGCCGAGTGCGACGATGGCCTGAACATTTTCCTGCTGCGCGCCCTTACGGTACCAAAGCACAGCCTGCGCCTCGTCCTTGGCCACCCCCCGGCCATGTTCGTAGACGTAGCCAAGGGAATACTGGGCCACGGCATATCCCTGTTCGGCGGCTTTGCGGAACAGTATCACGGCCTTGGCGTCATCCTTGGCCACCCCCTCGCCATTGGTGTATTTGAGGCCGAGAGCGTTCTGAGCTCCCGCATGTCCCTGCGTAGCGGCTTTGCGGTACCAGAAGACAGCCTGTGCGTCGTCCTTGGCGACACCTTGGCCTCTGTCGTACATGAGACCGAGGATGGCCTGGGCCTCCAAGTCGCCCTCTTTGGCCGCGGGGAGAATTCCCTCCAGGGCAACGGCGTAATCGCCACGATAGTAAGCGGCGGCTTCATCGAGACCGGCGTGAACCGGACCCGTCCACAGGGCCATAAGCAACAGTGCAAGGATCAAGAAAATACGGTGAGATACCATCAGTCTCTCCCGCTTATAGGCGCGCCAGCCTCATGGTTTCGTGCGCTTTGATTGCCATGGTTTCACACACCGCCGCTGCCTTCAAGTCCGGGTGGCAGTATGCTTAGTCAGAACGATGGGAGATTGCGCTCCATGATGCGGGATCGGAACTCCGACCGGACCTCATGCACAGGCTGGCGGCAAAAAAGTACCGGGAGACGCTAAAGCCCCATAAAAGGATTGCGGAATCCGGGTAAAAAGCCGTAGTTATACCCCCCTGCAAGGGACGGTGCGCCTTGGCATTCATTCCTTGTTAACCTTAATTGTGCAGTGTTTGTACGTGTCCTTGTAATTTGGGCGAAGTAAACCGTGGAACAGTTGATCACATATGGGAAATCGGCCAGTCCGATCCCCTTTGTTCCGAGAGGAAAAGGCACCCCCCCCGGCGACCCGCCGTGGCGGCGCCTTTGCCTGTGCTGTTGCCCCACAGTCTTGCCCCGCCCTGCCTTGCAATGACGAGTCGCTTCGACTTATTCGCCCCTGAGCTCTGCCGCCGTTAGGGCGTGCGCAGCCGTTCAGGGGTGAATCGTCAAGCAGCTTTCAAATCTCGTCATTTGCAAAGGATTTTAGCCATGAATGCAAAACCGGATAAGAACAGGGTCGTCATATTCGACACCACCTTACGCGACGGCGAACAATCGCCGGGCGCCTCCATGACTCTGGAGGAAAAACTGCGCATCGCCGCCATGCTCGAGGAACTCGGCGTGGACGTGATCGAGGCCGGGTTTCCGTTCGCCTCCAAGGGCGATTTCGAGGCCGTGCAGAGTATCGCCAAACAATTGAAAAGCACCACCGTCTGTGGGCTGGCGCGGGCCACCCGCGGCGATATCGAGCGCGCGGCGGAAGCCCTGAAACCCTCCGATAACAGGCGCATCCACACCTTTATCTCCACCAGCCCGCTGCATATGAAGCACAAGCTGAAGATGGAGCCCGACGACGTGCATCAGGCGGTCATCGACAGCGTCACCTACGCGCGCAGCTTTACCGATAACGTGGAATGGTCGTGCGAGGACGCCACCCGCTCCGATCACGACTTCCTGTGCCGCTGTATCGAATCGGCCATTGATGCCGGGGCCGGCACCATCAACATCCCCGATACGGTGGGCTATACCCTGCCCATGGAATTCAGCGCGCTCATCTCCATGCTGTTCGAGCGCGTGCCCAACATAGACAAGGCGGTTATTTCCGTGCACTGCCACAACGATCTGGGGCTGGCG
>CAYZWF010000004.1:0-15824 GCA_964482135.1 uncultured Rhodospirillaceae bacterium
TTGATCCTCCTAAACTAACTATAAGGGTGGACCAACTCACAGGGGGAGGGTCACCGTATTTGGGTCGTATTGGAGCATAATGACACAAAAAATCGCCGGAGGGGCTTTTGCAGCCTCTCCGGCGATTTTTTAAGTGCCAGCGATGTATGAGGTGAAAGAGCCTAGGCGGTTTCGTAGCGGAAGGTGAGGTTGAGCTCGCCGGCGATCCTGACAATGGCGGCGAGACAGTCGGGGGCCCTTTCCTGGCGCAGCGACACCGCGAAGCGGGAGATATTGACCTCGCCCCGGGCGCCCTGGTGGGTCTCGGAGTTCATGCGCACGATATTGGCGCCGTGATCGTCAAGGGCCTTGGAAATCTTGGCGATGAGGCCCGGAATATCGTCCCCGGACAGGGTAAAGCGGTGGGTAATGGTGCTGGAGGGTCCGCGGTCCTCCTTGAAATGGTAGGGGCCTACCTCAAGTGCGCCGTCGGCGAGTTCAGGCATGGCCTGCAGGTCTTTTTCGATCTCTTCCATGGTCACGCCCCTGGGCAGGGCATGAATCAGGGTCAGTTCCGCGTGGTCGCCCAGCACGGCGAAAGTGATGTCACCGATATTCACGCCCTTATCGGACAGATAGTTGGTGATATGGGCGATCAGGCCGGTGCGGTCCGGCCCCACAAACGAGATGCGAATTTCCTGTGCCATGGTGCTGTTCTCTTCCCCCTTTTTAATTACTTAAGGCCGTTAGTTTCCATATGGGCCTGGTCTCAGGATACGCCTAGTGCCTTTTTCATGGCGTCGCCGATACCGATAATGGTGTCGGAAACCTCGACCCCGGCGCTGCGCAGGGCGTCCTTCTTGGCGTCGGCGGTTTCCGCGCCGCTGGAGACGATAGCCCCGGCATGGCCGAGGCGGCGTCCCGGAGGCGCCGAGGCGCCGGCGATGAAGGCGGCGACGGGCTTTTTCTTTTTCTTCCAGGATTTGATGAACTCGGCGGCTTCCACTTCCACGGTGCCGCCGATTTCGCCAATCAGGACCATGCCCTCGGTTTCGTCGTCGTCGAGGAACAGTTCCAGCGCCTGCACGAAATTGGTGCCGTTCACGGGGTCGCCACCGATACCGATGATGGTGGACTGGCCCAGCCCGGCGGTGGTGGTCTGCACGGCGGCTTCGTAGGAAAGCGTGCCGGAGCGCGAGACCACGCCGATTTTGCCCTTTTCGCAGATATAGCCCGGCATGATGCCGATCTTGCCGAAGCCCGGCGACAGCACGCCCGGACAGTTGGGGCCGACGACCACGGTTTTGCTGTCCTTGAGCTCGCGCTTGACCCGCTGCATGTCGCGCACGGGAATACCGTCGGTGATGCATACCACCAGGTCGAGCCCGGCATCGGCGGCCTCGAGGATGGCGTCGGCGGCGAAGACCGGGGGTACGAAAATGCCCGATGCATTAGCGCCGGTTTTGGCCACGGCCTCGGCCACGGTGTTGAAGACGGGCAGATCGAGATGGGTGATGCCACCCTTATCCGGGGTCACGCCACCCACCAGATTGGTGTCATAGGCGATGGCCTGTTCGGAATGGAAGGTGCCTTGGGAGCCGGTCAGCCCCTGACAGATAATCTTGCTTTCGGCGGTAATCAGGACGGCCATTTATGCCACCTCCTTAACGGCTTCGACGATTTTTTGTGCGGCTTCACCCATGTTTCCCACGGGTTCGATGGGGAGCCCCGATTCACGGAGAATTTCACGGCCCTTCTCCACATTGGTGCCTTCGAGCCGCACCACAAGCGGCTTGCTCAGCCCCACTTCACGGGCCGCGGCCACCAGGCCCTCGGCAATGTCATTACAGCGCATCATGCCGCCAAAAATGTTGAGAAGGATGCCATCCACGCCGGGATCGCGGTAAATCAGCTTAAAGGCGGCGGCGACCCGTTCCGGGGTGGCGGCGCCGGCCACATCCATGAAGTTGGCGGCCTTGCCGCCGTAATGTTCGATGATGTCCATGGTCGACATGGACAGTCCCGCGCCGTTGACCATAAGACCGATATTACCGTCCAGCTTCACATAGTTGAGATCGTGACGCGCGGCCTCAAGCTCGAGGGGATCGATCTCGTCGTCGTCGCGGAGCTCTTCCACGTCGCGTTGCCGGAACAGGGCGTTGTCGTCGAAGGTCATCTTACAGTCCACGGCCACCACGTCGCCGGAACCGGTGATCACCAGCGGATTGATCTCGATCATCTCGGCATCCATGGTGACGAAGGCGCGGAAGGCGTTGAGCATCAACCGCGCCGCTTTTTTCCCGGTCTTGCCGGACAGACCCAGATCGAAGACCGCCTTGCGCACGTGATGGTGCTGGAGGTCGCCGCCGGGCTCGATATGGACCTTGAAAATCTTGTCCGGGGTTTTTTCCGCCACTTCCTCGATGTCCATGCCGCCCTCGGTGGAGGCGATCATGGTGATGCCGCTGGTGCTGCGGTCGTTGAGGAGACAGAAATAAAGCTCGTTGTCGATATCCACCCCGGCCTCAATATAAACCCGGTGCACTTCCTTGCCCTCGGGGGGTGTCTGCGGCGTCACCAGTTTCATGCCGAACATGTTGTCGGCTTCCTCGATGGCTTCCTGGACGGATTTGACCACCTTGACGCCGCCGGCCTTGCCGCGGCCGCCGGCGTGAATCTGGGCCTTGACGATCATTACGTCTTCGTCGAGCCACTTCGCCACGCGTTCGGCGTCATGTGTCTTGTAAGAGATATCGCCGACGGGGATGGGAACGTCGAATTTGGCGAGGAGCTGTTTGGCCTGGTATTCGTGAATATTCATAACCGTGTAATCACCTGTTGGGGTTGACAACAACCTTTCCTGCTGCCGCGATCCATGGTGGCCGCGGCCGAACGCCCTTATTGTTATGATTTTGGGAAAACCGGTCGCC
Organism: uncultured Rhodospirillaceae bacterium; assembly: GCA_964482135.1. Taxonomy (GTDB): domain Bacteria; phylum Pseudomonadota; class Alphaproteobacteria; order UBA11136; family UBA11136; genus UBA11136. The sequence goes on from CAYZWF010000004.1 coordinate 2,910, forward strand.
TATGACCGGTTTATGTCCTGGACGGGCGCAAAATGCACAATTTAGCCCCCCTGAGTCAAGACGCTGTCACAAAACCGTCATCGCTTACTCATGAAGGGGCCGATACGGGACTCTGTTACTTCTTCTTTTTAGCGCCTTTCTTTTTGGCGGGTGCCTTGCGGGCGGCTTTCTTCGCCGGCTATTTTCCTAGCCTTCTTAGGCGCGGAAGATTTGGCGAGAATGCGTTTCGACGCCTTGAGGAGTTCGCGCACGGCGGCCACCGATTTCTTGAACATGGCCTGTTCGCGGGCGTTGAGATCAACCTTCACCACCCGTTCCACGCCCTTGGCGCCGATCACCACGGGCACGCCCACATACATGCCGCGCACGCCGTATTCGCCGGAAAGCCAGGCGGCGCAGGGCAGAACCCGCTTCTTATCCTTGATATAGGATTCGGCCATGGCGATGGCCGCGGCCGCCGGGGCGTAAAAGGCGGATCCGGTCTTGAGCAGGCCGACGATTTCGGCGCCGCCGTTGCGGGTGCGTTCGATAATGGCGTCAAGCCGCGCCCTGGTGGTCCAGCCCATCTTGATGAGGTCGGGCAGGGGGATGCCGGCGACGGCGGAATAACGCTCCAGCGGCACCATGGTGTCGCCGTGGCCGCCGAGAACGGAGGCGGTGACGTCTTCGGCCGAGACCTTGAACTCGTCGGCCAGGAAATGACGGAAGCGGGCGGAATCGAGAACCCCGGCCATGCCCACCACCATATTATGGGGCAGGCCGCTTTTCTCGCGCATGACCCAGACCATGGCATCGAGGGGGTTGGTGATGACGATAACGAAGGCCTTGGGGCAATATTTCTTGATGCCTTCGGCGACGGAGGAAATGACCCCGGCGTTGATGCCGATCAGGTCGTCGCGGCTCATACCGGGCTTGCGGGCGACGCCGGCGGTGACGATGACCACGTCCGAATTCTTGATGGCGGCGATGCCGTTGGCGCCACTCATGGCGCCGTCATATCCTTCCACCGGGCCGGTCTGCGCCAGGTCGAGAGCCTTGCCCTGGGGGATGCCCTTGATGATGTCGAAAAGGACCACGTCGCCCAGATCCTTGAGCCCGGCCAGAAGGGCCAGGGTGCCGCCGATGTTGCCTGCGCCGATGAGTGCAATTTTGTTACGCGCCATATGAGTTTCCTCCCCTTAAGAAAAAAGGTGCTGGTAATGTTCGTGACTGCCGGGCCAAGCTCCCGCCGCCGTGGAAAGTAGCCAAGGCGGCGCCGTAGGGCAAGCGCCGCTTCAACCGTCTTTTTTCTTGGTCCCGTTCTTGGCCCCCCCCCGGGCCGTGAAATCAAGTCCCATATCGGCGGCCGGGGCCGACTGGGTGATACGGCCCACGGAGATAAAATCGACGCCGGTTTCGGCAATGGCGCGCACATTCTCCAGGGTGACGCCGCCCGAAGCCTCCAGTTTCACTTCCCTGTTTGCGCCATTGCGCAGGGCCACGGCCCGGCGCAATGTGTCGGCGTCCATATTATCCAACAGCAATGTATCGGCCCCGGCCTCCAGGGCTTCTCGCACCTGGTCCAGGGTGTCGCATTCCACTTCTATGTCTAAGAGCCCCGCGTTACGCGCCCGCGCCACGGCCTCGCCCACGCCACCGGCCAGCGCCACATGGTTGTCCTTGATCAGCACCCCGTCATGGAGCCCCGTGCGATGATTGCGAGCGCCGCCCATGCGGGTGGCGTATTTGGCCAGGGCGCGCAGTCCGGGGATGGTCTTGCGGGTATCGAGAAGCACGCATCCGGTGCCGTCGATTTTCTCCACATAGGCGCGGGTCAGGGTGGCGATGCCGGACAGGTGTTGAATGAAATTGAGCGCCGTACGCTCCGCGGTCAGCAATGCCTGCGCCTGTCCCTTGATGCGGGCGAGAACGGTTCCCGCGGCGGCATGGTCGCCGTCGTTCACCTGAGGCTCCAGAACGGCCTCGGGATCGAGGCGGCGGAACACGTCCAGCGCCACGTCGAGCCCCGCCACCACCACGTCCTCGCGGGTGGTGAGCACGGCTTCCAGTTCGGCGTCTTCGGGGATCACCGCGCGGCTGGTGATGTCGCCCGCCATACTTCTGATTCCGCCGTTGCCGCCTAAATCCTCGGAGAGGGCGGCATCGATCAGGCGCTGGATGTCCGTGGAGTCGGGGGTCACGCCACGTTGGCGCGGGGATCGAAGCCGGGCTTGGGTTCCGGCGTGTCGGTATTGGCCGCCGCCGGCGGGGAGAGCTCCATCATGCGGTCCAGCGGCTTTCTGGCGGCGATGCGCAGGGCGTCGGTGATTTCCACCCGCGGCGCCATATTGACCATGCACAGATAAAGTTTCTCCAGGGTATTGAGTTCCATGAACGGGCAGTTGGCACAGGAACAGGTGCCGTCGGCGCCGGGCGCGGGATAGAAGGTTTTTTCCGGCGCCGCTTTTTTCATCTGGTGAATAAGGTGGGGTTCGGTGGCGATGATGAACTCGCGGTCCTTCGAGGCGGTAACGAATTTCAGCATGGCGGAGGTGGAGCCCACATGGTCGGAGTGGCACAGGATGGCCTCCGGGCATTCGGGATGGGCCGAGATCACGGCCTCGGGATGTTTGGATTTCAGACGCAGCAATTCGCGCTCGGAAAACTGTTCGTGAACCACACAGGTGCCCGGCCATAACAGCATGTCGCGTCCCGTCTTGCGCGCCAGATAGGCGCCCAGGTGGCGGTCGGGGGCGAACAGGATGGGCTGGTCCTGGGGCAGGGAATCGATAATGGCTTCGGCGTTGGACGAGGTGACGATGATGTCGGACAGCGCCTTCACCTCCGCCGAACAGTTGATATAACTCAGCGCCAGATGGTCGGGATGTTTTTCGCGGAAGGCGCGGAAGGCGTCCGGCGGACAGGATTCCTCCAGCGAGCATCCGGCCTCGGCGTCGGGCATGAGAACAATGCGTTCGGGGCTGAGAATTTTCGCCGTTTCGGCCATGAAGCGCACACCACAAAAGACGATGACATCGGCCTGGGTGGCGGCGGCGCGGCGCGACAGGTCCAGCGAATCGCCGACGAAATCGGCCAGTTCCTGAATTTCCTCGTCCTGGTAGAAATGGGCAAGAATGACGGCGTTCATGTCACGTCGCAGCCGCTCGATTTCCCGCTCCAGGTCCAGGGTGGGATCAATGCGGTCAAGCCCAAGAGCCTCGGGGCCCGGGGCGATGACGGTTTCAATCATCATATTCTTCTTACAGGAGAGGGAAGACCCTCGTTCCACCTCGCGTTAACGTGGTCCTGATCTTTAACTATCTAAGCCAATTCCCGTTGGCGACAAGGGTTTTAGCACACAAAATCCGTTTTGTTGATAATTCCTTTTCCCCCCTCCCGCCTCTGATTTTGTTTACGTTTCCTTCAGTCCCTCCCCATATCCTAACGAATGTTTCAGGGCAGCCGCTTACCGGCGTTCACCGGAGCCGCCCTTCAAGGGGAGAGAAGGGCCAATTCAAGACCGTAAATACCACAATGAGACGCCATGACTTCTGAGCTTGAGACAGAAAATCCCGCCACGGACCGCGTGCGCGCCATCACCTATGTGGCGGTGGCGGCCGTTCTCACCCTTCTCTATGCCGGGCTGCGCGACTCCACATGGGTCAGCGGCGCCGCCTTTCACACCCTGCTCGAGGCCGTGGCCACCCTGCTGGCGCTGATGGTGGGCATCCTCGGATTGGTCCGCTACCGTGTGGAGGGGCGGACCACGGTCTTTTTTGTCGGCATGGCCTTCCTCGGCACCGGGTTCCTCGACGGCTTTCACGCCGTGGTCACTTCGGTGTCCGTTAAGGATTACCTGCCCTCGGGCCTGCCGTCGCTGATCCCGTGGAGCTGGGTCGCTTCGCGCGCCTTTCTCGCCCTCATGATGTGGCTGAGCTGGATGGCCTGGCGCCGCGAGGAAAGGCTGGGGCCCGCAGGGCGCATCCCCGAAGCCCTGGTTTGCAGTTTTGTTATTCTGCTGACGCTTATCAGCTATCTGTTCTTCGCCTTCACGCCACTGCCCCGGGCCTATTACCCGGAACTGTTCTTCCACCGGCCTGAGGAATTCGTGCCGGCGCTGTTCTTCCTGCTGGCGCTGGTGGGCTATCTGCGCAAGGGCCATTGGAAACATGATCTTCTCGAACATTGGCTGGTAATATCCCTGATCGTGGGTTTTCTCGGCCAGGCCATGTTCATGTCGTTCTCGGGAAAACTGTTCGACACCATGTTCGACGCCGCCCACAGCCTCAAGGTGGTGAGCTATATCTGTGTGATGACGGGGCTGTTTATGGTCATGGTTTCGTCGCGGCAACCGCAGGTGCTCCACCACATTCAGGCGGAAAATGCAGAATCTACGGGCGGCCTGAATATCGGCTGGCTGAAGGCGCTGGCCTATGGCATGTCGTTTCTTCTGGGCGCGGTGATGATCGGCACCGTTGTGCTCGGTGTGCGCACGGTCGGGGATTTCAACCGCCTCCAGGAAGAATGGCACTTCTATACCGAGCATGCGGAGAAACGGGGCCTCCTCTTGAGCCGGATTCGCGGCAGTATGGGCTATGGCGGGTTCATCCACGACTTCAAGAACTACGTCCTGCGCCAGGACGAGCCTCGGTACAAAAAGGTTGCGGCCGATCTCGCCGCCGTGGATAGGGCGCTCAACGACTACCGGGAGATTTTCACCAACCCACTCCGCGACCAGGACCAGGACCAGGACCAGGACATTGATTTGGGCGAAGAAGAATCCCTGGCCCTGCAAGCCCTGGAAGATGTGGTCGGCCAGTACCGTTCTAAACTGGCGGTGGCCAGGGAATCCGTGGCTCTTGGCCGCACGCCAAACCAGACCGACCCGCTGGTGGCGGTGGACGACGGCCCCGCGTTGGCGGCCATTGCCACCCTCGAGCGTCTGTGGAACGAGGCGCGCATAAGCGAGACCATGACCGCCTCCATTACCGACGGGCGCAACTCGGTGCGCCAGGGAATGCTGTTCCTGCCGGTGCTGCTGATTACTCTGATCCTGTTGCTGTGGCTGTTGCGCGGATTGGTGCGCGAGATCACCGACAGGGCGCGCGCCGAAGCGAAACTTCGCGACAGCGAGGGCCGTATCCGGGCGGTGGTGGATAATGTGGTGGATGGCATCATCACCATCGACGATAAGGGCGCCATCGAAAGCTTTAACCCGGCGGCGGAACAAATCTTCGGCTATCTTTCGGAGGAGGTAACGGGCCACAACGTCAGGATGCTCATGCCCGACCCCTATCACGGCGAACATGACGATTATCTCGCTAACTACAGGCGCACCGGCGAGGCCAAGATCATCGGCTCCACCCGCGAAATGGAAGGGCGGCGTTCCGACGGCGGCACCTTTCCCATGGACCTGGCCGTCAGCGAAATGTTCGTGGGCGGCAGGCGTATGTTTACCGGAATCGTGCGCGACATCACCGAGCGCAAGAAGGTGGATCGCATGAAGAACGAGTTCATCTCCACCGTCAGCCACGAACTGCGTACGCCGTTGACCTCCATCATGGGATCTTTGGGGCTGATCCGGGGCGGGGCCGCGGGCGACATTCCCGGCGAGGTGTCTTCGCTCCTCGATATCGCCCACAACAACGCCGATCGCCTGATAATGCTTATCAACGATATTCTCGACATCGAAAAAATCGAATACGGCGAAATGGACTTCAATATCGCGCCGGTAAAAGTTGCCACCGCCGTCAGGGGCGCCATCGAATCCAACCTGTCCTATGCGGAACAATACCATGTGCGCCTTGTGTCCGAAGACGCCATCGACACTCAAGCCTGGGAGACTGAAATGGCGGCCGATCCCGATCGCCTGGCCCAGGTGTTTGCAAATCTCATTTCCAATGCCGCCAAGTTCTCGCCCAAGGGTGGCGAGGTGATTCTCTCCGCCGTCAGTACCGATGACGGGGTGCGGATCAGCGTCTCCGACAGCGGGCCGGGTATTCCAGAGGAATTCAAACAAAGAATGTTCCAGAAATTTGCCCAGGCCGACGGTTCCGACACGCGAGCCAAGGGAGGCACCGGGCTGGGCTTAAGCATCTGCAAGGCGATCCTGGACAGGCTGGACGGAACCATCGGTTTCAAGACCAAGGAAGGCAAGGGAACCACCTTTTATTTCGAGTTGCCCCTGTGGAGAGGGGATAAAAAATCGGCGGCGTTTTCTGCCGGCGTCCACGACGAAGGAATTCCGGAATGAACGAATCACTGACGCGCATTCTCTACGTAGAGGACGAACCCGATATCCAGGCCGTGGCCAGACTTGCCCTGGAGGCCGTGGGCGGATTTACCGTGGAGGTATGTTCGTCCGGGGCCGAGGCCCTGGAAAAGGCGCCCGGATTTGCTCCGGATCTACTTCTCCTCGACGTGATGATGCCGGAAATGGACGGGCCGTGCACTCTGTCGGCGCTGCGTACGATTTCCGGTCTGGAGAAAACGCCGGCGGTTTTCGTAACCGCCAAGGTGCAGGCCGAGGAAGTGGCCAACTTAAAGGCGCTGGGTGCGCTGGATGTGATCGCCAAGCCCTTCGATCCCATGAGCCTTGCGGCGCAGATTACTGAAATCTGGGAAGGACGGAATGGCTGATCAGGCTTCTATGGAGGAACAGATGGCGGTTTTGCGCCGCCAGTATGTGGAGGTTTTTCCGGGAAAGATCCACGACATCGAGGAATGCTGGAATTGCATGAACGATAGCGACTCAGCCGCCACGGACCAGGTGGACTGGGCCCTCGAAGACATGTCTTCGCTGCGTCTGATGGTGCATAGCCTGGCCGGTTCCGGCGCCACCTTCGGCTTCACGGAAATAAGCGAAAAAGCACGGGCGGCGGAAAATGCCCTCACCCCTCTGATCGAGGAAGATGTGGCGCCCAGCCCTGAAATCCGGAGTGAAATCGAAGGTCATCTTTCGGCGCTGGCCGGCGGTTCTCTCGATCTTGACGAAGAAACAACTGTGCCAGACGCTTCCCCGGTTGAGGAGGTGCCGGGGGGGCCGGCTTCTCTATCTGGTGACGGAGGACTCCGGAGATCGTGAAAATATTATCGAGCAGAGCCGGCATTTTGGTTATGACGTGGAAGTCTTCCCCTCTCTTGCCGAGGCTTACGAATCGGCCTTGAAAACTTGTCCGGCGGCGCTGGTGGTGGACCTGACCGCCGTGGTGGGCAAGGATTCCGTCCCTTTCCCCGACGCGCTGAGGCAAAGGCACATTCCCCTGATGGCGGTTGCCGGGGACGGCACCATGGAGAACCGGTTGCTGGCGGTGCGGGGCGGCGCCAGCGCCTATTTTCTTGCGCCTTTGAATTTTGGGAGTTTCGTCCGCAAGCTCGAGGAACTGACCGCATCCCCGGAAGAACATGAGCCGTTCCGGGTGCTTGTGGTGGATGACGAGGAACATCTCGCCCGTCATTACGCCCTGATTCTCGAACAGGCCGGGATGACCGCGCGCGCCATTCATGACCCCCTGCTTATTATGGAATCGCTTCATGACATGGAGCCCAAGCTGGTTCTCATGGATCTCTATATGCCCGGTTGTACCGGCTATGAACTGGCCCAGGTATTGCGCCAGCGGGAGTCGCTGGCGGGCGTTCCCATCGTTTTTCTTTCCAGCGAATCGCGGCCGGAAAAGCGGCAAAAGGCCATGGGCCTGGGCGGCGATGATTTTCTCACCAAGCCCGTGGACGGGACACATCTGGTGTCCGCGGTGTCGAGCCGCATCGCCCGCGCCAGGGTCATGCGTGGTTTCATGGTGCGGGACAGCCTGACCGGACTCTACAATCACACCCGCATCAAGGAACAGCTTGAAACCGAGGTCTTCCGTTCACAGCGGCAAAAGACATCTCTTTCCTTCGCCATGGTGGACCTCGATCACTTCAAGTCGGTCAACGACACATACGGCCACCAAATGGGGGATCATGTGATCCTGTCCCTGTCACAGATGCTTGAACAGCGGTTGCGCAGGTCCGATACCTGTGGGCGTTACGGCGACGAGGAATTCGCCGTCATTCTCCCCGATACCGACGGCGAGGCGGCGAAGGGGGTTCTTGAGGGGATTCGCGAGGATTTCGCCGGGATTGCCCTTGCCGCCGGGGAAGCCGCCTTCTCCGTCACCTTCAGCTGCGGCATCGCCACCTTCTGCGAAGATGACAGCGCCAACGATCTTGTGGAACGGGCCGATAAGGCTCTCTACGAGGCCAAGGAGGCAGGACGCAACCAGGTGCTTCTTTCCGGGTCCTAGCCCGTCTCCTCTCCCGTCTTCTTTCCCGTCTCTGTGGCCAGCGTCAGGTGCGGCGTTTCGCGATAGGTCCGTGACTGCATCTCCATCAGGCGCGAAACGGTGCGGGCGAATTCAAAACTGCCATCGCCTTTTTCATAGAGGTCCTGCGGCGGCGTCTCGGCCGAGCACACCAGATTGACCGTATGTTCATACAGGGAATCCACAAGAACGGTGAAACGGTGCGCCTGATTACGCATGTCGGGATTCATGTGCGGAATATCGGAAAGGACCAGGGTGTGAAAGGTCTCCGCCAGGGCCAGGTAATCGGCGGCGCCCAGAGGCTGTTCGCATAAATCCGCGAATGACAGGCGGGCCACGCCGCACGCCGCCGGCACCTTCATCTCGCGTCCCTTTACCTTCAGGGTGGTGACGCGCGCCTTGGCGCCTTTCGTCAGCGCGTCAAAGTCACTGTCCAGGGCCTTGCTTGCGGCTTTGTCCAGCGGCGTGTGATAGACCGTATCGGCGTCTTCCTGGCCCAACAGGCGGTAATCGGTGTCGCTGTCCAGCGTCACCACGTCCAGATGCTCTTTGAGATGATCGATAAAGGGAAGGAAGCGCTCGCGCTGAAGGCCGTCCTTGTAAAGGTCGTCGGGGGGGCGGTTGGAGGTGGCCACCACCACCACGCCGAGGTCGAAAAGGGCGGTGAAGAAGCGGTCCAGAATCATGGCGTCGGCGATATTGGTGACCTGGAATTCATCGAAACACAGCAGCCATGTTTTTTTCGCGATCTCCCGGGCGATGGCGGGGATGGGGTCGCGGGCGGATTTTTTGGCGTGGAAGCGGGCGTGGATGTCCTGCATGAAGGCATTGAAATGGACCCGTTCCTTGGCCCGCACCGGGGCCAGGGCGAAGAACATGTCCATCAGCATGGACTTGCCCCGTCCCACGCCGCCCCAGATATAGATGCCCCTGGGCACCACGATGCGCCGCCCCGGACGGCGCTGCCAGAACCTTTTGTTGAAGGCCGGGCGGTATTCCTTGAGATGCTCGTAAAGGTGCTGAAGCCGTTCCGCCACCCGCTGTTGCACAGGATCGGGGTCCAGCGCACCGGATTCATAAACCGCGGCGAGAGTATAAAGAAGGTCCTTCTTCATCGGGCTTTCAGGGGTGTTCGGTAATTTTTTTCCCCCGCCATCAGGCGCGTTCGAGAAGCAGTTTCTTGATCTCGGCGATGGCGCGGGCGGGGTTGAGATTCTTGGGACAGGTCTTGGTGCAATTCATGATGGTGTGACAGCGATAGAGCTTGAAAACGTCGTCGAGCTGGTCGAGCCGCTTTTCACGGGCCTGGTCGCGGCTGTCGGCGATCCAGCGATACGCCTGCAACAGGATGGCGGGGCCCAAGAACCTGTCGCTGTTCCACCAATAACTGGGACAGGCGGTGGAGCACGACGCGCACAACACACATTCATACAATCCGTCCAACTGCGCCCGCTGCTCTGGCGATTGCAGCCGTTCGCTGTCCGCCGCCGGGGTGTCGCTGGCCTGCAGCCAAGGCTGGATCGAGGCGTATTGCTCATAGACTCCGCTTAAGTCGGGCACCAGGTCCTTGACCACCGGCATATGGGGCAGGGGATGGACCTTGACCTCGCCCTTGACCTCGGAAATGGGCTTCAAACAGGCCAGGGTATTGGTGCCGTCGATATTCATGGCGCAGGAACCGCAGATGCCCTCGCGGCAGGAGCGGCGAAAGGTGAGCGTGCTGTCTGCCTTGTCCTTGATGGTGATCAGGGCATCGAGAACCATGGGGCCGCAATCGTCGAGGTTGATTTCATAGCTGTCGAGGCGCGGGTTGTCGCCGCTGTTGGGTTCCCAGCGATAGATGTGGAAGGTCTTGGTGTTGGTGGCCGTGCGTGACGCGGGATAGGTCTTGCCCGGCTTTACCCTGGAATTGGGCGGCAGCATGAATTCTACCATGTGGCGGTTTCCCCCGTTGCGGCCCTGTGGCCAGCTTGCCCGTATATGGTCATGCCCGTCTCGCGATCCTAATAGACTCTGGCCTTGGGCGGAATACTCTCCACGCCTTCCGCTTTGGGGTCGAGACAGACCGGGCGGAAACCGGTGCTGACTTTGCCCTTGGCGTCGAGCCAGGCGAGCGAATGTTTCATCCAGTTATCATCGTCGCGCTCGGGGTAATCCTCGCGGGCGTGGGCGCCGCGGCTTTCGGTGCGGTTGAAGGCACAGGTCAGACTCACCTGCGCCTGTTCCAGAAGATTGTCGAATTCCAGGGCCTCCACCAGGTCGCTGTTCCACACCAGCGAGCGGTCGTGAATGGCGAGATCGCCGCGCTGTCGCCAGATATGTTCGAGCTTGGCCAGGCCATCGGTCATCAGCGAACCGCTGCGGAAGACCGGGGCGAAGGTCTGCATACAGTGTTGCAACTCGAGCCTCAGCTCCGCCGTGGAGGTGCCGCCGCTGGCGTTGCGGGCCTTGTCGAGGCGGGCCAGCGCCGTCTCCCCGGAATCCTTGGGCAGGGGTTTCGGGGCGGCTCCGGGATCGATAATCTCGGCGCAACGCAGGGCCGCGGCGCGTCCGAACACCACGAGATCAAGCAGCGAATTGGAACCCAGCCGGTTGGCGCCGTGCACCGAGACACAGGCCGCCTCGCCAATGGACATGAGGCCGGGCGCCACGGCGCCGGGGTCGGTCTCGGTGGGGGCGATGACCTCGCCGTGAATATTGGTGGGAATGCCGCCCATGTTGTAATGCACCGTGGGCTGGACGGGGATGGGTTCGCGGGTCAAGTCCACATCGGCGAAGATTTTCGCCGATTCGGAAATTCCCGGCAGGCGTTCATGCAGCACCGCCGGGTCGATATGGCTGAGATTGAGGTGAACATGGTCCTTCTTGGGGCCACAGCCGCGTCCTTCCTGAAGCTCCATGGTCATGGAACGGCTGACCACATCGCGTGAAGCCAGATCCTTGGCATGGGGCGCATAGCGTTCCATGAAGCGCTCGCCCTGCGCATTGGTGAGGAATCCGCCCTCGCCGCGCGCGCCCTCGGTGATAAGTACGCCGACGCCATAGATTCCGGTGGGATGAAACTGGGTGAATTCCATGTCCTGCAACGGCAGCCCGGCGCGCAACACCATGCCGCCGCCGTCGCCGGTACAGGTATGGGCCGAGGTGCATGAAAAATAGGTGCGGCCGTATCCGCCGGTGGCCAGCACCACCATTTTGGCGGTGAAACGGTGGATGGTGCCGTCATCGAGGTTCCAGGTCATGACTCCGCGACAGGCTCCGCTGTCGTCCATGATCAGGTCGAAGGCGAAGAACTCGACGAAGAATTCGGCCTCGTGGCGCAGCGATTGCTGATACAGGGTGTGGAGAATGGCGTGGCCGGTGCGGTCGGCGGCGGCGCAGGTGCGCTGTGCCGTGCCTTCGCCGAAATGGGTGGTCATGCCGCCGAAGGGACGTTGGTAAATTTTGCCCTCGGGGGTGCGCGAAAAGGGCACCCCCAGATGCTCGAGTTCGATTATCGCCTGCGGCGCCTCGCGGCACATATAGGCGATGGCGTCCTGGTCGCCGAGCCAGTCGGAGCCCTTGACCGTGTCGTACATATGCCAGCGCCAGTCGTCCTCGCCCATATTACCCAGAGCGGCGCTGATCCCGCCCTGGGCGGCTACGGTATGGCTGCGGGTGGGGAAGACCTTGGTGACGCAGGCGGTTTTCAGCCCGGCGGCGGCCATGCCAAAAGTAGCGCGCAGGCCCGCCCCGCCGGCGCCGACAATAACCACGTCATAGTTGTGATCGATAATTTCGTAGGACATACCCGCTATCCCCGGCCGTCGAGATAGATGACCAGGATCGACAGCCACGCCGCCACGGTGCAAAGGATACAGCCGATCCGGATAGAGACCGTTGCGGCCCGGTTGCGTGCGGGACTGTGAACATAGTCGTCAACCACCACCTCGAGTCCGAGTTGAATGTGGCGGAACAGGGCGGCCATGAAAATGGCCAGAAACAGGGATGTCACCGGCGAGGCGATCCACTGCCGCACCAGGACCAGCCCGGCCCCCGAAAGGGTGACGAAAGAGGCCGTGAACCACAGCGCCAGAGGCACCAGAAGAATGGCGGTAAGGCGCTGTCCCCACCAGTGGGAAACGCCGCTCTGCGCTGCCCCGCCCTGTCGGTTGTTGGTCCCGGCGTCGTTCATGGCAGGACTCCGCTCACCGAATAGGCGAAAAGCCAGGTCGCCAGCGTCAAGCCCGCCGCTCCCGCCACCACCAGCCAGCCGCTAAGGGCGGCAGTGCCCAGCTCGAAACCGTATCCCAGGTCCCAGGCCAGGTGCCGGATACCGTTGCACAGGTGATAGAACAGGGCGAAGGTCCAGCCCAACAACAGCACTTGTCCCAGCCATGACCCCCAGAAGGCGCGCGTGGTCGCGAAGATCTCGGGCCCCATCGCGGCGGCGGCCAGCCACCACACCAGTAACGGCGCGCCCATGGCCAGCGCCACACCGGTAATGCGGTGCAGGATGGAAAGCACCGACGTGATCTGCGGCCGATAGACCTGCAGATGCGGGGACAGGGGGCGGTTGCTGGTGGCCATGGTTTCTCTGTGATTTCTCTGTAGTTTCTCTACGGGGTTTCTCTGTGGGTTCTCTGTGGGTTCT
>CAYZWF010000004.1:15924-72727 GCA_964482135.1 uncultured Rhodospirillaceae bacterium
TTCTCTGTGGGTTCTCTGTGGGTTCTGTGGGCGGGAATTGCCGGACGGCAACCACTAATTGAGGCCCGGAAAGGGCCCGGCGCCAATCACGGGCGCTGATTGTGAGGCACGCGCCGGGGCGCAGTCAATCCTGAACCGCTCTGGATTGTGGACTCGGGCCCATCAACCCGGATGGCTCATTTTCCCGCATAATTCATGGGGTTAATCGCGGCAAGGGCCGCAATCCGCCCCGCAATGGCTGGGCGGTGGTCCGGTGATGACTGGGTGATGGCCCCGTGGTGACCGGGCGGTGGATATCCGCCGCAGTACAATAACCATGGAGGCCTGCAAACAGGCATTATTTCATCGTGTTTTATTGTGTATTATCAGTGCACAAGAATAAACCTGTGGATAACTTGTTGATAAAATGTGTGCTTCTATACTTTTTACTCACAAGAAATTTGATGATTACTTCATATTATTATTGATTTGGGACTCGGATTTCGACTTATACTCTACGCGGCGCATGAAAGTTCCGGCATGTTTTCCAAGTTTTGGCTGCTGCCCGGTAAAGCGGTCTACAGTTGAAACAGGGAAATGTTCCGGAATTGGGTTTGCCGGGAAACCGCAGGCCCGATCGTCATGACGATTGTTTTCCCCTATGTGTGATGCATGGGGGAATTCGGTCGCCAGGGGGGGAGGTCCCCCCGGCTTTCAGGTGGATGACACCAGAAGCGGGGGAAAGGTCTTCCTTATACGGGCAGATATCCAGATGCCGGGTTTTCGGATTCGGTATTGGGATGGTCGCCCATTTAGACCGCGGGGCGTGTACATCTGGGGCGCACAAACCGCATCAAGGTTTGAATGGGTGGTCGGGTTGCCCGTTTCTTTCATTCGCCACGGGGCCTTCACGGGCTCTACAGAGGCGTCAGGAGTATCCGGGTCTCCCGGATACATAGCGCAGACCTTCCCTTCCAAGCCGCGCACCTGACGCCTCTACTTTATCCAGACATTTCTTAAATCTGTCTTAACGGCTGAAATGGTTGTCCAGAGCGGCTCTTGGCGACCCTGATTCGCGCTAACGGCGTGGAATCAACACCGTATAGTCGAGATCAAGAACGATATTCTCGGGAAATTCCCGGCTCGCTTTGTCGGGATACTGGGCTTGCGACTCGTCTTTCGAGGCCAGGGTGCGCAATCGCAACGCGGCCACATCCTTGCGTCCGGGGATGTCCATCTTGCCCAGAACCTCCGACCAGGCGTAGATGGTGTTGCCGGCGAAGCTGGGCGCGGCATGGCGTCCCGAATTGATGGCCGCCACGCGGAAGGCGTTGGCCAGCCCGTTACAGGAAATGGCGCGCGCCAGGCTGATGATATAGCCGCCATAGACGATGCGCTGGCCGAAACGCCCCTGTTTCTCCACATGCTGGTTGAGGTGGACGCGGGCGTTATTCTGGTAAAGCCGGGTCGCCATCTGGTGCTCGGCTTCCTCGATGGTCTGGCCGTCGAGATGGTGGATTTTCTCGCCCACTTGGTAATCATCGAAAAAGGCGTCCGACCCCGTCACTTCTGCGTCCCATTTGCTCACGTCGAGCCCCTCGGGGATGTGCAAATCCGCCACCGCCACGTGATCGGGCAGGTCGCCGGGCACCACCGCTTCGGGGGCAGGCGAGGATTCGTCTTTTTTGCGCATCATGACCCAGCGGGTATAGTCCAGCACCACCTCGCCCTTCTGGTTCCATCCCGTGGAATGCACATAGACGGTGCCGGTGCGGCCGTTGGAGTTCTCCTTGACCCCGATCACGGTGGATTTGGCGTTCACCGTATCCCCGGCATAGACCGGAACCCCGAAGGTGACTCCGGCATAGCCGAGATTGGCCACGGCGTTCAAAGAGATATCGGGCACCGTGCGCCCGAACACCATGTGAAAGGCCAGGATGTCGTCGATGGGCGCGCCGCCATAGCCCATGGCACGGGCGTATTCGCCGGAGCAGTGGAGGGCGAAGCGCGATCCCGTCACCGCCATATAAACGGCGGCGTCGCCCTCGGTGATGGTGCGCGGCAGCGCATGCACGATCTCGTCGCCCACGTGGTAATCCTCGAAATAGCGGCTCTTGAAGCATTTTTCCGAGGCTTCGGCGGTGAAATTGGCGGTCAGGTCGCTCATAAGTTCCTCTCGCTCCTTAGGTCTTGGCTCTTGTGCCCTATAGATGCTTGGCCGCCAGAACTTCGGCGATCTGCACGGCGTTCAAGGCCGCGCCCTTGCGCAGATTATCGGCCACCACCCACATGGCCAACCCGTGTTCGACGCTGGCATTGCGGATGCGGCTCACATAGACCAGGTCTTCACCGGCGCATTCCTGCGGCGTCACATAGCCCTCATCGGCGCGGTGGTCCACCACCGCCAGTCCAGGCGCCTCCCTCAGGGCCTCGCGCGCATCGTCCTCGGCCAGCGCCTTCTCGAATTCCACATGCACCGCCTCGCCATGGCCGATAAAGACCGGCACCCGCACACAGGTGGCCGAAACCTCGATACCGGGGTCCATGATTTTCTTGGTCTCCACCACCATTTTCCACTCTTCCTTGGTGGCGCCGTCCTCCATGAAGACGTCGATATGGGGGATCACGTTAAAGGCGATCTGTTTGGTGAATTTGGCCTTTTCAATGGGGTCGTTCACATAGACGGCGCGGGTCTGGTTAAACAGCTCGTCCATGGCCTCGCGTCCGGCGCCCGACACCGACTGATAGGTGGCCACCACCACCCGCTTGATGGGCGCCAGGTCATGCAGGGGTTTCAGCGCCATCACCATCTGGATGGTGGAACAGTTGGGATTGGCGATGATATTGCGCGCCGTATAACCGGCGATGGCCTCGCCGTTGACCTCGGGCACCACCAGCGGCACGTCCTTGTCCATGCGAAAGTGCGAGCTGTTGTCGATGACCACCGCCCCGGCCTCGGTGGCCTTTGGCGCGAAGGCGGCAGCCGTCTTGGCTCCGGGCGAGGACAGTACGATATGGGTGCCGGCAAAATCATAGTCGTCCAGGGCTTCCACCTTGAGCACCTTGTCCTCGCCGAAGGAGACCTCGCGCCCGGCCGAACGGTCGGAGGCAAGCGCCACCACCTCGTCGGCGGGGAACTCCCGCTCGGCAAGGGTCTGCAGCATTTCGCGGCCCACGTTTCCGGTGGCGCCCACTATGGCGACCTTAAAGCCCATTCTGTCCTCTTGTTTTTTTGTGTTCGCGGCCTATGACTTACGCCCGCAACCCCGGCTTTTCAAGCCCGCCTCGCTTTAGGCGCCCCTATTTCACGAGCCAGACTTTTCCAGCTCGGAAAGGATGGCGTCGCCCATTTCGGCGGTGGAGACCTGTGTGGCACCTTTCTCCATGATGTCGGCGGTGCGGTTGCCGCCCGCCAGCACTTTCTTCACCGCTGCTTCCAGGGTGTCGGCATTGGCGCCGTCATCGAAGGAATAGCGCAGCATCATGGCGAAGCTCAGAATGGTGGCCAGCGGGTTGGCCAGATCCTGCCCGGCAATGTCGGGGGCGCTGCCATGGACCGGCTCGTACATGCCGGGGATGCGTCCTTGCGCGCTCTTCTTCCCCAGCGAGGCCGAAGGCAGCATGCCTAGCGATCCGGTGAGCATGGCGGCGCAGTCAGAGAGAATATCGCCGAACATATTGGTGGTGACCATCACATCGAACTGTTTGGGATTGCGCACCAGCTGCATGGCGGCGTTGTCCACATACATGTGCGACAGCTCCACGTCGGGATACTCGGCGTGCACCTGTTCCACCGTTTCGCGCCACATGAGCGTGCATTCCAGCACATTGGCCTTGTCCACCGAACACAACCTCTTGTCCCGCTTCATGGCCAGATCGAAGGCGACGCGGGCGATGCGCTCCACTTCGCCGCTAGTATAGGTGAGGCTGTTGACGCCCTTGCGCGAGCCATCGGGGAGCTCTTCCACCCCGCGCGGCTCGCCGAAATAGATGCCGCCGGTCAGTTCGCGCACGATCATCATGTCGAGCCCGGCCACCACCTCGATCTTTAAGGTAGAGGCCTCGGCCAGCGCCTCGAACACCACCGCCGGACGCAGATTAGCAAACAGGCCCAGTTCCTTGCGCAGGCCCAACAGGCCGCGTTCCGGTTTCTTGTCGAAGGGCAGGTCTTCCCATTGCGGGCCGCCCACCGCGCCCAACAGCACCGCGTCGGCCTGGCCCGCCAGCTTCAGGGTTTCATCCGTTAACGGCTCGCCATGGGCGTCATAGGAGGCGCCGCCCACCAGACCGTCGCTGAGTTCGTAGGCGGTGCCGCCGTGGCGGGAGAACCAGTTGATGACGCGGCGTGTCTCACGCATCACTTCGGGGCCGATGCCGTCGCCGTCGAGCATGAGTATGGTCTTGGTGTCGCTCATTGAAATATCCCGAGAAAGTTTCATAGCGCAGCAACTGGTCCTCAAGCATCAACTGGCTCAGCATGAGGGCCTTGCGGATGAAATAGTGGGCACTTCCCCTACGACTATTTCACCAAGATGGCAATATCAACAGGGGTCGCGCCGGAAACACTTAAATTTTGCTGCCTAGATATATGGAAATCTCATCACTGGTCGGGCCAGCGGTGCCCGCAGCTATGGCATTCCCAGTCCCAAGGCCGTATGACACACCCGCCCAGGACGACTTCTCCTGCCTGAATACGTTTCCAAAACGGGTCATTCTCCCACTCCCACTCACTGGCTGTCCTTACCTCACCATAGATGATGCGCGCAGAATTTCCCCCGCAGACGGGGCAAGGAGGATTCGTGGTGTTATTGCCTCCGCTAGCTTTGTCAGAACTCTTGGCTCGGGGGTCTTGGGCCATGTCCGGAATCATCAAGTCTTGAGGCGCTTTAATCGCCAGCCGGTGGTGACGACCCTGCCGTCGTCCGACAAGACAACGTAGGCGTTAAAAAAATCCGACAGTCGCTTATATGCGAGACTTCCAATGTCGCCTCGAAGCCTTCTCCGGCTGCCGTGGTCGAAGGAGTACACATCCGCGCCTTTATGGCGGATGACACGCCCGTATTCAATTAACCAGTCGATCACCAGCGGCGGAATCCCACGCTGCTTGGACCTCTCCATGCCATGTTGGGTGTAAGGAAGCATCAGAAATCCTCCAACGTGATTGGCTGTCGCAGCTTGGCTGTCCGGCGCAAGTCATAGGCAAGTACCCATTCCTTTGAACCTCGCTCTCTGATCCAAAGGTCCCGCCATGCGTTTCTGCTAGTGCCGCCGCCGACCTTCGAGGCCAGCTGAGAAGGTGAAAAGGCTTCTCCTTCAAATCCCTCAAGAATGATCTCTTCGTCCTGAACAGATGCGTAGTAATTTTTTCCCTTATATTTCATGCGGATCTGAGTTCCGTTCCAAAGAAAGAGATCGCCCCATTGATAGAATCCCTCTGGGTCGCCATAGGTTTTTTCGGAGTCTTCGTCCATTTTTGCATGGACCTTTTCGATATGATCCTTGGACCAGATTTCACTCTCTAGTTCAGTCTGGTCGAGGTAATTGCGGACAATCTCTTCCACCCATGACGCGACATCCACGCTCTCGTTCTTTCGTAAAATGAACTCCGCATACAGGTTGGCGTCGATTGGAATGCACACTGTCCCGGCCATTGAAATTTCTCCTTTAGTAAATTCATTCCTGCATAGAGCGTAGAATCTACGATCTGAAATGAACTATGCCAAGAAAAGCTTCCATTGCGCGCAAGGCAAGATAAAGCCGCTGGAGAGCACCTTCAGCTTGTCGTGTGCTGAGACGATCCTTAGGTCTGGCTTAGAACGAGGGTGGTGTCGTGAAACAGGAAGGTTATGACCTTCCGTTGGCAGTAAAATCTAGCGCATCCACTGCCAGGGCTGGGAGTGTTTCTGGTCCGCCTCGAAGGCGTCGATCTTGTGTTTGCGCTTCAGGGTCAGCGCAATGTCGTCATGGCCTTCCAACAGGCATTGCTTGTTGAAAGGATCAACCTCGAAAGAAATGCTGCCGCCGTCTGGTCCGGTAATGGTCTGGGCCTCCAGGTCCACGGTAATGGCGGCATTGGCTCCGCGCTCGGCGTCATCCATCAGCTTGTCCATCTGGTCTTTGGCTAAGGTGATGGGCAGGATACCGTTCTTGAAACAGTTGTTATGGAAGATATCGGCGAAGGAGGGCGCGATAATACAGCGGATTCCGAAATCCAGCAGCGCCCAGGGGGCGTGCTCGCGCGACGAGCCACAGCCGAAATTCTCTCCCGCGACGAGGATTTTGGCCTCGCGGTAGGCGGCGCGGTTGAGCACGAAATCCTCGATTTCCTTACCCTGTTCGTCGAAGCGGTGTTCGTAGAACAATCCCTCGCCCAGCCCCGTGCGCTTGATGGTTTTCAGGAACTGCTTGGGGATGATCATGTCGGTGTCGACATTTTCCACCGCCAGCGGCGCGGCGATCCCGGTCAATGTGGTGAATTTTTCCATTACGCCATCTCCCGCACGTCGGCCAGACGCCCGGCCACGGCGGCGGCCACGGCCATCTGCGGACTCACCAGATGGGTGCGTCCGCCGCGTCCCTGACGGCCCTCGAAATTACGGTTCGAGGTGGAGGCACAGCGCTCCCCCGATTTCAGCTTGTCGGCGTTCATGGCCAGACACATGGAACAGCCCGGCTCGCGCCACTGGAACCCGGCCTCCAGGAACACTTTGTCGAGACCTTCCTCTTCGGCCTGTTCCTTCACCAGACCCGAACCCGGCACCACCATGGCGGTGACGCTGTCGGCCACCTTGCGGCCCCTGGCCAGGGCGGCGGCGGCGCGCAGGTCTTCGATGCGGCCATTGGTACAGGAACCGATAAACACGTGATCCACGGCCACATCCGTCAACTTGGCGCCCGCCTCAAGGCCCATGTACTCGAGTGCCCGCTCCATGGCCGCGCGGTGGGCCGGATTGGATTGCGCGGCCGGATCGGGCACGGTGCCGGTGATGGGGGCCACCTGTTCGGGGCTGGTGCCCCAGGAGACCTGAGGCGCAATCTCGGCGGCGTCGAGGCTTTCCTCGCAATGATAATGGGCGCCCTCATCGGAAGGCAGGGTCCGCCAATGGGCCACGGCCTGTTCCCATACGGCGCCCTTGGGCGCCAGGGGGCGGCCCGCGAGATAATCGAAGGTGTCGTCGTCGGGGGCAATCAGCCCCGCCCGCGCGCCGGCCTCGATGGACATGTTGCATACGGTCATGCGTTCTTCCATGGACAGCGCCGCGATGGTGGAACCGGCATATTCGATCACATGGCCGGTGCCGCCGGCGGTGCCGATCTTGCCGATAATGGCGAGGATCACGTCCTTGGCGGTGACACCATCGCCGAGCTCGCCCTCCACGGTGATGCGCATGTTCTTGGCCGGGGCCTGGAGCAGGGTCTGGGTGGCCAGCACATGTTCCACCTCCGAGGTGCCGATGCCAAAGGCCAGCGCTCCGAAAGCGCCATGGGTGGAAGTATGGGAATCGCCGCAGACGATGGTCATGCCGGGCAGGGTGAAACCCTGTTCGGGGCCGATGATATGGACGATCCCCTGACGCATGTCATCCATGGCGAAACACTGGATGCCGAACTCCTCACAGTTCTGCATCAGGGTTTCCACCTGAAGCCGGGATTCGGGGTCGTCGATTCCCGCCGCGCGGTCGGTGGTGGGCACGTTATGGTCGGGCACCGCCAGGGCGGCATCCACCCGCCGTACCGTGCGTCCGGCGTTACGCAGCCCCTCGAAGGCTTGGGGGCTGGTCACTTCATGGACAAGGTGGCGGTCGATATAAAGAAGACAGGTGCCGTCTTGAGACCGGTCCACCACATGGCTGGACCAGATCTTGTCGAAAAGGGTGCGGGGCTCGGACATGGAACTCGCTATATGGTTCGGGAGGACGAAAGGAACAGGAAAAACACGGCCGCTACGGAAACCCGGCGGCAGGGAAGGGCGAAAAGCCGCTCCCGTCAGTCTTTCTTGTCTTCTGCCTTCTCTTCGGCCATCTCTGGGGCAGGCGCGTCCTCGGTCTTCTCCTCAGCCGCCTCTTCCGCTTTCTCTGGGGCAGGAGCCTCCTCGGTTTTGGCCTCGGCTTCGGCGGCTTTTGCCTCCGCCTCCGCGTCGCCCTTGGCCTCTACCGCGTCAAGCACCGTGGCCTCGGCCTCGGTTTCCTCAAGATCGGCAGCGGTGGCCACCTCCTCGGTCTTGGTGGGCTCAAGATCGGCGATCACGGCCTCCTTGGCCTTGGCTGCTCCATGACCTGCGGCGCCGTGGGTTACTTTCTCGGCGATGCGGGCGCGTTTGCCGGTGAGGCCGCGCAGGTAATAGAGCTTGGCCCGGCGCACATGGCCGTGGCGCACCACCTCGATCATCTCGATGCGCGGGGAATAGAGCGGAAACACGCGTTCCACGCCCTCGCCATAGGAAATCTTGCGCACGGTGAAGGAGGAGTTGACCCCGGAATTCTTGCGGGCGATGCACACGCCCTCGAAGACCTGGACGCGTTCGCGGGCGCCTTCCACCACCTTGACGTGGACGCGCAGGGTGTCCCCGGCGGCGAACTGCGGCATGGCCTTATCCGCGGTCAGCTTCTCAATCTGTTCGTTTTCAATCTGTTCAATCACATTCATAACACTGTTTCCCATCTCGTCTGCCGCGCCGTTCCTTGTGAATACTGCCGCGCGGGGCATCTTGCCTGTGTTGTCCCCGGTTTTTCGTCTCCACCTCTTTTTACGCTCTCACTCCCGGTCCTTGCCTTGCCGCCGCTGATAGGCCTGCCACAAATCGGGACGGCGCTCACGGGTGGCTTTCTCGGCCATGTCGCGGCGCCAGGCGCGGATATTATCGTGATGCCCGGACAGCAATATTTCGGGCACCTCCCGGTCTTCCCATGTCTGGGGCCGGGTATAGTGGGGATATTCAAGCAATCCCCGTTCGAAACTCTCCTCCTCCAATGTGGCCGCATCGCCGACAACGCCGGGAAGCAGCCGCACACAGGCGTCAATCAATGCCAGCGCCGCTGGCTCGCCGCCGGAGAGCACATAATCACCGAGGCTGACTTCCTCGATCCGGCGCGTCTCCAGCACGCGTTCGTCCAGCCCCTCATAGCGGCCACATAACAGGACCACACCCTTGCCCGCAGCCAGTTCGCCAACCCTTTCCTGGGTCAACAGCCGGCCCCGGGGCGAAAGATAGATCGCCGGACGGGCTCCCGTGGCGGGGGTTTTGCCCTGTTTTTCGGCCTCTGTCGAGTCCGGTAGCGAATCCAGCGCGGCGGCGGCCACATCTGGCCGCATCACCATGCCGGGTCCGCCGCCGAAGGGCGTGTCGTCCACGGTGCGGTGTTTATCGCTTGCAAAGTCCCGAATGTCCACCGTTTCCATGGCCCAGTCGCCGTTTTTCAGCGCCCGCCCCGCCAGCGAGTGTCCCAGGGGCCCCGGAAACATCTCCGGGAACAGGGTCAGCACGGTTGCCGTCCATGTGTTCGTCCGGGATGTGGCGGCCGCGTTCATTGCTCTTCGCTCCCGTTCTCATCGCCTTTCTCGCCCGTCCATCGCGGCGGATCGGCCACCACATAGCCCGCCTCCATATTGACCTCCGGCACCGCCTCGCGGGTAAAGGGCAGCATCATTTCACCACCGTCTTTGCCCTCAGGGCTGTGGATATCGAGGATGTCCCCGGCGCCGTAGTTATGTACCGCCTTGATGGTCCCCAGCACCTCCCCCTCCAGGGAGCGCACCTCCAGTCCCACAAGGTCGTCACGGTAATATTCGTCCCCTTGCGGCTGCGGCAGCGCCGATCGCGGCACATAGAGCTTCTTGCCCTTGAGCGCCTGCGCCGCGTCGCGGTCGCTGACACCTTCCATCTCCGCCACCACCGCGCCCTTGGCCTCGCCGGTGATGCGCAGGGCCGCGCTGTCCTCGCCTTCGCCCACCGTGACCTCGCCATAGGCGGCCACATGGGCGGGGTCGGCGGTGAAGCTCTTGATGCGCAACGCGCCGCGAACGCCGTGGGCGCCGGTAACGACGCCCACACAGACCCGTTCAGACGCTGTGCTTGTGGCTGGCGGCATGGCGGCCTCCCCGGCCGTGACGGTTGCGGCTTAGGACTTGTCCTCTTCCTTAGATTCCTCGGCAGGCGCTTCCTCGGCTTTAGCTTCCTCAGCGGGAGCTTCCTCAGCGGGGGCTTCTTCCGCCGGGGCCTCTTCCGCGGGAGCCTCCTCGGCCTTGGCTTCCTCAGCGGGAGCTTCCTCAGCAGGCGCTTCCTCAGCAGGAGCCTCTTCGGCGGGAGCTTCCGCCTCTGCCTTGGCTTCCGCTTCCTTGGCCTCGGCGGCGGCCTTATCGGCCTCTTCCTTGGCGGCGAGGCGCTCCAGGGTCTTAGGCTTGGGCTTGTCTTTCTTGGTCTGTCCGGTGGGGATCGGTGGCTTCTCATAGAGCCCCACATCGGCCAGGAAACGGGCGACGCGGGTGCTGGGCTTGGCGCCGACACCAAGCCAGTATTTGATGCGCTCTTCCTTCAGGTTCACGCGGTCGGGATGGTCCTTGGCCACCATGGGATTATGGGTGCCCACCCGCTCGATGAAGCGGCCGTCGCGGGGCATGCGTGAATCGGTGACGACGATACGGTAAAAGGGGCGTTTCTTGGCGCCGCCCCGGGCCATTCTGATTTTCAGTGACATGATGTGTGTGTCTTTCCTTGCTGGTTATTCTTTAAAAAACGAATCGAAAAATTACGGCAGTTTGGGGAGTTTGCCGGGCAGTCCCCCAGGAAGCCCATCAGGAACCCCCCCAGGCAACCCATCGGCTAATCCATCAGGCAGTTCACCGGGCATTCCACCGGGCATTTGGCTCATGAGATCGGCGGGCAGGCCCTTGCCGCCCATTTTCCCCATGCGTTTCATCATCCGGTTCATATCCTTGAACTGTTTGAGAAGCCGGTTGACGTCGGAGACGGCGGTGCCGGACCCCCTCGCCACCCGCTTCTTGCGCGAGGCCTTGAGAATTTCGGGACGTTGGCGTTCTTTGGGTGTCATGGAAGAGATGATGGCCTGCTGACGCTTGATGAGTTTCTCGTCGAGGTCGGCTTCCGCCATCTGTTTCTTGATCTTGCCGATGCCGGGCATCAGCCCCATGAGCTTGCCCATGCCGCCCATCTTGGAAATCTGGGCCAGCTGCGAGGCGAAATCCTCCAGGTCGAAGCTGCCCTTCTGCATCTTTTTCGCCAGCCGCTCGGCCTCTTTCTGGTCGATGACCTCGCTGGCCTTTTCCACCAGCCCCACCACGTCGCCCATGCCGAGGATGCGTCCGGCGATGCGGTCGGGATGAAAGGCCTCCAGCGCGTCCAGCTTTTCCCCGGTGCCCAGCAACTTGATGGGACAGCCGGTCACCGCGCGCATGGACAGGGCCGCGCCGCCACGGGCGTCGCCGTCGATACGGGTGAGCACGATCCCGCTCAGGGTGATCTTGTCATGGAAGCTCTGGGCCACCTTCACCGCGTCCTGGCCGGTCATGGCGTCGGCCACCAACAATGTTTCCTTCGGGTTCGCCAGCGCCGCCAGCGCCGCCAGCTCGTCCATCAGTTCGTCGTCGATGTGAATGCGCCCGGCGCTGTCCAGCAGCACCAGGTCAAAACCTTTCCGCGCCGCCGTTTCCAGGGCGCGCTTGGTAATCTCCAGCGGTTTTTCATCGGCCACAATGGGCAGGGTGGCGATGCCCGCCTCGCGGCCGAGAACCGCCAGCTGTTCCTGGGCGGCGGGACGATAGACGTCGAGTGACGCCATCAGCGCCTTTTTCTTTTCTTTTTGCTGAAGGTCGAGGGCGATCTTGGCGCAGGTGGTGGTCTTGCCCGAGCCCTGCAGGCCCGCCAGCAATAGCGCCACCGGCGGCGCGGCGGCGAGATCGAGCGCCACACCTTCCCCGCCCAGGGTTTCCACCAGATGATCATGGACGATCTTCACCACCATCTGGCCCGGGGTGACGCTTTTCACCACCTCCTCGCCACAGGCCGCTTCCCGGACCTGGGCAATGAATTCCTTGACCACGGACAGGGCCACGTCGGCCTCGAGCAGGGCCACGCGGACCTCGCGCAGGCCTTCGTCGATATCCTCTTGCGACAGCGCGCCGCGCCCCTTGAGGCGGTCGAAGGTGGCGCCAAGCCGGTTGGATAAATTCTCGAACATGGACGTCCCTGTGGTTGCCTACAGTCAAAGCAAAAAAGCACCAGTGCGCGAAACTCGCGGGCTGGTGGACTCCGGCCCTCTGGGGGCGTGGGAGCGTTCGTTTTCACTCTGTTAAACGTGAATGGCGCGGAATGTAGGCGTGGCCGGGTTTCAAGTCAAGCCGGGTGGGTTTGCCGCCATCGCCATCAAATTGTTTCCATTTGCCCCGAGTCTGCTCTATATGGCGCTTATGAACAGCATGCCTTTCATAAAGATGCACGGGCTCGGCAACGATTTCGTCATCCTCGACGCGCGGGAAACGGCTCTGGCCCTCGACGGGTTGGCCGCGCGCGCCATCGCCGACCGTCATACCGGGGTCGGCTGTGACCAGGTGATCGTCATGGAGAAAGCCGATGACGGGCTGGCCGACGTGTTCATGCGCATCTTCAACGCCGATGGCGGCGAAGTGGCGGCCTGTGGCAACGCCGCGCGTTGTGTGGCCTCGCTGCTGTTTTCCGATTCAAAAGCCGACCATGTGGTGATTGGCACCGAAAGCGGGCTGCGCGACGCCGAGAAAACGCCCGACGGCCAGATTTCCGTGGATATGGGGCGGGCGCTGTTCGACTGGCGCGACATCCCCCTGGCCGAGGCCACCGACAGCAACCACCCCGGCATCTCCGAGGGCCCCCTTTCCGACGGCTGCGCGGTGGGTATGGGCAATCCCCATCTGGTGTTCTTCGTTGACGACGCCGAAGCGGTGGCGCTGGAAAAACTGGGGCCGAAGCTGGAACGCCATCCCCTGTTTCCCGAACGCACTAATGTGGAAATCGTCGAGATGCTGTCTCCGGACAAACTGCGCCTGCGTGTCTGGGAGCGCGGCGCCGGTATCACCAACGCCTGCGGCACCGGGGCCTGCGCGGCGCTGGTGGCGGCTCACCGCCGGGGGTTGTCGGGACGCCGGGCCGAGGTTGTGCTTGACGGCGGTACACTTGTGGTAGAATGGCTCGCCGATGACCATGTGTTATTGACGGGTCCGGTTTCCTCGAGCTTCAGTGGTGAACTGGACCAAAATCTCCTGACGGCAGGGAAGGCGTCATGAGCCCAGAGGAGACAGAACACACAGAGAGCCGGGAAACGGCTGAGACCACGGCGGGCGCGGCGGATGCGGTGCGCGTGGTGACGCTTGGCTGCCGCCTCAACAGCTTCGAATCCGAGATCATCCGCGACCATGCCACAGCGGGAAGCGGTGGGGAAAACAGTGCCGGAAGCAAGGATCAGAACGGCGAAACCCCCAATGGAACCATAGTGGTCAATACCTGTGCGGTAACTGCGGAGGCCGAGCGTCAGGCGCGCCAGACCATCCGCCGCCTGCGCCGCGAAAGCCCCGCCGCGCGTATCGTCGTTACCGGTTGCGCCGCCCAGCTTTCACCGGGAACCTACGCCGCCATGCCAGAGGTGAACCGGGTGCTGGGCAATACCGAAAAGCTCGATCCCGCCCGTTTTTTGGCCTCCGACATAGAACAAGGCGCGCCGGTGGCGGTGTCTGACATATCCGCCGCGCGTGAGACGGCTCCCCATCTGATTTCCGGATTCGAGGGCCGCAGCCGCGCCTTCCTCCAGGTCCAGCAGGGCTGTGACCGTGACTGCACCTTCTGCATCATTCCCGCCGCGCGCGGGTCCAGCCGCAGTATTCCTCTGGGGCGAATCGTCGCACAGGCGCGCCTTCTCGCCGCTAACGGCTACCGCGAGTTCGTGCTGACCGGGGTTGATCTCGCTTCTTACGGGGACGATCTTCCAGGCGGGGTAACGCTGGGAAGCGCGGTGCGCCGCCTGTTAGCACAGGTTCCGGAGATTTCCCGGCTGCGCATGTCGTCCCTCGATCCGGCCCGTTTCGACGAGGATCTTTTCTCACTTATTGAATCGGAGCCCAGGCTTATGCCGCATCTCCACTTGAGCTTGCAGGCCGGTGATGACATGATTTTACGGCGCATGAAGCGCCGCCACAGCCGGGACCAGGCCCTGGATTTGTGCCGGACATTGCGCCAGCGCCGCCCCGGCGTGGTCTTCGGCGCCGACCTTATCGCCGGATTTCCCACCGAAACGGCGGCCATGTTCGAGAACACGTTGTCGTTAATAGAGGAATGCGGATTGACCTATCTCCATGTATTTCCCTTCTCCCCGCGTCCCGGTACGCCGGCGGCGCATATGCCGCAAGTGGCGGGGCCTGAGCGCAAAGCGCGGGCGGCGCTGCTGCGCGGGGCCGGTAAGGCGGCGCTGAAGCGTCATCTCGATTCCCTTGTGGGAAGCGATGTGTCGGTGCTGGTGGAGCGCCCCGGCTGGGGCCACAGCGAGACCTTCGCGCCGGTGCGCCTCACAGGCGACGCGCGTTCCTTGCCCACGGGCTCCATCGCCCGGGCCAAAGTGCGCGGCGTGGCGGAAGAGACAGAGCTTATGGCCGAAGTTTTGGCCGATTGCACCACGGAAACATTTCCCGGTGAGGCGGCGGCATGACGGGGCACAAGACAGGGGGTTGGTTGTCGCGGCTGCGTTCGGGGATGAGCCGTTCCTCGAAAAGCATCAGCGACGGCGTGGCGAAAATCTTCACCAATAACCGGCTCGATGCCGAAACCCTGGGGGAACTGGAAGAGTTGCTGATTTCCGCCGATATGGGCGTGGCCACGGCGAGCCAACTGGTGGGGTCTCTCGAGCGCCACCGTTTTCACGAGGAAATCTCACCCGATCAATTGCGTGAAATGCTGGCCGACAGCGTCGCCGGCATTCTCGAGCCGGTGGCCAAGCCGCTGGTGCCCGATCCCGACCTCAAGCCCCATGTGATCCTTGTGGTGGGCGTCAACGGCAGCGGCAAGACCACCACCATCGGCAAGCTCGCCAAGATGTACGCCGATGACGGGTTATCGGTAATGCTGGTGGCGGGC
Source organism: uncultured Rhodospirillaceae bacterium (assembly GCA_964482135.1). Taxonomy (GTDB): domain Bacteria; phylum Pseudomonadota; class Alphaproteobacteria; order UBA11136; family UBA11136; genus UBA11136. The sequence continues at coordinate 31,013 of CAYZWF010000004.1, forward strand.
GATACCTTCCGCGCGGCGGCCGTGGAACAGCTTGAAATCTGGGGTGAGCGGGCGGGCTGCCCGGTGATTTCCGGGGCCCCGGAAGCCGATGCCGCGGGTCTTGTTTTCGATGCCATGAAAAAGGCGCGGAGCAAGAAGACCGACGTGCTTCTTGTTGATACCGCCGGCCGCCTGCAAAACAAGAAAGACCTGATGGCGGGGCTCCAGAAAATCATCCGCGTCATGCAAAAGGTGGACGCAACCGCCCCCCATAGCTGTCTTCTGGTGCTCGACGCCACCACCGGCCAGAACGCCCATTCCCAGGTGGAAACCTTCCGCGAGATGGTCAATGTGACGGGGCTGGCGGTGACCAAGTTCGACGGCACCGCGCGCGGCGGGGTGCTGGTGGCGCTGGCCGATAAATTCGCCATGCCGGTTCACGCCGTGGGCGTGGGCGAGGCCATAGACGACCTGCGCCCCTTCTCGCCGGCCATCTTCGCCGATTCCCTGATGGGCGTGGAACGCTAGGACGTCCGGCCAGGTACCCCACTACTAAGATGTCAGATTATCAGTACGAATATATTCTGTGGCTCAACGTCATGGCCTATGCCCTCCATATCATCGAGGAATACGCCATGGATTGGCGGGGCTGGGCCGAGAACTCCCTGGGGTTCAAGGGCATTGAATGGGGCCAGTTTTATGTGGTGAACACCTGCGCCATGGTGCTTGCCATTGCTGCCGCGGTGATCGGCTGGCGTCTGCCCGAGGTGTCGCTTGCGGTACCGGCGACGTTTTTCATCAACGCCGTGTTTTTCCATCTTCTGCCGACGCTGCGCATGGGCGTCTATTCGCCGGGTACCGCCACGGCGGTGGTGCTTTACCTTCCGGTAACGGTGGCCGCCTATATCCTGGCTGATATGGATGGCGTGCTGACGCTGCGGGTGGGGGTAATTTCCTTCCTCCTCGGGGCTGCGTTAATGGCCTTCCCGGTGGTGCTGCAACGCTTGAAGGCGCGGGCCGCCGCCTCCTGACCTCCGCCCCCTAACGGTCGTAAGACACCCGCCATATGCGGTTGCCCACATCGTCGGCGATGAGCAGGCTGCCGTCCTTGGCCACCGCCAGTCCGGCGGGGCGGCCCATGACGCGGGCGGTTTTCCCGCCGCTGGTCCAGAATCCGGTGACGAAGGCCTCGTAATGGCCCTGTGGACGGCCGTCGTGGAAGGGCACCCGCACCACCATATAGCCCCGGGGCTTGGCCGCGTTCCATGACCCGTGCAGGGCGACGAAGGCATCGCCGTGATAGTCCTCGGGGAACTGGGCGCCGTCATAAAAAACCAGCCCCAGGGGCGCGGAATGGGACTCGAACAAAAGATCGGGAACAATGGTTTTTTTCACCAGATCGGGCCGCTTGTCCGCGTATCCGGGCTGCGGATGGGGCCCGGTATAGGCATAGGGCCAGCCATAGAAGCCGTCGCGGGTAAGCCGTGTCAGATAGTCGGGCACCAGCCCATCGCCCTGTTTGTCGCGCTCATTGACCACCACATAGAGATCTTCGGTGCCGGGGTAAAAGGCGATGCCCACCGGGTTGCGCAGCCCGGTGGCGAAGCTCTCGCGGTGCGAGGCGTCGAGGGTGAATTCCTGTACCGAGGCGCGGGGCAGGGGCTCCTCGCCGAGATTGCCGCCTGACCCGATGGCCATGTAAAAATGCGTGCCCTTGGGATGAAAGGCGATATTGCGGGTCCAGTGGCCGTTACCGGGGCCCAGTGCGCCGCCGGCGGTGACAAGCTGGGTGGGGCCGGCGGGGCGGACCAGGCCCGGGCGATAGGGCAGGCGCCGGACCCGCTGTGTGTCGGCCACGTAAAGCCAGCGTTTGCGCAGCGCCATGCCGTGGGGGCCTTTGAAACCCTCGGCATAGGTAACGATGGTGTCGGCCTTGCCGTCATTATCCTTGTCACGCAACAGGGTGATGCGTCCGACCGCCGATTCAGCCAGGAACACATCGCCGTTTGCGGCCACGGCGAGCCAGCGCGCGTCGTCAAACCCTTCGGCGAAGACGGTGGCCGTAAAACCAGGCATGGTTTTGATCTGCGGTGTGCCCCGAGCCGGGGCGGGGATGGGCGGATTGATGGCGCTGGAGGTGGCGCCGGGGGCGGGCAGTTCTTCCGCGCGCACCTCGAATCGCGTGCCGGGCGCCACATTTTGGGCTTGGGCGGTGGTCTGGACGGCGGAAAAGAATGGTAATGACGCCAAAAACAAAAAAAACAAGCCTATCCGCGCGAGCCTGTGTCGTAGCCTTAAAGTCCCTGTTTCAGCCATTTTTACCCTTCCCGTAGCGAGTGATATACATCACTTTGTTGCATATGGATTTGCCGTAGTATTTTGTTAAGGCTTAATCGCCATATTAGCCCCAACGCATGTTGCCGCCACAAGGGACCGTGTGCAACCATGGGAAGAGTGACAGCGAGTTTCCGGAAACATGAATAAAACTCCTTCAGACGAGACAGAAAAGCTATTCAAGCTGGCGCGTGACAAGTCGGTGGCCGGCCGTACCGCCTTGGTGGCCACCGTCAGCGATCTCTTCTTTGGCCATGAAGATGTGCTGTCCGAAAAAGAACGGACGCTGATGACTGAAATTCTCAATCAGCTCCTTCACGACGTGGAAATGACGGTGCGCCGGGAACTGGCTGAGCGTCTGGCCGACCAAGAGGAAGCGCCCCGCGATCTCATTGTCACCCTGGCCAATGATGAAATCGATGTGGCGCGGCCTATCCTTCTTAAAAGTTCCGTCTTGCGGGATGCCGAGCTCATCGAAATCATCCAGCACCGTACGCACGAGCACCAGCTTACCGTGGCCATGCGCGAGGGGATCGGCGAAGAGGTTTCCCAGGCTCTGGTGGGGACCGGCGACGAAGATGTGATCTCCGCTCTTCTCGAAAACCCGGAATCCAGCATTTCTCACGGCACAATGGAATATCTGGCGGAAGAGTCACAACGGGTGGACCGCTACCAGAAACCGCTTCTCAGCCGTGGCGACCTGGGCCAGGATCTGGCGAAGAAGATGTACTGGTGGGTTTCCGCCGCCTTGCGCTCCCATATCATGGAGAATTTCGACATCAACCCCGCCGAACTCGATGCCAATATTGAGGATTCCGTGGGCGAGGCCATGACCCATCTCGAAGAAGACAGAGATGAGACCTCCAAACCGTTCAGACTGGCAAGGGAACTGGCCGACAAAGGGGAAGTCACGCCCAAGATGTTGATTCAGATCCTGCGCCAGGGCGAGATTATGTTGTTCGAGGCGCTTCTGGTGGAACTGACCGGGCTGCGGCTGACTCTGGTGCGGCGTATCATTTTCGAGAGCGGCGGCGAGGGGCTGGCCATCGCCTGCAAGGCGGCTGGTTTCGAAAAGCCGGATTTTGCCTCCATCTTCCTGCTCTGCCGCAAGGCCCGTCCCGGCGACAAGGTGGTGGACCCCAAGGAATTGTCCCATGTTCTGAAATTCTACGACAAGATCAGCCTCGACGCCGCCGAAAGCGTTCTTCAGCGCATGAGCCTCGATCCCGGATATCTCGACAGCCTGCGCCGGATCGGTGGTGGCGATGACCAGAAGGATGAGGATTAGAGCCTCCGCCGCGTTAACTTGGCGCAAACGTCTCCTGGAAACGCCTCCCCCCTAAAAACGATAGCCGTAACGCAGGCCCAAGGAATCCATGCCTTCATTGGGATCGCCGAACGCATGGCCATGGGAAATGTGATCGAGGATGACCGAAATACGGTCCTTGTTATAAAAGTTCCAGCCCAGTTCCAGGGATTCCCGGAACAGAACCCGTGACCCGAGGTCTTTGCGGCCCAGTTCGTTGTCGTCGATATTGCCGTCATGGACGGCAAAGCCGAGGCTGAAATCAATGAAGACGCTGTTCAGGGGCCACCACTCCCAGGTCAGTCCGCCATAGGCATGGCTGGTATTGCCGTCATCGTTGACGGTGCCGCCGAGCATGGGCCGGGGCGACCACATGAAATCGAATATTCCCGGGGAGACGAACAAGATTTCCCCATTGAAGTCGTTACCGCCTTCCTTGTTGCGGCCGAAAATTCCCGAGTCGTGGTCGAAAAAGCCGCCCCTCAGCTCCGAGATAAAGCCCATAAGCGGCTTTTCACGATGGCCCGGGGACGACGCCTTGCGAGGCTGGGCTTGCGCGGTCTGGGCTCTTGGCGCGGCGCCGCCATAGACGCTTCCCTGGGGGGCGGCGGGAATGGCTTCCCACGTGTTTTGGGGCGCATTCTGAGATATATCCTGGGCCATGTCCTGGGCGCGAAGAACGCGGTGGTACTGACCGGCGTAGGACTCCTCGGCCAAGACCGGCGCGCCGCTTCCGGTAATGACAAGCAGAGCCACGGCCACCACCCGTAATGTGGTGGACCGGCTGCCCAAATCATTCAAGCGGCAACGGTTTCTTTGCGAATACGGCGTCACGGTTGTCACTGTGCCTTCAGGAACAATCCGGCATCATACCGCTCCTTCACGGTTTTCCCAGCCCTTTCGCGATGGTCAGCCCGCTTCCGGCGCGGCGCGGGCCAGCGCTTTTTCCACCTTCGCCACCTGCTTCTCCACCGAAATTGGTGTTTCCGAAGTGATGTCGAGGCCGCGATCCTCGTAAACGCTCTCCTTTTTGCCGCGTTTGCGCCATTTTTCCACGGAGACCACATGAAGTTTGCCCAGAATACGGAGCTCGTCGCCCTCGGTGATGAACGGGAAAAAACCGTCGTCACTGTTGAGTACGTCCTGGATGCGCGATGTGGCCTCAATGAAGAAATAACCGGTGAGCACCTCTTTGGTGACCATGGTAACCCGGGCGTATTCCCTTACCTTGGGGATTTTGACGGGCATGTTGGTTCTCATGGACGCGCTCCTGAAAGGAATTTGGTGAACATGCGAGGTGGCTTATGTCCCGTGACATGGCGCCGGTACGGTTTCGGTGTCGGCGACAACGGACGTATTCCTCCGCGCCCCCGCCGTTCCGCGCGGCAACCGGGGCTTGCCCTGTCTTCGCGGGTGAGTGAAACCGTATCGCCATTTGCTTTTTGCGGCAAGATTTCCCTTTAAGAAACATGGATATAAAGTGCCGTTTGTCGGACTTACCACCAGCCCTGACAGCACGCCAACGGTATGGGTCCGCCCGGAAAGGGTCCGGTGTTTTCTCATCTGTGGGCATCGCGGCCGGGGCCGTCTCCATATGCGGCCTTTTATGTGCAGCTGCAATATCTTGCTAGCGGCAGTTATCTGGGCTATATTGCCTGTTGATGCTGCGCCGCAAAAGAACGGCTCTAAAGTGGCGGCCCAAAGCCCGAATGCTTGGAATCAGGACATTCCGGCCCCTTCCGCCGCAACCCACAGGGCCACCGGTGCATAGCAGGCGTATAAAACAGAAAGTAAGGTTACATGGATAAACCTATGCTCTCCCCCGATCATGACGAGCTTCATGGCTATTATATCGACGATCTTACCGTCGGCATGACCGCCATTTACGCCAAGACCATGACCGATGCCGATATCGTCCTGTTCGCGGGCATTTCCGGCGACACCAATCCCATTCATCTCAACGAGGAATTTTCCGGCGGCACGGTATTCGAAGGCCGCATCGCCCATGGCATGTTGACGGCGAGCCTCATTTCCACCGTCATCGGCACCAAGCTGCCGGGGCCGGGCTGCATCTACCTGAAGCAGAGCCTGAATTTCAAGGCTCCGGTGAAGGCCGGCGACACCGTCACCGCCCGCGTCACCATCCGCGAGATCGTGGCCGAGAAGAAACGGGTCATCATGGACACCGTTTGCAGCGTTGGCGATGCGGTGGTTCTCGACGGCGAAGCCATCATCATGGTGCCGCGCAAGAAAAGCTGACGGCGGCGCTTTTTTCTCCCTGCTTTCTTGATCTCTTTACTTGATCGCTTTCTTGGTTTCTGGGGCCTGTTCACGTCCCGTCCGGCGCTATACACTCCCGGCGAAATCCGCGTAAAGTTCCCAGCATAACCACGGGGTTATCCGCCTGACGGCGGGGAGAAAAGGAAACCGCGCTCATGCGCATTTTTCGCCATTACACACAGCTGCCGCGGGACGCGCGGGGATCGGTGGTTGCGCTGGGCAATTTCGACGGCGTCCATCGCGGCCACCAGGCGGTGATTGAAAGCGCCGGGAGGCTTGCCCGCGAGAACGGCCTGGCCCATGCCGTGATGACCTTCGAGCCCCACCCGCGAAGCGTTTTCCAGCCCCAGATTCCGCCCTTCCGGCTGACCCCCCTGCGCATCAAGGCACGCTGTATCGAGGCGTTGGGCGTGGACCATCTCTTCGTCCAGCATTTCGATCGTGACTTTGCACAAATGGAGGCCGAGGCCTTCGTCTCCGGCGTGCTGTGCGAGGGTGTGGCCGCCAGTCATGTGGTGGCGGGCTATGATTTCGTTTTCGGTCACGACCGCAAGGGTGACTGTGACCTGCTGGAGCGCATGGCCGCCGAGAAAGGCTTCGCCTTTACCCAGGTGCCCCAGGCGGCAGACGAGTCGGGTGCGGCTTATTCCTCGACCAAGATTCGTGACCTCATCGTTGCCGGTGAACCGGCAGCCGCCGCCGCGCTGTTGGGCCGCCTGTTCGAGATCGAGGGCCGCGTGGTCGTTGGGGCCGGGCGCGGACGGACCATTGGCTTCCCCACCGCCAATATCCATTTCGAGGACTTTCTGCTTCCCGCCACCGGCGTCTACGCCATACGCGCCGGCATTGACGAGGGCGCGGAAACCCTGTGGCGCGACGGCGTGGCTAATTTCGGCTCACGGCCCACCTTCGGCGGCGGCGAAAATGTGCTCGAGGCGCATCTCTTCGCAGACTCCGGGGGCGACTGCGACGACCTCGGTGACGATCTCCGGGGCCGTCATCTGCGGGTGGCGCTGGCGGACTATCTGCGGCCCGAAAAGACATTTGACGGCGTGACCCAGTTGCAGGCACAAATCGCTGATGACATAAATGCCGCCAAGGCGGTGCTGGCGGAACTTCCCGGCGCTGGCGAAGTAGCGGAAATTCCGCCTTCGCTGGCTGGCGCGGTCGCCAGGACCATATAACGGAATCACATAAAGGACAGGCGCGGACGCTCCCATGGGCAACGACTATAAATCCACGGTATTTCTTCCCTCCACCGCCTTTCCCATGAAGGCGAAGCTGCCGCAGCGCGAGCCCGAAATCCTTGAGTCCTGGAACACGTCCGGGCTGGCGGAAAAGCTGCATGGGGCCAACAAAGGCGGTGAGAAATTCATCCTCCATGACGGCCCGCCTTACGCCAACGGTCATCTCCATATCGGCCACGCGCTCAACAAAATATTGAAAGACATCATCAACCGTTCCCAGCGCATGCTCGGGCGCGAGGTGGCCTATGTGCCCGGCTGGGACTGCCACGGCCTGCCCATCGAATGGAAGATCGAGGAAAAGTACCGCGCCGAGGGCCGCGACAAGGACCAGGTGCCGGTTCTAGAGTTCCGCCGCGAATGCCGCGAATTCGCCGATCACTGGATCACCGTCCAGAGCGAGGAATTCAAACGCCTCGGCATCGACGGCGACTGGGACAATCCCTATACCACCATGAATTTCGCCGCCGAGGCCGCCATCGTCGGCGAGCTCGGCAAGTTCCTCATGAACGGCAGCCTCTATCGCGGCGCCAAGCCGGTCATGTGGTCGGTGGTGGAGAAGACGGCGCTGGCCGAGGCCGAGGTGGAATACGCCGATCACACCTCGACCCAGGTCTGGGTGCGCTTTCCCGTGGTCACGGCCTCACGGCCCGAGCTCGACGGCGCTTGCGTGGTGATCTGGACCACCACGCCCTGGACCCTGCCCGGCAACCGCGCCGTGGCTTACGGCAAGGACATTGAATACGCAGTGATTGAGCCAACAATGATGGGTCCGGTCGATGGCGCATCTCTCAGTCCTCTTCAGGGCTCTCATCTGGTAGTCGCTAAAGAGCGTCTAGATGACTTCCTGAATGAAGCTAACATCGTTCAGTTTGACACGATCGCTGAATTGCATGGTTCCGATCTCGCCGGAACCATCTGCCGCCATCCCTTCCACGGCCAGGGTTATGACTTCGAGGTGCCTTTGGTGGAGGGCTTCCACGTCACCACCGAAACCGGCACCGGCTTCGTCCATATCGCGCCCGGCCACGGATCGGAAGATTTCGAGGTGGGCCAGGGCGTAGGCCTCGAAGTGCCGCGCACGGTGGGCGGCGACGGCCTGTTCTATGACCATGTGCCGCTGTTCGCCGGTCTTCACGTGTTCAAGGCCGATGCCCCGGTGGCCGAGGCGCTGAAAGAATGTGATGCGCTGTTGGCGACGGGAAAGATCACCCATTCCTATCCCCATTCCTGGCGTTCCAAGGCGCCGCTTATTTTCCGCACCACGCCGCAATGGTTCATCTCCATGGACTCCGACGGCCTGCGCGACAAAGCCCTGGCCGCCATTGAACAGACGCGCTGGGTGCCGCCCTCGGGCCATAACCGCATCCGGGCCATGGTGGAAGGCCGCCCCGACTGGTGCGTGTCGCGCCAGCGCGCCTGGGGTGTGCCCATCACCGTCTTCTTCCATAAGGAAAGCGGCGAACCCCTGCGCGACGAAAAAGTATTGGAACGCATTGTCGCGGCGGTGGCCGAAGAGGGGGCCGACGCCTGGTTCTCCGGCGATCCCGCGCGCTTTCTGGGTGATGACCACGACCCGCAAGCCTACCAACAGGTCACCGACATTCTCGACGTCTGGTTCGACAGCGGCTCCACCCATGCCTTCGTTTTGGAAGATCGCGATGATCTGGAAAGCCCGGCCGCCCTCTATCTCGAAGGCTCCGACCAGCATCGCGGCTGGTTCCAGTCCTCGTTGCTGGAATCGTGCGGCACGCGGGGGCGGGCGCCCTATGAAGCGGTTTTGACTCACGGCTTCGTGCTCGATGAAAAGGGCCACAAGATGTCGAAATCGGCGGGTAATGTGGTGGCCCCGCAAGAGGTCATGGACAGCCTGGGCGCCGATATCCTGCGCCTCTGGGTGGCCACTTCCGACTACACGGTGGACCTGCGTATCGGGCCGGAGATTCTTAAATCCCAGGCCGATTCCTATCGCCGCCTGCGCAACACCCTGCGCTATGTGCTGGGCAATCTCGCCGGTTTTTCCGAAGACGAACGGGTGGCGCGGGGCGACATGCCGGAGCTCGAACGCTGGGTGCTGCATCGCCTATGGGAGCTCGACCAGCGCATGCGCGCAGTCCTCGACGGCTTCGATTTCCACGCCTTCTTCACCGAGCTTCATGCCTTCTGCGCGGTGGATCTGTCGGCCTTCTATTTCGACATCCGCAAGGACGCGCTTTATTGCGACCGCGCCGACGAGCCACGCCGCCGCGCCGCGCGCACCGTGCTCGATATCCTGTTTCACCATCTCACCGCCTGGCTCGCCCCGGTGCTGTGCTTCACCGCCGAAGAGGCCTGGCGCGCCCGTGCCGAAGAGGGCGGCGCAAAGGCGGAAGACAGCGTGCATCTGCGCGCCTACCCGGAAGTTCCCGAGGACTGGCGCGATGATGCGCTGGCCGCCAAGTGGCAAACGGTGCGCGACCTGCGCCGTGTGGTCACCGGCGCCATCGAAATCGCCCGCGCCGAGAAACAACTGGGCTCCAGCCTCCAGGCCCATCCTGTTGTCCAGGCCGGGGAGGAATACATAAAATCCGTGGACGGGCTCGACATGGCGGAAATCGCCATTACCTCGGGCCTCGACCTCTCACCCCCAGATTCATCTTCAGATTCCTCTGGCGATTCCCCCGGCTCTTCCGCCGAGGAATTTTTCACCCTCGAGGACGTGCCCGGCGTGGCGGCGCGGGTAGCTTTGGCCGCAGGCGGCAAATGCCAGCGCTGCTGGAAGGTGCTGCCCGAGGTGCCTGACGACGACGAAGGCGGGCTGTGTTCGCGCTGCGGGGACGCCGTGGACAATGGGTAATGATCCCCCAAAATCTGATCCCCCAAGAGTTGATCCCCTGAAATCGGGGCTGCGGGTTGCGGCGCTGGTGACGGTGCTCGACCAGCTCTCAAAATGGGCGATGCTGGAGATGGTCATGGACCCGCCGCGCATCATTCCCGTCACGCCCTTCTTCAATCTTGTGCTGGTGTGGAACCGGGGGATCAGTTTCGGCTTCCTGGGCCAGGAATCGTCCCACTGGCTGCCGTGGCTGCTCACCGCCTTGGCGTTGGCGATTATGGTTGTCCTGGGGTGGTGGCTGCGCCAGATGACGAGCAAACTGATGATACTGGCGCTGGGCCTGGTGATGGGCGGGGCGCTGGGCAATGTCATCGACCGCCTGCGTTTCGGTGCGGTGGCGGATTTTTTCGACGTTCACGCCGCCGGGTTTCACTGGCCCGCGTTCAATGTGGCGGATTCGGCCATAACCGTGGGCGCGGCCCTGATTCTCTATGACGCTTTTTTTGCCCCCCGTAATTCTTAAAAAACCGTACCCCTTAAAAAATCCGTCGCAATGGCTTATACTCATTAAATCATGAAAAACATGCCCACTATTCCGGTCCACGACCGTCCCCGCGCCCGCCTTTTTCCCGCCGTTCTTGCGGTGGCGGCCCTGTTCGTCCTTCCCGCCTGTGAGGAAACGCGCCATGAGATCAGCAAGGCGCTGGGTCTGGAAAAACCCGATTTCAACGAATCCGAGGTGATGACCGGCGAACCCCTGGCGATCCCGCCCGATTTCGATCTGCGGCCGCCGGGAAGCGGCGAGGAACTCTATTATCCTCCCGCCGATTTAGGCGCGCCGGCCGCGGCCGTACCCTATCAACAGCCGGGGGGTATTCCGGTACAACAGCAACAGCAACCCTATCAACAGCCGTACCAACAGCCTTATCAGGGGGCCACTCCGGCACAGCAGCAGGGCTATCCGGCCCAGCCCGCTTATGGCGCCTATCCGGCCCAGCCCGCTTACGGACAGGCTCCGCCCCAGGCGATTCCGCAAAGCGGCGCCCAGAACGTATTCGCCCAGGCCACCCAGGCCTACGGCCGCGCCAATACCGGCGGTTACGCCGCCACCCCCAGCGGCACCTATAATTATGGCGGCTACCCACAACCCGTTTACGCCCAGCCCTATGGCGGCCAGCCCGTCTATTCCCAACAGCCCTACGCCCAACAGCCCTATGTCCAACAGCCTGGGGCACAGAATGTGAGCGGTTACCAGGGCCAGTCCCAGGTTATTCCCCCGGCCGCCAACAGCGATGCGGCCGCTCCATCCCAGGAATGCGACGATGTGGTGGTGGATGTTCTGGGGAATTACGTCTGCAAGTAATCGTCCCGAGGCCGATTCCACAAGCGGGTTTTTCCTGCCGTAATTCTGCCGAATTTGCGTTTCATTCTCTCGCCCCATGAAAACCCACCAAGCTTCCAACCCCAAATTATCCAGCCCCAAAGCATCCGGCCCCAAAGCGTCCGGTCGACGTCCTCTGTCCCTCACACCCCTCCGGACGCTGGCGGCGTTTGCCCTGCTCCTGTTCATTGCTTCGCCCGCCTCCCGTGGCGCGGTATTTTCACCGGAAACCTTCACGCTGGATAACGGCATGGAGGTGGTGGTGATACCCAACCACCGCGCGCCGGTAGTCACCCATATGGTGTGGTACAAGGTGGGCGCCGCCGACGAGGCGCCGGGCAAGTCGGGCATCGCCCATTTCCTCGAACACCTCATGTTCAAGGGCACCGACAAGGTGGCCGCCAGTGAATTTTCCCATATTGTGGCCCGCAACGGTGGCCGCGAGAACGCCTTCACCTCCCAGGACTACACCGCCTATTTCCAGAGCGTGGCCCGCGACCGCCTGGAACTGGTGATGGAGCTGGAATCCGACCGTATGACCGGTCTCAGGCTCAATGACGACAAGGTGCTGCCCGAGCGCGAGGTGATCCTCGAGGAACGCAGCCTGCGCACCGACAACGACCCGGCGGCCAAACTGGATGAAGGCGTACAGGCCTCGCTCTACCACAATCATCCCTATGGTGTGCCCATCATCGGCTGGGAGCACGAAATCAAAAGCCTTTCCACCGAGGACGCGCTGGACTTCTACCGCCGCCATTACGCCCCCAATAACGCCATTCTCATCGTCAGCGGCGATATCACGGCGCAAGAGCTCAAACCCCTGGCCGAGAAATATTACGGCGTCCTCCCTGGGGGCGAGGTGGCGCCGCGGGTGCGGCCGCGCGAACCGGACCAGAAGACGGCGCGCCGGGTGGTGCTCAAAGACCAGCGCGTGCGCCAGCCCAGCTGGAACCGGACCTATCTCGCTCCCGGCTACGCCTCGGCCATTAAGGAAAAAAAGATATCGCCCTATGCCCTCGACGTGCTGGCGGAGATATTGGGCGGCGGCCCCACCAGCCGTCTCTACCGTTCTTTGGTGATGGGAACAGCCGTGGCCGCAGCCGCCGGCGCCTATTACGACGGCGACCGTCTCGACGGCGGCAGTTTCACCCTTTACGGAACGCCGCTTCCCGGCGGCGATCTCGGGGTCATGGAAACGGCCATGACCGGGGAGGTGCGGAAGCTCCTGAGGGACGGAGTCAGCGATGAAGAAGTGGACAAAGCCAAGCAACGGCTGCGCGCGGCGGCTATTTACGCCCGCGACAGCCTGTTCAATCCGGGGCGTGTTCTCGGCACGGCGTTGACCACGGGGCGCAGCGTCGCCGACGTGGAAGCCTGGCCCGACCGCATCACTGCGGTGACCACGGGCGAAGTTCTGGCCGCGGCGCGGGCCGTGTTGCGTGACGAAATTTCCGTCACCGGCGAACTGCTGCCGGACTCCACTCCGCCATCCACCCCCGATTCAAGCGCGGACTCCGATTCCGGGGATTCCGGCTCGTGAGCGACCGCAAACACAATTCCACTCTGCGCTGGACCGTCATTATGGCGGTGCTTCTGGTCCTCGCTTTGGCTTTCTACTTTAGCCTGAGCAAGGATCGCGGGCTGCTGTCCCTGTCCCAGGCCTCCGGTACGCAGGTCGAACGAGTGGTGAGCGCGGGCGGAATCGAGGCCTGGCTGGTGGCGGACCCCTCCTTGCCTGTGATTTCCCTGTCCCTGTTATTCCGTGGCGGTGCGGCGCTGGACCCGGCGGGCAAGGAAGGACTGGCCGTGATGACGGCGGGTCTGCTCGACGAAGGGGCGGGCGATCTCGATTCTTCCGCCTTCCAACAACGCCTGGCCGACCTCGCCATCAGCCTTCGTTTCAACGCCTCTCTCGACACCTTCGAGGGTACCCTCAAGACCCTGAGCGAGAACCGCGACGAGGCATTCTCCCTGTTGCGGATGGCGCTCAATGCGCCGCGCTTCGACGATGAACCGGTGGCGCGTATCCGCAACCAGATTCTGGCCGGCCTGGCCATGGCGCAGTCCGATCCCGAGGAAATCGCCGGCAAGGTCTGGTCCCGCGCCGCCTTTCCCGATCATCCCTATGGCCGCCCGTCGGACGGCACCAAGACCGGGGTGACTGCGGTCACCGCCGACGATCTGCGTGGTTTCGTAAAGGACCGTCTCGGGCGCGACCGTCTCATCATCGGCGTGGCCGGCGACATTACGGCTGACGAGCTGGCGCCGCTTCTCGACAATACCTTCGGCTCTTTGCCCGAGCACGCCGCGCCCTTCGATCTGGCGCAAGCAGAGGTGGCGGGCGGCGGCGTCATCGTGGTGGAGGAGGATATCCCCCAGAGCACCGTGCGTTTCGGCGAAAACGGCATCAAGCGGGACGATCCCGACTATTTCGCGGCGCGGCTTCTCAACTATACCCTGGGCGGCGGCGGGTTCAGCTCGCGGCTCACCGAAGAGGTGCGCGAGAAACGCGGCCTCGCCTATTCCGTCTATTCCTATCTCCAGCCCATGGCCCAGGGCGGCCTGGTGAGCGGCGGGGTGGGAACCGACAACGCCCGGGTCGCTGAATCGCTGGACCTGATCCGCGAGGAATGGCGGCGCATGGCCGAAGACGGCGTTTCCGAAGGCGAACTCAAGGACGCCAAGACCTACCTCACCGGGGCATTCCCCTTGCGCCTTACCAGCACCGGCCGTATCGCCGGCATGCTCTCCACGCTGCAATATCTCGATCTCGGCATTGATTATCTGGACCGCCGCGAAGAACTCATCCATTCTGTGACTCTCGACGACACCCGGCGCGTGGCCGAACGGCTGTTTCACGCCGACGATTTGCTGGTGGTGGTGGTGGGCAAGCCCGAAGGCGTCACCGCCACCCGTCCCGCCCCGCAACTGGATAACTAGCACTAGAATCTCTGGGAGCCCGCTTCATGCCCTATGAACAATGCATCGAGGGCTGCTTTGCGGAGGCTATCGGGGAGAACGGGCTCGACCGCGCCGATTACGATTCCGTGCTGGCGCGAACCGCCGACGCCCTTGCCGAGCTGCGCTCACGTCATGAGGACGGCAGCCTGCCCCTGCTTCGCCTGCCCGCCGAGCGCGGTGATCTCGATAGTTTCGCTCCCATCGTCAAGCGCTATGGCGAGACCTTCTCGCAAGTGGTGGTGCTGGGCACCGGCGGCTCAAGCCTCGGCGCCAAGACCCTCTACGCCCTGGCCGGGGATGCCTTCGGTGTGGCGCCGCCCTATGACCCGAAAGCGCCGCGCCTGCACTTCATGGACAATATCGACCCCCACGGTTTCACCCACATGCTCCAGGCTCTCGATCTGGCGCGCACCGGGTTCCTGGTGGTCTCTAAATCGGGCGCCACGCCCGAGACCCTGACCCAGTTCCTGACCTGCTTCGAGGCGGTGTCGCGGGATCTGGGGGAGAAAAAAGCCGCCGCCCATTTCACCCTGATTGCCGAGCCCGGCTCCAATCCCCTGCGCGGACTGGGGGCGGCGCTGGGCATGGAAATTCTCGATCACGATCCGGGGCTGGGCGGACGCTTTTCGGTGCTGTCCCTGGTGGGTATGCTGCCGGCCATGATGGCGGGGGTGGATGCGGTTTCCCTGCGCCAGGGCGCGGCCACGGTGCTCGATCCGATCCTCAAAGGTGCCACGCCGCAAGACTGTCCCCCGGCGGTGGGGGCGGCGCTGGCGGTGGCGCTGGCACAGACCCGCAGCGTCTCCATGACCGTGCTCATGCCCTATCTCGACCGCCTCGACAGCTTCGCCCTCTGGTTCCGCCAACTGTGGGCGGAAAGCCTGGGCAAGGACGGCCAGGGCACCACACCGGTCAAGGCGCTGGGTGCGGTAGACCAGCACAGCCAATTGCAGCTTTATCTCGATGGCCCCGCCGACAAGATGTTCACCCTGATTCTTTCAGAGGTGGCGGGCAGCGGCGCACGGATGGACCCGATCCTGGCCAAAGACGGATATCTGGACGGGGCCCTGGCCTGGCTCGCCGGCCACACCATGGGCGATCTGTTGGCGGCCGAGCAACAGGCCACGGCGGAAACTCTGGTGCGCCATCACCGTCCCCTGCGGGTGATGGATATCAAACGCCTCGACGAATGGGTCATGGGCGGGCTGCTCATGCATTTCATGCTCGAGACCATCATCGCCGCCCATCTGCTGGGGGTGGACGCCTTCGACCAGCCGGCGGTGGAGGAAGGCAAGGTTCTCGCCCGCGCCGGCCTCGAAGGCAAATAATCCCGCCATGACCATCCGCCTTCTGCCCGAAACCCTGGTCAACCGCATCGCCGCCGGCGAGGTGGTGGAGCGCCCGGCTTCGGTGGTCAAGGAACTGGTGGAGAACAGCCTCGACGCCGGGGCTACGCGCATCGAGATCAGCCTGCGCGACGGCGGCGCCGCCCATATTTCGGTCACCGATGACGGTTGCGGCATGACCCGCGACGAACTGGCTCTGGCGGTGACGCGCCACGCCACCTCCAAGCTCCCCGGCGACGATCTCTTCGCCATCCACAGCCTCGGTTTCCGCGGCGAGGCCCTGCCTTCCATGGCGGCGGTGGCGCGACTCACCCTCACCAGCCGCGCGCGTGACGCCGGTGACGGCGACAGCGCCTGGAGTCTCCATGTGGCGGGCGGCGACAGCCAAGAGCCCAAGCCCGCGGCGCTCCCCCGGGGCACCCGGGTAGAGGTGGCGGATTTATTCTATGCCGTCCCGGCGCGGCTCAAGTTCCTCAAGACCGCGCGCACCGAAACCGCCCGCGCGCTCGACGCGGTACGGCGTCTCGCCATGGCCCATCCCCATGTGGCCTTTTCCTTCGAGTCCGACGGCGGCGCGCCCAAGGTGCTGGCCGCCACATCCGGCGATCTCTTCGACGCCCGTCTGGCGCGGCTGGCTCAGGTCATGGGCCGCGACTTCGCCGACAATGCCCTGCCCATCAGCGCCGAGCGCGGCGACCTCATCCTCACCGGTCATATCGGTCTGCCCACCCTCAACCGCGGCCTGCCCGACAAACAATTCCTTTTCGTCAACGGCCGCCCGGTGCGCGACAAGCTGCTGCTGGGCGCGGTGCGCGGCGCCTATCAGGATTTCCTCGCCCGCAACCGCCACCCCTTACTCGCCCTCTATCTCGAACTGCCGCCGCGCGAGGTGGACGTGAACGTGCATCCGGCCAAAACCGAAGTGCGGTTCCGCGACGCCGGATCGGTGCGCGGTCTCATCGTCGGCGCGTTGCGCCATGCCCTGGCCGAGGCCGGACACCGCGCCGCCACCACGGTCTCCGATTTTGCCCTCGGCGCCATGCGGCCTGGTGCTGGCGGTGCCGCACCGTCCTTCGCCTCGCGGTCTTCATCCTCTGCTGCACAGGGCCTCGCCGAGGATAGCCTGCGCTATCAGGCGCCGCTGGATGCGATCTCCCAATCCGGCCCCCTGCCCGGGCTCCAGGCTGTTCCTTCCACGGCGGCCGTGGCCGAAACCTTGCCCGAAGACACCGAATCCTTTCCCTTGGGCGCGGCCCGGGCCCAGCTTCACGAGACCTATATCGTCGCCCAGACCGCTGACGGCATGGTCATCGTCGACCAGCACGCGGCCCATGAACGGCTGGTTTACGAGACCATGAAACGGGCGCTGGAAAACGGCGCGGTGGCGCGGCAAGGGCTGCTCATCCCCGAGGTGGTGGAGCTCGACGAGGACGCCGCCGCCACCCTCGTCTCACGCTCGCAAGAACTGGCCGCCCTCGGCCTGGTGCTGGAATCATTCGGCCCCGGCTCGGTGGTGGTGCGCGAAACCCCGGCCCTGTTGGGGGAGATGGATATCGCCGGGATGGTGCGCGACCTGGCGGGCGAGATCGCCGCAATGGGCGCGGCGCTAGGCTTGAAGGAACGTCTCCAGGACGTGTGTTCCACCATGGCCTGTCACGGCTCGGTGCGCGCCGGGCGCAGGTTGAAACCCGATGAAATGAACGCCCTGCTGCGCGAGATGGAGGCCACTCCCCATTCCGGCCAGTGCAATCACGGCCGTCCCACCTATGTGGAACTGCGCCTCGCCGATATCGAAAAACTCTTCGGGCGCAGATAGCGCATCGCAATCACGCGGCCTCATAACGCAGAATGTGAAAGCGCGCCGCGCCCACCGCGCGCTCCTTGAGGGGTGTAAATTCCGACGGTGGGGCGAAGGCTTCGTCCTTGGCGGTTTCCACCACGCAGAGTGCGCCTCGCGCCAGCCAGCCTTGGCTCTCCAGCGCCGTCAGCGCCTTCTCCCCCAGCCCGCCGCCATAGGGCGGGTCGAGAAACACCAGCCCACAGGGTTCCCCGTTGGTAGAAGGGACTCGCGGCGGATTTACGGCGTCGCGGGTGAGACAGGTGACACGGGTTTCCTCGCCCAAGGCCCCGGCATTGTCTTGTGCCGCCGCCATGGCCGCGCCGTCATTGTCCATGAGCACCGCATGGCTCGCACCCCGCGACAGCGCCTCCAGCCCCAGCGCGCCGCTGCCGCAGAAGGCGTCGAGCACCCGCGCGCCTTCGAAGACGCCAGCGCCACCGTCTCCGTCGCCGAAATCACCATGAGCGAGAATGTTGAAGAGGCTTTCCCGGGCCCGGTCCGAGGTGGGCCGTGTGGCTCTCCCCGGAGGCGCGGCGAGACGCCGTCCCCGATGCCTACCGCCGACGATTCGCATGGTCTTTACCGCTGCCGGGCTTTTTCCCCGTGAGATTCTTAGCCGTGAGGGTTTTTCTCTTGGTCTTTTTATGGGGGATTTTCTTCTCGGCTGTCTTCTTCGGCGGTTTTTCCCCGCCACCCTCTTTTCTCTTGCCGCTCTCTTTTCCCTTGGTGGCCGTGCCGAGCTGTTCGTCCAGCACCTTTTGCGGCACCGGACGCACAGTGCCGGGTTTGAGCTTGCCCAGTTGAAAGGGGCCATAGGCGGTACGGATGAGGCGGCTGACGGTGAGCCCGAGATGTCCCAGAACGCGCCGCACCTCGCGGTTGCGGCCCTCGGCCAGCGACACCACGAGCCAGGAATTAGCCCGGCTTCCGCCTCCCTTTCCGCCGCCATCTTTCCCTTTGCCAACCTCGCCCTTGGCAACCTCCAGCTTCGCCTCGATGGGGCCATAGGTGACGCCTTCCACGGTCACGCCCTTGGCGAGCCCGGCCAGCGCCCTGGCATCCACGCGGCCATAGACCCGCGCGCGATAGCGCCGGGCCCAGCCGCTGGCGGGCAGTTCTAGCCGCCGCGCCAGTTCGCCGTCATTGGTCAGCAACAGCAATCCCTCCGAGGCAATGTCGAGCCGTCCCACCGTCACTACCCGTGGCATGTCATCGGGCAGGTGCTCGAAGATGGTGGGCCGTCCCTCGGGATCGCGGTTGGTGGTGATCAGTCCCGCCGGCTTGTGATAGAGCCACAACCGCGTTTTTTCGCGCCGTGGCAGGGGTTCGCCGTCCACGGTGATGCGCGCGTCCTCGCCCACGGTGAAGGCCGGCGTGGTCAGGGTCTTTCCCTCCACCGCCACCCGGCCCTCGGTGATCCAGCGTTCGGCCTCGCGGCGCGAGCACAGCCCGGCGCGGGCCAGCACCTTAGCGATACGCTCGGGCTTGGGGGTTTCCCCGCCACCCTGGTCCGTTTCACTCACCGAACTTTTTTGGTCCGCTCCGCTCATAGCCTTTGTCTGGTCCGCTCCGCTCACCGCCGCGCCGCCGCCACCAGGGCCTGAAAGATTTTTGCGTCGCCGGGATCGATGGCGAATTCGGGATGCCACTGCACGCCGATGCAGAATTCGTGAGCCGTGCTTTCGATGCCCTCGATGACGCCGTCGCTGGTGACGGCGTTCACTATTACATCCGGCCCCACATCCTTCACCGCCTGATGATGGGCGCTGTTCACGGCCATGGTGGCGCTGCCGGTGATGCGGTGCAGCAGAGTGTCCGGCGTCACCGTCACCTCATGGCCGGGCTCGGTGCGGGGGTTGGGCTGTTCATGGGCCAGCGCGTTCTCCACCTCGTCGGGGATATGCTGAATCAACGTCCCCCCCAGCACCACGTTGAGCAATTGCTGACCGCCGCAAATACCCAGCACCGGCAGGCCACGCTCCAGCGCCGCCCTGGTGACCTCGAACTCGAATTGGGTGCGGCGGTCCTTGGTGGTGACCTTGGGGTGGCGCTTCGCCGCGCCGAACAGCGCCGGGTCCACGTCGAAATCACCGCCGGTGACGATCAGCGCATCGAGCCGTTGTGCGCATTCTCCGGCCAGCTGCGGCTCATGGGCCAGCATCAGCGGCAAGCCCCCGGCCGCGGTGACGGACCCTGCATAGTTCTCGCGCAGGGCGTACCAGGGCTGCTTGGCATAGCCGCCGCCTTCTTCCGAATCCAGCGTGATTCCCACCGTCGGTAGATGCGTATTCATGTCTATGCTCATGGAGCGCAGAGTAGGACGCCGAACCGTCTGCCGCAACGTCCTGCCCTTATCTTCCTTTGCGGCCCTTGACGCCGCCGCGCGCGGGAACCACCTTTGAAACTATGAGCGAAACCCAATCCCCCATGGAACAAGCCATCGCCGAGGCCCGGGCGGCGGCTGCGCGCGGCGAGGTGCCGGTGGGCTGTGTGCTGGTGGATACGGCCAGCGGAGAGGTGATTGCCGCTGCCGGCAACCGCACCGAGGAATTGAACGATCCCACCGCCCATGCGGAAATGCTGGCCATCCGCGAGGCCACGGCCGGGTGCAAAACCCCACGCCTGGAAGAGGTGGACATGTACGTGACGCTGGAACCCTGCGCCATGTGTGCATCCGCCATCTCGTTTGCCCGCATCCGCCGCCTCTATTTCGGCGCCTACGATCCCAAGGGCGGCGGCGTGGAGCATGGCGGGAAGTTCTTCTCCCAGCCCACCTGTCACCACACGCCGGAGGTCTATGGCGGGATGGAAGAGACCCAATGCTCGATCATACTCAAGGTCTTCTTCGCCGAAAAACGCTAGAAAGACTATTGGTTGTTTTCTGCGGCACCCCTTTGTAAAACCTAAAAAAAGCTGTAAAACCAAAAAAGCTCTTCTGGAAATTTCACGGCACCCTCAAGGGGGCATGGAATCCGGGGCAAAAATAATCGAAGGGGGGCGCCGGAAATGGCGGATAAGACCGGAACCTATGTGTCGTTTTTCGTGGAGGGGATCGCGGATTCCTCCCAATCGGACATGGAATACTATTCCCAGGTTCTGGACTGGTACCAGAACCAGCGCCAGGAATTTCACCTCATCGGCGGCCATGACAAGGTCGCCGCCGGATTCGATTCCGCTCTCAGGGACAAGCTCAATGTCAGGATGATCGAGAACCTCAACCAATCGAAGAATATGCTTCTTCTGCTGGGCGAGCGGACCAAGCTCGATACCGACTGGGTGCTGGTGGAAATCGCCTATGCCGTGGATACCTGCCAGATCCCCCTTATCGTGGCCTATACCCAGATCGAAGGCCGGATCATCAATCCCGAAGACCTGGAGCAATGGTGGCCCCCGGCCTTCAAACAGCGCTTCGACGACAATACGGTGAAGGCGATCCACGTGCCCTTCCACGAGGCGCCGATAAAATACGCGCTGCAGATTTATTCGGACAAGAACATGCCTAACTGGGCCGATACCTGTTTCAACGAAGCCTCTTACAATAACTGGGCTATTTACTAGGCGTCTTACGTGGCGTCCGCCACCCGCCAGCCCCCCAATTACAGCTCTCTGAAATTTTAGACCCCCGAAATCCGCCAGCCCCCCAATTTCAGTCCCCTGAAATTTTAGATCCTATGTCGCGGCGGCAGAAACCCCCTTCCCAGTCGATCACATCCACCGCCTCATAAGCTCTAGCCTTGGCCTCCGCCACATGGCCGCCCAGCGCCGTAACGCCCAGGACCCGTCCCCCCGCGGCTACGATTTTGCCGTCTTTTTCCGCGGTTCCGGCGTGAAAGACGGTGACGCCTTGCCGTGATCCGGCTTCCTCCAGCCCGCCGATTTCCGAGCCTTTCTCGTAAGCTCCCGGATACCCTTTCGCCGCCATCACCACGGCCAGCGCCGCTTCCTCGGACCAGCGCAGGTCGAGATGGCTGAGCTGGCCGTCGCTGGTGGCCACCATGGCCGTGAGCAGGTCAGATTTCAGCCTCGGCACCAAGACCTGGCATTCGGGATCGCCGAAACGCACATTGAATTCCAGCAATTTGGGCTCTCCGGCGGGTGAAATCATCAGCCCCGCGAACAGCACCCCCTTATAGGGCGCGCCTTCGGCTTTCATGCCCGCCACCGTGGGGGCGATGATGGTCTCCATGATGCGAGTTTCCATTTCCGCCGTGACGATGGGCGCCGGGGAATAGGCTCCCATACCGCCGGTATTGGGGCCGCTATCGCCTTCGCCCACCCGCTTGTGATCCTGGGCCGAGGCCAGGGCCAAAGCGTTGTCGCCGTCGCACAGGGCGAAAAAGCTCGCTTCCTCGCCTTCCAGGAATTCCTCCACCACGATTTCCTCGCCCGCCGCGCCGAAGGCCTTTTCCGCCATCATGGTATCCACGGCGGCTTGCGCTTCCTCCGGGGTGTCACAGATGAGCACGCCCTTGCCGGCGGCCAGCCCGTCGGTCTTGACCACCAGCGCGCCGCCCCGCTCGCGGATAAAGGCCTTGGCCTTTGCGGCGTCGCTGAAGCGGCCATAGGCGGCGGTGGGGATGTTGTGGCGGGCGCAGAAATCCTTCATGAAGCCCTTGGAGCCCTCCAGGGCGGCGGCCGCCTGACTGGGGCCGAAACTCTTGATTCCCAACCCATCGAGCCGGTCCACCAGCCCCGCCACCAGCGCCGCCTCGGGGCCCACCACCACATAATCCGCCTTTTCCCCGGCCGCCAGTGCCACCAACCCGTCAACGTCCTCGGCCCCCACCTCCACGCATCTTCCCAGCCCCGCCATACCGGCGTTACCGGGGGCGCAGACCAGTTCATCACAAAGAGGAGAGGCGGCAATGGCCCAAGCCAGGGCGTGTTCGCGGCCGCCCGATCCCACCAGCAGGACTTTCATATGCTGTTCTTTCTCCCGTTGCCAAGGATGTGATGATAACGTTGGATGGTCTTGTAACATACGCCGCGTCCGTGACGAGAAAAACCAGCATTACAACCAGAGTCACCATGTCCGATTCTCCTCCCCCCGGCAGCAACCTGCCCGAATATACGGTGAGCGAAATCTCCGCCGCGCTCAAACGCACGGTGGAAGGCGAATACGGCCGGGTACGGGTGCGCGGCGAAATCTCCGGTTTCAAGCGCGCCGCCTCGGGCCACCTCTATTTCACATTGAAGGACGAGAACGCGGTGCTCGATTCGGTGTGCTGGAAGGGCACGGCGGCGCGGCTTTCCCTCGATCCCGAAGACGGCATGGAGGTGATCTGCGAGGGCCGTCTCACCACCTATGGCGGGCGCTCCAAATACCAGATCGTGGTCGAGGCGGTGGAACTGGCGGGCGAGGGCGCGCTGCTGAAGCTGTTGGAGGAACGGCGCAAGAAACTGGCCGCCGAGGGTCTCTTCGACGCGGACCGCAAACAAGACCTGCCCTTCCTGCCTGAGGTCATCGGCGTCATCACTTCGCCTACCGGCGCGGTGATCCGCGATATTCTGCATCGCCTGGCCGACCGTTTCCCGCGCCGCGTATTGATCTGGCCGGTGGCTGTTCAGGGGGAGGCCGCCGCCGCGCAGGTGGCCGCCGCCATTGCCGGGTTCGACGCCATTGCAACCGGCGGCAAGGTGCCCCGTCCCGATCTTCTCATTGTGGCGCGCGGCGGCGGCAGCCTCGAAGACCTCATGGCCTTCAACGAGGAAGCCCCGGTGCGCGCGGCGGCGGCCTGTACGATCCCGTTGATCTCGGCGGTGGGGCATGAAACCGACGTCACCCTGATGGACCACGCCGCCGATATGCGTGCCCCTACTCCCACGGCGGCCGCCGAGATGGCGGTGCCGGTGCGCGCCGAGCTCATGGCCGGGGTTCTCGATAATGCCCGGCGCATGGTGACGGCCATGGGGCGGGGACTGGAAAACCACCGCGAACGGGTGGCGGGGCTGGCCCGTGGCCTACCCGAACCCAAGCGCCTTCTGGAACACACCACCCAGCGCCTCGATGACCGCGCCGAGCGTTTGTCCCTGGCGCTGACCGCGCGGCTTTCCCATGGCTGGGCCGAGCTCGACCGTCTCAGCGCCGGGCTGCGGGCGCGCACCCTATCTGAATCGTTGTTGCGCCGCCGCGAGGGGCTTGGCGGGTTGGGACAGCGTCTCGGGCTGGCGCTGGTGCGCCATCAGGACGCCGCCGGCGCCCGTCTGCAACAGGCCTCCCGCGTGCTGGAAAGCTGTTCCTACCGCAATGTGCTGGCGCGTGGCTTCGCCGTGGTGCGCGACCAGGCGGGGCTGCCGCTGACCCGCGCGGCGGCGGTTGCTTCCGGCCAGACGGTGGAGATCGAATTTCATGATTCCCGCAGAGGCGCAATCATGGACGGGGAGGGGGCTGCCCCGAAGACGAAGGCGAAGCCACAGAAAAAACCACCGAAGAAATCCCGGAAAAAACCACCGTCCCCCTCCGGCGACGACGGTCAGGGAAGCCTGCTTTGAGTCGCTGCGGCCGGTTTCTCGTTCTCCTGATCCTGTTTGCCGCCATCACGGTTCCGGCGGTCACTCTGGCCGCGGACCTTCCCCCCGGTCTTCCTTATGGGCTTCAGGGCCACGCGGTACAGGGCGGCATGCTGCGCGGCTATGTGGCGCCCGGCGCCCGGGTCTGGGTCGAAGGCGCGGCGGTGAAGGTGGCTCCCGACGGCGGTTTTTTAATCGGTTTTTCCCGTACCGCCCCGCCCCGCGTGACAATCGAGATGGCGGCTCCCGGCACGCTACAGGATGCACCGCGTGTCGCTCATACCCTTGACGTGGGTCAGCGCGATTATGAAATTCAGCGCATCGACGACCTGCCCGATTCCCAGGTCAGCCCCGACGCCGCAGCGCTGGACCGCATCGCCCGTGACAGCGCCGCCATCAAAACCGCGCGCCTGCGCGCCAGCGACACGCCGCTTTTTACGGGGGCTTTTCACTGGCCGCTCACGGGGACCATGACCGGCATCTATGGCAGCCAGCGCATCTTGAACGGCGCGCCGCGTTCGCCCCATCTCGGGGTGGATATCGCCGCCCCCCATGGCACGCCTTTGCTTGCTCCGGCGGGCGGCGTGGTGGCGCTGGTCCATGACGACATGTTCTTCACCGGCAAGACCCTGATTCTCGATCACGGCCACGGCCTGACCTCGGTCTACGCCCATATGAGCGCCATCACGGTAGAGGAAGGCGAGAGCGTTGCGGCGGGCCAGGTCATTGCCACGGTGGGCCAGAGCGGCCGCGCCACCGGGCCCCATCTCCATTGGGGCGTGCATCTCGGCGGGGTGGGACTCGACCCGGCGCTGCTGGCCGGCACCATGCCCCCCTAGCTGACGCCTCACCTCCTGCGTCACCAGGAAAAAGACGGGAATAAAAAGGGGGGTTCGGACGTATTAAGAATAAAGGGGGGCCTTCTGGCACATTGAAAAGACTCCCCTTATATAACCGTAAGGGTTAGCCTTGACCCATTGCCTATCCTGAATGTGGAGGGGTGGCATGATGTCTGGACAATTTCACGGAATTCTTTTCTCGGCCGCGCCGCGG
This sequence comes from uncultured Rhodospirillaceae bacterium, assembly GCA_964482135.1. GTDB lineage: Bacteria > Pseudomonadota > Alphaproteobacteria > UBA11136 > UBA11136 > UBA11136. The sequence continues at coordinate 56,062 of CAYZWF010000004.1, forward strand.
TTTGCGCTCGCGCTGGTGGCCGCCGTTGCGTTCCTGGCGTGGCCCGGCCCCGCGCGGGGCCTCGAAGGCGGTTGCGTAGCGCTCTGTGATGACGGTGACAGCGGCGGCTATGACGGTGGCTACGACGGTGGCTATGACGGTGGCTACGACGATGGCGGCGGCTATTACTACGACCCCGGCCCCACCCAGGAAGAACTCAACCGCCGCGAAGCCAACCGCCTCAATGACCTCGCCATTGCCGCCGACGAACGCGGTGATTTCCACGAGGCCATCCGCCTCTACAAGGAGGCGCTGGCGTTCGATCCCAGCAATACGGTGATCCAGAGGAACATGGCCTACCCCTATAACATGCTGGGCAACGAGGCCTATGAAAGCGGCGATTACGAAACGGCTGTCACCTATTACCGCGAAGCCGCCGCCAAAAAACCCGATTCCGAGGTGATCCGCGAAAATCTGGAAAGCGCGGAGAATGAACTGCGCTGGAAGAAACAACAGGCCGAGGACAAGCGCCAGATGGAGGCGGCCAAGGGGCGCATCGGCAACATGCTCGATGATTTCGCCGGCGAACTCGGCTCCGCCGATCCCGACGATGGCGATTTAGGGATGCTGGCTCTGGACGACCCTGATCTCAGGGATGCGCTCGCGGCGAAAAAACCCCCACCCGCCCAGACTCCACCCGGGACAGGCTCCATGCCCGACAACAGCAAGGCCCTGGCCGAGGCCGGTGAGCGCGTGGGGCTGTAACTGATGGGAATCGAGGAGGACATCCTCGGCGCGGCGCCGGGGAAATCCGCCTGGGACGGCGGCTATGGCGGCACCCTGGATAGTCCCGGGGCCGCCGGGGTGGCCAAGCCCTCTCCGCCGCGCACAGCTGTCCGGGCCGGTAGCCCCCGCTACCAGGCCGCCGCGCCCCCGCCCTCGATCTCGGCTCTCACGCCCGGTATGCCGCCCGGCGTTCCCGAAATAGGCCCCGCCGGTCCCGTGCCCGGCCAGGAAATAGTCGAGCCGAAAATTGACGTGGAAAAGGCCACGGGTGAACTGGGCGCAGAGGTGGCCATGGAGGAAAAGACCGAAAAGGTGAAGGCGGCGCTTTCCATCAGCGAGCTCTATTCGGGTAAGAAACAATATGAAAAGGCGATCCGCTATCTCGACGCGGCCCTGACCCAGAACCCGGACGATCCCTTCATTCTTGAGGAAAAGGAACGCCTGCAGGCATTGCTCGAGGAAGGCGAGGCATTGAGGGACGCGCCGGCTTCTCAAGCGCCTGCCCAGAAATCCGTTCAGAAACCCTCACAGGAACCAGACAGCGAAGCGCCGCCGCAACAGGCCGCCGCTTCGCCCTCCGAAGAAAAGCCCAAACCCGCGCCCGCCCAGAGGCCCGCGCTGAAGCTTCCCAAACAGCCCGTCGTCACCAAGGGCTTCCAGGGCTCGGCCCCGGTCCATGCCGCACCCGCCGAAAAGAAAGCCGAAAAGGAAACCGGGGCAACGGAGGGTGCCGATAAAACACCCGCCGACATGAAGGCCGTCCGCGAGGCTCTCTACAAGGCCATCAAGGCCGCATCCGACATCAAGGACCCCTACGACCGTTATTACAGCTTCCGTTCGTCGGCTATGGATATGTGGCGGGCCGGCGACAAGGGCGCCGCCCACAACGCCCTGCGCCGTGCCGCCGAATCCGTCCCCAGGATCGACTCCCTGTCCTCTAAAAACTCCGCCTATGAATCCATCGTTTCCGCCTGGGTCGAAATAGGGGAGATGAAACAGGCCCTCTCCGCCCTCGCCAACGTGCGCGGCAGAATTGAACGCTACAACGCCTACAAGACCATCGCCCGCCAACAGACCAAGGACGGCGATATGAAGGCCGCCCGCGAAACCCTGGCCACGGCGCGCGGCCTCTTCCCCATCCCCCCGGAACAGCAAAAGGCTTGGATGGATGCCTTCATGGCCGCGGTGCTGACGGGGGCACAGGATTCCGCGGGGGCGCAGGCCCTCATGGACGGCATTCCCCAGGGTCCCTGGCGTTCCCGGCGCCTCGCCTCCATTGCCTCCACCCGCCTCAGCGGGGATGACCTTACCGGAGCCATGGAGACCGCCGGGGAGATCACCGCGCCCACGGTGCGATATGCCGCCGTGAACAACATCATCGCCAACCGCATCAAGGCCGAGGACCTTCCCGGCACGCGCAAGGCCATTGACCTTTTGCAGGATCCCTATGTGCAGGGAACGTGGCTGATGAAGCTGGCGGGCTTGCGCATGGCGAAGGGCGACACCGACGGCGCGCTGGCCCTGCTCTCCTCGATCCCCGTTCCCCGCGAGAAGGTCTGGGCCTTGCTGGTGATGGGACAGGGCCGTCTTTTCGCCGGGGATACCGCCACCGCCAAGAAGCTCATCACCGCCGCCGCCGCCGTGGACGGGCTTACCTCCCCCTACTGGAAGGCCTATGCCCTGGCTACCGCCGCCCGCGGCCTCAACAGGGCCGGCGACCAGTCCGGGGCAAGCCGGCTCATGGCCCGCGCGTCAAGGGAGGCGGGGAACGTCACCGACGCCAAGGAAAAGGCCTGGGCCGCGGTCTGGATCACCGGCAAGCGGCCGTCCCCGGGCAAGGACAAGGGGTCTTCTTCCGCCTCCACCGAGACACCGAAGAACGAGGAGCTGGCAGACTGGATTGCCATGATCGACGGCAGTCTCGATTACCCGCTCTATAAGGGGATCAAGGAATATATCCAGTCATTGGGGGAGAAGGACGCCGAAGCCATGGTTTCCGCACTGGCTTCCGCGGCGGCCGATCTCAACAAGGCCATGGGTAAGATGCAGAAAAAAGAAGCCCAGTGGCAGGCCAAGCGCCTGCATGGCCCGAAGGCGGGGCCATAGGGGCGTCCTCCCTGAAAGAGACTCCCGCCCTAATCAGGCCATCTGCGGTGGATCCACATCCACTGTTCGGGATTTTCGCGCACCCAGCCCTCGATGAGTCCGTTGACTTGGCCCATCAGCGCCGCCACATCGGCTGGCTTATCGCCGCTGTCGGGCATCTCCAAAGGCGGATAGAGGGTCATGCGGAAATGGGCGCCTCCTGTGCGTACCACCCTGGCCGGCACCACCGGACACTTAAATTTCAGCGCCAGCTGGGCCAGGGCCGGGGCGGTCATGGCCTCGCGCCCGAAGAAAGGCACGGCGATGCCGTCATTCATCTTCTGATCGGCCAACAGCGCCAGATGTCCGCCTTGCCCCAGAATCCGCAGCGAGTCCCTGGCCCCGGAGCTTCCCTTGGCGGCGAAGCTCTCGGTGATGGCGCGCCGGGCATGGCGGATCAGGCCATCGGTCAGCGGGTTGTTGGGGGCGCGGTAGACCAGGGTCAGGGGCAGGCCGCGCTGCACCGCCGACATGGCGTTGATCTCCCAGTTGCCGAGATGGGCGGAAAAGAAAATACCGGGCTTGCCGTCATCGCGCAGCAGGTCGAGATATTGGGCGCCCTCCACCGTCACCCGGCCCGGCCATTTACCGTCCTCGTCATAGAGCCGGAGTTGATGGAGATGGGGATACTCGCCCATTACCCGGCCCAGATTGTCCCACATGGCCGTCACCAGTTTCTCGATTTCGCCTTGGGACTTTTCGGGAAAGGCATGACCCAGGTTGCGCCGCGCCACGTTGGAGACCCTCAGCCGTGGCCCGATCATGCGGCCCAGCCAGCCGCCGAGATCGGATGCCCGGTCGAGATTCATGAGGCCGAAAAACCCGAACGCCATCCAGGCGGCCGCGCCTTCCAGCACATGGCGTATGCGGCGCGCGGCCTCAGCCATGGCCGTCCTCATTCATTTTAGGCCACCTTCGCGGCCGCTTTTTCGGCCAGCGGCGAGAGCAGCCGCGCCAGCGCCGCCTCGTCCTGCCATTGCACCCGTACCTTGAACACGCCCACCCGCTCCTGCATATCCACCTCCAGACGCTCGGCGTCCTTGGCCGTGGTCACGGCCTGCGCCCCGACGGTTTGCGCCGCCTCCATCAGGGCCTCGGCCTCGTCCTCGCCATAGGGGTAATGGTCGGGAAAGGCATGGGCGGCCACGATCTCGGCCCCGGCCTCGCGCAGGGAGTCGAAGAATTTTTCGGGCCTGCCGATCCCGGCGAAGGCCAGAACCTTACGCCCTTGCCACTCCGCGCCATCCCCATTTGCGGGAACCAGCCGGGCGCCGAGCACGGGAATACGTATCCCGGCTTTTTCAATTGCCGCCCCGATTCCGCTCCTGTCCTCTCCCAGCACCACCACGGCGTCGGCGCGCGACAGCGCATCCTCCAAAGTTTCGCGCAGCGGCCCCGCCGGGATCAGGCGGCCGTTGCCGATTCCGTAGTCGCCGTCCATCACCAACAGCGACAGGTCCTTGGCCAAAGACGGGTTCTGGAAGCCGTCATCCATGATCACCATATCGGCCCCGGCCAGGGCCGCGCTCTGCGCTCCGGCGGGGCGGTCGGTGGAGACCCAGGCAGGTGCGGTGCGCGACAGCAACAGCGCCTCGTCGCCGGTGTCGCGGCAATGGTGGCGTTCGTTGTTGACCCGCACCGGGCCGGGTAGCGATCCGCCATAGCCGCGGTTTAAAAAATGGGGATTGCGGCCATGGGCCTGGAACCACTCGCCCAGGGCCAGGGCCACCGGGGTCTTGCCCGCTCCCCCGGCCACCAGATTGCCCACACAGACCACCGGCAGGCTTGCCCGTGCCGGGTGGACCAAGGCCAGCCGCAGCCGCACCCCCGCTCCATAGGCCCAGCCCAAGGGAACCAACAGAGGAGCCAACAGGAAAGACAACGGGGAAGAACGCTTCCCTGGGCTCCAGAAATCAGGGGCGCGCATGGGATGTCTCCGCCGCCACGGTGGCGCCATCGCCGCCGCCGCTTTTTTTGTCCTTTCCGCCGGGTTCCATCAGGGGCCCGGTGAAAGGAGCGATAACCTCCATGATATGGTCGAGCACCGCGCCGCCCGATACGGCGATGCGCCGCACCGCCGTCGCCATTTCCTCGGCTCGCTCCGGCTCCCGCATCAGGCCGCCCACCGCATCGGCCAGGCCGGACACGCTATCAATCCGGAGCAGGGCGCCGGCGGCGCGCATATCGGCGACGATCTCAAGAAAGTTGAAGATATGGGGGCCGGTGACGATGGCGCAGTCGAGCTGGCCCGGCTCAATGGGGTTCTGTCCGCCATGGGGGACCAGCGAGCCGCCCAGGAACACCACCGGGGCCAGCCGGTAAAACAGACCCAGCTCGCCCATGGTATCGGCCATGTAGATATCGGTCTCCGCCGTCAGCGCCTCGCCGGCGCTGCGTTGCGCCACGTTCATCCCGCCGCCGCGCAGCAGGCGGGTAATGGCGGCGCCACGGGTTATGTGGCGGGGCACGATGATGGTCAACAGTCCGGGGAAGTCGGCGCGCATTACCCTATGGGCCTCGGCGGCCATTTCCTCCTCGCCGGGATGGGTGCTGGCGGCCAGCCACAACGGCCGACCGGCGGTGTTTTCCTTAAATGCGGCCAGTTCCTTTTCGTCGGCGGGCAGGGGCGGGACCGCGAATTTGAGGTTGCCCGGCGCCGCCACCTCGACCGCGCCCAGTGCCGTCAGCCGTTCGGCCTCGCTTTGATTCTGGCCCAAACAGAGATCGAACGAGGACAACAGCCGTTCGATGGTGACCGGGAAGCGCCGCCAGCCGGTATAGGAGCGGGGCGAGATACGGGCATTGACCAGAACCATGGGCACGCCGCGCTTGCGCGTCATGCGCAACAGGTTGGGCCAGAATTCGGATTCCATCCACAGCGCCAGATCGGGACGCCAGTGATCGAGAAAACGCCGCACCGCATAAGGCAGGTCCACCGGCACGAACTGGTGAAAGGCGCGCCGCGGCAGCCGGTCCTTCAACAGCTTGGCCGAGGTCACGGTGCCGGTGGTGACGAGTATGTGCAGCGCCCCATTCTGCGAAAGCAGCCTTTCGATGAGCGGCAGGGCGGCGGCCGATTCGCCGACGCTGGCGGCGTGGAGCCAGACTAGCGGCCCTTCGGGGCGGGTCTCTTCGCTGTCGCCGAAACGCTCCCCCATGCGCGCGCGGTCTTCCTTGCCGGCGCGCCGCCTGCGCTCCAGATAGAGCCGCACCAGGGGCCCGGCGGCGCTGGAAACCAGTCTGTAGAGGGCCAGCATCAGACGGCTCCCTCTTGCTTGCCTGAAGATTCTTCCGGCTCCACCGTTTCCTCCACTTTAATTTCTCCCGGCTCGATTTCCGCCGGTTTGATTTCCCCCGGTTCCATTTCCTCGTGGCCGCAGATGCGGTCGGCCTCGGCCGTGACCTGGTTCAGCCGTTGTTCCAGCTCCCGCCTGGCGGTCTCCTGAGCGGCCTCATTGGCGTCCTTGTCCACGGTAACGGGCTCGCCCCAGATGAAGACCCCGCGCGTCAACGGCCAGGCCAGCACGAACCGGTCCCAGCTGCCGAGAACCTTGCGCCGCGTCACCGCGAAGGTGGCGGGCAGGATGGGCACACCCGACAGCCGGGCGATGCTGATGATGCCGGAGCTGGCGCGCATGCGCGGTCCGCGCGGCCCGTCTGGGGTGATGCCGATGCTCTCGCCGGCTTGCAGGGCCGCCAGTATGGCGCGCAGGGCGGTGCCGCCGCCGCGCGAGGAAGAGCCCTCGATGGTGCGGATGCCGAAATGGCTTACCATGCGGGCGAGGATGCGGCCGTCCCGGTGCTGCGAGATCAGGGTGTGGATGGGAACCCCCTTGCGCCAGCAATAGGGCATCATCAACAGCCGCCCATGCCAGAAACTAAGGATAAAAGGCCTGCCCTCATCCCACAGCCGTTGCGGGATATGGCCGTTCACCACCTGCCAGCGGCTGAGCGCGAAACAGAGCCGGATATAAAGCGCGCCCAGAGCACACAGGAACCGCAGCACGGAATCGTTTTGCAGGATGCGTTTTACGGACATTGTAGGGGGTTCCGGCTGGTTCTGGTCAGGCCCGCGCCTTGGCCGCAGAGTCTACAGACTCCGCCGTCTTGCCCGCCGTTTTTTTCGGCTGGTCGGCGAATTGCAGGGCATAGAGGCGGGCATAATGGCCGTCGGCGGCCTGGAGCTCGGCATGAGTTCCGGATTCACTGACCAGGCCGTTCTCGATCACATAGATGATGTCGGCGTCGGTGACGGTGGACAGGCGGTGGGCGATGACCAGGGTGGTGCGCCCGGTCATCAATTCGGCCAGCGCGGCCTGAACCTGGCGCTCCGACTGCGTATCCAGGGCCGAGGTGGCCTCGTCGAGAAGCAGGATCGGCGCATTCTTGAGGATCGCCCTGGCGATGGCGATGCGCTGGCGCTGGCCGCCCGAAAGCCGGATGCCGTGTTCGCCCACCACGGTGTCATAGCCATCGGGAAGCTCGGTGATGAAGTCATGAGCCGCCGCCCTTTTTGCCGCCGCCTCGATTTCTTGCGGAGCGCTCTCAAACCGGCCATAGGCGATATTGGCGCGCACCGTGTCGTCGAACAGGCTCACCTCCTGGGAAACCAGAGCGGTGCTGGCGCGCAGACTGGCCAGCGTCACCTCGCGCAGGTCATTGCCGTCGATGGAGACGCTTCCCGCATCCACGTCGTAAAATCTGGGGATGAGGTTGAGAATGGTGGACTTGCCGCTGCCTGACGGCCCCACCAGGGCCACGGTCTTGCCGGCGGGCACCTTGAGCGAAATATCCGCCAAGGCGGGAGCGTCGGGGGCATAGGAAAAGCGCACCTTGTCAAAGGCGATGGCGCCCTTGTCCACGGCCAGTTCACGGGCGCCCGGCGTGTCCACGATATTGGGCGCTACGTCGATCAGGGCGAACAGCCGCTGCGCCGCGGCCAGGCCCTCCTGCAGGCTGGCGTTGAGGTTGGCCAGGTTCTTCATGGGCGCATAGGCCATCAACAGCGCGGCGATGAAGGAAAAGAAGGTGCCGGGCGTGGTTTCGCCGGTGATCACCTGGGAGCCGCCATAGAACACCACGGCGGCAATGGCGAGGCCGCCCAACAGCTCCATGATGGGCCGCGACAGGGACCGCACCCGCGCGGCTTTGTAGATGAGGCGGAAAATTTCCTCGATCAGGCCGGTGGCGCGCTTGTCCTCATAGTCTTCCATGCCATAGGCCTTCACATGGCGTGCGCCCTGGAAGGTCTGGCCGAGCAGCGTGATGTAGTGACCGATTTCCACCTGGGTATTGGCGGAGACCTTGCGTATGCGCTTGCCGATGCGAAGGATGGGAAGGATGGCTATGGGAAAGACCACAAAGGCGATGATCGCCAGCTTCCAGTCCTGATAGAACATGAGACTGACCAGGAACACCAGGGTCAGGCTGTCCTTGGCGAACCCCACCAGAACGTTGGACACGGCCAGACGTAAAAGATTGGCGTCGGTGGTGAAATGGGAAATCAGCTTGCCGGTATGGGTGTTGTGGAAAAAGGCGATATCGGCGGCCATGAGATGGGTAAACATGGCCCTCTGGATGTCGGTGACCACCCGCTGTCCCACGAAACTCATAATCACCGCCTGTCCGTAATCGCTCGACCCCTTAATCAGGGTGACGATGATGATGGCCAGCGGCACCAGCATCAGCATCTCGGCGTCGCGCTTGAGGAACACGTCATCGAGCATGGGCTGCATGAGCCAGGCATTGGCCGCGGTCATGGCGGCGGTGGCGGCCATACAGATGATGGCCAGGGACAGGCGTCCGAAATAGGGCCGTACATAGACCCCCACCAGCCGCCGCAGAAGGGGCATGGTGTCGTGATGGGGATTAGGGTTGGCGTCGCTGGTCAAGGCTGGCTCGAAGGTCTGAGGGAAGACACGGCGAATAATGTGGCGCAAGATAGCATGGAGGGGAAGACCCGGCCAATCCGCCGTCAAGAGGCCCCTTCAGGCGGCCTTTGCCACCTTTTCGTTGACGAACAGGAAATCGCCGTATTCGGGAAACTGCATGTCCCGCGCCACCTCCCGGAATCCGTGGCTGTGCAGATATTCCGCCACTTCGGGCAACAGGCTCTGGCCCTCATAGACCGGCGACACCTCCAATTCGGTGATGATGTAGCTGGTGTCTTTTAATTTATCGCCGAGGCCTTCAAGCACCTGGAGAGCCGCCCCCTGCACGTCCATGCAGATCAGGTCGATGGCGGGAACCCCCAACTCGCGGCACAACTCGTCCAGCCGCACCGCCCCCACCGTGATCTCCTCCTGGATGAACTTCTCACGATGGGCATAGTCGCCGCTCTCTTGAAAACAGGACGAGGCGCCGATATTCCGCTCCTCGTTGCCGTCGCGATAGGATTTGACCACGGGATAAAAGGTCAGCGGCCCGCTCTCCCGCCATGCCGCCTTCTCGACCAGATGGATGTTGTCTTCGCCTTCCAGGGTCTCGCGGCACAGGACCAGGGCCTCGGGATTGCATTCCATGCAATAAACTCGGGGCACGCGGAAGAAATCGCGGATGGTCACGGCATCGCGGGCGTCGCGGCTGCCGATCTCGAAGGCCGTTTTGATCCGGTTCTTGTCCATGTGGCGGGCGAAGGCGGGATTGATATAGGTGGAGGGGGGCAGGGGCGCGGCGGGTTTTTCCCGGCCCAGGAGTTTTTTACGGACCCGGTTTAAGCCCCGGTTCAGGCGTTTCCAAACCCCCGGCCTCAGATTTGTGTTCTCTTGCATCCGGGTGGTTATCCCACGACCGGCCACGGGAATGAAAATGAAAAGTCGGGTTGTATGACGGCGGCGGGAATGACAGGATTGCGCCCAGCGTCCGCGGCCACGATAGCCCAGCGTCGCCTCGTGGCGGTTTTCACCACCACAACCATAATATCCACTGTACCCACGGAACCCATGCCTATCCTCAACCGACTGGTGGACGTCTACGAAAAACGCGGATTCGAAATCGCGACCGGACTCAACGCCAGCCATTTCGATGATTTCACGGCGGCGCCCTTTACCTGGCTCATGCGCGACGGGCGCAGCTTCACCAACGGGCTCGGTATCACCATCGGCGAGGTCTATTTCCTGGAATGCCTGTTGGCCGATCTCGCGCCCCAGCGCATTTTCGTTATCGGCAACTCCTTCGGCTGGAGCACCCTGGCGCTGGCGCTGCTGGCGCCCCAGGCCAAGGTGGTGGCCATTGACGCCGGTTTCGATGAAAACTCGCTGGAGGGGATTGCGCTCACCAACCGCATCGCATCGGAAGAAGGACTCGACGTGACGGTGGTAGAGGCGACGGCGCCCCAGGATGTGGCCGCCGTGATCGCCGAACACTTCGACGGGGCAGTGGACTTCGCCCTCATCGACGGCAAACACACCAACGAACAGATCGTCCTCGATTTCGATGCCGTGCGCGCCCATGCCGCTGCCCACTGCGCCTATCTCTTCCATGACGTGTTCGAGTTCTCCCTGCAGCAGGGATTTTCCCAAAACCAGCAAAAATCAGGTCTTTCCGGCGGCATCCTGCGCGGCACCACCTCGGGCATGGGCCTGCTTTATGATGCCTCCCGCACTCCCGCTGTCGCCCAGACCGTGGCCACCTTCACCATCAGCGAGCCGGCCATGGCGGTGGTGCGCCAGGGGGCGTGGAACCGCCGCCACCGCTACATCGCCAAATACCGCAAGAGCCTGGCCAAGCGCCGCAACACGTTGCGCGGCTGGCTCGGCAAATCGCCGCTGCCGCTGCCCTGAGGCATGTGAGCCCATGATAGATTCATGACAAATTTCATTATCATCACCGCCGCCAACGACAAGTATTTCTGGCTGTTGCAGAAGTTTATCGCTTCCATCCGCGCCCATGAGGGCGGGCGCGAGGCGGCCATCGGCGTGCTCGACCTCGACCTGTCTTCCGAAAACATCGCCTGGCTCGAGGCCCATGGCGCACAGGTTCACGACCCCGGCTGGGACTACGAGAAGGCGAGCGGGGAAGAGAACTGGTTCAAGGCCATGACGGCGCGGCCCAATCTGCCCAAGCATTTCCCCGGCCATGACATCTATCTGTGGCTCGACTGTGATACCTGGGTCCAGGACTGGGGCGCAATAGAGCTTTATCTCGAGGGTGCGGCCCGCGACGGCTTTGCCGTGACGCCCGAGGTGGACCGCTCCTACGATCACGAGGGTTTCTACGATTTCCAGTATTCCTGCTACAAGACCGGCTTCGGCCGCAAAATGGCCAAGAAGCTGGCCTCGGCCCCGATCATCAACTGCGGCGCCTTCGCCGCCACGGCCGACGCCCCCCATTGGCAGGTGTGGTCGGAAATCTTCGGCGATTGTCTGGCGAAAAAGGTTTATTTCTGGGCCGAACAGACGGCGCTGAACGTGGCCTTTTACACCCGTGGACTAACGGCGTCGTTCCTGCCCGCGCGCTGTAACTGGATATGCCACCGCGCCCTGCCTTTCGTCTCCGAGGACGGGGTCACCCTGCTCGATCCGGCGCCGCCATTCGCGCCGCTGGGTATTCTCCACCTCACGGCCATGACCAAATACGAGACCTTCGACCTCGCCACGCCATCGGGAAAGACCGTTACCCGCTCGCTGTGTTATCCGGACGGCGAATAACGGCTCCTTCGGCGAAGACCTCGCAATGACGCGCCAGAAATTCCGGGCTGAAACACAGCCCCGGCAGCTTGGCCATGGCGTTGATCAGGAAACAGGGGTCCAGGGCCGAGGTCCGGCCCAGTTCGCGGCGCGCCCATTTATTGGCGCGGTCGGCGATGGTGCGGGTAATGGCGCGGTGATAACGCTTGGGAAGCTCCGGGTTCTGTTGCAACAGCCGCGCCAGGGCCAGGGTGAAATCGTGCATCACCTGGGCCTTGTTGGCCATCACCCGGCTGGGGTCGTCGGCGGGGCCCAGGCATAAAAGATGGTTGAGCTTGGCGATCCCGCCCTGCAGGGCGAGGCGCAGGAACAGGGAATGATCCTGGGCGAACAGCCCCGGATCACAGCCCCCGGCGGCGCGCAGGGCGTCGCGCCGCAACAGCATATGACTGACCCCGGCGAAACCCTGGTCAATCACCGTCATCAGCGGGTCGGTGAAGACTTCCACTGGCAGCGGATTGGGCGGCGGGGCAAAGGCGATGTTCTCAGGCGACTCGTAATAGCCGAGCCAGCCGAAGGCCAGCACCGCGCCTTCGCGCTCCATAATCTCCATGAGGACGCGGGTGGCATGGGGGGCCAGCACGTCGTCGGCGTCCACCGGCTTGATCAGCTCGCCCGTGGCGGCGGTGACTCCGGCATTGGTGGCCAGGGCCGGACCGGCGTTGTCCTGGGAAAGGATACGGGTGTTGTCCCACCCTCTGGTGGCCTTGTAGACAATTTGCGCGGAATCGTCGGTTGAACCGTCGTCGATGAAGATGAACTCGCGCTCGAAGTCACCTTCCTGAAGGGCCAGCGAATCGATGACGCCGGGCAGATATGGCGCCTTGTTATAGACGGTGATCACGTATGAAACGCTGGGTTCTCCACTGGGTCCGCCTCCCGCCATCACATCTCCTTCAGCGCCGTGGCCAGCATGGCGTGGAGGCCCGGCCCGGCGGCCAGCACGTTGGGATGGCGGGGGTGGGGGCGGTTATAGACCAGGGCCTCGCCGTTGGTCAGGGTCATGATGCCCCCGGCCTCGGAAACGATGAGATGAGCGCCCGCGATGTCCCAGTCGCTCTTGGCGGTCAGCGTCACCGTGGCGTCGGTGGCGCCCGACCCCACTAGGGCCAGCTTATAGGCGATGGAGCTGATGGAGCTCACCTCGCAGGGGATCAGCACCTCGTTTCCGGCTAGGGTCTTGAACTCGCTGCGGCTTACCAGGACGCGGGCATTCTCCATGTCTTCCTTGGCACTGACGGTGATAGGCGCGCCGTTGCATTTGGCGCCGCCGTCACGCACCGCCTCGAAGAATTCATCGGTCTCCGGGTTGAAAACGGCGGCGGCCACCGGGCGGTTGAAATGCAACAGCGCCGCCGAGACCGAATATTCAGGCCGCGCGTCGAGAAAGGCGCGGGTGCCGTCGATGGGGTCCACCACCCACAGCCATTCCCTGTCCATGCGGTCCGGCGTCTCGGCGCTTTCCTCCGACAGCCAGCCATAGTCCCCCCGCTCGCCACAGAGCCGTTGCCGCAACAGGTCGTCCACGGCAAGGTCCACCTCGCTCACCGGCTGGCCCGGCTTCTTCATCCAGCTCGGATTGCTCTTGCCGAAATGGCTTGAGGCCAGCGCCCCGGCTTCGCGAACGGCTGCGATCAACATCTCGTGGTCGCCGTCCCTGATTCCGGTTTCATTCATGATTGCGTATCCTCAGCTTCCGGCCACGGTCATGCCGTCGATGCGCAATGTGGGCGCGTCGAAGCCGTGAATAAATTCCAGATCGTCGGCAGCGCTCAGGTTGGCGAACATGTCCATGATGTTGCCGGCGATGGTGACTTCACTCACGGGGTGGGTCAATTCCCCGTTCTCGATCAGAAAGCCCCCCGCGCCACGGCTGTAATCGCCGGTCACCAGATTGAGCCCCGACCCCATCAGTTCGGTCACATACAGCCCCTCGCCAATATTGCCCCTAAGCTCTTGCGGACTGACCTTTCCCGCCTCCATGTAAAGGTTGCTGGCGGTGGGGCCGGGCGGCGACGAGGTGCCGCGGGAGGCGTGCCCGGTGGGCGCCAGGTCAAGCTGGCGCGCCGAGGAAAGATCGAGGAACCAGCTTTTCAGCACGCCTTTTTCGACGATGGCGCGTTTTTGACAGCCCAGCCCTTCGCCGTCGAAGGCGCGAGAGAGAGAGCCGCGCGGGCGGTGAGGGTCGTCGCTGATGGTGATGTCCTTGGGCAGGATGCGTTTGCCCATTTTTTTCTTGAGAAAGCTGGTGCCCCGGGCGATGGACATGCCGTTGGCGGCATAGGCGAGATGACCCACGAAACTGTTGGCGACGCGGGGATCGAAGACCACGGGAACTTTAGCGGTGTCCATTTTGCGCGGGTTAAGACGCCGCACCGCCCGCTCCCCGGCGCGCCGCCCCAGCACCTCCATCTGCTCGAGGTCGCCGCCGTAAGCGCATGACCGGTATTCATAGTCGCGCTCCATCTCCAGGCCCTCTCCGGCCAGTATCTCCACGATCACGGAATGGCGGGTGGTGGCGTAGCCGCCGGCAAATCCGTTGCTCGCCGCCATGGCCACATGGGACCGGGACCACGCGGCCTCGGCGCCTTCGGAATTGGTGATGCCGGGTACCGCGCGCGCCGCCTCCTCCAGAATTTTCGCCCGTTCCACCAGGGCCCCGGCGTCGGGTGTTTTTGGATCGGCAAGGTCGAGGTCGGGAATATGGGTGGCCAGCTGATCGGGATCGGCGAGGCCGCAATAGGGGTCTTCGGGCACCGTTTTCACCATGGCCATGGCGCGGCCCACCAGTTCATTCAAGGCCAGCGGCGACAAATCGGCGCCCGACACCACCGCCTGACGCTGGTTGAGAATGACGCGCAGCCCGATATCGGAGTTCTCGGAACGGGCTACCTTTTCGGGGATTCCCATGCGTTGTGAGGCGGAAAGGGTCTCGGCCGTGAACATGACGGCGTCGGCGGCGTCGGCGCCGCCTCTTTCGGCCATTTTCACCAGATCGGCAAGAAGATTCAGATGGCTGGTAGTTTCCGGCTGATCCGGCATGAAGAAATCCTTGGTGGTTACGGAATGGAGGTCAATGAGAAGTGTTTATATAGGGCACGGGGAAGACTTTCGCACGTCTCACTTCCATATGGGTCACTTCCATATGGGCTTGCCGGAACCGGGCAGGCCGTACTGACTCCACTTCTGATTCACCAGTTCCACTACTTCCGTCTCCATGCGGATGGGGGTGCCCCATGGGCGGCTGGTTTCGGGCCCGATCTTGGTGGTGGCGTCGAGGCCGATCTTCGAGCCCAGCCCGCTCACCGGCGAGGCGAAGTCGAGATAGTCGATAGGGGTGTTTTCCACCACCGTGATGTCGCGCGCCGGGTCCATCTGGGTGGAAACCGCCCACATCACGTCTTTCCAGTCGCGGGCGTTGATATGGGCGTCCACCACGATGACGAACTTGGTGTACATGAACTGGCGCAGATAAGACCACACCGCCATCATGATGCGCTTGGCGTGACCGGCATAGGCCTTGCGGATGGAGACCACGGCGATGCGGTAGGAACAGCCCTCGGGCGGCAGCCAGAAATCCACGATCTCCGGGAACTGCTGTTGCAACAGGGGGATAAAGACCTCGTTCAAGGCCTCGCCCAAAACGCTGGGTTCGTCGGGCGGGCGTCCGGTAAAGGTGGAGAGATAAATGGGGTCGCGGCGCATGGTGAGGGCGCTGGCGGTGAATACGGGAAAGCGTTCCACCGCATTATAAAACCCCGTGTGGTCGCCATAGGGGCCTTCCTCGCCGGTCTCGGCGAGCGACACATGGCCCTCGATCACCATCTCGGCATTGGCCGGAACCTGCAACGGCACGGTCTTGCAATCGGTCAGTTCCACCTTGCGCCCGCGCAACAGTCCCGCGAACTGGTATTCGGAAACATTGTCGGGAACCGGGGTCACGGCGGCGATAATGGTGCCGGGATCGGCGCCGATCACCACCGCCACGGGCATGGGGTCGTCGCGCTGGGCGGCCCAGCGGGCATGGTGCAGCGCGCCGCCGCGGTGCGCCAGCCAGCGCATGAGCGTGGTGTTGCGGCCCGTCACCTGCATGCGATAGACGCCGAGATTGGGGCTGTCGCAGGGATCGTTGTCGGGGTCGGGGCCGGCTGTCACCACCAGCGGCCAGGTAATCAGCGGCCCCGGCTCGCCGGGCCAACAGGTCTGGATCGGCAGGCGCGAGAAATCCACCTCGTCGCCCTCCAGCACCACCTCATGGATCGGGGCCTTGCTTATGGTCTTGGGCGACATGGCGGCGAGCGTCTTCAGCATGGGCATCATGGCCACCGCCTCGCGCCAGCCGCCCGGCGGCTCGGGCTGGCGCAGAAAGGCCAGGGTCTCGCCCAGTCCGCGCAGCTCATCCCGCGCCCGGTCCATGCCCTTGGCTACCCGCTCCACGGTGCCGAACAGATTGGCCAGCACCGGCACGCCATAGGCCTGGCCTTCCCCGTCCACCGGGTTTTCAAACAGCACCGCCGGCCCGTCCTCGGCCAACAGGCGGGTGCCGATCTCGGTCATTTCGAGATAAGGCGAGACCGGCGCGCCGACGCGGGTCAGCTCCCCGTCGCGCTCGAGGCGCTCCATAAAATCACGCAGGCTGCTATAGGGCATGGATGTTGACGCTCCTTCCGGGCTCATAGGACGCCCGCAAACGCGCGCGCGTCAAGGGGTAAGGCGCGTTTTCCCAATTGGGTCTTGAGCACATGGGGATGGCGGACTAGGTTCCCCCCCCAAGGGTATCCGCTGGCCATAAGGTGGCCGTCCGGCCCGATACCCGCTGCCCGCCTTATAAGGAGAACACGCGTCATGACGAAATACTGGGTTACGGGGGGGGAATACGAAGACACCAGCTTTACCACCATCGCCGATGGCGGCGAGGAAGAACGCTACGGCCCCTTCGCCACTCTGGACGAGGCCTATCACGAATGGTCGCACCATGCCTGGCTGACGGTGGACAACTGCACCGCGCGCTATCATGTGGTCAATGAATCGGGCGAGGTGCTGCACCAGGAGCCCACCCATGAAGACGG
>CAYZWF010000005.1:0-71686 GCA_964482135.1 uncultured Rhodospirillaceae bacterium
GATACGCAGGCATCGCATTTCGAAGCGCGCCTTGCCACGGGACAAAATCATCCCGATCAAATGATTCCTATCAACCCTGAACCGCTCTAAGAACTTGGGATTTCCCCCCGAATTTTTGGATGAACTGCGCAACCGTGTTTCGCTGGCCGATGTCATCGGACGGCGCGTCAAGCTCACCCGGCGCGGGCGCGAGCATCTCGGCCTGTGCCCCTTCCACAACGAAAAGACGCCCTCCTTCACCCTCAACGAGGAAAAGGGCTTCTATCACTGTTTTGGCTGTGGGGCGCACGGTGACGTGATCGAATTCATCATGCGTTCGGAAAACCTGCCCTTCCCCGAAACCGTGGAACGGCTGGCAGGCGACGCCGGTCTGGCGGTTCCGCAATCCTCGCCCCAGGACCGCGAGCGCGAAAAACAGCGCCATTCCCTGCTCGAAGTGGTGGAAACCGCCACCCAATGGTTCAGCCAACAGCTCGCGGGCGAACGCGGCAAAGAATCCCGCGCCTATCTCGACGGACGCGGCCTCCAACAGGCCACCCTCGAGGCATTCCGGCTCGGCTTCGCGCCTGACTCCCGCAACGCCCTGAAACAGGCGCTCACCGCCAAGGGAATCCCCGAGGACAAGCTGATCGCCGCCGGTCTCGTCATCACGCCCGAGGACGGGCGCGAGTCCTACGACCGCTTCCGCAACCGCATCATCTTTCCCATCGGCGACCGCCGTGGCCGCGTCATCGCCTTCGGTGGCCGCGCCCTGGCCGAGGAAATTCCCGCCCCCGGCGGCGGCACGCGCAAGGTCGCCAAATACCTCAATTCGCCGGAGACCCCGCTGTTCCACAAGGGCCACGTGCTCTACGGCCTGGCCCGCTCACTCCCGGCCATGCGCGAAAAGGGCGAGGCGCTGGTGACCGAGGGCTATATGGATGTGATCGCGCTGCATTGTGCCGGATTCGCTTATGCCGTGGCGCCGCTGGGCACGGCGCTGACCGAGGACCAGATGCGCCTTTTGTGGCGCGTGGTGGACGAGCCGGTTTTGTGTTTCGACGGCGACGCGGCGGGCGCGCGGGCGGCGGCGCGGGCGGCGGAACGCGCCCTGCCCCTGCTCATCCCCGGCAAATCCCTGCGTTTCGCGGCGCTTCCCGCCGGCGAAGACCCCGACAGCCTGGTTAAAAACAGCGGCAAGGCAGCCATGGAGGAGGTCATCGCCGCGGCCAAGCCCCTGTCCGAGGTGATCTGGGAGATCGAAACCTCCCTGCAATCGGTGGATACCCCGGAACGCCGCGCCAACCTGGAATCGCGGCTCATGGCGCGGGTCCGCACCATCGCCGACCGCACGGTCCAGGATCATTACGGCCGCGATTTCAAGGACCGCCTGTGGCAGGCCTTCCGCAATACCCGCCCCCCTGCCGCGCAAAAGACGGGCTCCCGCCTCCATTCCCCGGCCCCCATCCCCGCCACCGGTGGAGGAATCGGGGCAGGCGCGGGCAGCGGCGGGCGCATCGATCCCCAGGCGGAACGGGAGAAAGTGCTGCTCGCTCTGGTCATCGCCCACCCCGGGATGCTCGACGATGTGGCCGAACAGCTGGGCAGCATGACCTTCAGCGCAACCAGCTTCGACGGCCTGCGCCAGGAAATTCTTCTCCTCGCGGAGCGCGAAAACCTTGACAAGGAGGCCGTGGAAAGCCACCTCTTGGAATGTGGGTTTAGGGATGCCCTCAAGACTCTGTCGGAAATGAAGAATATCGCCTCCTATCTGCACGCCGACGCGGCGGATGGCAGGGCGCGCGCGTTGTGGGATCACACCCTGAATCTCCACCAGCTTCCGGAGATCGAGGCACAGTTAAAGGAGGCCGAACAGGCCGAGGACTGGGAGAGGTTTTCCAGCCTCAAGAACCAGATTTTCGCAATCACCACGGAATCCTTCGAGGATGACCTTTCCCAAAGGGTGCCGGGACGTGTATAGAACTCCCGCCAGGTATTTCCGGAGCGGGTTCGCGCTCCGGTTTTCCTTTGCCCGAACCATATTTGTAGAGACAAGAGGTAGACGTTAATGGCGACCAAGACGGCAAGCACCGCGGAAACAACCGACGACAAGGGCGAACAGACCGACGGCCCCCTCATGGATGGGGTCGCCGCCGCGGTCAAGAAGATGATGGCCAAGGGCAAGGAGCGCGGCTACGTCACCTATGACGAGGTCAACGCCGCCCTGCCGTCGGAACAGGTGTCCTCGGAACAGATCGAAGACACCCTGACCGCGCTTTCGGAAATGGGCGTCAACGTCATCGAGAACGAGGAAGCCGAGGACACCCCCGCCGCCGAAACCGCGAAAGATGGCGAAGAGGGCAAGGAAAAGCCCGAAAAGAAGACCCGCGCCGCCGGCTACGAGGACGAAGACCTGGGCCACACCGACGATCCGGTACGCATGTATCTGCGCGAAATGGGCAGCGTCGAGCTGTTGTCGCGCAAGGGCGAAATCGCCATCGCCAAGCGCATCGAGGCCGGGCGCGAAAAGATGATCGGCGCCATCTGCGAAAGCCCGCTCACCATCCGCGCCATCGTCCACTGGCACGACGCCCTGGCCGAAGGCCGCATGCTGCTGCGTGACATTATCGACTTGGATGCCACCTATGGCCGCGTGCCCGGAACCACCCAGTCCATGGCCGCCGATGAAGAAAGCGACAAGGACGGCGAGGAAACCACCGCTAAAGACGGCGACGGCGAAGATAAAAAAGAAGGCGCCGCCCCAGAGAGTGCTAAAGACGGCGCCGCCAAGGCGGGCGAGAAAGACGAGAACAAGAAACCCGGCGCCCCCGACGGCGATGACGACGACGACGAAGACACCACCATGTCGCTGGCCGTGCTGGAACAGACCCTGATGCCCGAGGTGATCGAGAACTTCGAAAAGATCGCCGCCGATTACAAGAAAATGCACCGCCTCCAGGACCAGCGCATCGAGGCCCAGGCCAAGGGCAAGGCGCTGAGCAAGTCCCAGGAAACCCGCTATAAAAATCTCAAAGCCGGGCTCGTGGAGCTGATGGAAAAGGTCCATCTCAACAATCCCCGCATCGAACAGCTGGTGGACCAGCTCTACGGCATGAACCGCCGTCTCGTCGGCCTTGAGGGCAAGCTGCTGCGGCTGGCTCTCGACAGCGGCGTCAAGCGCGTGGATTTCCTCGATAATTATTACGGCCGCGAGGTGGACCCCAAATGGATGAAGGCCATGGCCAAACATCCGGGCCGCGCCTGGAAGAAATTCACCACCAAAAAGGCCGAGGACGCGCTCGCCCTGCGCGAGTCCGTGGCCGAGATTTCCGCCGCTTCCGGTTTGCCCATCGGCGAATTCCGCCGCGTCGTCGGCATGGTCCAGGAAGGCGAGAAAGAGGCCAACCAGGCCAAGAAGGAAATGGTCGAGGCCAATCTGAGGCTGGTCATTTCCATCGCCAAGAAATACACCAACCGCGGCCTGCAATTCCTCGATCTCATTCAAGAGGGCAATATCGGCCTCATGAAGGCGGTGGACAAATTCGAATACCGCCGCGGCTATAAATTCTCCACCTACGCCACCTGGTGGATTCGCCAGGCCATCACCCGCTCCATCGCCGACCAGGCGCGCACCATCCGCATTCCGGTGCATATGATCGAGACCATCTCGAAACTGGTGCGCACCGGCCGCCAGATGCTGCACGAGATCGGCCGCGAGCCCCAGCCCGAGGAACTCGCCGCGAAGCTCGGCATGTCGCTGGAAAAGGTGCGCAAGGTGCTGAAAATCGCCAAGGAGCCCATCAGTTTGGAGACCCCCATCGGCGACGAGGAAGACAGCCACCTAGGCGATTTCATCGAGGACAAGAACGCGGTGCTGCCCATCGACGCGGCGGTCCAGAGCAATCTGCGCGAGACCACCACGCGCGTGCTCTCCACATTGACCGCGCGCGAAGAGCGCGTGCTGCGCATGCGTTTCGGCATCGGCATGAATACCGACCACACGCTCGAAGAAGTGGGCCAGCAATTCTCCGTGACGCGGGAACGAATACGACAGATCGAAGCCAAGGCCCTGCGCAAGCTCAAGCATCCCTCGCGCTCGCGCAAACTGAGAAGCTTTCTCGATACCTAAAGACTTTGGAATTTAGGAAAACGCGTTTAAGGCTCAGGGCCGGGGATCACAGACAGGATTTCCGGCCTTTTGCTTTTATGGGAGTATGAATAAACGCCGCCTCTTACGCCCGTTGGGGGCGGCGAGTGAAAGGAAAAAATACGGGCCCGTAGTTCAGTTGGTTAGAACGCGCCGCTCATAACGGTGTTGTCGCAGGTTCGAGTCCTGCCGGGCCCACCATTTTTTTCGCCGCACCTGCCCCGCAAAGGGGGCCGCCCCCCAAAATCAAGCCGCGAAGAAATCAAAGCTTATTAATCACGCTCTTTGCAACGTCCTCCACCTCGACACTGGCCTTGTCTATATCCTTCGCGGCGGTATCTATGCCTGAACCTATGTCATACTCGACTGAACTTATGTCATCCCCGATGGAACTTTTTCCTCCGGCAACGGCGTCCAGCTGTTCGTCGCTCAGCTCCTGTTTCGCCGTCTTATGCATATGGGACTTGGCCTCCTCCAGGGTAAAATCATAGCCCTTGGCGGCGGCCCTCTCGACGATGGCGGCAAAGCT
Source organism: uncultured Rhodospirillaceae bacterium (assembly GCA_964482135.1). GTDB lineage: Bacteria > Pseudomonadota > Alphaproteobacteria > UBA11136 > UBA11136 > UBA11136. The sequence continues at coordinate 4,656 of CAYZWF010000005.1, forward strand.
CTCCATATCGGCCATAACCTCGCCGCGCAGGGCCTCGTCGTTTTTCATATCGTCGAGAAAACGATGGATTTCCGGTTCACTCATGGGTAACTGATCATACAAATCTGAATAGGTTGCACGGAGCATCTCAATCGGACGCAGATGCAATGCGCCCCAAAGTCGATGTTGTGAAAAGACATATCACCGATATGGGTCTAGGTTGTCGCGTATATGCGGTCAATGCCTGGGTTGGGGAAAAGTGTTGTAGAGATGTTCTGAAAAGCTGCGATATCATCTTTGGCTGCACTGATGACAATGATGGCCGGCTTTTACTGAACAGGGTGGCCTATTATTACCTAATCCCTATTTTTGATCTTGGTCTGGCCATAGATGTCAGCACGGATGTCCCACCACATGTTCTTTGTCTAGATGGGCGTGTTACTTACATCTACCCAGAAAAGACATGTCTTATGTGTCGGGAGATCATTGATATGAATGCGGCTACCGTCGAAGGGGATCACCTCGCCAGTAAACGTGTCCAGATCGAAACCGTCCACACAGCGCATGTTGAGCGACACCTGATCGGGGGCCGAACGCGGGTTGGAATACACATGAATGCCGCAATGGCGGCAGAACCAGTGCTTGGCCGTATGGGTGCCGAATTGATAGAGCGCCAGATCGTCTTTACCAGACTCGAGGGTGAAATCCCCAGGCGCCACCTGATGGTGGACCATGCCCTTCTTGGCGCAGAGCGAACAATTGCATAAGACCACTTGTCCCAGCTCCGTGCGCGCGGAAAACCGCACCGCCCCGCAATGACAGCCGCCGCTGATGGTTTTCATGTGATACACCTCCCTTTTTGCGAGGCCGCAGTTTCTGATATGCCTTGGCCCAGACCCTATAATATCCCCTTGACGCCTTCACACAGCCACCACGACCTGAAAAGTTACTGAAAGCCACCGCCATGCAGAGTTTCGACGCCATCTACAACATCGCCGCAGAGCGCCAGGGCGGGGCGGACGCCCTGGAACAGCGCCTGTCCGCCACCAAAGGCCCCGCTCAACTAGCCGCCATCCCCGATGACCGCTGGCTCGCCCAGATGACCAAATGCATCTTCCAGGCCGGCTTCAAATGGAAGGTGGTGGAGTATAAATGGCCCGGCTTCGAGGAGGCCTTCGAGGGTTTCATCCCGGCGCGCTGGGCAGGCGTCCCCGATCACGAGCTCGACGCGCTGTGCTCCGATACCCGCATCATCCGCAACGGCAAGAAAATCTTCGCCCTGCGCCACAACGCCGCCTTTCTTTGCGAGTTGGCCGCCGAACACGGCAGCGCCGGCGCCTTCTTCGCCAACTGGCCGGATGAGGATTTCGCCGGATTGCTGGAGGTGCTGGGGAAGCGCGCCAGCCGCATGGGCGGCAAGACCTCGCAGTATTTCCTGCGCTTCATGGGCAAGGATTCCTTCGTCCTCTCCGCCGACGTGATCGCCGCCCTGATGCGCGAAGGCGTGGTGGACAAGCCACCCAGCGGCAAACGCGCCCTAGCCGCCGTCCAGGCCGCCTTCAACCAATGGCGCGAAGAAAGCGGGCGCTCCATGGCCCATATCAGCCAGGTGCTGGCCTGTGGCATCGACGCCCCGCCACAGACGTAAAAGGCGCCCGAAATGACCCCTGCGACATCGTGCCACAGTCATTTTCGGTCACTTACAACCAATTATTGTTTCTGTTCAGGCCCCGTTCATGTATTTAGACTTATTCTAAAAATATCATCCATCACATTGATATAAATAGATAGTAGGTAATCACCATGACACAACAGAGAGTTCCCGAGACCACCTTCAAGACCCGGGTGCGCAACGACGCCCTCGAGGGCGACAATCCCTTCGAGTGGAAAGACCTCACCAGTGCCGACATCTTCGCCGGCAAGAAGGTGGTGGTGTTTTCCCTGCCCGGCGCCTTCACCCCCACCTGTTCCACCTCCCACCTGCCGCGCTACGAAGAACTGCACGAAAAGTTTAAGGCCTTGGGCGTGGACCAGGTGATCTGTCTTTCGGTCAATGACGCCTTCGTCATGTTCCAATGGGGCAAGGCCCAGGGCGCGGAAAACGTGTTCCTGCTGCCCGACGGCAACGGCGAATTCACACGCAAGATGGGTATGCTGGTGGACAAGTCCAATCTCGGCTTCGGCATGCGCTCCTGGCGTTATTCCATGGTGGTCAATGACGGCGAGATCGAGAAGATGTTCACGGAACCCGGCTACATGGACAACTGCCCCGAAGATCCCTTCGAGGTCTCCGACGCCGACACCATGCTGGCCTATCTCGAGGGAGCGGCCAAAGCCGCGGCTTAATCCACCCCCCCAAACCGCCGTTTTCAGCCGATGCTCCCGTCCCCGTGGCTACCCTGCGGGGATGGGATGCAAAAAAAGCCCCTGATGGGGCTTCTTTTTTGGGCTATCGAAATTGGCTTTTTAAATTTGGCTGGGGCGGCAGGATTCGAACCTGCGAATGGCGGCATCAAAAGCCGCTGCCTTACCACTTGGCGACGCCCCAACACAGCGCGGGCGGCCACGATGAACGGACCGCAAACTGACCACGACAGTTTCTGGAAAATACGGGGTTTGACGGGGCCGTGCAAGCGCACCCCACGGGTCTTCGGCCCGCCTCTAGGCCAGGATGTCCACCAGCCGGTTGCTGTTGACCAGGAACAGGTTCTGGGCGGCCTTGGCGAGGTGGATGTTGATATCCACCGTGTTGGGCACCTGAACCGCCACCCGTTTGACCTGGGACTCGTTGGCTTCTACTTCTTCGGCGCGGGCAAGCTGGCGGGCGGCGTAGGTCAGCCTTGTGGCCGTTATGTCCACCGTGGCCTGGCGCACATCGAGATTACCCTGGGCGGTGGTGATCAGGGTCGTGGCGGCGGCGGCATTGGCCTGGGTGGTGAGATCGGCGCTGTCGAGCCCCGTCTCCAGACCACCGCTCAGCACCGAGACCAGGCTGATGGAAACGGTGTCGCCCGCCGTGCCGCCGGTGCCGATGCTGAAATCGAAAGTCTTATTGGTATTGAGAATGGCGGTATTGTGAAACTCGGTGTCGTTGGCGATGGCGTCGATGTCGTCCCTTGTGTTGGAAAACTGCTGGTTGAGAATCGCCCGATCCACCGTGGACACATCCGAATCATCGGCCGAATCGGCCAAACTTTCCAAAGCGGCGAGCAAGGCGTCGATACGCGTATAGGCGTCACGCACCGTCTGCAGCAGGGCCAGGGCCGAAATGGCGTTATTGGCCGCCTCGCGGCTGATCTTGGCGGCGTTGCGGAAGTCGGAATTAATGAAGTTGGTGGGCGAGGACTCCAGCGTGGAGACGTCCGCCTCCGACGAGGTGGTTGTGGTCGCGGTCCCGCGGCTAATAGCCAGCGTCAGATCCGGCAGCGCGTTTGCGTACAACGCAGCGATATTGCTCATGCCAAAAACTCTCGACAGAGCCATCCTCGCAACGAGTCAACTGAAGCTACTAAGCCGTCCTGGCTAGGGAGCCGTCCCCGAAGGAACTGGGCGAATGGGTCCGGAACGAATACCGGCCCCCGGGCGTTAGAGGCAGTTTGATAAGCCTAGAAACTAAAGACACTTCGCCCCAACGCGGAGCGAGTATATCACAAATCCCAATCTCAAGAAAGTATTCGGAATCAATGATTTAACAGTATTTAAGTAAAATTAAATATAAATTTTAATAAATTACAGTATTCATCACGAATAGCCGCAGAAGCGGGCCTCGGCCAAAAGAACCGGCGGCGCTCGCGGGCTTGTTTTTTTAGAGAGGTGCGTTGTGGGGATTACGTGGCTGAAGTGCCCGCTACATTATCCCGGTACCAGGCATAGGCCCGGCGCAGCCCTTCCTCTAGGTCCGTCTGCGCGCGCCAGCCGAGATCGGAAAGGCGGCTTACATCGAGCAGCTTACGCGGCGCGCCGTCGGGTTTGTCGGTGACGAAATCAAAACGGCCTTCGAAACCGATGACGCGGGCCACCAGGGCCGCCAGATCGGCGATGGTCACATCCACGCCGGTGCCCACATTAATGTGACTCTCTTGCGAATAGGACTTCATGAGAAAGACCAGGGCGTCGGCCAGATCCTCCACATAAAGAAGCTCGCGCTTGGGTTTGCCGGTACCCCAGACCTCCACCGATTCGGCCCCGCTTTCCCGTGCCGCATGGGTTTTGGCGATGAGGGCAGGCACCACGTGGCTAGCCTCGAGGTCGTAATTATCGTGGGGGCCGTAAAGATTGGTGGGCATGGCGGAGATAAAGTCACAGCCGTACTGGCGGCGATAAGCCTGGCACAGCTTGATGCCGGAAATCTTGGCCAGCGCGTACCACTGGTTTGTGGGCTCCAGGCCGCCACTCAGAAGCGCCTCCTCGGTCATGGGCTGGGGCGCCAGCCGGGGATAGATACAGGACGAGCCGAGATAAAGAAGCTTGGCCTGGCAGTGGCGCCAGACCCCGTTCACCACATTAGCCACCATCATGATGTTGTCGTAGATGAATTCCGCCGGGCGGGTGTCATTGGCGTGGATACCGCCCACGGTGCCGGCGGCCAGAAACACGGCCTCGGGCTTGTTGGCGGCAAGCCAGTCACCCACCTGGGCCTGGTTGCGCAGGTCCACCTCGGCATGGGGCACCGTCAGGATGGTACAATTTTCGCGCTCAAGGCGCGACACGATGGCCGTGCCCACCATGCCCCTGTGGCCGGCCACCCAAACCTTGCGGCCCTCGAGCCGGAACGGCAGTTCAGTCGATGAGGGCATTGCGCTTGCGCTCGTTCTTCACCGTCACAAGATCGGCTTCCACCATGTCGCGCACCAGTTCGGAGAAACTGGTGCGGTGCTCCCACCCCAGCACTTCCTTGGCCTTGGAAGGATCGCCGCGCAGGTTGTCCACTTCGGTGGGGCGGAAATAGCGGGGGTCGATACGCACCAGCACCTCGCCGGTTTCGCTGTCCGTGCCCTGTTCCTCCACCCCTTTGCCCGACCAGGCAAGGGTGCGGCCCATATGCCCGAAGGCGAGCTCCACGAACTCGCGCACTGAATGGCTTTCGCCGGTGGCCAGCACGAAATCTTCCGGTTTGTCATGCTGGACGATACGCCACATGCCTTCCACATAATCGCGGGCGTGCCCCCAGTCGCGGACGGCATCGAGATTACCCAGATGCAGCGCCGATTGCAGGCCCAGCTTGATGGCGGCCACGGCGCGCGTGATCTTGCGGGTGACAAAGGTTTCGCCGCGTGTGGGCCCCTCATGATTAAAGAGAATGCCGTTGGAGGCGTGGAGGCCATAGGCCTCGCGGTAATTCACCGTAACCCAGTAGGCGTAAAGTTTGGCCGCGGCATAGGGACTGCGCGGCGCGAAGGGAGAGGTCTCGTTCTGGGGCGGCGGGGTGTTGCCGTAGAGCTCGGAAGTGGAGGCCTGATAGAAGCGCACCGTATCTTCCAGCCCCAGGATGCGGACGGCCTCCAAGAGGCGCAGGGCGCCAAGACCGTCGGCATTAGCCGTGTATTCCGGGGTTTCGAAACTGACCTGGACGTGACTCTGCGCCGCCAGATTATAAATTTCCGTGGGCCGGGTTTCCTGCACCAGGCGGATCAGATTGGTGGCGTCGGTCATGTCGCCGTAATGCATGAAGAAGCGCACGCCCTCTTCATGGGGATCATGATAGAGGTGATCCACCCGCGCCGTATTAAAGGAAGACGAGCGCCGCTTTACGCCATGAACCACATAGCCTTTGTCGAGGAGAAGCTCGGCGAGATACGCCCCGTCCTGCCCGGTGACGCCAGTGATCAACGCAACCTTGTCCGCCATAGTTTCCGCACCTTCCCCAGATATCCTTAAAATGATCCCGGAACAAAGCGAAACGACCCGCCACACCGGTCACGGTGATTCATGTCACATCCCACCACAGCCAAGCTAGCCCATTTCTCCCCGGGGAAAAAGAGCCTCGAAACGGTGCCGGATTTGCCCCAAAACGGCGCGCAGGTCATACTTGGTATGACAATTGCCCCTCCAAGATAAAAGAAGAAGCCTTGCCGCCCCCCGGGGCGGTATCATTATAAACCTGATTTACACAATGATGGCAGTTGGTTACCATCGGATAAGGTAAATTCACGGAGCCCGGCGGACTGCTAAAGAGGCGGTTTCCATCGAGCCGCGGTTCGGTCATACTACCGGCTCTGGACTCGGCACACGGGGAGAGATGAAGAAGCCATGAGTCAGAATTCCCCCTGGAGCGTTAAAAGCGTGACGCAGGAGGCCCGTGACGCGGCGAAACAGGCCGCCCGCAGGGCCGGGTTGACCATTGGCGAGTGGCTGTCACAAACCATTACCACTGCTGCTGAAAACGAAGTGCGGGAAAATGCCCTTCCCGACGCCGGTGATGGCGAGGGCGGCGCGGTGGCCCCGGAAAGCGGGTCCGCATCGCTGCCGTCGGCCCCGCTGCCGGCGGGAATCGCCGGTGAAATTCAGGAACTCAGGGACGGCTATGTGGATCTCGAGGAACGTATTTACGATACGTTGGAGCCGCTCATGCAGCGGGTGCGGCGGCTCAGTGCGCAAATGACGGAACTGCAATACGCCTCGGGAAGGATGGAGGAATTATCCTCGATTCAGGACAAGGTCCGCGACCTGCAACGCCTCTCCCGGGAGGTAGACGGCATTCCCTTGCTTCAGGAACAGGTACGCGAGTTACAGAGAAACCCGTATGATCCGGGCGCCCTCCGCCACCTCCAGGATCAGATCAGGGATATTGAACGCCGCGCCCAGGACAACAGCGATCTGCGCAAACTTCAGGACCAGATTCGTGAAGTCCGGCAACAGGCGCAGAGCGGAGGCAACACCCAGGACATCGAGAATCAGCTCTATGCGCTCACCAAGCGGGTGGAAAACATGGGCAGTGGCGGCGGTGGCGGCGATTCCCCCGAACAGTACGAGGAACTGTCCGATATGGTCGAGCAGATCAAACAGGCCTCGCAGCATCAAATCACGGAACAGACAGAAAAACTCAACAGTCTCAGCCGCGAAATCGAACAGATCCGAAGCGAGGCCGGCTCATCGGCGGCCACCACCGGCCCCATGGAACGGGCGCTGTCGCGTCTCGCCGAGCGGGTACAGAAGCTGGAAGAGGGACAGCCCGAAAGCAAGGGCGGCCTGTTCGGCTGATCCTGCCAGGCTGGGCCAGGCCCAAAATCGCATCAAGACCCCGTCAGGATCCGGCTGCAATTTCCCCATCAAACGTAACCTCGGCGCTGTCGGCGGCGAGGCGCGTGGCCACCACCCACCAGAGAGGCATCGCTTCGGAGATTACAGCGGCGGCCTGACGGGCATCCTTTTCCCCACCGAACAAACCGAAACAGGTGGCACCGCTTCCCGACATGCGCGCCAGCAGGCACCCCCCGGAGGCCTCCAGGGCGCCCAGCACGTCACCTACTTCCGGCGCCAGGGAAACCGCCGCTTGCGTCAGGTCGTTATGTCGTTCCTTCAACAGAGCAACCAGTTCCGAGGCCTTGCGGGGCCTGTCCTTGAAACGGCTTGATTGGGAAAAAGCTCCCTCGCGCGCGGCAAACACCGCCGGGGTCGAAAGCGCAACCATGGGGTTGACCAGCACCGCCCAGACCCCAGACGCGCCGGGGGAAATAATTGCCGCCGGTTCGAGCGACTCCCCGATGCCACCGACGAATCCCGCCTGTCCCGCCAGGCAGAAAGGTACGTCGGCGCCAAGCTCCAACGCCAGGGCGGCCATATCTTCCGGTGGCGGGGACAGCCGCCAAAGATCACAGAGAGCGCGTAGCGTGGCCGCCGCATCGGCCGACCCGCCGCCTATTCCGGAAGCCACCGGCAGGTTTTTGACGAGCCGGATACGAGCCCCTTCCGTGATGCCGCAAGCACCCGCCAGGCCGCGCGCCGCGCGCAGCACCAGATTGTCCCCGCCGGCCTCCAGACCCCTGGCAAAGGGGCCTTCCACCGTCAGAGACAGATTCTCCGCGGGCTCTACGCAAATGCCGTCACCCACATGGACAAAAGTCATCAGGGTGTCGAGAAGGTGATAGCCATCCTCGCGGCGGCCCAGCACATGTAAATAGAGATTGAGCTTCGCCGGCGCGGCAACCCACCGCACCCGTGCGCCGTGACTGGTATCCGCCCCGGAATTTTCACCATTCTTCATATGGAGAATACCATGGGATCAGGAATCGGGTTTATCCTCGGCATCGTCCTGTCCGTTTGCGGAATCAACCGGTCCGTTTTCGGCATCGCCCAATCCATTTTCCAGCTTGGCTTCGAGGGCGGCGGCCAATTCCGGCGTCGGGTCGAGATTAAGTGCGCGGCGCCACTGGAAGCGCGCCTCGTTACGCCGCCCCGTCCGCCAATAGGCGTCCCCAAGGTGATCGTTGATGGTGGAATCATGGGGCCGCAATTCCACCGCACGCTCCAGTTCCCGCACGGCACCTTCGAACTCACCGAAACGGAACAGTACCCAGCCCAGAGAATCCACGATGTAGCCGTCGCGGGGTTTAAGTTTCACGGCCTGTTCGATTATCTCACGCGCGCGCTCCAGATTGATCCCCTGATCAACCCAGGAATAACCGAGATAATTGAGCACGTAGGGCTGGCCGGGCTGTAATTCCAACGCCCGCAACAGGTCGTCTTCCGCGCGCTGCCATAATTTCGCGCGCTCCAGGGCGATGCCGCGGGCATATAGAAGCGCCCAGTGGCGTGGCTCCAGTTCATCAATGCGCGCAACCGCTTCGTCATAAGCGGCAATGGCTTCCTTGAAGCGTTCCCTGGTTCGCAGGATGTCGCCCGTGCTGACCAGGGCCTCCACCCGTTCGGGCCGGTCTTTGGACAAAGCGCGTAACACGGCCAGAGCCTCTTCGGTACGGTTGAGTTCGTCCAGGATCAAGGCCACGCGCAAATCCGCCATCCAGCGATGGGGCGTGCCCGGACGGATGCTTTCATAGAGGGCTTTGGCGGTTTTCTTGCGTCCCTGGAGTTCATAAATTTCAGCGAGCAAGGCTTGGTTGATTGGGAAATCAGGCCGCAGGAATCCCGCCAGACGGGAATAGATGAGGGCCATCTTGGTCGCCCCTTCCTGATGCAGGGCGCTGGAGATATTGAACAGGGCCTCGGCCATGCCCTCACGCACCGAATTCACCACGGGCTCGGGCATCTTGTTGTCTTCAAGCCGCGCCAGGGCGGGCTCGATCATGGAGGCATTGGCCACGTTCTCAAGATAGTTCCGGTAAATTTCCATAGCCTTTTCGGAATGCCCGGAACGCTCGAGGAAATTACCGAAAATTTCCACCAGCCTGAAGGAGGAAGGGGGGCCGCTCAAGAGGGCATTTTCATAGCTCTCCATCGCCTTTTCCTTGTCGCCCGATACGTCCTGGATCAACCCCAGATGCAGATCCCGCAAGACGGCAAAACCGCTGTTCTCGGACAGGGGCGCCAACGCCATCTCCGCCTCCATACCGAGCCCCTGCCCGGACAGCACCCAGGACAGCATCAAGGGCTTGAGAAACTTGTTGAATCCTTCTTCGGGAAGGGAACGCAGCTTAACCTCGGCCAGGTGCAAATTCCCTTCCACCACATCGCTCAGCGCCAGGGTAAGAATAGGCAGGGTCGCTTCGGGGCTGATCTCGGTGGCGCGTTCGGCAAGGGAATTTGCTTTGTCAAAACGCCCTTCTTCCATCATCAACAGAAAAGCGCGGTTGAGAAGTTCAAGATTGTCTGGATCGGCGGCCAAAGCCTGGAGAAGAAAATCCCCCGCCGCACCGGCCTCGCCATGCCGTGCGGCGTGGAGCCCCGCCAGATAGCTCCCCGGCGAGGATGAAGGCTGTGCCTCCGTCTCTTCCGTCTCGGCCTTGTCCGTGGATGGGGGCGCGCCCTCATCGGCGTTCTTGACCACGCATCCCGCAACCGTCAAACCGGCCACGGCAACAGCGGCGGCAAGGCATAGCTTTTTGTACGTGAAAAGAGACAATGCTGACGGAATCAGCCGCAAACGGACCTCCTGTTTCAGGCGAAGAAAGATAAGGAGCTACAGGGGCTCAACAGACCCCGATAGTATCCTAAGCCCACGTTTTCCGCCATCACATGTTGGGATAATTTGGACCGCCGCCGCCTTCGGGCACCACCCAGTCGATGTTCTGGGTCGGGTCCTTGATATCGCAGGTCTTACAGTGAACACAGTTCTGCGCGTTGATCTGGAGACGGGGCGCAGCCTCCCCCTCGCGCAGAATTTCATAGACTCCAGCCGGGCAATAACGCTGTTCCGGCGCATCATAGAGCGCCAGATTGACCGCCACCGGCACGCCTTCGTCCTTCAAGTGGAGATGAACCGGCTGGTCTTCCTCGTGATTGGTGCTGGAAAGCTGGACCGAGGTCAGTCTGTCAAAGGTGAGCTTGCCGTCGGGGGAGGGATAGTCGATGGGCCTGGAGTTGGCCGCTGGCTTAAGGCTTTCATGATCGGCGTGGTGACGCAGAGTCCAGGGGGCGAGGCCGCGCAAGACAAAGGCCTCCAGCGCCGAATAGATCATGCCCAGCCACAGGCCCCAGCGGAAGGCGGGGCGGATGTTGCGTTCGCGCTTGAGTTCCCGGCCCACCCAGCTTTCTCTCAAGGCCTTCCCATAGCCCTCGGCCTCGGCACCATCCTTGGCCCCGTCCTTGCCATCGGCAAGCACCGCGAACACGGCCTCGGCCGCCAGCATGCCCGACTTCATGGCGGTGTGAGAGCCCTTGATCTTGGGCACGTTGAGGAACCCCGCGCAATCACCCATGAGAAGCCCGCCCGGGAATGACAATTTCGGGATCGACTGCCAACCGCCCTCGCTGAGCGCCCGCGCCCCATAGGCGATACGGCGGCCGCCCTCGAAAACCGGGCGGATGGCGGGATGGGTCTTGAAACGCTGAAATTCCTCATAAGGGCTGAGATGGGGGTTTTCGTAATCCAGCCCCACCACGAAACCCACCGCCACCTGATTGTCTTCGAGATGATAGAGGAAAGACCCGCCATAGGTGCGCCTGTCCAGCGGCCAGCCCACGGAATGCACCACCGTTCCAGGCTTGTGCTGCGCCGGGTCCACCTCCCACAGCTCCTTCAGGCCAAGACCATAGGTCTGGGGATCGGCACCGTCGCGCAGACCGAATGTCTCGAACAGGCCCTTGGTAAGTGAACCGCGGCAGCCCTCCGCAAACAAAGTCTGGCGCGCCACCAGATCGACGCCGGGTTGGTAATTGGCGCCGGGCTGGCCATCCTTGCCCACGCCCATATCGCCGGTGCCCACACCGCGCACCGCGCCGTCGTCGTGGAAAAGAACCTGAGCCGCGGCAAAGCCGGGATAGACCTCCACACCCAGCGCCTCGGCCTGCTCCGCCAGCCAGCGGCACAGATTACCCAGGCTGATGATGTAGTTGCCGTGGTTGTTCATCTGCGGCGGAGTGGGCAGCCGCAGGGCGCGATTTTTGGTGAGGAACAGGAAGCGGTCTTTTTCGGCGGGCGTATACAGCGGCGCGCCCAGCGTCTTCCAGTCGGGAATTAGTTCATCGAGGGCGCGAGTCTCGATGACGGCGCCGGAAAGAATATGGGCGCCCACCTCGGAACCCTTTTCCACCACACAAACACTGATTTCGCGGTCCGATTCCAGGCCCAGCTGCTTGATGCGAATGGCAGCCGAGAGCCCCGACGGACCGGCGCCGACGATGACCACATCGTATTCCATCATCTCACGCTGCATGGCGATTCCTTATATTAATGTCTGTCGGCAGCGCTCGCCGACCATGCTAAGCTCGCCCCATGAACGCCGACGCCAATCTCAAGAAACTTCTGTTGTGGCAAATGGAGGCCGGGGCCGACGAGGCGGTTCTCGATCATCCCGTCAACCACTATCACGCCCAAGCGGGGCAGCGCCAGCGCCAAGAGAATCCACCGCAAGTCCTGAAAAATACTACGAAAAGTAGGGATATGGCAGAAGGATTGGGCGAAGGTGCGCCAGCACCGGCCCCAAGGCCCTTCCCGCCTTCCAACGCCGCGCCGCCACCCGGGCTCCACACCACCGACGAGGCCCTCCACGACGCCCGTAGCCTGGCCCATTCCGCGGAAAGTATGGAAGATTTAGCTGAAAGGCTGCGCACCTATGAGGGATGCAGCCTGAAGAAGACCGCCACCAACATGGTTTTCGGCGACGGCAATATTGAGGCCCCCATCATGTTCGTGGGCGAGGCGCCGGGCGCCGACGAAGACCGCCTGGGACGTCCCTTTGTCGGGGTCAGCGGCCAGCTTCTCGACCGTATGATGGCCGCCATCGGCCTCGACCGGGACAGCGCCTATATCAGCAATATTCTGCCCTGGCGGCCGCCCGGCAACCGCAACCCCACACCGGCCGAGATTTCACTGTGCCTGCCCTTCATCGAACGCCAGATCGAATTGGTGGCGCCCCATATCCTGGTTCTGGTGGGCGGCACCGCAGCAAAAACCCTGCTTGGCCGTAAGGAAGGAATCATGAAGCTGCGCGGCCAGTGGTTCGACTATGCCAGCCCCGGTTTAAGCTGTCCGGTGAAGGCGCGGGCCATTTTTCATCCCGCCTATCTGCTGCGTTCGCCAGCCCAGAAACAGAAAGCCTGGCAGGACCTTCTGGAAATAAAGATAAAAATGAGCGGAGACCTGTAACACCCTGATAATCCCTAGAAATACAACATTATCCATAGCCTGTGGATAACTATCACCATATATTGTGTGTTTGGGGTTGTCCCGGGAAGAGGAATTTCGTATTAATCTCAAATGCTGTCGAATAGACCCACCTTTTATCTGGGCCGTTTTTTCGATGGGTTTCATGGGGGGGGAGCCGGCGCTCGGGCGCTGATCCTGGGTCTCGCCTTGGCCCTTTCCGCCACCGCCCCGTTTCCCGGAAAAGCCGATTCCAGAGGCCTTCTTTCCAAAGAAGGGCTTTCCAAGGACGGGAAAGCCGCCGCCGCGCGTGACACCAGAGGCGCCGAAGTGGCGGTGCTGGAGCCTTCCGGCATATCGACAGAACAGATAGTCCCCCTGCCCCGGCCTCTGAGCGCGGAGGATGAAGGGCGCTATGGGCGTATCTTCCTCCACCAGGAGGCCGGTGAATGGAAGAAAGCGGACCGCCTCATAGGACAGCTGAACAACCGAATTCTGATGGGCCATGTGCTCTATCAGCGCTATATGCACCCCACCAAATACCGTTCCAAATACAAGGAATTGCGGGACTGGATGGCGCTCTATGCGGACCATCCCGGGGCGCGGAAAATCCATAGCCTAGCGCTGAAGCGCCGCCCCGAAAATTACAAATATCCAAAACAGCCGGTGGGCGGTTATTTCTACGGCAGGGGCACCGACCCCGGCGCCCAGGTGGAAAGCGTTTACGTCTCGAAACGCAAGCGTACAAGGGATCAAAAGGCCCGGGTGACGGCTCTGAAACGCTCCATCAAACGTTCTGTCCGCCGCGGCGGCCCCACCAAGGCCAAGAAAATTCTCATGGAGAGCCGGGACCGCAGCCTGCTCGACACCACCGAAACCGACCATCTGCTCTCGGCAATCGCGGCCGGATATTTCGCCGCCGGCAAGGATGCCTTGGCATTGAGCATCGCCGGCGCCGTGGTCAAGCGTTCGGGCATGCGCGTGCCCCGCGCCTACTGGACGGCGGGGCTGGCGTCATGGCGGCTGGGCCAATTACCCGATGCCGCCCGCCATTTCGAGCCCCTGGCCCTGTCCGACAAGGCTTCGGGGTGGAGCGTGGCCGCCGCCGCCTATTGGGCGGCGCGTGCCCATCTGCTCACCCGCCAGCCGCAAAAGGTCAACCACTGGCTCAATATCGCCGCCCTTCACAGCCGCACCTTCTATGGCCTTCTGGCGCGCCGCAATCTGGGTCTTCCCACCTATTTCAACTGGAAAACGCCGCCCCTGACCGAGACCCGGGTGGCGCGCCTGATATCGGTTCCCGGCGGAGAGAGAACCCTGGCCCTGTTGCAGCTGGGCCGCCACAGCATGGCCGAGAAGGAACTGCGCAAGATCTACCCCCGGTCCAACTCTCCCCTGGCTGATTCCCCCTTGGCCGGCGCGGTTTTGGCCGTGGCCAGCAGCGCCAACCTGCCGGGACTGGCCATGCGTATCGGCGCCGAATGGGGCGACGACCAGGACATTCCTAATGACGACGCCCTTTACCCGACGCCGAACTGGGCGCTCGACGGCGGCAAGAACGTGGACAGGGCGCTGGTTTTTTCCATTATCCGCCAGGAATCGCGGTTCAATCCCAACGCTAAAAGCCATGCCGGGGCCCGCGGGCTGATGCAGATCATGCCGCGCACGGCCAATTTCATCGTCGGCAAGAAGAAGTTCCGTGGCAAGGCGCGCGATCTCCTGCTCAACCCCGAACTTAATATATCACTGGGCCAGACCTATCTGCGGCAGCTTCTCGATCACGAAAATATCGGCGGCAATTTGTTCCTGCTGGCGGTGGCCTATAACAGTGGCCCGGGGAACCTCGCCAAGTGGCGGCGCAAAATGAAATACCACAACGACCCGCTGCTGTTTATCGAGTCCATCCCCAATTCGGAAACCCGCGCCTTCATCGAACGGGTGCTGACCAACCTGTGGATTTACCGCAAGCATCTGGAGCAGCCCACGCCGTCTCTCGACGCCATTGCCGCCGGTGACTGGCCGCTTTACGCGCCCCTCGACGGAACCGGGATCAAGGTGGCGCAACATGGCGGGAATTAAAGAAAACCGGACTTTCCACCCCGTCAACATCGCCCTGCTGACCGTTTCCGACACACGGACCGAGGCCGATGACAAGTCGGGCGATATTCTCGCTGAACTGGTGGCCGAGGCCGGCCACAAGATCGCGGCCCGGACCATCGTCACCGACGAACAAAAGCAAATCGTCGCTCAGTTGAAGGACTGGATCACCGATCCGGGCGTCGATGTGGTGATCGCCACCGGCGGCACCGGCGTCACCGGACGCGATGTAACACCGGAAACCTTCACCCAGGTCTATGACAAGGATATCCCCGGTTTTGGCGAACTCTTCCGCATGCTGAGCTATGAGAAAATCGGCACTTCCACCATGCAGTCGCGGGCCACCGGCGGCGTCGCCGGGGGCACTTATCTCTTCGCCCTGCCGGGTTCGCCCGGAGCCTGCCGCGACGGCTGGGAGGACATCCTGCGCTGGCAGCTGGATTCCCGCTATCGCCCCTGCAATCTGGTGGACCTCATGCCGCGCCTGCAGGAACATGAGGACTAACCCGCCTCGGGAACGACTCATACCTAACCGTGGAGGCCGTCATGAAACAAACCGCTCTTTACACCGCAGCCGTGATCTTCGTCCTCGTCTCCCCAGGCCATGAACTCATAAATCTGATGAGCAATGGCGCTCGAAACCGCTAAGACAGGCCAGGAAACGCGCCACAAGCGGGGCCGGCGCCCCGGTGTTGGGCGTTGACGACGCCTGTCAACGCGGTTTCAGCGCCCGGAGGGTATGGCGAATTTGCCCAACTACATTGTCCACAGACCTTGAAAACCGTGGGGGTTTCCGGCGGTCTGTCTCCGCCTATCCGAACAAATTAGCTCATACCATTGCCATTACATTTATGAGTTCATGACCTAGCCCACTGGCTGCGCTTTTTTACCGGTGCCGAAGTCATCATCGGCGGCACCGCGATTTCCCAGGGGCTTTCGGTCATCGCCGGACTGGTCACAGCGGCGCTGGCGGTATGGATGGTGATGGCGGCGCGGAAACCCTGAACTGAGTCAGGAATTTTTCCGCCAGTTGCGGTAGTCCTCGGCCGTATCCACGTCGGGTAACTCCTCGACGAAACCGGCACCCGGACGGCCCCCAGGATGGGCCTTAAGATTGGCTAAGGTATCGGCCAGGGCATGTTCGCTCGACCAGCGCACGCTAGCAAACAGATCGGGGCAGCGGGGACGGCGGCGTGCCCCCACCAACCAATAGCCGCCGTCGGGGGCGGGACCGAACACGGCGCCGTATTTCCCCAAAAGCCGGAAGGCCCGCGCCACCTGTCGCGGCTCGATACCGGGAATATCGCTGCCCACGATCACTACCGGTCCGGGGGGCAAAATACGCAGAATACGGTCCATGCGCGCGCCCAAATCACCGCCGCCCTGGACCATGCGCCGCACCCTCTTGCCCTTCCCGGACCAGGCGCGCGGAGGGAACCTGATGACGTCGGGCGTCGCCGCCAGCCAGGTGGTCCAGCGCCGGTCGCGGCCCAGACGCCTGAGCAGTCTTTCGCTACAGAGGCGGTAAAACCGTAGAGCGCTCCCCGCGCCCAGATCACGGGCCAGACGCCGTTTCACCCGCCCCATCTGCGGCGCCCGCACCATGATCACCAGATGGTTGCGCGGTTTCATGACCCATAAAGCCGAGCGATGAGGCGGGGCGGACAGTTCATGAAATAAAGGACGAGACAGCCGAGATTGCGTAGCGGACGCCACAGATAACCACCGCGCCGATAACGTGCGGCGCTGGTCACGGCGTGTACATCCAAGGCGGCCAGACGACGACGGCCGATACGGCGCACCAGCGCCACATCCTCCATCAGGGGGAGGGGCGGAAAACCGCCCAGTTCGCGGTAGAAATCCCGCGACAGGAGCAACCCCTGGTCACCGTAGGGCAAGGCCAGCAGACGGCAGCGCCAGGCCACCAGCCGTTCCAGCCGCCGCGCAGCCGTCGCCTCGTCATCGAGGGCGAAACGAAAATAAGCCGCCCGCCGGACGTTTTCCTCCGCACCCATGAAGTCCGCCGCCGCCCGCGTCCACCCCGGCTCCAGCGCCGTATCGGCATGAAGAAACAGCAGCCATTGGCCGCCCGCCGCCTGTGCCCCGGCGGCCAGTTGCCCGCCGCGCCCCGGGGCGCAGGAAATCACCTTCGCCCCCAGCGCCCCGGCCGTATCCGCGGTGGCATCCCGCGACCCGCCATCGGCGACGATTATTTCCAGGCTGATCCCCATGCGCTCAGCCGCCGTGATGGCGGTGAGGCAGCGGCCAAGGCTGTCCGCAGCGTTAAGGGTGGGAATGACGATACTCAGAAACGGTTCCGACATACCCCACCATAACCCAGGATTTACAGGCCGTGCAGGGGGAGAAACAGGTCTGTCGCCCGATTAATGTTCTTGAAATGTTCTTATTCCCCTTTTAGACTAGGCGCCATGGAACAGAACGCATCCGGCTTTCCCTTCGGCGACGACGCTCTCCCCGACCGCGCGGTCAAGGGACGCGGCGCCATCGGCAATCGTCCCGGACGTTTCGAGACCTTGCGTCATGTGGCGCTGGACGATGGTTGGGACGCCGCAGCACAGGAGGGAGACGAGCCGCCCCCCGCCCCGCCGGTGGTTACCACCCTGACGGCGGACACCAGCCGCACCGTCATTACCCGCAACGATTCCCCCGACGTTTCCTTCGACCGTTCCGTCAATCCCTATCGCGGTTGCGAACATGGCTGCGTCTATTGTTTCGCCCGCCCCAGCCATGCCTATCTCGATCTCTCCCCGGCCCTGGATTTTGAGACCCGCATTCTCACCAAGCCCGAGGCGCCGCGCCTTCTGGCCGAAGAATTGCGCCACCCCGGCTATCAACCCGCGCCGCTGGCCCTGGGCTCCAATACCGACCCCTATCAGCCGGTGGAGCGCCGTCTCAAGATCACCCGGGGCATTCTCGAAGTACTGGCGGCCTTTTCACATCCCGTAACCATCGTCACCAAATCAGCCCTGATCCTGCGCGATCTCGACATTATCGCCCCCATGGCCGCCAGGGGGCTGGCCAATGTGGCGGTCTCCATCACCACCCTCGATGATGGTCTCGCCCGCCGCATGGAACCACGGGCGGCGACACCCGCACGGCGGCTGGAGACCCTCAGCGCTCTGTCACGGGCCGGGATTCCCACGGCGGTTATGGCCTCGCCCATGATTCCCGGCCTCAACGACCACGAACTGGAACGTATTCTCGAAGCCGCCGCGGAAGCCGGAGCGCACACGGCGGGCACGATTCTGTTGCGGCTGCCCCACGAGCTGAAACCCATCTTCACCGATTGGCTCGACGTGCATTTCCCCGACCGCGCCCGGCGCGTGCTCAACCTGCTGCGCCAATGCCGCGCCGGTGAGCTTAACGAGAACGGCTTTGGCCGGCGTATGACCGGAGGCGGCGTGGTGGCGGCCATGATCAACCGCCGTTTTCGACTCTCCTGCAGGCGGTTGGGCCTGGAGAAAGGTGTGCCTGCCCTCGACTGTGGACAGTTCAACCCGCCGCCGCGCCCCGGAGACCAGCTCAGCCTTTTCTAAAAAGACGGCGAAAGGCTACTGACGCTCCTTCCGGGCGGGGGATCGTGATAGACTCCTCCCCATGTCCGCCCATGCAGACCTGACGGGACTCGCCGTCGTCATCCTCGCCGCCGTGATCTGTGGCGTCGTCATGTCGCGCCTGCGCCAGCCCGCCATCTCCGGCTATATCCTGGCCGGAATCCTGCTCGGCCCCTCTGCCCTGGCGCTGGTGGAAAACCGCGACCAGATCATGGTTCTGGCCGATCTCGGCGTACTCATGCTGTTGTTTCTGGTGGGCATGGAGCTATCGCTCAGCGACTTCCGGCGCGTCTGGCGCGGCGCCCTTGTGGCCACACTGTTACAGATAGCATGCAGCGTCGGCGCCACCCTGGCACTGTCATTGCTGTTCGGCTGGTCGCTGGGGCTTTCCATCCTGCTCGGCTTCGTCATTGCCCTGTCCAGCACCGCCGTGGTGATCAAGATGCTGGAAGGCATGAACATACTCAACACGCCGCTGGGCAAGGTCACGGTGGGCGTGCTCATCGCCCAGGACCTGGCCTTCGTGCCCATGATGCTGATTCTCGCCAGCCTTGCCGGAGACGGTTTCGGCACTTTCGACCTGCTCCGGGTTGGCCTCTCGGTGGTGGGGCTGGTGCTGCTCATCTTCTATCTCAGCCGCCGCCAGAAGATCGCCCTGCCTTTTGCCGGCATGGTGGCCGGGCATCCCGATCTCACGCCCCTGCGCGGGCTCGCCTTTTGCTTCGGCGCCGCGGCGCTGACCGGCACCCTGGGCCTTTCCCCCGCCTATGGGGCGTTCCTGGCCGGGCTGGTGATCGGCAACAGCACCGAGCGCCGGGCCATGATGCGCGGCATCCAGCCCATTCAGAGCATCCTCATGATGGTCTTTTTCCTCTCCATCGGGCTGCTCATCGACCTCGATTTCATCCTCGTCAATATGGGCACCGTTCTGTTGATCTTGTTCATGGTCACGGTGTTCAAGACAGGGCTTAATATCGGGGTGCTGCGGCTGGCGCGCGAACCCTGGCCCCATGCCTTCATAGCCGGCATGCTGCTGGCCCAGATCGGGGAGTTCTCTTTTCTGTTGGGCCAGACTGGCGTCTCCACGGGCCTCATCAACCGCGAGGAAGGCGACCTCATCATCGCCGTGACGGCGCTGTCCCTTCTCGTCACGCCTTTGTGGCTTGCCACCGCGCGGCGGCTGATGCGTATCGCCATTCTCAGCACCACCTCGGGCCGCGAGGGGGTGCGGCTTCTCTTCGGCCGTCACGCTCCCGCCGTGTTCTCCGCCTGGGACGCCATGGCCGCGAGAATCGGTGATTTTTTCAGCCGTGTTCTTTCCCGGCTGCCGGCCGGACTACCCATAAAACCGAACCCCGCCGACAAAGCGGAGCAGGAAGAGGCCAGCGACGCCCGATGGGAGGACATCCCCCCGGAAACACCCACGGAGATAACGGAGCCACCTTCTCCCGCACCACCCAGGAAAAAGAAACGCGCCAAGGGCAGAAAAAAGGATGGCTGATTCTTCTCCTTCTTCCCCGGATTTTTCACTCGAACAGGCGTCACCAGGCCCCGTTGCCGGCATCGACGAGGTGGGCCGTGGACCTTGGGCGGGGCCGGTGGTGGCCGCGGCGCTTGTCTTTCCCCAGCGCGATTCCCTTCCTGAAACGCTGCGTCACGGACTCAATGATTCAAAAACCCTCTCACCCGCGCACCGTGAGACCCTGTTCGCCGAGCTGCTGGCTCATGCAGCCATCGGCCTGGGCGCGGCAAGCGTCGCCGAGATTGACTGTTTCAACATTCTTCAGGCCACCCTGCGCGCCATGGCCCGCGCCATGGCCCAATTGGAACGACGGCTGGAGACCAGCCCCGGAATGACCTTGAGTCTGGCGCTGGTGGATGGCACCCATGCGCCACCCCTGTCCTGTCCGGTGCAAACCGTCACCAAAGGCGACAGCAAAAGCCTCTCCATCGCCGCCGCCTCCATCGTCGCCAAAGTCACCCGCGACCGGCTGATGGTCGAGCTCGGCCGCCGCTATCCCGGATTCGGATGGGAGCGCAATGCCGGCTACGGCACCGCCCAACACAAGGAGGGGCTGGCGCGCCTTGGAATCACGCCCCATCACCGCCGCAGCTTCAAACCCATCAAGATATTGAGTCAGGGTGACTCCTGACCCCTAACATATTGATTCTAAGAATTTTTCCACAGTTTCTTGTTGACGCGACTCGCCCCCTGACTCATCTTGGCCGCCATGGGGAGGTCACACCACAGCTCTCCCGGCAAAATCGTGTCGGGGGATTGCGTCGACGTGATGAACGGTCTGGAGGCCGGTTCGGTGGATATGATATTCGCCGATCCGCCCTACAACCTTCAGCTCACGGGCGACCTGCGGCGGCCCGACAACTCGCTGGTGGACGGCGTCGATAACGACTGGGACAAATTCACCGATTTCGAGGCCTATGACCGTTTCACCCGCGACTGGCTGAGCGCGGCGCGGCGTGTGCTCAAGGATGACGGCAGCCTGTGGGTGATCGGCTCCTATCACAACATTTTCCGCGTCGGCAGCATCTTGCAGGATCTGGAGTTCTGGGTTCTCAACGATATCGTCTGGCGCAAGGCCAACCCCATGCCCAATTTCCGCGGCACCCGCTTCACCAATGCCCACGAGACCCTGATCTGGTGCGCCAAGGACAACGCCAAGCGCCGCGTCACCTTTAACTACGCCGCCATGAAGGAACTCAATGAGGGCCTGCAGATGCGCAGTGACTGGCACATTCCGCTGTGCACCGGCGGCGAGCGGCTGAAGAAAGACGGGCTCAAGGCCCATCCCACCCAGAAGCCCGAAGCCCTGCTCTATCGGGTGATTCTTGCCGCCACCAATCCCGGCGACCTGATCCTCGATCCCTTCTTCGGCACCGGCACCACCGGAGCCGTGGCGAAACGGCTGGGCCGCCGTTATCTGGGCATCGAGCGCGACGCCGAATACGCCGAGATGGCCGAAAAGCGTATCGCTCAGACCCCCCCGGCAACGGCGGAAACGGAATTGCTGAGCACGCCGTCGAAACGTAGCGCACCGCGCATTCCCTTCGGTGCGCTGTTGGAGCGTGGCCTGCTCTCGGCGGGAGATGTGCTGTTCGATCCGAAACGGCGCTGGCAGGCGCGGGTCCATGCCGACGGCTCCCTTGCCTGTAACCGCGAGCGCGGCTCTATCCACAAGATCGGCGCCAGCCTTCAGGGCGCACCCTCATGTAACGGCTGGACCTTCTGGCATTACGACGTGGAGGGCAAGCTGGTCTCTATCGACGTGCTGCGGCAGAAACTGCGCGACGAAATGGGCGAGGATTCTCCCGGCGAGGCCGCCCCCGGCTAGGCGGTTTCCTCTTTCTCCGCTTCTTGCCCCTCGCCCTTTTCCGCGGCGGGAAGGGTCAGCACCACCTTCAAACCGCCAAAATCGGATTTGCAAAGCGCTATATCGCCCCCGTAAAGCCCGGCGGTGTCGCGCACGATGGCGAGCCCCAGGCCGCTTCCCGGCGTCGCTTCGTCCAATCGGTGGCCGCGGTTGAACACCTCGTCATGCTTTTCCGGCGCCAGGCCGGGCCCGTCATCCTCGATGGCGATCTTGAGCTCCGCGCCCTCCACCCCCATGGTGATCCAGATCCTCGCGCGCGCCCATTTACAGGCGTTATCAATGAGGTTGCCGAGCATTTCCTCAAGGTCGTGGCGTTCACCGCGAAAACTGGTATCGGGGTCGCCGCGCACTTCCAGTTCGATGGAGCGCTCGGCATGGATGCGCTTTAAGGTGCGGCGCAAATCCTCGATCACCGGCAGCACCTCGGTACGCGCGCCGAGCACGCTGCTGGAGGCGGCGGTGCGGGCCTGGGAGAGATAATGGTCCACATAGCGGCGCATGATACCGGTCTGTTTGTCCACGGTTTCCTCCAGGGAGCCTTTCCCCGCCCCGGATTCGTTGGCCAGCACGGAAATCGGCGTCTTCAGGGCATGGGCGAGATTACCCACATGGGTGCGCGCCCGCTCCAGCACCTCTTCGTTATGTTCAAGAAGCGTGTTGATCTCGCTGGCGAGGGGCTCGATCTCGGACGGGAACTGTCCCGCGAGCCTCGATTCGCGGCCCGAACGGATGGCCGACAGGGCCATGCTGATGCGCCGCAGGGGCAACAACCCGAAGCGAACCTGGATGAACACGGCGAGGATCAGGCCGCATCCGAACAGGCCCAGGGACCAGGCCAGGGTGGTGTTAAAGCTTTGAATTTCCGCTTCGATGGCGGCGCGGTCCCCGGTCACCACGAATTGCAGGCTGGACACGATTCCCGGAATGCTCACGTCGCGCCCGACGATCCGCAGTTGGCGGCTCTGGATTCCCTGCATGCGGTAGGATGTGGCCGCGGAAGGGCTGATAAGGGCGAAATCCGGAGTCAGCGCCTGGTCCCAGAGCGAGCGCGACCGCAGCATGGGACCACTGATGCCGGAAATCTGCCAGTACCATCCCGAATAAGGCTGTTCGTAGCGGGGGTCGCCCAGGGGCCGCGTAATCACCACGCGGCCTTGATTATCCCCCTCGGTCACGGAAACCAGAGTGTCGAGATAGACCAGAAGCTGTGCGTCGAAGGAACGCTCCACATGATCCCGGAAAACCGCCGAAAGCACGATTCCGCCGGCGACGATGGCTGCGGCGATCCACATTCCGGCCCCTACCACGAGGCGAAAGGCGAGCGAATTAGCCCGCATTTTTCTCCGCTTTACCCTTTGGCGTTTCTCCGGAATCCGCCCCGGAATCTTCAGGGGCGCTCATGCGATAGCCGAGCCCCCTCTCGGTCTTGATCACATCAACGCCGAGCTTCTTGCGCAGACGGCCGATAAACACCTCGATGGTGTTGGAATCGCGGTCGAAGTCCTGGTCATAGACATGTTCGGTCAATTCGGTGCGCGAGACGATTTTTTCCTGATGATGCATGAGATAGGCCAGGATTTTGTATTCCTGGGCCGTCAGCTTGATGGTGACGTCATCCACGGTGACACGGCCACCGCGGGTATCGAGCACCACCGGCCCACAATCCAGTTGCACCGTAGCATGGCCCGCGGCGCGGCGAATCAGGGCCCGCAGGCGCGCCAGAAGTTCCTCCATCTGGAAGGGCTTGGTGACGTAGTCGTCGGCGCCGGCATCGAAGCCCGCCACTTTCTCGCTCCAGCGGTCGCGGGCGGTGAGAATAAGAACCGGCATATCCTTGCCGTCGCGGCGCCAGCGCTCCAGCACGGTGAGCCCGTCCATCACCGGCAGGCCGAGGTCGAGCACCACCGCATCATAGGGTTCGGTATCGCCGAGAAAATGACCCTCCTCCCCGTCATGGGCCATATCCACGGCGTAGCCTGCTTCTTCCAGCGTGGCGGCTATCTGCCGCGCCAGATCGGGCTCGTCCTCGATAACCAGAACACGCATCTTCCCGGCCGTCCTCGTTTTCTTAAAATGGTTTAGGGGGCGGCTTAGGGGGTTGCCCCGTTATCGCCGCCGCCTATTTTTCCGCGCTCGATTTTAAGGATTGTGGCGGTCCCGGCATCCACGCGCAACACCAGAAGCGCATCTTCGGGCGTAAACATCCTGATTTCGTAAACCCAGCCATGAAGCCCTTCTTCCTGATCCCTCAGTACTACCTCCAGAACCCGGCCCTCATGGCGCTTGTGGATACGGGCGAGGATATCATGCAGGGCCATGATTTCGCCCGACTGCACGGCGGCCCGTGCACGGTCGTGGTCGACGCCGGGCTCCGCAGCCTGAACCGCGCCACCCGCAAGCACCGCCCAACCGAGCAGAAAGGCAGCCGCCAAGTGCTGAATACGCCTATTAAGGGACATTGCCATAGCCTAGGCCTGAATGCGTGAACGGACAATGAACGCCGCGCTCATCAGCCGTTCAGACCACACCCCTATGATGCACGGTGGAAACGTAAACACAGTTTCCTCCCCATTCGTCGCCGCGTGCCCCCGACACCTTTCTGCGGCGGCATCGAGACCCGCCCGCCACCCCGGCGGGCGGGTATTTTTTCGATCTGCCCCCCCTCTTTTCCCAAAATGAACAGCAGATGAATAGAGGTCTCATCCCCTGTTCAGGCGCCCTATGGGAGAAAGAGAGTGAGGATATTTACAGGTATTTCACCAGCGACTCTTTTCCCCCGGAAGAACGCGTGAATGCCTGCGCAGCTGCGATTGAACATATAGAAACCCGTCCGCACCTCCTCGCGGGCGGGTTTTGCTTTATCTGGCGCCGTCTCTCTCACCGTCCCGACTCCTCTTCGACATTTCCCCACTGCAACGCATGATCGGCGATCTTTCGGGTCAGCACCGAAAGCGCGTAGGCGGAGAATCCCGACGGCGGCGACCAGGTGCCCGGTTGGGCATCCGCGCCATCCCCGGCGTCATCCATGACATCATCTACGGCACCCGCAAGAACCGTCATTTCCAGCCTGAAATGGGTGAAACCGTGGCACACCCGTCCCAGCAGCGTGGTCCAATCGGCATCGAAGGGCGCGGCGGCCTTGGCCTCGTCCAGATTCCAGTCATGCTCCCGCCAGTCGGTGGAAGGAATTTCCATCATTCCGCCAAGAAGGCCCCGTGACGGACGTTTCCTCAACAGAATCCTGCCCTCGCGGTCACGTACCCAAAAGGCGACACCGCGCCGTAACGGACGCTTCCCGCGTGGCGCGCGCCGGGGCAGGCTTTCCGCCTCTCCGGCATTGGCCGCGGCGCAGTCCGGCATCCACGGACAGGCCCCGCAGGCGGGATTGCGTGGCGTGCATATGGTGGCCCCCAGATCCATCACCGCCTGGGCATAGTCCCCCGGCCGCCCTCGCGCCGACTTCGGCGTCATTTCGGCGGCCCGGGCGTACAGCTCCTTGCGCGCGCCCGGCAGAGGATCGCTGACACGGAAAAACCGGGCCATGACCCTTTCCACGTTTCCGTCCACCACCACCGCCGGACGCCGGAAGGCAATGGCGGCGATGGCGGCCGCGGTGTAGGGGCCGATTCCGGGCAGTTTCCGGAGGTCTTTCTCGTCATCGGGAAAGACCCCGCCATGATCGCGCGCCAGCACCCCGGCACAGGCATGGAGATTACGGGCGCGGCCATAATAACCCAGCCCCTGCCAGGCATGAAGCACCTCGTCGAGGTCGGCGCCGGCAAGCGCCCCGAGATCGGGCCAGCGCTTCAGGAACGCCAGGAAATAGGGAATCACGGTGGCCACCGTGGTCTGTTGCAGCATGATCTCGCTCAGCCACACGCGGTAGGGATCGGGCACGGCGTCGCCATGGCTGCGCCAGGGAAGATCGCGGCGGTTGTGGTCGTACCAGGCGAGAAGACGGGAAGCCATCAGAATTGATTCGATTTGATCGGATAGTGCTCTAACATGGGAAACCGACTCTATGACAGGAGCGGCTCCACGAACAGGGTCCAGGCACCACTACAGCATGAACAATCCATCGCCCGCCTCGTCACCAAGGCGCAAGACACTCCCGCCGCCGTCACGCGTCCAGAGGGGGCTTCTCGCCCTTGGCGCCATGGTGTCCAAGGTCACAACGCCCCTCTATCGCAAGCGCGGCTTCGCCGAAGCCCGCATTCTCAGCGACTGGCCGGTCATCGTCGGCGAGCGTTTCGCCGCCGTCACCCTTCCCGAGAAACTTACCTTTCCCCGGGGAGGTGCCGGAGGAGGAAAGCGCGACGGGCTGTTGCAGGTGCGTGTGGGCGCCCCGCTGGCCACCGAATTACAGCATTTGGAGCCCCAGATCATCGAACGCATCAACGGCTATTTCGGCTATAATGCCGTGGCCCGGCTCAAGCTGGTCCAGGGGCCGGTGACGCCGCCATCGCCGCCGCCGGTAGAACCTCCGTCCCAGGCCGATGCCGCTACCGAGCGCGCCATGAATGAAATGACCGCCGAGGTCGCCGATACCGGCCTGCGCGAGGCGCTGACCGATCTGGGCTGCGCGGTAGCCGCCCAAGAGGAGCGCCGCCACGGCGTTGAGCCGTCGAAAAAAGGGGAAGCCAGCCCCGGAACCGTTCCTAAAAATGGTGCCGGAGAGAGCTGAATTTTCCCGCCATATAGCCGCCATATATGGGCTCCATATATACGTCACAGACCCGTTTTCCCGCTCTTGCCGCCCCCCAAGGCGGCGCGTATAGTCAGTCCCACACAGTCTCCGGAGGAACTCTTGAACACATTCCCGACCCCACAGATTTCAGTCTTTCGTCGTTCTCTTACCCTGGTGGGCCTTATCACCGGCGTGGCCGTTTTAACTGCCCTTTTGGCTCTTCCCCGCCCGGCGATGGCGGTCGTTTCAGACCCGGTGGAGGCCCTGTCGGAGAAAGTTCTCGGCGCCGAGGATGCCCCCATCACCATCATCGAATTCGCTTCGCTCACCTGCCCCCACTGCGCCTCCTTTCACGCCAACGTGCTGCCGCAGCTGAAGAGCAACTATATCGAGACCGGCAAGGCGAAGCTGATCTATCGCGACTTTCCCCTCGACCGCTATGCGCTGACGGCCTCCAAGCTGGCGCGCTGTGCCGGTAACGACCGATATTTCGCCTTTCTTAATATCCTGTTCCAGAAACAACCGCTCTGGACCTCGGGAGACAATCCCATCCCAGCCCTGAAGCGTATTGCCAAGTTCGGCGGCATCGATGCCGCGGACTTCAAGCAATGCCTCAACAACAAGGTTCTGGAGGAAGGCATTCTCGACATGCGGTTGCAGGCGGAGAAGAACTATAATATTTCCGTCACCCCCACCATCTACATCAACGGCGAGAAATACGAAGGTAAACACTCCTTCGAAGCCCTGGACACGGCCCTGCAAGAGCTTGGACTGGATACCGAGTCCCCGGCGACCGCTCCCATGGCGGCGGCGGACGAGCCCCCTCCCGAGACCCAGCCCCAATCCTGGTTTGACAGGATTATCAATGCCATACGCAACCTTTGATGTCTTTTCTGATCGTTCGTTAGGAACCCTCTTTGGTCCAGTTCACAAAGCTTCGCCTGTCGGGTTTCAAATCCTTCATTGAGCCGACGGAAATTCTGATCGAGTCCGGGCTCACCGGCATCGTCGGCCCTAACGGTTGTGGTAAATCCAACATCGTTGACGCCCTGCGCTGGGTCATGGGCGAAATTTCGGCCAAGCAGATGCGCGGCGGCGCAATGAACGACGTCATCTTCAGCGGCACCGCCAACCGGCCCGCGCGCAACATCGCCGAGGTCAGTGTTTCCCTGGATAATTCGCAGCGCAAGGCTCCGGCCGCCTTCAACGACGACGAAGAGCTGGAGATCATCCGCCGCATCGAGCGCGACCAGGGCTCCGCCTACACCGTCAACGGCCAGGAGGTCCGCGCCCGCGACGTCCAGCTTCTGTTCGCCGATTCGGCCACCGGCGCCCGTTCCACCGCCTTGGTGAGCCAGGGCCGCATCGGCGCCCTGATCGGCGCCAAGGCCACCGACCGCCGCACCGTGTTGGAAGAAGCGGCCGGCATTACCGGCCTCCATTCACGCCGCCACGAGGCGGAACTGCGGCTACGCGGCGCCGAGACCAATCTCGAACGCCTCGATGATGTGCTGCTGACCCTGGAAGAACAGGGCCGGGGATTGAAGCGCCAAGCCCGCCAGGCTTCGCGCTATCGCAATATCGGCGACCAGATTCGCCGCCAGGAGGCCATGCTGTTTCACCAGCGCTGGCACGCCGCTGGAGAAGACATGGCGCAGTCGCGGGAAAAAATGGCCGAGGCCGAATCGCGGGTTACGAAGCTGTCCCAGACCGTTGCCGCCGCTACCACCAAAAAAACCGAGACTGCCGCCGATCTGCCGGATTTGCGCCGCGACGAGGCGGCGGCCGCCAGCGCCCTGCAGCGGCTGCTTCTCGCCCGCGACGGCCTTGACGCCGAAGAGCAGCGCCTGACCCAGGCGCGACAGGAGTGTGAAAACCGCCTCGCCCAGACCGCCGGCGACATCGAACGCGAAAAGACCCTCTCCCAGGATGCCGCCGCGGCGCTGGCGCGGCACGAAGAAGAACGCGCCGCCATCAACGACGCCCGGCAGGGAGAGGAAACAGCTCAGGGCGAGGCATTGGAGAAGGTGGAGGCCGTGGCATCGGAGGTGGCGGAGCTGGAAAACCGCCTCACATCCCTCACCGAACAGGTGGCCGCTTCCGAAGGGCGGCGGGCCGGGCTGGAGCGGCAGATCACCGAGATTGACAAGCGGCTGGCCCGCGATGCCGAACGCATGGCCGAGGTAGCCGAACAACAGGGCGCCCTTAATTCTGAATTCGGGGATTCCGATGCCGGGGAGTCCGCCCAGAGCGCCGAATTAAGCGAAACCGAGGCCGCCGTGACGGCGGGGCAGGCCGGGCTCGAAGAATTGCGGACCGCCGCCGAAAAGGCCGAGGAAACCCTCGCCGCGGCGCGCACAGCCGACGAGGAAGCCCGCGAAGCACTGGCAACCGCCGAGGCCGACGATGCCCGCCTGCGCGCCGAGGAGGAGGCGCTGACGGCTCTTCTCGCCGCCTCCGAGGCCGGTGGCGGAACGCCGCTCATGGACGAGATCACCGTGGAGTCCGGCTATGAAGCGGCGCTGGGAGCGGCGCTGGGCGAAGACCTCGACGCCCCGGCCGATGAAGACGCACCGGTGCGCTGGCGCACCCTGCCCCCCTATGAAGACGCCGCCGCCCTCCCCGGAGGAATAGAGCCCCTGTCGGCCTTCGTCACGGCCCCCGATGCCTTGTCACGCAGGCTGGCGTTGATCGGCGTGGTCGCGGACAATGACCAGGGCCGCGATCTGGCCGCCGCCTTGAAACCCGGCCAGAGACTGGTCAGCCGCGATGGCGGCCTGTGGCGCTGGGACGGCTTCACCGTGGATTCGGGAGCCGAAACCGCCGCCGCAACACGGCTCGGCCAGCGCAACCGGCTCAATGAAATCCGCGGCCAGAAGGACGCCGCCGAAAGCACGCTGGCCGGGATCAGAACCCACGCCGGGGAAACCCGAGACCAGGCGCGCGCGGCCCAGGAGGCCGAACGCCAGGCCCAGGAAACCCTGCGCCGCGCCTATGCCGATCACCATGCCGCCCGCGATGCCCATGCCGCCATCATACATAAGGCGGCGGAGGCGAAATCCCGCATTGCCGGGCTGCGTGAGGCCGATGAGCGGCTGCGCGCCGAGCGTGTGGAAGCGCAAGCCGAGCGCGAGGTAGCCGAGGAGGCGCTGGCGGCCCAGGAAGACGTGTCGGACAGCCGCAAGGAAATGGAACGGCTGCGCGAGGAGACCGGCGAGCGCCGCACCCTGTTGATCGAAACCCGCGGCACTCACGACCATTTGATGCGCGAAGCCGCCCAGCGCAGTGACCGGTTGGCCGCTATAGCCGCCGAGAGCGAAACCTGGAAAGCCCGGGCGCAAGCCGCCATGCGTCAGGTTTCCGAACTCGAGGAAAGGCAACAGGCAGCGAGCGCCGAACGCGACCAGCTCGATGCGCGCCCGGAGGAAATCGCCGTCCAGCGCGCCACCCTTCAGGACCAGATCGACGAAGCCGAAGCCACCCGCAGCCAAGCAGCCAGTGTTCTGGCCGAGGCCGAGGAACGGCTGGCCGAGGTCGAGCGCATGCTCAAGGTGGAGGAAACCAACCTTGCCGAGGCGCGCGAGGGCCGGGTACGGGCCGAGGCCGTGGTGGAACAGGCGCAGCAGGCATTGGACAGCCTCGCCGAGCGCATCGCCGAACGGCTCGAATGCGCGCCCGACAAAACTCTGGAAACGGTGGGCATTTCGCCCGATGACGACCTGCCGGACACGCAAGCCGTGGAAAAAAAGCTCGAGCGGCTGCTTCGCGAGCGCGACACCATGGGCCCGGTCAATCTGCGCGCCGAAGAAGAAGCCCGCGACATCGAGGAACAGATCACTACCCTGCAATCGGAGCGCGAAGACCTGGTATCCGCCATCTCCCGCCTGCGCCAGGGCATTTCCAGCCTCAACCGCGAGGGCCGGGAACGCCTGCTGGCGGCCTTTTCCGAAGTGGACACCCATTTCCAGGAGCTTTTCGTACGCCTGTTCGGAGGCGGCCGGGCGCATATGGAACTGGTGGATTCCGACGATCCGCTGGAAGCCGGGCTGGAAATTTTCGCCAGCCCCCCGGGCAAGAAACTCCAGGTTCTTTCCCTGCTTTCGGGCGGCGAAAAGGCCTTAACCGCGCTGGCGCTGTTATTCGCCGTCTTTCTCACCAATCCGGCGCCTATCTGTGTGCTTGACGAGGTGGACGCGCCTCTCGATGACGCCAATGTGGACCGATTCTGTGACCTGATCGCGGAAATCGCCCATAAATCCGACACCCGTTTCGTCGTCGTCACCCATCACCGGCTGACCATGGCCCGGGTCGACCGGCTGTTCGGCGTCACCATGATGGAACGCGGTGTTTCGCAAATTGTCTCGGTGGACCTGCAGCGCGCCGAGCGGCTGCGCGAAGCCAGCTAGAACGGTCCCGGGAACACCCTCCGCAAGCCCTGGTTTTTCCTGTCTTTTTTCCTTCCCACGGCGCGTCTTCCCGCACCCTTGACAGCCTTGGGGCCACCCCCTATTGTGCCCCGGCTTTGGCGCTGAATACCGCTGAAAAGCAGGGGATTTAAAGACTTCCCAACCATGATGGAACGCACCCCGCCACCCTCCCTTCGCGACCTCGACGCCCGTTTGCGCGAGGCCCGGGAACGGAGAGAACAGAATACTGTTGAGGGCGACGGATCGCGGTCATCATTGAAAGGGGCTCCCCTTGCCTTTCGCATCGGCGCCGAACTGGTGGCCGCCACCGTTGTCGGCGTTGGTATCGGTCTGTTGACGGACTATTGGCTGGACACCGCCCCCTGGGGAATGATCGTCTTTTTTTTCCTGGGCGGGGCCGCCGGTGTATTGAATGTGTGGCGGGCCGTGTCGGGAATCGGTATGGCCGCCGGATACCAAGCGCCGGACGAGCACAACGAAGGCGGGCAGGACAAGGACGAAGGGCAGGAATAAAGTGGCCGATCCACTCCATCAGTTTAAAATCCATCCCGTGGTTCACATCCCCTTGGGCGAGGTGAACGCGTCCCTGACCAATTCCGGCGTCGCCATGCTGGCGGCCACGGTGGCCGTTACCCTGTTCATGACGCTCAGCATGCGCGGCCGCGCCCTGGTTCCGGGACGCTGGCAGTCATTGGCGGAATTGGCCTATGAATTCATCGGCAACATGGTGCGCGACAATGTGGGCAAGGAGGGGCGGCCCTATTTCCCCTTCGTGCTGTCGCTTTTCATGTTTGTCCTGTTCGGCAATCTTCTGGGGCTTCTGCCTTACAGCTTTACCTTTACCAGCCATATTATCGTCACCTTCGCCATGGCGTTGGTGGTTTTTCTCGGCGTGACGGCCGTTGGCATTATCCGTCATGGCCTTCATTTCTTCAGTTTTTTCGTGCCCAAGGGCGTGCCGGCAGCAATGCTGCCGTTGATGATTCCCATCGAGGTGGTCTCCTATCTCTCACGCCCGGTAAGCCTTTCCATCCGTCTCTTCGCCAATATGATGGCGGGCCATACCATGATGAAGGTTTTCGCCGGATTCGTTTTTTCCCTGGGTGTGTTCGGTTTTGCGCCCCTGGCCGTGGATGTGGCCCTGACAGCCTTCGAGGTCATGGTGGCCTTTCTCCAGGCCTATGTGTTCACCGTTCTTACCTGTCTTTATCTCAACGACACCATTCATCTGCATTAGGACCATCACCATGCGGAAGGAAAAATTCCGCATAACCCGAAACGTTGATTCGTTACCTGCATAAACAAAGGATTTCAGAACCATGGATATTGAAGCTGCAAAAATGATTGGCGCCGGCCTTGCCGTTATCGGCCTTGGCGGCGTGGGCGTCGGTATCGGCAATATCTTTTCTTCACTGATCAGCTCCATCTCCCGCAATCCGGCATCCCGCCCGGAAGTGTTCCCCATGAGCATGCTGGGCTTTGCCCTGGTGGAAGCGGTGGCGCTGTATGCCTTGCTGATCTCGTTCCTGATCCTGTTCCTATAGGACGAGAAGAAGGAGTTTCCCGGGGGCGTTCCGCATTCCGCGGCGCCCCGGGGCTCAAGGAAGCGCCATGCCGCAACTAGACGTCGCCCTTTATCCGCCCCAGCTCATCTGGCTCGTCATCAGCTTCACGCTGTTGTATCTGGCCATGGCCAGGGTCGCCCTGCCGCGTATTTCCGAGGTGCTTGAAAAGCGCCGTGACCGGATCGATGGCGATCTCGACAAGGCGAGTTCCCTGAAGAAGGAAGCCGATGAGGCTCTGGCGGCCTATGAAAAATCCATGGCCGAGGCCAAGACCCAGGCGCTTGCCGTGATCAAGGAAGTCTCCGACAAGCTGGTCGAGGACTCCGCGGCCCGTCATGCCGAACTTTCCGCCACCATAGCCGATCAGGCCGAGGCCGCCGAAGCCACCATCGCACGAGCCAAGGAAAGCGCGCTGGCGGATATCGGCGGTATCGCCGAAGACATCACCAGCCAGGCCGCGGCCAAGCTGATCGGGGCCAAGAAGGTGGATAAGAAACAGCTTCAGGACGCCGTGACGGCCGCCATGAAGGAGCATGAATGATGTTGGAATCCGCCGAATTCTGGGTCGCCATCGCCTTCATCGCCTTCGTCGCCGGCGTCTTCAAGCCGGGCCGCAAGTTCCTGCTCGACGCCCTCGACAGCAGGGCGGCGAAAATCCGGTCCGAGATTGACGAGGCCACGCGCCTGCGCGAGGAAGCCCAGGCCGCCCTTGCAGCCTATCAGCGCAAACAGCGCGAGGCCGCCGAAGAAGCCGGGGAAATGCTCGAACATGCCAGGGAGGAGGCCGACCTGTTACGTAAGCGGACCCTGAGCGAGCTTGAGGAGGCCCTGCAACGGCGCCAGAAACAGGCCCTCGACCGCATCGCCCAGGCCGAGGCCGAGGCCACTCAGGAAGTGCGCAATCATGCGGTGGATATCGCCGTCACCGCCACCGTGCGGATTCTCGAGGAAAACCTGGGGGATGAACGTGGCGACGACCTGGTCAAGGCCGCCATCGAGGAGTTGCCGAAAAAGCTGCATTAGGAAAATTCGCAGCCTGCAACGGCAAAACCCCCGCCGGGAAGCGGGGGTTTTTTAGTGGCCGAAGAATTGTGGCCGGGTGGCGGGAAGCTCCTAAAGTTCCTTATCGGTGCCGTCGCAGTAAGGCGGCGCCTTGGTATGTTTGCAACCGCAGAAGAAAATGGTATCCGAGATTTCTGGCGTGAAAGGAACGGGCTGGAAGCCACTTCCGGAATGGGCGCCGTCGCAGAAAGGCTGTTTTTCGCTTTTCCCGCAGCTGCACCAGTAATAGGTTTTTCCGGCTTCCACCTCCACCTCGTAGGGGCCCTTTTTGACGATAATGGGCTCTTCCATTATTTCACTCATTTCCACCTCTTCCTTTAGCCTTTTGGCTGTATTACCTTGCGATGCTCAAACCGGGCTACCGTCACGCGGCAGCCCGATTTAGATACTGATATAGAGACGCGGGCATGAGGGCACAAGGATAAGATTACGGATCGTGGGACGCGGCCACCTCTTTTCCGTTCCAGTGCCCGGCACGCGCCTTCCAGCCCTTCTTTTAGAGAACCTTTCCAGGGAAGTTTCATGGCGGTCTATACGGAAGTTTCCGACCAAGAACTGGCCACCTTCCTGCGCGGCTATGATATCGGCCACGCGGTATCGTTCAAGGGCATCGCCGAAGGCGTGGAGAATTCCAACTATCTTCTCCGCACCGATCGGGGCAGCTTTATCCTGACCCTGTACGAAAAGCGGGTGGCACCCAAAGACCTGCCCTATTTCCTCGGCCTCATGGATCATCTTGCCGCTGAGGGCCTTGTCTGTCCCACCCCCATCCATGGCAGCGACGGCGAGGCCCTGCGCGAACTGTGCGGACGCCCCGCCGCCATCATCAGCTTTCTCGAGGGCATGTGGCCACGCCGCGTCGAGCCCCCTCACTGTGCCCTGCTGGGCGAAGCCATGGCGAACATGCATCTCGCCGGCAACAGCTTCGCCATGAAACGGGAGAACAACCTCTCGGTGGCGGGCTGGCGTCCCCTGTTCGAGGCCTGCCGCAAGCGCGCCCATGAAATCGAGGACGGTCTTGAGGAGATCATAGAGGAGGAACTGGCGCGGCTGGAGGAAAGCTGGCCCGCCGGCCTTCCCGCAGGCATCATCCATGCCGACCTGTTTCCCGACAACGTGTTCTTTCTTGATAATAAGCTGTCGGGGCTGATTGATTTCTATTTCGCCTGTAACGATTTCCTCGCCTATGACCTGGCCATCTGTCTCAATGCCTGGTGTTTCGAGGAAGACGGCAGTTTCAACCTTACCAAGGGGCGCCGCCTGTTGGCCGGGTATGGCGGCGTGCGGCCTTTGGAAAAGAGCGAAATCGCGGCTCTGCCCCTGCTCGCCCGCGGCGGCGCCATGCGCTTTCTCCTGACACGGCTTTACGACTGGCTGCACCACCCCGAGGGCGCCATGGTCGGCCCCAAAGACCCCCGGGAATATCTGGGCAAGCTGCGCTTTCACCAGCAGGTGAGCGACGCAGGCGCATACGGGTTGGACTAATGACGAAGGCGGCGCCGTCCCAGTCCCCGGCAATGGTGGCATTATTCACCGATGGCGCCTGTTCGGGCAATCC
This sequence comes from uncultured Rhodospirillaceae bacterium, assembly GCA_964482135.1. Classification (GTDB taxonomy): domain Bacteria; phylum Pseudomonadota; class Alphaproteobacteria; order UBA11136; family UBA11136; genus UBA11136. Next base: position 39,695 of record CAYZWF010000005.1, read on the forward strand.
CGGCCCCGGCGGCTGGGGCGTGCTGTTGCGCTATGGCGAGGCGGAAAAGGAACTGTGCGGTTTCGAGGCCGAAACCACCAACAACCGCATGGAACTCACCGCCGCCATACGCGGGATCGAGGCGCTCAACCGCGATGCCCGCGTGGCCCTCTATACCGACAGCACCTATCTGCGCGACGGCATCACCAAATGGATCGGCGAATGGAAGGCCCGGGGCTGGAAGACCGCGGCCAAAAAACCGGTGAAGAATCAGGACTTATGGCAACGGCTGGAAGAGGCGCTGGGCAGCCATGAGGTGGAATGGCACTGGGTCAAGGGCCATTCCGGCCATGACGGAAACGAGCGCGCCGACGCCCTGGCCCGCAAGGGGCTTGAACAAGGCGCCGGCGGCTGTGTTTAGGGGGCTAACAAGTCCAGCCCGGAAAACCGGACCGATAAATCCGGGCTGGGGAAAGCGGCCTAAAGCTGTTCCAGCAGGGCTTCGGCGGAGCTGACCTCGAAGTCGGGGCCGCCCTCGTTATTGAGCACCGTCACCGTGCCGTCATCGACGATCATGGAATAGCGGTTGGAGCGCACGCCGAGACCGGCCACGCCGAGATCCAGTTCCATGCCCACGGCCTTGGTGAAGTCGCCGGGATCGGCATAGAGCGCAACCTTGTCGCCCACGTTCTGGGCTTCGCCCCAGGCCGCCATGACAAAGGGATCGTTAACGGAAACACAAACGATGCTGTCCACGCCCTTGGCCTTGAGGGCGTCGGCGTTGTTGACGAAGCCGGGCAGATGGGCCGCCGAACAGGTGGGAGTGAAGGCCCCCGGAACCACGAAGAAGGCCACTTTCTTGCCGCCGAAAATGTCATCGGTGGAAATCTGGGCAGGCCCGTCTTCCGTCATGTGAAACAGATTGGCTGAAGGTATCTTGTCGCCGACATTGATGCTCATGTTCTTCCCCTATGGGTAAAATTTTGAAAAAAATAGCACGGGAACAGGCCCCTGCGGAGCGCGAACATAATCATTCTAATGCAAAAATGCAACGGCCCCCGGCGGTTTTTCATCCCCTAGTCAGGCGTCGAAGAAGCACCGCCACCGGCCCGGCTCACGGCGTCCACCACCCGCGCCGGAGTGAGCAGTTCCGGCAGCACCATGCCCTGGGGCGCGGCGGGACCGTAGACCACGTTGAAGGGGATACCGAAACGCCCGAAACCCGCGAGATAGGCGGCGATATCATCGTCGCGGCGGGTCCAGTCGGCGCGCATGGCGATGACGCCGCCCTGATTGGATGAGTCGGATGGATCGGATGGAGCGCCCAGCAATTGGGTCACCTCGCCGCGATCGAGGGCCAGCTTTTTATTGACCTGGCAGGTGAGGCACCATTCGGCGGTCACGTCCACCAGCACCACCCGCCCCGAGGCCACCAAGGCGGGGATGGCGGCGGGGTCGAAGGGCTGCCAGAGATGGTCGGACTGTGATGGCGGCGGCGGCGGGGCTACCGTATTCTCGAAGCGGCCCGGCGCAATCAGCACCATCAGAATCAGGAGTCCCGCCGCCACGCGCAGGAAAGGACGCGGCAGGATGGTCCGGGGCTTGTCTCCGGCAAGGCCCCACAGCACCACCCCCAGCGCCAGCAGCAGGACCGACACCAGGGCGGCGGCATCCACCGAGACCTGCGCCGCCAGAACCGAAACCAGCCACAAGGCGGTGAGCGCCAGCGCCAGGCCCAGCAAGCGGCGCAGGGTCACCATCCACGGCCCCGGATGGGGCAGCCGCACGGCCAGTTGCGGCGCCGCTACCATGGTCAGATAGGGGGCGGCGAACCCCAGGCCCAGCGCCGCAAAGACGGCATAGGTCTCGAATGCGCCACGGGCCAGGGCGAAGCCGATGGCGGTGCCGAGAAAGGGCGCCGAACAGGGCGTCGCCAGCAGGGTGGCGAAGGCCCCGGTGAGGAACTGTCCCTCGATGCTGTGGGGCCGGGTCTGGGAATGGCCGCTGTGGCGCAGGGCGAGGTCGCCCATCCAGCCGGGCAGGGGAATTTCGAAGAAGCCCCACAGATTGCAGGCGAACAGGGTCAGCACCACTGCCATGGCGGCGAGAAAGACCGGCTGTTGGAACTGGATGCCCCAACCCACGCTGAGCCCCGCCATGCGCAGCCCCACCGCCAGCGAGGCCAGCACCATGAAGGTGAAGAGAATCCCCGCCGAGGTGGCGAGGAAGCTGCGCCGCACGGCCCCGGTCTCGCCGCCGCCGTGACCGATGACGCCGAGCAGTTTCAGGGACAGCACCGGCAGCACGCAGGGCATGAGGTTGAGGATGAGCCCGCCCAAGAGGGCGATGGCGAGAATGCCGGCAAATCCGCCAAGCCCGTTGGTCTCGGTCCCCGCCGTCACGGTGAGCCGCGCTTCCAGCGCCCGCGCCGGGGGAGCTTCGGCAGCGCTTTCAATATCACTTTCAACGATAGTCACGGTGAGGGGCAACCCCACGAGGGAGGCGGTTTTGCCGTCGTCTTGCGGCGATGCCGGACCCATCCCCGCCGCCATGGTCAACACCGCCACCCGGCCCCCGGCCAGGGAGCGCAGTTTCGGCGCCCCGGCCCAGAATCCCGGCGGGCCTTCCACGAAGGTGTCGAGAGCGCCGAAGGGAGTCCCCGAACGGGCGGTAATGCGGAGCCGGGTCTTGTCTCCCGCGCCCAGCGCCTCCACCCGCTCCACGGCCAGTTCGCCGCCCTCATGGGGGCCCGGCACCAGCGCGCGGTAGCGGTCGATGAGGGTGGCGAAGGGAGTGGGCGTAGCGTCCCCCGACGGCAGGTCCAAGGCCAGATCGGCGCGGCGCGGAATGCATATCTCCTTGCAGGTGAGGTAATCCACCCGGGCGTTGAGGGAGAGCCCCCGGCCCGGCTTTTCGAGCCGCGCCGTCACCGGCAGCACCACCGCCTTCTCATAGCCCACGGTCTCCAGCCCATAGGCCGAATAGCGGCGCGGCGCCGGCCAGAAGAGTTCAGCCGCCGCCAGATTGGCCGAGCCCGACCAGTCCACCTGGGGCGGCAGCCCGGCATCGCCCGGCGAGCGCCAATAGGTTTTCCAGCCCGGTTCCATGCGGAATTCCAGCCCTAAGGAAATGCTGTCTTCTTCTCCGGTGGCGGTCATGGCGGCGATGAGACGCACCTTGCTCTCCTCTACCTCGGACCAGGGTGAGGCGGCCTGAGAGCTTTGTGAACCTTGGGCAGCGGCGGCGGGCGACGCGCCTGAGAGAGCGAGGAAAGCGGCCATGAAAAAGGCCACGAAAGCGGGGCCTAGCGAGGAAAAAAACAATCGGGACATGAAACATGGGGCGACTCGTCGCCACTCCTTATGAAGTCTTAAACTTTGCATTGCTATACTACAGCCCGTCACAGCTTCACAGAAGGTTTCACAAGCTCACAGCCTTTCACTTTTAAGTGTTGCATGACCGGGACCACTTGCCCCGCGGCGCCTCATGCTGGTACCATGGATATGCTGCGAGATAACGCCCCGCCATTCTTAGGATTGGAAATTATTCAAAGATGGGCCGTTCCATAAAAGAGGATATGCCTTCCTATCTCGATGGGGATCTTCTCATCGCCATGCCGCAGATGCGCGACCCCCGCTTTTCCCAGTCCGTCATCTATATGGTGGCCCATTCCGACGACGGCGCCATGGGGATCGTTCTCAACCAGATGATTGATTCCATCACCTTTCCCGACCTCTTGAAACAGCTCGGCATCGCGCTTGAGCGCGAGGAACAGATCATCGGCATCCATTGTGGCGGCCCAGTGGAAAGCGGCCGCGGCTTCGTGCTTCATTCCCCCGACTATCATCAGGAAGGCACCCTGGAACTTAATTCGGAAATCTGCCTCACTGCCACGGTGGAAATCCTGCGCGCCATCGCCGCCGGACAAGGCCCCCGCCAATGCATGCTGGCGCTGGGCTATGCGGGATGGGGGCCGGGCCAGCTCGAATCGGAAATCCAGTCCAATGGCTGGCTCCACGCGCCCGCCGACAGCAAGCTGGTGTTCGACGACGACCTCTCCAATTTATGGGAGCGGGCAGTGGCCAGCCTGGGCATCGATCCGTCCATGCTTTCCGACGACGCCGGCCACGCCTGAGACTGGTTTGCCCCGCCTGAGGCTGGGCCACGCCCGAGGGGTATTCGCAGCCCATTTGAAGGGTGTTCCCACCCCGCTCATTTCAATCTAAGTTATTGAATTAAAACGAATCTGCCGCCGGAAGGCGTGAAAATGTTAACATTTGTCATCATTTGTTAACATGCCGCGCCAAGGACGGGCGCGCAGCCCAGGCCAGGTGCGGCTTACGCGGAATTGTGCGGCGTGGAAATTCACCGTTCCAATGTTAACATGTGAGAGGGATATGGGTTGGCAATGGCGCGGCGCACTGCGCCCCTACACATCAAGTTCCACGCCGGAGAGGCCGTAAAGACATCGTTTTAAAACTTAGGCCTCAACAAGTGCGTCCAAAACCTCTTTGGGTTTTCTTTCCAGGGCGGTTATGAGCACCCGAGCCGTCCGGTTTGGTTTTCTGCGCTGTTTCTTGCGCTCCCAGGATTGAAGTGTCGAAAGTTTGAAGCCAAACATATCCGCGAATTGTTTCTGTGAGAGCGCAAGGTTTTCCCTGACGGATTTTACGTCAACGTCTTCCGGAACTTTCAGGGCACGGATATGGACCCGTGAGTCATCTCCATCCAGGTAGGCGGCAATATCGGCGCGAGCCTCTTTGATTGATTGACGTAATGTACCGGTCATTTGGCCCTCCGTTTCTTGCTGTCCTTGATCAACTTGGTGATTTTCTTCAGTTCCGCCTTCTCGTTCTCCGTTAAATCCGTTTTTCGATTTTTTGGATAACAAGCCAGGAAAAAAACCTCGCTATCACCGGAATGGAAATAATAAATCAGCCTTGACCGGCCCCCGGTTCCGAACTGCCGTATCTTTCTGGCGCCGCCGGTTTTAGGGACAACGCCGCCCAACTCCGGATTAAGCGCCAGTTTCGTCTGAACGGCCTCCATATGCCGCGCCGTGAACACCCCGCGCATTGCTTTTTTGAAAGCCTTCGGAGTGATGAATATTATTTTACGTCACATAGTATGAACTATATGACAATGTCATACAATCCCCCAAAAAAAACGAGGCCCATAAGATGGTTACGAGTCATATAGGGCCCAGGAATCCGCAGATTTAGGTATTCCCCCCCGGAAGCGGGCGCACTGCGCCCCTTGATTAAGGAGTATATTCCTATATTGGCGGAGGAATGTCAAGGAGAACATGGCGGGGGGACGGATCAACCGGGGAGAAGTTTCATGCCGGCGGTGCCTGTGACATCCGCGCAAGGGATGAAACGGCTATTTCCTGTCCCAGCCACTCCAATTCATACTCTTGGGCTTTATTACAGAGCTGGCGTTGATTTCGTTGAGCGTTTCCGACAGGTGCAGGAGAACCTTCAGCATTACCGGGTCCATCTTGTCCAGCCGCGCCTTGAAAGCTTTCTTGGAAATAGTTACCAGGGAGCACTTCTCCGTTGTAACCGCCCCTGCATTGCGGGGAACATCATTGATCAGAGCCAATTCACCGAAGATGCTGCCCTTGCGCAGAGTCGCAATGGTTCGCGGGTTTTCAGTTCGCGTACCCTTGCGAATTTCCACGCTTCCTTCGCTGATCATATAGGCCGCATCGGGCATATCCCCTTCGTCGAAGACCATCTTGTTGGCCTCGAGGGTGATTTTCTTGAATGCTTCCGAATGCGGCAACGGTACCCCCCAGTCGTCTTCGTATTAGAGGGGCATAATTCTTAATAATCACTTACCAGAATCAGCCGAAGACCGCGGCGCCAGTTGCCGCAACCGCGGGGGTTTTTGCGTTCCGATGAATGTCTGCCTTGGGTCAGGGTTCGTTAAGGACGGCGCAGCAGCGGCTAGCCGTCGCCGTCGCCCGCCGTATCCGCCTTGTCCAAATCCTCACGCAGCATGGCGAAGGTGTAATGGTCGCACCAGCGGCCGTCGATGCGCGGATTCCGGACATGTCTCTCGGATGTGGCCCCCCGGGAGACATCAGATACATTTAATGCTTGCCATATTATAGATAACATAATATGTTGTGCTTATGATAAAGTCCTTCGCCACGGGCCGCACCGAAAGGCTTTTTTCAACGGGGAAGCCCATTAAGGGCGTGGATACCGACATTGCTCTGAAGCGGCTGGACGCGCTGCGCGCCGCCAAAAGTCTACAAGACATATCGCCGCTGAAAAGCGTCGGACTGCATAAGCTGGGCGGGGACCGCAAGGGTCAATGGGCCATGAACGTCAACGGACCATGGAGGGTTTGTTTCCGGTTTCGCGCCGGCGACGCCTATGACGTGGAAATTACCGATTATCACTAAGCTCCAACTATCGGCAGGCCAAGGAGGGCCGTCACATGACACGAATTAAAACACATCCCGGAAGCATTCTGCGGGAGGAACTGGAGGCGCGGAATCTTTCCGCGAACGCCCTGGCCCGCGCATTGCGCGTTCCACCAAATAGAATAACGGAGATACTCAACCAGGATCGCGGCATTTCACCGGATACCGCCCTACGTTTTTCGAGATATTTTGAAACCAGCGCCGAATTCTGGATGAATCTGCAAACCGCCCATGATTTGTCCGTTACCGAACAGGAGCATGGAGAAAAAATAGCCGCCGACGTAGCCGGTGCGACGGCGGCCTAGTCGCCCTCGCTGTCGTCCTCCCCGTCCCCGCCGTCCGCCGCGTCCGCAGACCCTTCCAAATCCTCGCGCAGCACGGCGAAGGTGTAGTGGTCGCGCCAGCGGCCGTCGATACGCAGATATTTGAGGGCCAGACCTTCACGCCGGAACCCGGTTTTTTCCAAAACCCGGCGCGAGGCGTCATTGTCGGTGACGCAGGCGGCTTCGATGCGGTGCAGGTTGAGATGGTCGAAGCCATAGCGCAACACCGCCTGCATGGCCTCGGTCATATGCCCCTGCCCGGCATGGGGCTGGCCGATCCAGTAGCCCAGGCTCGCCGTCTGGACGATGCCGCGGCGCAGGTTGTTGAAGGTGATGCCGCCGAGAAGACTATCGTTTTCGGCGTGGAAGATGAAGAAGGCGTAGCTGCGGTCATCGTTCCAGTCACGGCCCCAACCACGCAAGCGGCGGCGGAAGGCGGTACGCGAGAGGGCATCGCGGCTCCAGCTGGGCTCCCAGGGTTTCAGGAATTTGCGTGAGCAGGAACGCAGGGACGACCATTCCCGCCAGTCGCCATCCACCGGCGGGCGCAGCACCACCTGGCCATAAGCGAGACGCACCGGCGGCATAGCGCCGATCCTGGGTTGCAGGAAGCGGACGATGGAAAAAGGCTTACGGCTGGCGGTTTTTGGCTTGGCCATACCCCCCCCTGATGGCCCGCACCAAAGCGGCGGGCCGCGCGCTCAGCTTAGCAGAGTGGCCACGTCGCCGGGAAGGTCCGTGCCGCTTGGCCCCAGCGTCACGAAGGTGGGGGCGCTGGAAAGCAGGCGCGCGGCCACCCGCGAAATCGCCTCGCGGTCCACGGCGTCGATACGATCGGTAATCTCGTCGAGGGGGATGGGGCGGCCATAGACCAGCATCTGGGTGCCGAGCTGTTCGCAGCGCGAAGGCACGCTTTCCTGGGACATGAGCAGACCGGCGCGGGCCTGGGCGCGGGCGCGGGCGAGTTCCTCCCCGGTGACGTTTCCGCCCAGCGCCTTGATCTCGTCGCAGATCACGGGCAGCAGTTCGCCGCCCTTGTCGGCGCCGGCGCCGGCATAGACCCCGAGCAGGCCGCTGTCGGCATAGGAGGAGGTAAAGGAGGCGATGGTATAGACCAGCCCCCGTTTCTCGCGCACCTCCTGAAACAGCCGCGAGGACATGCCGCCGCCCAGGATGCCGGAGAATACCGACAGCGCATAGTAATCGGGATCGTCGGCGCGAACTCCCTCGAAACCCAACACCAGATGCAGCTGTTCCAAGGGCTTTTCGCTGTGCATGTGGCCCCCGGCATAGCGCGCCTGTTCCGGCGCCGGGGCATCCCCAGGACCAATGGAATCGAAGGCCGCAGCCACCAGCGCCACGAAGGCGTCATGATCCACGTCACCGGCGGCGCTCACCACCATGCGCCCGGGCGCGTAGTTCTCGGCCATATAGGCGCCCAGGGAATCCCGCGAAAAAGCGCTGACTATATGGGGCAGGCCGAGAATGGGACGGCCCATGGCCTGGTCGGGATAGGCGCGGGCCTGAAAATTATCGAAGATGAGGTCGTCGGGGGTGTCGTTGCACTGGCCGATTTCCTGGAGCACCACATTGCGTTCCAGCTCCAGTTCCGATTCGTCGAATACCGAGTGCTGGAGGATATCGCCGAGAATATCCAGCGCCAGGGAGGTGTTCTCCTTGAGCACGCGGGCCACATAGACCGTGCTTTCGCGCGAAGTATAGGCGTTGAGATGGCCGCCCACGGTCTCGATCTCTTCGGCGATGGCGCGCGCCGAGCGCCGCCGCGTGCCCTTGAAGGCCATGTGTTCGAGAAGATGGGAGACGCCGTTGATTTCCGGCCTCTCGTTACGGGTGCCCGCGCCCACGAAAACCCCCAGCGATACCGAGCGCGCGTCCTCCATGGCGTCGGTGGCCACCCGCAGGCCGTTATCCAGCGTGGTGACGGCAACGGTCACGGGGCGCCTCCCGCGCTTTGGCCGCTCTCTTCTGCGCTGCTCTTTTCCGTTTCCTCACTGGAGCCACCGTTCATAACGGTAGCGTGTTCGCGCATATAGGCGGCCACGATGTTCACGTCGGCGGGAAGCGTTTCGAAGCGTTCGGGAAGCTCCGCCAGACCGGCCAGCGGCGCCGGGGCCGGGGGAATCACGCCGCAGGCCTTTTCCACGGCTTGCGGGAACTTGGCCGGATGGGCCGTGGCCAGCGCCACCACTGGATTTGCCTTACTGGCATGCCCAAGCTGGCGCGCGGCATGGACGCCGATGGCGCTGTGGGGATCGAGCAGGGTTCCGGTATTTTCATATTCCCGGGCGATGGCCGCCAGCGTACCCTCGTCGTCGAGGCGGCAGGCGGTGAACAGTTCACAGGCGGTGCGGTAGAGTTTTTCCTCCAGCTTGAGGCGCCCGCTTTTGCGGAATGTCTTCATGGCCGATGCCACCCGCGCACCGTCGCGGTCAAAGAGGTCGAACAACAGGCGTTCAAAATTGCTCGAGACCTGGATATCCATGCTCGGGCTCAGGGAGGGCGTGACCTCGTGGACTTCCATGGCCCCGGACTCGAAGAACCGGGTGAGAATATCGTTGCGGTTGGAGCCGATGACGAGGCGCTTGATGGGAAGCCCCATGCAGCGCGCGGCATAGCCCGCATAGACGTTGCCGAAATTGCCCGTGGGCACGGCAAACGACACCCCTTTGTCCGGCGCGCCCAATTCCAGGGCGGCGGAAAAGTAATACACGGTCTGGGCCATGATGCGCGCCCAGTTGATGGAATTGGCCGCCGAGAGGTGCAGATCCTGGCGGAAGGCGGTATCCTTGAACAGGGTTTTCACCATGTCCTGGCAGTCGTCGAAATCGCCTTCGATGGCCATATTGAACACATTGGGCGCGGCCACCGTGGTCATCTGGCGGCGCTGGACATCGGAAATCCGGCCCTTGGGGTGGAGCATGAACACATCCACCGAAGGACAGGCCGCACAGCCGGCAATGGCCGCCGAACCGGTATCGCCCGAAGTGGCGCCGAGGATGGTGACACGCTCGCCGCGGCTTGTAAGAATGTGATCGAAGAGCTGGCCCACCAGTTGCAGGGCGTAGTCCTTGAAGGCCAGGGTGGGGCCGTGGAAAAGCTCCATCAGATGGACGCCGCCACCGAGATCGCGCAAGGGCGCGATGGGATCGTGACTGAATCCGGCGTAGGATTTGGCCACCAGATCGCCATAGGTGCTCTCGGGGATGGCCTCGCCGATGAAGGGGTGGGTCAGACGCACCGCCAGATCCACATAGGACAGCCCGGCCATGTCACGCAGCGCGGCGGCATCGAACTGGGGCCAGCTTTCGGGCACATAAAGGCCGCCGTCCCGGGCCAGCCCGGTCAGCAACACCTCGTCGAAGGAAAGTGCCGGAGCATCTCCCCGGCTGCTGATATAACGCACGCGGCCCCTCCCAAAGCCTTGTGGATAAAATGCGCGCCTAACCTATCCCGCGAGCGGGGAGCAAGCAAGCCAGGGGGGTAAAATGGCGGGAAAAAAGCCAGAAAACAGCCGTTTTTAGGCGTTTTCGTCCTCGCGCTTGGTGCTGTAGACCACATAGATCACCAACAGCGCCAGGGCCAGGAGATACCAGGTAATGGCGTAGTGCAGGTGGTCGTTGGGCAGGTCAACCTTGGACTGGCCGCCCACGGGAAAACCGCCGGGATTGGGCTTGGCGCCGGCTTCCACATACCAGCTGGCGAAGGGGTCGAGTCCGGTGGCGGCGGCCATGGCGGGCAGGTCCACATAGAACCAAAAATTCTCCCGCGGCACGTTATCGGGGGTATAGCGGCTCTTGCGGCCGGGGGCGCGGATCACGCCCTGCAATGAGACCGGGCCTTCGAGTTGCGCCGCCGCGCGCGGGGCGGGATCCTTGTAGTCCAGCGGTACCCAGCCGCGGTCCACCAGAACCAGGCTGTCATCGCCGCGCCGCAGCGGCGTGATCACGTGATAGCCCACATGGCCCATGAGCGAGCGGGCGCCGAGATACATCTCGTGATCGTGAAGAAACTCACCCTCGAGCCGTACCCGGTGGAATTCGAACTGGTCTATGGCGGCGGCGGCGGCGGTAGCCGGGGGCGGCGCAATCACGGTGGCAAAGCGGGCCTGGCGGGTGCTGATCAGGTCTTCCTTCCACAACAGGCGCTGGACCTGCCAGCCGCCGAGGAACAGCATGAACGCCACGCCGACAATGGTGAACAGGGTGGGAACCAGCGCCGGGCGGAACACATAGCCGCGAAAGCGGAAAATACCCTTATTGTCAGCCATCATCGTCCCTTCCCTGGCTTTCCGAATAGTCTTCCGATCTGTGGCGGAACTGCAGCGCCACCAGAGTCGCCTTGAGCCAGCGCGTGACGAGAAGCGAGCCGCCGAGGATAAGCGGCAGCAACACCACCCAATGCACCCATAGCGGCGGCGCGAAGACGGCTTCCATCCACAAGGCCACAGCCACGGCGATGCCGCCCATGATCATTGTGACGAAGGCCACGGCGCCGTCGCCGCTGTCCTCGGCGCTTAAATTAAGATCGCAGACCGTGCACCGATCCGCGATCTTTAACAAGCCATTATAGAGTTTGCCCCTTCCACAACGGGGGCAGCGCATGGCCGCCCCCGCGAGGAAAGGTGATACCGGTGGGGTCATCCGTTTATCTTACGTCCCCGATGTCCCCCCGGTTAGCGAAAAGTTCAACGCATTCAGGCTGGCGGGCCCGCCCACCAGTAGATGCAGGTGAACAGGAACAGCCACACCACGTCCACGAAATGCCAGTACCAGGCGGCGGCCTCGAAACCGAAGTGATGGTCGGGTTTGAAATGCCCGGCCATCCCGCGCAGGAAACAGACGATGAGGAAGATGGTGCCCATGATCACATGGGCGCCGTGAAAACCGGTGGCCATGAAGAAGGTGGAGGGATAAATGCCGTCGCTGAAGGAGAAGGCGGCGATATCGTATTCATGGGCCTGAAGGCTGGTGAAGGTGATGCCCAAAATGATGGTCAGCGCCAGACCAAGCATGAAATGCTTGCGGTTGTCCTCGCGCAGGGCATGGTGAGCCCAGGTCACGGTGACGCCGGAGCTGAGCAGGATGACGGTGTTGAGGAAGGGAATTCCCCAGGGATCGAAGAGCTTGCCCTGCATATCCACCGGCGGCCAGACCCCGCCCAGAACCTCTTGCCGGGTTACCAGCTCGGGGCTGTTGGCGCCGGGAAAGAAGGCGACGTCGAAGAAAGCCCAGAACCAGGCCACGAAGAACATCACTTCCGAGGCGATGAACAGCGCCATGCCGTAACGCAGGCCGATCTGGACAACCGGCGAGTGGTGACCTTCATGTTCGCCCTCGCGGATGACATCACGCCACCAGGCGGCCACCACCAGCAGCAGCAGGGCGGAGCCCAGATAGAAAAGGGAATCGCCCTCGCCATGCATGAGACTGATGAGGCCAAAGGCCGTAATCAGTGCCGTAACACCGGTGGCGAAAGGCCACGGGCTGGGATCAACCAGATGATACGAATGTTTTGCAGAGCTCATTCTTCTTACTCTCTTTTGCTAATAAAAATAAAAAACAAGGCCTCTTACCCCCCGCTTGAATCCCCCAGCAAGGCGGTGCTTTCCTCCTCCGCGCCGTCGGCGGCAAAGAAGGTATAGGAAAGGGTGATGGTCTTGACCTCACCCATGTTGTCGTCGTCCATGATCGCCGGATCGACGAAGAAACTCACCGGCATGTCCACCTGTTGCCCCGCAGCCAGGGTCTGTTCGGTGAAGCAGAAACAGTCGATCTTGTTGAAATACTTGCCCACCTTGAGCGGCGTCACGTTGAACACGGCGCTGCCGGTGACGGGCGTGGCGGAAAGGTTGCGCGCGGTGTAAAAGGCCAGCGCCGATTCCCCCACCTTGACGTCCACCGCCCTCTGCGCCGGGGCGAAACGCCACGGCAGGGTGGAGGAAACGCTGGAATCGAAGCGCACCGTTATCATGCGGGGGGGCACGGAGCCTCCAGAGTCCGTAAATTCCGGCGCGCCGGGCGCGGCAGCCGCCTGTTGCGTGGTGCCGCCATAGCCGGTGACCTGGCAGAAGAGGCGGTAGAGCGGCACCGAGGCATAGGCCAGCCCCACCATGCCGAACACCACCGCGGTGAGAATGCTTAAGAGCCTGCGGTTGCGGCGCCGCAGATCATCCCCCCGTGCAGATGTGGGTGCAGATGTGGGTGCGGGCATGGCGGTCATGACGGCCCTCCCATGCGCACGATGGTGATGAGATAGAACAGCGCCACCAGGGCAAGCAGCACGCCGCCCAGGGCCAGGTTGCGGCTGCGCTGGCGTTTGTGCAGGGCGTCCATGCCGGACTCCCCGCTCACGACGCTGTCCTTGGTCACGACGCTGTCCTTGGTCATGCCGGAATCCCCATGCCGGCGGCCGCGTCGGCTAGCATGGCGACGAACAGCAGGAACAGATAGAGGATGGAATAGCCGAACAGGGCCTTGGCGGCGGCATCGGACTTGGCGGCCCAGAGCCGCAGCGCCAGCCCCAGGAACCCTCCCCCCAGAACCAGTGCAACGATCGCATAGGCCATCCCCGCCACGCCGAGCCAGCACGGAACCAGGGTCACGGGAATCAGCAGAACCGTGTAGAGCAGGATCAGCTTGCGGGTTTCGCGCGCGCCCGCCACCACCGGCATCATGGGCACGCCGACGCGGGCGTAATCGCCGCAACGATACAGCGAGAGCGCCCAGAAATGGGCCGGCGTCCACACGAAGATAATGGCGAACAGGGCCAGCGAGGCCAACGACACGTCGCCGCTGACGGCGGCCCAGCCGATCATCGGCGGAAACGCCCCCGACGCGCCGCCGATGACAATGTTCTGCGGCGTCCGGCGTTTCAGCCAGATGGTATAGACGAATACATAGAAACAGATGGTCAGCGCCAACAGCGCGGCGGCCACATAGTTCACCGCCAGACCCATCACGCTCACCGCCGCCACCGACAACACCACCCCGAAACCAAGTGCATCCGCCGGGTCCATGCGGCCCGCCGGCAACGGCCGGTTGCGGGTACGCTTCATGCCGGCATCGATATCGCGGTCGTACCACATGTTGATGGCGCCCGAGGCCCCCGCCGCCACGGCGATACATAAGATAGCCACCGCCGCCAGCAGGGGATGGATATGGCCCGGAGCCAGCATCATGCCGGCAAATCCGGTAAACACCACCAGCGACATCACCCGTGGTTTCAACAGGGCGATGAAATCCGTCACCGCGGGACTGGCGGAGCCGTCACCCGAAACATCAGACGGCACAGCCCCCGAAGAGACGTGATTGAGGTCAATGGAGGTAGAAGCCATTTATAGCCTCCATCCGTTACGCATAAATCCCACCCTCCTGAAAAACTACACTTTCGGCAATTCTTCGTAGGTATGGAAGGGTGGCGGTGAACTGAGCTTCCATTCCAGGGTATCGGCACCCACACCCCACGGATTATCCGCCGCCTTCTCGCCCGACGCAAAGGTCTTGTAGACGATGTAGAGGAAGAGAACCGCACCCACGATCGAGAGATAGGATCCGTAGGTGGAAATCTCGTTCCAGCCGACATAGGCGTCCGGATAGTCGGGAATACGCCGCGGCATGCCGGCAAGACCCGAGAAATGCATGGGGAAGAAGGTGAGGTTGACACCGACGAACATGATCCAGAACTGGAGCTTGCCCAGGCTTTCCGAATACTGGCGTCCCGACATCTTGCCGATCCAGTAGAAAAAGCCCGCGAACATGGCGAACAGGGCGCCCATGGACATGGTGTAGTGGAAGTGGCCAACCACGTAATAGGTATCCTGAAGCGCGATGTCCACACCGGCATTGGCCAGCACCACGCCGGTGACGCCGCCCAGCGTAAACAGGAAGATCATCCCCAGCGCGAACAGCATGGGCGTGGGGAAGGTCAGAGACCCGCCCCACATGGTGGCTATCCAGCTGAATATCTTGATCCCCGTGGGCACCGCGATGACCATGGTGGCGGCCACGAAATAGGCCCGCGTATCCACGTCCATCCCCACCGTATACATGTGGTGGGCCCAGACGATGAAGCCGACGAAGCCGATGGCCACCATGGCGTAGGCCATGCCGAGATAGCCGAAGACGGGCTTCTTCGAGAAGGTGGAGATCACCTGGCTGACGATACCGAAACCCGGGATGATCAGGATATAGACCTCGGGGTGGGCGAAGAACCAGAACAGATGCTGCCACAGAAGAGGATCGCCGCCGCCCTCGGGTGAATAGAAGGTGGTGCCGAAATTACGGTCGGTGAGCAGCATGGTGATGCCGCCCGCCAGAACCGGCAAGGAGAGCAGTAGCAGGAACGAAGTCACCAGAACCGCCCAGCAGAACAGCGGCATCTTGTGCAGGGTCATGCCCGGCGCCCGCATGTTGAAGATGGTGGCGATGAAGTTGATGGCGCCCAGGATCGACGAGGCGCCCGCCAGATGCAGGGACAGAATCGCCAGGTCAACCGCCTTGCCGGGATGTCCGTAAGTGCTCAAGGGGGCGTAAACGGTCCAGCCCGTGCCGGCGCCGCCATCGGTAAAGGCCGAGGTCACCAGCAGGATAAGCGCCGGCGGCAGCAGCCAGAAGCTGACATTGTTCATGCGCGGGAAGGCCATGTCCGGCGCCCCGATCATCAACGGCACCATCCAGTTGCCGAAACCGCCCATCATGGCCGGCATGACCATGAAGAACACCATGACGAAGCCATGGGCCGTCACCACCACGTTGAAGAACTGGTAGTCGTCGCCGAAGACCTGCATGCCGGGCTCGGCGAGCTCCATGCGAAGAAGCAGGGAGAAGACCGCGCCAACAACACCGCCGATAACGGCGAGAATAAGGTACATCGTGCCGATGTCCTTGTGGTTGGTGGAATAGAGCCACCGCTTGATGCCGGTGGGATTATCGTGAGTGCTCATAATTTAAAACTCTCGCTTTGGCCTATTGCTGGGCTTGGTTTTGTACAGTGTTCTGGGCAACGCGGACGGACTCGTTGCCGTCATTGCGCGCGAATTCTTCCTGGGCGGTCGTGACCCAGGCGTCGAAGGCCTCTTTCGAGACCGCCTTGATGGCGATGGGCATGAAGGCGTGACCGGTGCCGCAAAGCTCCGAACACTGGCCGTAGTACCAGCCCTCTTGCGTAATCTTGAGCCAGGTCTCGTTGAGACGGCCGGGAATGGCGTCGGTCTTGACGCCGAGCGCGGGCATGGCCCAGCTGTGAATGACCCCGGCGGGAGGCGCGGCCAGAAGCACGCGCACGGTGGTGTCCACCGGCAGCACCACGGGATTGTCCACGCCGAGCAAGCGGGGATGCCCGTCCAGCTCGTCCTCCTCAAGCATGATGCTGTCGAAGGTAAAGTTGCCGTTATCGGGATATTCGTAGGTCCAGTACCACTGTTCGCCGATGGCCTTGATGGTCATCTCGGCGTCGGCCGCGCGGTCCTCGAAATAAAGCAGCTTGAAGGAGGGAATGGCGATGGTCACCAGGATAAGAATGGGGACCACCGTCCACGCCACCTCAAGAGCGGTGTTGTGTGTCACCTTCGAGGGCACCGGGTTGTTCGATTCCTTGAAGCGCGTGATCACATAGAGCAGCAGCACGGTGACGAAAATGGAGATGACGGTGATGATGACGAGAAGCATGTCGTGAAAATCGGTAATGCTCTCCATCACCGGAGAGGCCGCGGCCTGAAGACCCATCTGCCAATCCACCGGCTGGCCGGTATGGACGGCGCCTGCGTGTTCGGCCAAGGCGGAAAAGGCGCTTATGCCCGTGAAGAAAACGGCCGCAATGGCGGCGCATACAGCATTCAGAAACATTGTGTCCTGTCCTGTCTCGAAACCAAAAAAATATATGGAGTGACAAAAATAGCCAACCCCCCCACTGCGCCCGGTTCATTAGCCCCAAGATATACCTTACCCAAGGGGTGGTCACATTCAAATCCCAGAATCCGATGGGGGCTTGTCGAAAGCCTCCCGCGACGAAACAAGAATGCAACCAAACAGCAGACGCGTCGGGCACAATACACAGTGCGGCGGTGCGGCTCAAGCCTAAGAATCACTCCGTCGCCGACTTTAAAAATATGGTTCGGAGAGGCTGAAAGAGGCGGAAAACTCACGTTTTTAATTTATAAATTTTATAAGAAAAAGAATTACTGTAACCATGATGTAACTAAAGGATAAGCACGGATGTCACCAAGGCGTAACTCACATCCAGGGTAATTTTTTGCCCCGCATCGGTACCGCAGCCGTCCTCTTTTTTTGCTGTGCGCCGGGGCCACCCCTCCCCATCTTGAAGAAAGGCGCGGAACGCGCTACCCCTCACCGGAGGTTTTTCCTCCCGCCGCCATCCAATCGAAAAAGCCAATGGAGAAAGTTAAAAAAAGATGAGCGATCTCGCCACCACCGACACGCTGTTCTTCGAGCGCACCGGCCTCGACCGGGAAGGCGCCGAATCCCGGGTCAATGATGCCCTGGCGGGCTGTGATGACGGCGAGCTGTTCCTTGAATACTGTCAGACCGAAAGCCTCAACTTCGACGATGGACGGCTGAAGACGGCCAGTTTCGACACCTCCCAGGGATTTGGCCTGCGCGCAGTCAGCGGCGAGACCACCGGCTATGCCCATGCCAGCGAATTGAGCGAGGCGGCATTGAAGCGCGCGGGCGAGACGGTGAAAACGGTCATCACCGGAAGCAAGGCGGCAACCGAGGCCGCGCCCCAGTCCACCAACCGCCATCTTTACGACGACACCAACCCGCTGGGCGAGGGCGAGTTCGCCGACAAGGTATCGCTGCTTTCCGAGATGGACGCCTATGCCCGCGACCGCGACCCCCGGGTGCGCCAGGTCTCGGCCTCGCTCTCGGGACAATGGCAGGCGGTGCAGATCATCCGCCCCGGCGGCGAGCGGGTCTGTGACGTGCGCCCGCTGGTACGGCTCAACGTGACGGTCACGGCCGCCGAGGGCGAACGCATGGAACAGGGCACCTATGGCAGCGGCGGCCGCGCCGGTTATGGCCAGTGGCTCAAGCCCGAGACCTGGAAGGCTTCCGTGGACGAAGCCCTGCGCCAAGCCCTGGTAAATCTGGAATCGGTGGCCACCCCGGCCGGTGAAATGACCGTGGTGCTGGGGCCGGGCTGGCCGGGAATCCTGTTACACGAGGCCGTGGGCCACGGGCTGGAAGGCGATTTCAACCGCAAGAACACCTCGGCTTTTTCCGGGCTGGTGGGTCAACGGGTGGCCGCGCCCGGCGTCACCGTGGTCGATGACGGCACCCTGGAAAACCTGCGCGGATCGGTAACCATCGACGACGAAGGCACGCCGCCACAACGCACGATGCTGATCGAGGATGGCATCCTGACGGGCTATATGTTCGACCGCATGAACGCCCGCCTCATGGACGCCCAGCCCACCGGCAACGGCCGCCGCCAGTCCTACGCCCACGCCCCCATGCCGCGCATGACCAACACCTATATGCTGGGCGGCGGCCATGCGCAGGAGGAGATCATCGCCTCGGTGAAGAAGGGCCTCTATGCCGTCAGTTTCAGCGGCGGCTCGGTGGACATCACCAGCGGTAAGTTCGTGTTCTCGGCCTCGGAGGCCTATCTCA
Source organism: uncultured Rhodospirillaceae bacterium (assembly GCA_964482135.1). GTDB lineage: Bacteria > Pseudomonadota > Alphaproteobacteria > UBA11136 > UBA11136 > UBA11136. The sequence goes on from CAYZWF010000005.1 coordinate 58,084, forward strand.
TCGAGGACGGCAAGATAGGCGCGCCGGTAAAAGGAGCCACCCTGATCGGCAACGGGCCGGATGTTTTGACCAAGGTCTCCATGATCGGCGACGACATGGCGCTGGACCCCGGTATCGGCACCTGCGGCAAGGACGGCCAGCACGTGCCCGTGGGCGTGGGCCAGCCCACATTGAAGATCGACGGCCTCACCGTGGGCGGCACCGAAGGGTAAGGGGCGAATTCGGGGGGATAAACGCCCAGATAAATGCCCAGATAAATACCCAAACAACCGGGGGGCGATGGACCCCCGTCATCGCGGGCCTTAAGGTGGGTCCAACAAGATTTTTATTCTTTCTAATTTTTCCTGGGGAGGGAAAAACAATGCCTGATGGTACTACCGCAACAACCGCGTTTGGGGCCTGTCCCCATGACTGTCCCGACACCTGCGCCATGCTGTTCGATATCGAGGATGGAAAAGTCACCGGCGTAAGTGGCAGCAGAGAACACCCCATGACCAACGGCAGTCTCTGCGTCAAGCTGAAGGATTATGAAAAACGCATGTATCATCCCGATCGCCTGTTGCATCCCATGCGCCGTACCGGGCCCAAGGGCAGCAAGCAGTTCGAACGCATTACCTGGGATGAGGCGCTGGATGAAATCGCCGGCAAATGGAAGGCCATCATAGAAGAGCATGGGCCCCAGGCCATCGTGCCCTATAGCTATCTGGGCCATCAGGGACTGGTTCACGGCCTCAATGGCGGCGACGCCTTCTTTAACAGACTGGGCGCCACGGTATGTGAACGCACCTTTTGCGGCGAAGGCTCCTGTACTGCCTGGTTGACCACGGTTGGCCCCACCGCGGGTCTCGACGTGGAGAGTTATATCCACTCGAAATATATCGTCATCTGGGCCTGTAACAGCGTCAGCACCAACCTGCATCACTGGGCCATTATCCAGGATGCCAGAAAAAAAGGCGCCAAGGTGGTGGTTATCGATGCCTATAAATCACGCACCGCCAAAGAAGCCGATTGGCATATTTGTCCAAAACCCGGAACCGACGGCGCTCTGGCCATGGCCCTCATCAACAGCATTATCGAACAGGGTCTGGTGGATAAGGAATACGTGGATAATTACACCGTCGGTTATGAGGAACTGGCGGAGCGCGCCAAGGATCGCACCCCGGAATGGGCATCAGAGATTACCGGCGTCGCCGCCGAGGACATCCGCCAGCTGGCCAAGGATCTGGCCACCGAGCAACCCGCCGCCATCCGCATGGGCGTGGCGCTGGAACGCCATTTCGGTGGCGGTCAAACCATCCGTGTGGTGACCTGTATCCCGGGACTGACCGGCGCATGGCGGCATATCGGCGGGGGAGTTACACAATTTCCGGTTTGGGAACATCCCTACAAATTCGATGTGATATCTCGACCGGATCTTATTCCCGAAGGCACGCGGGTCATTAACGCCCTGCAGATAGGCCGCGCGCTGACCGGTGAAATGGATCTCGATATTCCCATCAAATCGATGATGTTCTGGAATGCAAATCCGGTCACCCAGGCGCCGGAAACGGACAAGATCGTCGAAGGCTTGATGAATGAAGATATGTTCACGGTCTGCGCCGAGCATTTCATCAGCGATACCGCGTCTTACGCGGATATCCTTTTGCCCGCCTCCATGGGCGCCGAGATGGAAGATATGGTCCTGTCGTGGGGTCACTTGTATCTCACCTATAACGCCAAGAGCGTTGAGTCCCCCGGAGAAGCCATACCCAACAATGAAATCTTCCAGCGTCTGGCCGCGCGCATGGGCTTTGAAGACGAACAGTTCAAATGGTCGGATTCCCAATGTCTGGAAAACTATGTTGATTGGGAGTCGCCCGCATGTGACGGCATCGATCTCGATTATATGCGTGAGAACGGTTTTGCCCGTTTGACCGTGGGAACCCCGGACGACCGTTGTCCCCATAAGGAAGGCAACTTCCCGACCCCATCCGGCAAATGTGAATTCAAGCTGGATGGCGCGGTTAACTTCGTCGCCGGACCCTTCCGTCAAATGTATGAGGGGTTTCAACCGGGTGAACCGCTGGATGACCTGCCCGATTATGTTCCCTCGAGGGAAACGCCGGAAACCAACCCGGAACTGGCGAAGAAATACCCCTTGAATATTGTCTCACCCAAGAGCCACGGTTTCTTGAATTCCTGTTACGCCAATATGGATCACAAGATTAAAGGCCAGGGCGAACAATTCGTTTTGATTAACGCGGCGGACGCAGACCCCAGAGGCATAAAAGAGGGCGATAAAGTTCGCGTCTTTAATGACCGCGGCGGTTTTGTAGGTGATGCCAAGGTCACCGACGACGTCAATGCGGGGGTTATCGTCGCCACCCTGGGCTATTGGCGGCAATTAAACGAGGGGACGGTTAATTCCATCAGTTCCGCCGAGTTCGTCAATATGGGACATGCACCGTCCTTTTCCGACAATCTGGTGGAGGTGGGACTCACCAACCGCGGACCGGGAGACTGACCCGGGGACGAGGCGGCGGCGTAAGGGTCAGGGTACGTCAGAGACTGCGGCCCTAAAAAGATAGAAAACAAACCCATGAAAAACCCCGCTGGTTCAACCGGCGGGGTTTTTTGGTGGCTCTCAACTGCCGTCATCCGTCTTCGTGGAGGGAACCGGCTCTGCTGTTCCATTTCACCCTTCCCAGTGAGAGGGATCATGATTTCCCCGCATGATTTCCTTACGGCCCCCATGAAGTTAACCTTCATCTCATATTCATGTTCTGGATTGTAATGACAGGCAACGCTTCATCTCTGAATCCACCGGGCCATCTTTCAGGAACCTTCTGTATGGCCAAAACGAGGAGAGAATAAGGAATCATGAATTACAAAAAAATCTTTGTCGGCACGGTGTGCGCCCTGTCCGCCCTGTCCGCCATAAACGCATATGCGGAGGGGAATCCCGAATATGTCAAATTCCCCACGGGTTACGAGACATCCTTTGCCAACTACACGACCATGAACCGTGACGGTAAAGAGCAAGTGGCAAAGATGTATGCCAACGACGCCGCCATATCCAGCTACAAAAAGGGGCAGACGGCGGCTCCGGGTTCCGTTGTCGTCATGGAAGTCTATAAGCCCAAAAAAGACGCCGATGGTAAATCCATTGTGGGCAGTGACGGCATCTACGAAATTGGCAAGCTCGCCGCGGTCGCCGTCATGGAACGGAGGGACGCATGGGAGGCCGCGTATTCACCGGATCACAGGCTGGGCAATTGGGGATTCGCCATATACAAACCCGATGGCACCCCAAAACCCAATAAGCTGGCTTGCGTCGAATGTCATTCACCGCTGGAAGATGAGGATTTTATCTTCTCCTATCAACAGCTTATGGATTACGTGAAGTCCAATTAACGCAACCAGGAGCCGGGCAGACATGCTCGGTAGAACGGCGGATTAAAATTTAAGATGCGGCGTAAGAGGCGGGGGGTTAGCCGTCTTCGTGGAGACGGTCGAATTCGTCACGCCCGAAACCGATGAAGCCGTCAATTCTTGCGCAGGACCACCGCTCCTTGTGCGAGGCTGGCATCGAGGTCGGTTTCGGGAGCTTCCTTGTGGACCAGGTTCTGGTGACAGTCGATGCAGGTCGCCCCTTCCGTTTCCATCTTCTTATGGGCCTTTTTCGCCGATTTGCCAGCCCCGCGCGGGTTCTTGTGGCAGCCGCGGCAGGTGATGCTGTCCCAGTCCTTCATCAGCATCCGCGCCTTGTGGGCCATTCTCAGGCGGTGCTTGTTGAATGCCTTCTTGGTCGAATAGTCGTCGACCAGTTCGTGGTAGATGGCGCGGGTCCCGTCGATTACGTGGGTAGCGAGCGCAAGGTGGAAGTTGGCGAGACCCTTGGGTATATGACAATCACTGCATTCCGGCTGGGCCCCCATGGCGCCGCGGTAGTGGGTGGATTTCTTGAATTCCTCGGCCGGGTAGGTCATGGAATGGCAGCCGACGCAAAAGCCGGTGCTTGAAACCGCCGCCTCGCCGCCCAGGACGATAGCCAGCAAGGCCAGCATGCCACCGGCGCCCCAAAGCAGCGCGCCCAGATTGCCGGTAATGTATCGCCAGATTTTCGTCATCCTTGGCATCGGCCTGTAACGCTATTCCTTGGGAATGGGTTTCGCTTTTTCCTGGAATTCATCGTGAAACGGCGGCGTCGGCGGCCCGGTGAAGGTCCCTTCCAGCTTGAAATGCCCGTGCATCGCCTTTTCATTTCGCACCGCCTTTTCGAAATCGAAGGTGTATTTAGGGTCAACCTTGGGCGTGAAGGGGGTGTATGGCTTCTTGGCGCCGGACCACCCCGACCCCTCGTAGTTGAGGTGACAGCCCTTACAGCGCTCGATGAACTCGAATTCCTCCCCCGCCTCCACCAGCACCTGGCGGGGAGTGGTCGTGCCCTCGTTCTCGAAAGCGATGCCGGCCTTGCGGTGGACGAGCCGGTAATCGAGGCCGGGGCCGTGGCAGGATTCGCACCCTACCCCCACCAAATATTCGCTGGGGTCTTCCATGTCGTAACCGCCCTCATGGCTGAAACCGGTGGTGTGGCAGGCCACGCATTTTTCGTCCTCTGTGTATTCTTTGTCCGGGTCCAGCCCCGCCTTTTTCTTGGCCTCGGCCTTTTCACCGGCGGCCAGCGACTTCAGCGCCTTGGCATGCGCCGTCTGTTGCCAGGATTCGAACTCGCTTTTGTGGCAGCCGCCGCATTTCTTGCGGCCCTCGAACTCAAACTCTTCGGCAGTGGCGGCAAATGTCCCGAAAGCAAGAATGCAGACGGCAAATGCGCTCAGGAAGACAGCCCGGGACATCTTTCGTACCTATGAATTGGAAAACCTATCCACGACTTCTGGCCCTATCGTAGGCGCATCCGATGACCCTTCGTTAGTGCCAGGAACTAATATTTTTATAGGGCCGGAGGCGTTGTTTCGGTCTCGGCCTCTTGCTCCGCCGGCGGCACCCTGTAGACCCAGAAGTCGCCGTGCTGGTAGACCAGTTCGATCTCCGTAAGCTCCATGGGCCGCGAGTTGGTAAACGGCAATGCCTGGGCAAGCAGAGTCCGGGAAGAGGCCTCGTCGGTCAGGAAATAGACCCGGACCACCGTCTTGCCCAGCCGTTGCGTGGTGTAGTTCTCGTAGCCCTCTTCTTTCAGCCATTTCTTGATGGAGGAGGCCATTCCGTGGGCGTCCTCGCCCTTGGCGAAGTCCTTGAATCCAATACCGAAGCGTTCCGGATACAAGGCCCCGACCTTGTAAGTGTCCTGTACCGAGAGGACCAGGAAGGACTCGCGGCCACCGACCAGGGCGCGTAATTTTTCGGCCGCCGCCGCCTGGCGGTCGGTAAGCAGGGCCTCGGTGAATTGTTCGAACAGGACTTCGCCGGATTCTCCCTTGTTGAGATTCCAGAAGCTGCGCTCCACGGCCTTGATGGGCTTTTGATACCTGTTCCACGATTCGGGCAACAGAACGGGTTGCGCCAGGTGGCGGTCGAAAAGAACGTCGATCCCCGCCAAAAGCTTCAAGCGGCGGGATATGTCCCACCAGCCGATCACCGGCGCCCCCTCGGGCGCGTGTTCGCGGATGGCCTCGGCAAGGACCGCCGTCTCGGAAACATCGCTGGCGGCGTTGATCACCGGCTCGGCGAGATAGTTTCGCCAATCGAGGAGGACAGGCTCGCCTTTATTCCGGGCGGCGGTGTGAAAGACGGCGATGGGTTTGTCTATTTGATCCACCCGCAGTTCGTATTTGCGGATAACCAGGTTCGGACTGTCCACGCCGCCTTCTCCCGCCAGCCCCAGATCAGGGAAAGCCTCGACGCCTCCTTCTTCGACCATGGTGTAGACGTAAGGCGCTTTCTGGGGCGTCGGCTGGAAAATCGACCACGCCACCCATCCGCCCAAGAAGAACCCTCCTGACACCAGGAGAATTCCGGCTGTCAGGAGGGTTTTCCGATTGCCCGTCATGGGTCAATCACAGAGGGAGATATGGATTGCCGGGCACCAAGAAGGACGCGGCGTGCTCATCTGATATCCTCTCCCATGTCTTCTTTTTTGCGTCCGCGGCGCCACCCCCATAGAGCGAGAGAGCCGACCAGCAGCATGCCGCCGCCGCCGACGCCAAGGGACGCCTTCTTAAAGAAGGTGTCGAGTTTGGGCAGATCGCTGCGCTTGCCTCCTTCGAGTTTAGCGATCCTGTCTTTCAACGACGCCATCTCGCGAATCCGGGTGTTTTCGTCCTGGATTTCGGCATAGGCCCCCATTAACGGCGCCCAACCATTCGAGTAGGTGTAGTTGCCCGGATTGAAGTGGGCGAGACCCTTGTAGAGCTTGATCAGGTCGTGTTCCCACATCTCCGTGTAGACGCGGTCCATATGCGTCGGGTTGTTGTCCTTGGCCCAGAACAGACCGTAGAAGCCGCCGGGGGCGTCTTTTTCAGGCGCTGGAGGCGGTGGGCGGTTGGTTTTCTGGCCAACCATCAGACCGTCGGCATAGAGCTGTTTGACCACCTTTCCGGCCTCTTGTTCCACCTTGAGCCCTTGTATGGAGCCATTGTCGATTTGGCTGAGCCTGGCCCTGGTAAAGCTTTCGGAGTGACAGTTGGTACAGGTCTTGACCCAGGCTTCCTGGCGCGACGTGAACCATTTGTGATCCAGGTTGTCGGCGATCGCCGGCTGTGGGTTAAAGCCCCAGCGCACCTTGCGCACCAGGTTGTGTCCGAACTTGCCCTTGTTCTCCATGTGACAGAAGGCGCAGGTCGGTGAGGTCTGGCCGCCCTTGTCGATGGCGTCCTTGAGGGGCACTTCCCAGTTCCACTCGTCGCCGAGCAACTGATAAATGGTGCCGTGTTTGGACATCATGTAGTTCTCGAACTCGTTATGATCGACGCCGTTGTGGCAAATGCCGCAGGCCTGGGGCTTGCGCGATTCGGCGGCTGAGAACTGGTGCCGGGTGTGGCAGGTGTCGCACTTGTTCTGGTTGATGTGACACTCGGTGCAGCCTTCGGCGACATCCCGTTGTTCCATGGCGGCCCAGATCGCCGTTTCCACGTTGGCCTTGTAGTCGAGGGCGTGGGACGGACGGCCCTTCGGCCACTGGTCCTGGGGCCAGTTCAGGGTGTCGCGTTCGGATTCGCGCTCGGCGAACTCCTGGAGATGGCAGGTACCGCAGACGTCGGCGGTGGGCATGCGCAAATCCTTGCGGTGATCGCCTTTCTCGGCCAAGACTTCGACGTGGCAATCCATGCACATGACTTCATTCAGCTGTTCCTTGGCGCCGAGCTTGCCAAGGGAGCGCAGGTTGTCTTCGACTTCTTTTAATTTTTTCTTCTTGTAGGCTCTGGGGTCGCCGTCGGACAGGTTGCGGATAGCGTTGATGTCGGCGTGCACGCTCTTCTTCCATGCGACGACGGCGCCGGGTGTTTCCTTTTCGTGGCAGCTTATGCATTCGGAACGTGTCGAGACGTCCTTCACCGATGTGGGTGGCTTGTAGAAGCTCAGCGGATCGAGATAGGAACTCATGGGGATCGGCTCCCAGTACTTTGCGAGAGTCCCCTTTCCGGCTCCCTGTTCGGGATCACGGTAACGTTTCTTCAGCGCATTATAGAGATCCTTCGGCGGCGCCGATTTCGACACCCCAAGGGCGTCGTAAAGCTCGTTGGGAATATCGGCCACGGCCTCTCCGGCCAAGCCGGCCATCCACGAAATCGCCACGGCCACAGCCGTCGTCCTCGTCCAAAACAGGATCCGCATAAGTACCTCCCCACTCCCGCCGCAAAAACCGCGGACGGGAAAAAATTTAAGCGAGCATGAATGAGTTTCAGAAAAACCGCGAACGGGCGTAAGGACCAGCTTCTGAAAAAGGCATGGGCCACTGGCTCCATGGGTTTCATGGCGCCGATGAATCCATAACCAAGGCCTTGAGAAGAATGATGTTTGGTAAACTGGCCCAAAGTATATTTCAACCACTGGCACTATCCTGGCGGCCAATAACGGATATAATGTTGGGCCAGTCGCTGAATTATTTGCTGACTGGGAGCTACAGGAGACCCGGTTGAAGGGGGGGGGTGTCCGTTTCCATGCAATTGCCACTGAAAGTCTACCACGGCAAAAAACAGCCACTCCAGACGCAGATATTCGATCAAATCCGCGGATTAATCCTGGAGGGCCGGCTGAAGCCGGGCACGCCGATTCCCGCCACCCGCGCCCTGGCCGAACAGCTGGGCGTTTCGCGCAACACGGTCACCCTTGCTTACGAACAACTGATCATCGAAGGCTATCTTCAGACCCGCAGGGCGGTCGGCACCTTCGTCAGTTTCGATTTACCGGCGTCGTCCCTGTTATCGGACAGCGGTGAGGCCGTATCCCATGACAATTCCGAACGGCTGATCGACCGCCAACCCGTGCGCTTCCGGGGCACTCCCCATCCGGTCGTCAACCGCAACCGTCACAACCTCGCGGTCGATTTCTGGGTGGGACGGCCCGATGCCAGGTCTTTCCCTTCAAAGACTTGGCGGCGCCTGCTCAATCGGGAGCTTACCCACCCCAGCTCCAGCCTCACGGAATATGGGGAGCCGGGAGGGCTGCCCGCCCTGCGCCAGGCCATAGCCGATCATCTGGGGCCTGCCCGCGGCATTTCCACGACACCGGAACAGGTGATTATCGTCGCCGGTTGCCAGGAGGCGCTGAACGTCGCGGCGCGTCTTTTCGTCGGCCAGGATACTCCGGTGGTCGTCGAAAACCCCTGCTACCAAGGGGCCTCGAACCTCATGGAGAGTTACGGCGCCAGGCTGATCCCGGTTGCGGTCGACGGTGAGGGCCTGGACGTCGCCCAGCTGCCCCAGAAACCGGTCAGCCTTGCCTATGTGACACCGTCACACCAATACCCCATGGGGGCGACACTTTCCCTGGAACGCCGGTTACGTTTGTTGGATTGGGCGTGGAAAACCGGCGCCTATATCATCGAGGATGACTATGACAGCGATTTCCGATACGACGGCTCGCCGTTAACCGCGCTGAAGGGCTTGGATAAGCGCGGCTGTGTCATTTACATGGGGACTTTTTCAAAGTCGGTTGGCGCCGGTATCCGGATCGGCTATCTGGTGGTTCCCCGCGAACTCGTCGAGCCGGCGACCACCGTCAAGGCCCTGCTGGATAACGGTCATCCCTGGCTCGACCAGGCGGTGCTCGCCGATTTCATTTCAAGCGGCACCTTCTCCAACCATCTCCGGCGAATCCGGTACACCTATAAACTGCGCCGCGACTGTCTCATTGAGGCCTTGGGCAGGCACTTTGGAGACGTGGCGTTGTCCGGCGTTATGGGAGGCATGCATCTGGTTTGGCATCTGCCGCGGAGCTTCCCGAAGGCAAAAAAACTCCAGGAGATGGCGCTGGATCGCGGTATCGGCATCTATTCGCTGCAGGACGGAGCCGCCAGCGTCTTCGGAAGCAATAACTTTGACGAGCGGGCAATCATGCTCGGCTATTCGTCGACCTCGGAAAAGCAAATCCGCGAAGGCATAGCCCGAATCGCCAAGGTCGTTCCCGTGAAGCGGAGGGCCCAGCCGTCCGGTGCCGACAATTTATTTTTCTCAAGCCGCAAAAAACCCGGACCGGCCCTCAACGCCAGACAATAAGAGACTATCATCAAGAACCGGTGGCGCCGAAAGGCGCCCGGCGCGCCCAGTCACTATGTTCAGTCACCCTCATGGAGGCGGTCGAATTCGCCTTTTTCGAATTCGATGAAGCTGTCGATCATACGCCGGAACACGGCCTCGGCGATGCCGGGCGCCAGCCCCGCCTGTTCGGCCTTCGCGCGCATGCGGGTGATGATGTCCTCGATGCGGGCGCGGTCCACCACGCCTTCGCGCGAGGGCTTGAAGCGCGCCGCCTCGCCCACATAGAAGCTACGTTCGGCCATAAGCTTCAGAATTTCGCCGTCGAGGCGGTCGATATTGGCGCGCACCTCGTCGAGGTCGCGGCACGAAGCGGGGGTTACGGGAGTGGCGGGTTTTTCAGGCGGTGCGGTCATGGTCAATAGGCGTTCTCGGTGAACAGGGGCTCGATGCGCCCGTCCCAGCGGTTGGTGAAGGCGTCGAGCCATTCTTCCGCAGGCGTGCGTCCCGATGCAACCGTTTCCAGCAGGGGTTCGAGATATTGGGTCTCGTCCCGGCCCTTGGCGTCTGTAATAGCGCGGCTGGCGAGCCCGGCGCGGGCGATCTCGAGAACGTCCCCGGCCAGCCCTAACAGGGCGCGGTTGCCTATTTGCGTCGCCAGCCCGTCGCGGGGCACCTCGGCGCGCAGCCGGGCGTGGTCTTGCGCCGTCCAGTCCTTGATCAGGTCATAGGCGGCGTCCATGGCCGCGCGGTCGTAGAGAAGCCCGACCCACAAGGCGGAAAAGGCGCAGAGCCGCGCCCAGGGGCCGCCGTCGGCACCGCGCATTTCCAGGAAATGCTTGAGCCGCACCTCGGGAAAGACGGTGGTGAGGTGGTCCTCCCAGTCGCTCATATGGGGCTTTTCGCCGGGCAGGGCCGGCAATTCACCCGCGAGGAAATCACGGAAGGACTGGCCGGCGGCGTCAATATAGTTTCCGTCGCGGCGCACGAAATACATGGGCACGTCGAGCATATAGTCCACATAGCGCTCGAACCCAAACCCGTCCTCGAAAACGAAGGGCAGGATGCCGCAGCGGTCGGGATCGGTGTCGGTCCAAATCTGGCTGCGATAGCTGAGATAGCCGTTGGGCTGGCCCCCGGTGAAGGGCGAGTTGGCGAACAGGGCCGTGGCCAGGGGCTGTAGGGCCAGCCCGACGCGGAACTTGCGCATCATGCAGGTCTCGGAGGCGAAGTCGAGATTGACCTGGACGGTGCAGGTGCGCAGCATCATGTCGAGGCCGAGATCGCCCTTGGTGGGCATGTAGCGGCGCATGATGTCGTAGCGCGCCTTGGGCATCCACGGCATGTCCTCGCGCGTCCATTTGGGCAGGAAGCCCATGCCCATCATGGCGATGCCCAGTTCCTCGCCGATCTCCTTGGCCTCGCCCAAGTGGGTGTGGACTTCGCGGCAGGTCTCGTGAAGATCCCCCAGCGGCGCCCCGGAAAGCTCTATCTGGCCGCCCGGCTCCAGGGTGATGGAACCGCCGTCGCGGGTCAGCGCGATGGTCTTGCCGTCTTCGGTGACCGGCTGCCAGCCGAAGCGGCGGAAGCCCTCGAGCACCGCGGCGATGCCTTTTTCGCCCTCATAGGCGAGCGGGCGCAGGGTCTCGAGATCATAAGCGAATTTCTCGTGCTCGGTGCCGATGCGCCAGTCCACGCGCGGCTTGCACCCCGATTCCATATAGGCCACGAGCTGGTCCTTGTGGTCCAGGGGCGTGGTGTCGGGAGGGGTTACCAGGGACGAGGTCATGAGGGGCGGCGCATAAAAAAACCCGGGATCAGGTGGGAGGTCAATTGTCGGTCTCGTCTTCGCTGGCAAGCGGCTCGAAACGGCAGCTTTGGTGCCAATCGCCGAGGATGGCCTGCCAGCAGGCAAGAGCCGCCAGCGCCGCCGTATCCGCGCGCAAGACGCGGGGCCCCAGCCCCACCGCCATAGCAAAGGGCAGTTTGTGGAGGGCGTCAAGCTCCGTGGGAGAAAAACCGCCCTCCGGCCCCGTCAGCACCGCCCATTGCCCACCGCCGCGTGGTATATCCTCGCGCTGGCGCAGATCGGTCAGAGCCTCGGCGATGGGCGGCCCCTCGCCGCTTTCGTCGCAGAACAGCAGCCACCGTCCGGGCGGCCAGTTTTCGAGCGCCGATTTAAGTTTCTCCGCTCCGCGGACCTCGGGCACGTTCATGCGCTCGGTCTGTTGCGCCGCCGAGACACAGCGCGCACGCAAGTGCGGCCCGTTGACCCGCCGCACCACCGTATGGCGCGTGATCACCGGCCGCAGTTCGGCGACCCCCAGCTCGGTGGCCTTTTCCACCAGGAAATCCAATCGCGCCCGTTTCAGTATGGCGAACACCAGCCATAAATCCGGCGGGTCAGCCTGGGGGCGCAGTTGTTCCACCGCCTCGAGCGTGGCTTCACCGCCGCCACCGGGTTGCAGCCGCGCCAGCCATTCACCGTGGCGGCCGTTAAACAGGATCACCTCTCCGCCCATATCCAGACGCAGAACGTTGCGCAGATAGTGGGACTGGGGCTGGTCCGCCGCCACCACCGCCTGCGCGGCGAGATCATCCTCCACATAGAGACGGGTGCGGGGCCGCTGTTGGGCCGTTTCCGGGTTATCCTTTTGCGTCACTGTTTTTGCCTTCCCTGTAGCCGGCGCTTGCCCCTAGAGTCTTTCTGGCCCCAAGATTACCCCAACAACCCCGGCGTAGAAACATCACATGGCGGATCAGCACCATCAAAGCGGTGACATGGAGGCGGGCGGCTGGATCGACCGTTATGCGCCCGGTCCCGTCCGGCCTTATCTGCGGCTGATGCGGCTCGACCGCCCCATCGGCGTGTGGCTGTTGCTGTTGCCCTGTTGGTGGGGGCTGGCGCTTGCCGGAGCGGGCATGGATGAGGCGCGGTTGTTCGTCCTCTTCGCCATCGGCGCGGTGATCATGCGCGGCGCCGGATTGTCAGGGCCTCGGCGATGGGCGGCCCCTCGCCGCTTTCGTCACAGAACAGCAGCCGCCGTTCAGGATTCCAGTTGTCGAGCAGCGATTTGAGTTTCTCCGCTCCGCGCACCTCTGGCACATTCATGCGCTCGGTCTGCTGCGCCGCCGAGACGCAGCGCGCATGCAGGTGCGGCCCGTTGACCCGCCGCACCACCGTATGGCGCGTGATCACCGGCCGCAGTTCGGCGACCCCCAGCTCGGTGGCCTTTTCCACCAGGAAATCCAATCGCGCCCGTTTCAGTATGGCGAACACCAGCCATAAATCCGGCGGGTCAGCCTGGGGGCGCAGTTGTTCCACCGCCTCGAGCGTGGCTTCACCGCCGCCACCGGGTTGCAGCCGCGCCAGCCATTCACCGTGGCGGCCGTTAAACAGGATCACCTCTCCGCCCATATCCAGACGCAGAACGTTGCGCAGATAGTGGGACTGGGGCTGGTCCGCCGCCACCACCGCCTGCGCGGCGAGATCATCCTCCACATAGAGACGGGTGCGGGGCCGCTGTTGGGCCGTTTCCGGGTTATCCTTTTGCGTCACTGTTTTTGCCTTCCCTGTAGCCGGCGCTTGCCCCTAGAGTCTTTCTGGCCCCAAGATTACCCCAACAACCCCGGCGTAGAAACATCACATGGCGGATCAGCACCATCAAAGCGGTGACATGGAGGCGGGCGGCTGGATCGACCGTTATGCGCCCGGTCCCGTCCGGCCTTATCTGCGGCTGATGCGGCTCGACCGCCCCATCGGCGTGTGGCTGTTGCTGTTGCCCTGTTGGTGGGGGCTGGCGCTTGCCGGAGCGGGCATGGATGAGGCGCGGTTGTTCGTCCTCTTCGCCATCGGCGCGGTGATCATGCGCGGCGCCGGATGCACCATCAACGACATGATCGACCGCGAAATCGACGCCCAGGTGGCGCGCACCGCCACCCGGCCCCTGGCCTCGGGCGAGGTCAGCCTG
>CAYZWF010000006.1:0-68795 GCA_964482135.1 uncultured Rhodospirillaceae bacterium
GTGGTGGAGACGCTTGGCCGTATTGTCGCCGGGGCCAGATGAGCCGGTCGGTGTGTATCGTTCAGGCGCGTATGGCCTCGACCCGGCTTCCCGGCAAGGTGCTGCTGGAACTGGCCGGGCGCACGGTGCTCTCCCATGTGTTGGAGCGCTGTCAGGCCATACCGGGAATTGACGCCGTATGCTGTGCCTCTCCCGAAGGGGCCGATTGCGACCCGGTGGTGGCGGAGGCCAAACGCTGCGGCGTGGAGATATTCCGCGGCTCCGAGAAGGATGTGCTCGATCGTTATTACGGTGCAGCCAAGGCGCTCAATGCAGATTTCGTGCTGCGCGTCACCAGCGACTGCCCTCTCATCGACCCCGAGCTTTGTGGCCTGGTGCTGGCCGAGGTGACGTCGGGGCGCGCCGACTTCGCCGTCAACAACACGCCGGTAAGTTGGCCCCACGGCCTCGATTGCGAGGCTTTTACCTTCGCCTTGCTGGAGCGGGCCGCTGCTGAGTCGCAGATTTACGCGGAGCGCGAACATGTGGGACTCTTCATGCGTCATGCGTCGGGCGTGCGCCGCGCCAACGTGGCGGCCGAGGAAGAAAACATCGGCCATCACCGCTGGACCCTCGATATGCCCCAGGATTACGCCTTCTTCGATGCGTTGTTTCCCCGTCTTCCCGAGGGGCCGGAAGGGTGGGGCTATCGCGTGCCTCTGGCGCTGGTGGAGGCTGACCCCGAGCTGGCGGCTATCAACGCCGGCCATCAACACCCCTTGAAAAATGAACATTCTGTTTCGAGCTGACGCCGGTGTCGACATCGGTTCGGGGCATCTCATGCGCTGTCTTGGTTTGGCCCAGTATCTGCGGGATGAGGGGGTGTCCTGTTCGCTCCTCACAACGGCTGTGAAAGAACCCGTTGTGGCCCGCTGGCGCGAGGAAGAGATAGATGTACAGGAACATCAGGCCAGGCGCGGCTCACCGGAGGACGCCGCGGCCACGCTGGCGGCAACAGCGGCCAGCGTGGCGCAGTGGATCGTGGCCGACGGCTATGATTTTGGCCTCGACTGGCAACGGGCGGCGAAAGAAGGCGGCGCGGGGCTTCTCTGTTTTGATGATCTGGGCGGCGCGGCATTTGCCGCCGATCTGGTGGTTAACCAGAATCCGGGAGCCCAGGACTTATCCTGTGATATGGAGGGAGATGGCCGCGTTTTGGCGGGGCCGGACTACGTGGTGCTGCGGCGGGACATCCGCCGCCTGACACGGGAAGCCGCTTCCACGCCGCCGCATCTTCTCGTTACCTTCGGCGGCTATGACGAGGACAATCTCGCCCTTGCCGCCATGGGGGAGCTTACCGGGGTGGAAACGCCCTTTACCGCCACCGTGATCTGTTCGGCCGATGCGGATGGTCTGGCGGAAGCGCAAACCTTCGCGGCCTCCCATCCGGGCCGCTTCCGCGTCCTGCCGCCCGGCGATATCACGCCCTTGATAGCGGCAGCCGATCTGGCGCTCTGCGCCGGCGGTACTACGGCGCTGGAACTAGCCTCTCTTGGTGTGCCTATGGTGTTGGTGACGGTGGCCGACAACCAAGAGCCCGGCGCGGCGGCTTTGGCCGGGGCCGGATGCGCCCGTCTGGCGGGGCGTGGCATCGGGGCGCTTCCTGATGCCGCCAGGATTCTGAGTGATTTATTGCGCGACGCGGCCGCTTGCAAGGACATGGGGCGCGCCGGTTCCGCGCTGGTGGATGGGCGCGGGGTGGAACGTATCGCCAGGGCCATGCGCGCAGGAACAACTCCCTCATGAATTCACCTCACCTTCAAAGACGCGTTCCGTTTGATCTCGCAGCCATAGGCGATCTGTCCGATTGGAGTGGGCGACTGGCCTGGCCTGTCTCCCATGCGGAACAATATGACGTTCATCGCCGCCAATTCGAGGGACTCATTCAACACATCGGTGGGGTCGAAGACGGCATGGCCCGGGATGTCCTTATGCTGGGCACAATTCCCCTTATGAGTGTGGTGCGGTTTTTCACGGATATGGCCATTGTGGCGGGGAATGAAAAATTCAGCGGGATTGAACTGGCTGGAAACCTGCCGGAATTGGCTTTTCTCCAGGGAAAGACAGGAACGGAAGATATCCCGCTTCCCCCAATGGCCTCTTGTGAGGTGCCGGACAAGGCATGGCTTCGGCGTTTGGTACGTACAGCCAGTTGGACTCCCTGGCGACGTCTTGGAAAGACTTTCGCCGCCCCCACATCAATCGCCATCACCCACAATTCCTTTCTCCGTGAGGCGGCCAGAGGATCAAGCGAGCGGCTTGTCTTCCATCAGGCCGAGAGTTGGCTGGCAAAGGCTCGGGCACAGAATCTGGATGACGGATTCAATACGGATGTTCCGACACTGGCGGAAAACCTAGCCGATGTTCTGGCGACGTGCAGCGGTCTCAATGACCCGTGGAACGGCCGTTTGAGGACTCTAATCTTGCCTTGGGCGCAGAACCTGCTGCGGCAGGCGTCCCGGGACATGGAAGCCCTGCGGCGAATGGATGATTTGCCCATGACCATATGGTCCGGGAGCGGGAGCTATTATCCGACCCGTGCCATGAGCCTGGCAGTCATGCGCAGGGGTGGGACGGTGAAGGGGTTCGAGCATGGCGGCTGCATAGGTTATGTTAAAGATAATCTGATGATAGCTTTTGGCGAATTTGCTTCGGTAACGGAGTTTGTGTCGTGTACGCGGGAAAAAGCAGGATTCCTCGGCCTTGCAGAGGCTGTGGATACGATAAAGCCATTGCGCCGGATGAAAATTTCCGGGCTTCATGGTGATCCCGAATTTCGCTTTTCCGGCACCCACAGGAAACTCAATGGAAGGCGGCCGAAGGTTGTTTATGTGCCGACGATTTTCAATGGTCCACGTCAGCTCTACCCGCCCATGCTTTCCGATGTGGTTGCTCTCGACTGGCAGTTGAGAGTGGCGAAATTTCTGTCACGGCTGCCCATTGACCTCATCTGTCGGCCGCATCCCGATGACCGCCATCCCTGGGACAGTCATCCTTTGGCGGATGTGGCGCCGTTAAGTGAAGGGCCTTTCAAGCAGGTGATGGATGAGGCCGATATTTTCGTCTACGACTTTCCCCGGACCACGTCACTTTGGAAATGTTTGTGCACCGATAAACCGGTTGTTTTTCTCGGCGTCTCTTTAGGTCATGAGCCCTTTGCTTCGGATGCGCAGGCTCTGATGGAAGAACGGTGCAGGCTCGTTGATGTGGTGTTCGACGAGAACAACGTGCCCCAGTTTGACGGCGGGATGCTGGCCCAGGCCGTGATGGACGATTTGAGGCCGGCTGATCCATCCGCCATACGCCGGCTACAGGCGGGTAATGGCCAGGAACTCTCTCCTTAAATAAATTTGAGGCCAACGATGGACACGAATCTGACACTGAAATTGCCGGCGGATAGACACCGGACATGGTGACTGAGACAGGGAAAGAACAGCCCGACCGGGTTTTTGAAACCCCGGATGAGGTGGCCGCCTATTTCGACCGCCTGTGGCCGTTGCCGCGTAGCATCACCGGTGAAGGCGTACGCGCCAGCCATGACATTCTGGGTGAGATCGTGCCTTTGCAGCGGACTGAGATCCCCAGCGGAACGCGTTGTTTTGACTGGACGATTCCCAAGGAATGGGTTGTTCGTGAGGCCTATGTGGTGACACCTTCGGGCGATCGTATTCTCGATTTTGGCGAGAATAATCTTCATCTTGTTAATTATTCGATGCCGTTCCGTGGCCGGATGACCCTTCAGGAACTCAATTTCCGTCTTTTCAGCCTTCCCCACATGCCCGAGGCTGTTCCCTACAAGACCAGCTATTACAAAGAGGACTGGGGTTTCTGTATCTCTCAGAACCAACGTGATTCGCTTGCCGAAGGCGAATACGAAGTAGTGGTCGATAGTGATCTGGTCGACGGCTCCATGACCGTATCCGAATGCGTTTTACCGGGAGAGACAGAAAAGGAAGTCCTGATCTCCACCTATACCTGCCATCCTTCGATGGCAAACAACGAACTGTCTGGACCCTTGGTGGCGGCTTTTCTTGCACGGCGACTGGCCGCGTTGCCGAAAAGACGCCTCACCTATCGTTTTGTTTTCCAGCCCGAGACCATCGGTGCTATCTCCACGCTCCAGAGAATTGGTGATCATCTGAGGGAAAATCTGGTTGCCGGCTATGTGGTCACCTGTGTCGGCGATACGGGGAATTTTTTCTATAAGAGGTCGCGTCGCGGCGAGACCCTTGCCGATCGCGCCTGCGAGTACATTCTGGCCAACTCCGGTCATCCGTCGAAGATTATCGACTTCCGTCCCATGGGCAGTGACGAACGGCAGTATTGTTCGCCGGGGTTTGATCTGCCTGTTGGTATGCTGAGCCGTAGTGAGCCTGGAGCGTACCCCCAGTATCACACGTCGCTGGACAACCGGGACGTCATTTCCTTCGAGGCTATCTGCGAAAGCATTGATATGTACTACCGCCTCTGTCTCCTGCTGGAGGGCAACCGCGTTTACCGGAACCAGGTGATGTACGGCGAACCACATTTGAGCAAATATGACCTCTATCCCACGCTCGGAGGAAGTGCCGATGCGTATTTTGAGGTCGGAGACATCCTTTGGCTGATGTCACTGGCCGACGGCAGCCGTGACCTGTTGGCTGTCGCCGAACGCAGTGGATCGAAGTTTGATCGTTTGGCGGAACTTGCCCAACTCTGTGTCGAAGCTGGCCTTCTGAAGGAGGAAGAGGCGAAGCTCTAGGCGTCGCGTAGTTTAATCCGGTAGAGCATTCCTTCGGCTTTTCCAGCCTTGATCACGTCGGCGGTGGCATCAAACAGAAGGCTGGCCTCGATGGTCCGCAACCCGTTTCCTTCTCCCGGGCGGCAGCCTTTATAGAGCCCTGCTTGCCAAAGGTGTTCCTCCATGGGCGTGACATAGGTCTCCACACCTTTGTCGAGATCGCGGACGAAAAGGCCGAAGGTGCGTTCCTCGGAATGTCCCGCCGCATCGGTAAAGGGGCCCGTGAAAGTCTTGTGATAGCGGTAAGGGACGTCAAGGGCCTCTTCCACGTAATGGTGGAAGGTCATGCTGCTTTGATCGGGAAGATCGAGGACAGCGATCTTGCCGCCGCCACGGTGAAGCAATCCGAACGGGGAATCGGCGCCATAGCCGCTAAAATTGACAACGCCTTCGAATTCCTGCGCACGGGCGCCGATGACGGCGAAAGAATAAATGGGGTGTCCGGTGCGCACGGCTTCCCGATGCTGCCGACCGGCCTCCGTCAGTGATCCCATATGTGAGGGGGTTGAGCGAATGTCGAAGGGAACGCCCCTTGTAAAATCGAAATTGAAAAGTGGGAGAAGCAGCGTGCCTTCGGGCCCGAGCGCCGAAAGAAAAGATTCCAGAACGGCCGCCGTATCAACTTGGGAGTCCTGTTGGTGGTATCGGTGCAGTGTTTTTATCAAGCTGCTGTGCAGCAACACCATGTCCCCGGATTCGATCCCACTATCGTGCCAACCGGCAACGAGGGCCTTAATCGATGCGGTCATGGGCATGTCACCATACCGATGTTATGAGGAGAGAGCGCCTAACTTTCCGGGACAAGCTTGCCATAATTTGCGGCAACCCGGCGCAGGAAATCATGACTGTGGCGAAAGAAAACATGGATGATGTGTCTCCAGGAAAACTGCGGGAAAGAGTGTTACCTTGGAATCGGGGTCTCCTCCAATGAAAATAACCATGAGCACGCGGGGAATGGACAGAGATGAATCGATGACATATTGGAAGCTGGTTCGATCTTCCGTGCGCGTGTGGGCATGAAGTTGGCAGACCTGAACATTGCCGGCCGCCCCATCGGGCCTGCGCACCCGCCTTTCGTGATCGCCGAAATGTCAGGGAACCACAACGGCGATTTGGAGCGCGCCCTTGCCATCATGGAAGCGGCAAAAAATGCTGGCGCTGATGCCGTCAAGCTCCAGACCTATACCGCCGATACTATCACCATCGACCATGATGGCCCGGAGTTCCGTATTAAAGGTGGTCCGTGGGACGGACGCAGACTTTACGATCTCTACCAGGAAGCCCACACGCCCTGGGACTGGCATGAGGCTCTTTTTGACAAAGGGCGGGAGCTTGGGCTGATCGTCTTCAGCTCTCCCTTTGACGAAACGGCGGTGGATTTTCTGGAAAAATTGGATTGCTCCGCCTACAAGATTGCTTCCTTCGAAGCGGTGGACCTGCCATTGATCGCCCGTGTCGCGGCGACGGGAAAGCCATTGATCATTTCCACCGGCATGGCGAACCGGGAAGAGATCGATGCGGCGGTTCGTGGCGCGCGTGAAAATGGCGCCGGCGGACTGGCGCTGTTGCATTGTGTCAGCGCCTATCCGGCGCTGCCGGAAGAAGCCAACCTGCGGACGATCCCCCATATGATGTCCAGCTTCGAAACAGTGGTGGGTTTGTCCGATCACACGCCCGGTATTGGCGTTGCCGTGGCCTCGGTTGCATTTGGGGCCTGCCTCATTGAAAAGCACTTCACCTTGAGCCGTGATGACGGGGGGCCCGATGCGGCGTTTTCCCTGGAACCGCCGGAGTTACAAGCCCTGACACGGGAATGCCGTGCTGCCTGGGAGGCGCTGGGTGACGTGTGTTACGAACGGACACCCGGCGAAAAAGGCAATATTCTCTTTCGGCGCTCTCTCTATGTGGTGAAGGACATTGCACAGGGTGAGGCGTTTACGGAAAAAAATATTCGCTCTATCCGCCCCGGCCACGGACTTCCGCCCAAGCATTACGGAGAGATTCTAGGACGCAAGGCCAAACATGCGCTTGCAAGGGGCGTGGCCCTGCAATGGCCAGATATTGAAGAAACGGAAACAAAGAATGCGGAAAAACCATGACTGACGACAACGTCCCCATTGACGCCTGGAAGGGTAAATTCGGTGACGACTATGCGGCGCGAAACCGCGCCACCGGAGAAGCCGTGGGCAATGTGGCGCGCGCCTTTGCGGAAATTTTTTCTCATGTGAAGGACAGTCCGCCGACGTCCATTCTCGAAGTGGGTGCCAATATCGGCATCAACCTGAGGGCATTGGCGGGAATCACTGACGCCGAGCTCTTTGCCGTGGAGCCAAATGCCAGCGCCCGCGAACAGCTTGTGGCCGATAAGGTGCTGCCGCAAGACCGCCTGTTCGACGCCGTGGCCACAAAACTTCCTCTCGATGACGGGGCCGTGGACCTTATCTTTACTTCCGGTGTTCTGATTCATGTGCCGCCCGAGGATCTTGAAACGGCCTATGGCGAAATCCACCGGGTGGCGGCGCGTTATATTCTGTCCATCGAATATTTCTCTTCCACGCCGGTGAGCATCCCCTATCGCGGCCATGAGGGCCTGTTGTTCAAACGCGATTTCGGCGGCATGTGGCTTGATCTCTTCCCCGCTCTCGAGCCCGTGGCCAACGGCTTCTTCTGGAAGCGAACCGCGGGTCTTGATGACGTCAACTGGTGGCTTTTCAGAAAACCTTGAATACGTCTCTCTGCCGTATCCTGTTCTTCCTGCCCGATCTCGACGGCGGGGGGTCGCAGCGCACCCTGGTCAATCTGGCCGGGGCCCTTCCGCGCGACCGTTTTACCGCCACCCTGGCCGCCGGGCGCAGTGACGGTCCGGCGCGAGACTGGCTCGCCGGCCATGTGCCGTTGGTGGATTTGAATGCGCCGCGCCTGCGCTGGACGCTCACCCCTCTGCGTGGGCGTGTGAAGCGCGAGCGTCCCCATATCCTGTTTTCCTCCATGCCCGACGCCAATGTGGCGGCCTCTCTGGCGGTGGCGGGCCTGCGGTCGCGTCCCGGGCTTATCCTGCGCGAGACCAATTCACACCGCCATCGTGGTGATCTCAGCTGGCTGCGGCGCAAGCTGATCGGATGGGCCTACGGGCGGGCTGACGCCGTGGTGGCCCTGTCGGAGGGCGTTCGCGAAGAACTGGTGGAAGATTGCGCCCTCGATCCCGGACGCACGGTCACCATCCACAATCCCGTGGACGTGGGAGGCATCGCCGCGGCGACGAGAGCCGTAAAGGACAGTATCCAGGAAGTCCCCCTAAACGGCCCCCTGATTGTGGGCTGTGGGCGGCTGCACCGGCAGAAGGGCTTCGATCTTCTCATTGAGGCCTTCGCCGATCTTGATGATGCCAGGGCGCGGCTTGTGATTCTCGGCGAGGGGTCGGAGCGCGAGGCGCTGGAAGCCCTTGCCCGGTCTCGTGGCGTGGCCGACCGGGTGTTGATGCCGGGCTTCGAGAGTCATCCCGAAAAATGGCTCGCCCAGGCCACTCTTTTTGTCCTGCCGTCGCGCTGGGAAGGGTTTGGTCATGTGTTGGTGGAAGCGCTGGCTGCGGGAGTTCCGGTGGTTTCGGCATGGGCGCCTCACGGCCCCGCCGATATTCTCGACGACGGCGAGACCGGCCTGATGGTGCCCACAGGGAACGCCGCAGCTTTGGGCGCGGCCATCGACCGTCTTCTTATCGATAAGGGGCTGCGGGGGCGCCTGGCCGAGGCCGGGCGCAAGACGGCGGAGCGTTTTTCGCTGCCGGTGATCGCCGAACGTTATGCCGACCTTATTGAGAACGTAGCCGCAAAGAACCCAGTCGGGGAAAGTTCCTAGATTCCATGTGTGGACTCGCCGCCTTGTTCGATCCGGGGCACCGTTTCGATCCTGCTCTTTTGGCCGGGATGGAAGACGACCTGTTTCATCGCGGCCCCGATTCCGGCGGCATTGTGTCGGAGCCTGGTTTGGCGCTGGTGTTCCGGAGGCTGGCCATTCTCGATCCGGGGTCACAGGCCGACCAGCCCATGAGCGATGCTTCGGGTCGCTGCAGCCTGGTCTTCAACGGTGAGATATATAATTACCGTGCCCTGCGCCAGGCTCTGGAGCAGGAAGGCGTGCGCCTGCGTACCAGCGGCGACACGGAAGCGGTGCTCGAAGGCTATTTGCACTGGGGCGAGGATGTGCTGAACCGGCTGGAGGGCATGTTCGCCTTCTGTCTTGTGGACCGGGAGCGTGGCGTGGCGCTGGCGGCGCGTGATCCCCTGGGCATCAAGCCGCTTTATATGATGCATAGCGGGACCACGGTGGCTTTCGCCAGCGAAATGCGGCCGCTGTTTCGCCTTCGGCCGCCACAGGTGGATGAGGCGGCGCTGGCGGAGCTCGTCACCTTTGGCTGGGCGGCGGGACGGTTAAGCAATTGCAAAGGCATCGAACACCTTCCCGGCGGCACACTGGTGACGATACCGCTGGCCGGGGGTGTTCCGGCGGAGCGGCGCTATTGCGACCCCCTGGAGACATTGTGTCGCGATCCCGAGTTGAACCGGGCCG
Organism: uncultured Rhodospirillaceae bacterium; assembly: GCA_964482135.1. Lineage (GTDB taxonomy): Bacteria > Pseudomonadota > Alphaproteobacteria > UBA11136 > UBA11136 > UBA11136. The sequence goes on from CAYZWF010000006.1 coordinate 9,386, forward strand.
ATGCCGAAGAACAGGTGTCTGAGGCACTGGAAGAATCGGTGAAGGCGCATCTGGCCAGTGACGTGGGCTATGCCATGCAGCTTTCCGGTGGCGTGGATTCGAGTCTGGTGGCGGCCCTGGCCCAGGGCGAAACCGCTGGCAGGCTTACCTCCTTTGCGGTTTCGCTGGGCGATCACCCTTATGACGAGGGACACTATCGGGACATGGTGGTGCAACGCTATGGTCTCGATCATCACGAAGTTGCGGTTTCCGCCGCCGATTATGCCCAGGCGCTGCCGCGCGCGGTACGCCACATGGAAGGACCGCTTCCCCACGGCGGCTGTGTCACCCTGATGTTGTTATGTGAACGCATCCGCAAGCATACCAAGGTAGTGCTGACCGGCGAGGGGGCCGACGAGATGTTCGGCGGCTATCAACGCTATGGGATATGGAACAAGACCCAGTGGCAGGAACGGCTGGGGCGGTTTTTGCCGACGCGGTTTTTGCCGCCTTTGTGGCCGGTAGCGGGAATGCGGCGCATGGGCGGTCTCGATGCTGCAGCTTACGCTTCGGTCTATCATGATTTCCAGGCGGTCCAGAAGGTGTTCCCCGGCCTGGTGCCGGAACCGGGCGCGCGGGAGGCGGCAAGCCGCCGTTTCTCCGATTTCCGCGACCGCCTGTTTGCCGTGGACCAGGCTGCCTATCTCGAATCACTTTTGGTGCGCCAGGACAAGATGAGCATGGCGGCCTCGGTGGAAGCGCGGGTGCCTTTCGTTCATATGCCGTTGCTGCGCCTCGTCAACAGCCTGCCCCACGCCCTGCGCGCGCCGGGAGGTGATACCAAGCCGTTGCTCAAGCGTATGGCCGAGCGCCATCTTCCCCATGATCTTATCCATCGCCGCAAGATCGGCCTGTGGCTGCCCTACGAGGAATGGTTCGCCGACGCCAAAGGTGCGGGGGGGTATCTCGACGACCTGACGGGGCCCGACTCGCGGCTGGCGGCCTATGCCGAGAAAGGAAAGTTAACGGCGCTGGTGGACGGGTGCCGTGCCGGCGCCCGTTCTGCGGGGCTGGTGCTGGAACGGCTTGTGGGCGTGGAGTTATGGTTGCGCTCCCTGGCCGGATAAAGGATAGCTTCTCTCACCATGTGGAAAGAAACCCTTTTATCGCCTTCCCTGTCGTCTTCCCCGGGCTTATTATCCTGGCGGACCATGTTTATCATCTGGGAGGTGGCGGTGGTGGTGCGGATGGTCAACCTGGCCGCCATGCCCATGGAGCCGGGGCTTCTTCTGGGCGAGGATGCGTGGCTCTACTGGGCCAATGCCCTTTCCCTGTTGGAACACGGAACTTTCGCGGATACTGCCAGTTCGGGCCGCATGCCCGGCTATTTTCTGCTATTGGCGGGGCTGATGGGCGTGTTCGGGCCGTCGCTCTTTGCGGTGCTGGCGGTTCAGGCCCTGCTCGATGCCGTCACCTGTGTCCTGGTGGGCATGATCGGCGCAAGACTGTCCATGAGCGTGGGGCTGGTGGCGGGGCTATTGGCCGCCCTCTGGCCGAACATGGTGATCATGAGCGCTTCGGTGCTGACGGACAGTTTCTTCATGCTTCCCTTCACCGCCATGCTTTACGCATTCCTGCGTTTTCTCGAAACCGGATTGACCCGTTGGGCGGGCTGGGCCGGGCTGTTTCTCGGGGGCGCCATCATGGTGCGGGCGGTTGCCCAGTATTTCCCACTTGCCATGGTGTTTCTGGTTGTGGCCGTGCCCCTGTTTCGGGAGCGCGACTGGCGCAAGGGCTTTCTCGCGGGGCTTGCCTTTCTTGTGGCTGTGGCCCTGCCCCTGGCGCCGTGGCTACAGCGCAATGTTACGCAGTTCGATAGCCTGGCCCTGACGTCGCAGGGTGGCGTGCATCTTCTATACTGGGTTGTTCCGGGGGTGCTTTCCCGGACCCAGGGTATCCAACAGGAACAGGCTGTGAAGGAGCTGCGGGAGGAATTCCAGGCCGAGATGGAATCGCGGGGGCTGGATACATCCAGTATGGATATATTCGCCCGCGACAGGGCCATGAAGGACTTTTCCCAGGCCCGGCTGGCTGAAATCCCATGGCGGGATATCACTGAATCATGGGGCTCGGGCATGACGGTTAATCTGATATCTCCCGCAATTGCCGCCGATCCGCGCGCACGCGCCATGCCCCATCCCAGTTTTATCGGCACCTCCCACCTCGACCTCCTATCGCGAATTACTCTCTATGTACAGGAGGCGTCGCCGGTCTATCTGGCGGTGGTCGCCGTTGGCATAATCGGCGCCGTTCTGGCTTCCCTGCTCCAGATATACGGTTTTGTCCTGCTTTCCCGGGTCTCGGGATGGGTGGCGATTCTGAGCGTTGCGGGTATGTTGTATTTTCTGCTTATCAGCGGGCCCATCACCGCGCCTAAATACAGGTTGCCCTTCGAGCCGGTGCTGATCATCCTTCAGGCCCTGGCACTGGTGGAGTTGTGGCCGCGTTTGCGCCGCATGGCGGGAGGAAGCATATAACGGGGGGAAATATCCGGGAATGGTGATCTGGATTACCGGACTTTCAGGCGCCGGCAAGACAACGCTGGCTACGGCGCTCTACGAGGCCATGAAGCCTGCCCTGCCCACCCTGGTGCGGATTGATGGTGACGAGGTGCGGGCGCTTTTCGGCAACTCCCTGGGCTTTGCCGAATCCGACCGCCGCCTTCAGATTCAACGTCTGCAGAGTCTCGCCACTATACTGGACGGCCAGGGTCTCACCGTGATCGTGGCGGCTCTTTACGCCCATCCCGAATTGCTGGCCTGGAACCGGGATCATTTTTCCGATTATTTCGAGGTCTATCTCGAGGCCTCGCTGGAGCTGGTGCGCAGCCGCGATCCCAAGGGACTGTACGCCAAGGCGGATTCCGGCGATATGCCTGATGTGGTGGGGGTGGACGTGCCGTGGCACGTGCCGGACAATCCCCACATGACGGTGACGGCGGGGGACGATCTCGATACGGGCGTGGTGGCGCGCGATATCATGGACCGCCTATCTTCTCTGAGCGGGACCGGGAAATAAACGGGCAGCCATGAGCGAACTCGTCCTCACCCGCCCCCAGTATCTGGAGCTTGAAAAGCTCGGCCTGGGCGCCTTTCGCCCGCTCACCGGCTTCATGAACGAAGATGAGTTCCAGGGCTCCGTGGAAACCATGCGGCTTCCCGGTGGCGCGGTCTTCCCCCTGCCCGTGGTGCTGGACGTGGATGGAGAGACGGCCACACGGCTGGAGGGCCTGCCCCGGGTGGCGCTGGTTTATGACGGCGAACAGGTGGGCGAATTGCGTCCCGAAAGCGTCTTTACCTGCGACAAGGCGGCGGTGGCCGAAAAGGTCTATGGCACCACCGATCCCGCTCATCCCGGCGTGGCGTTTTTCATGGCCGGTGGCGACCATTTCATGGGCGGTGCGGTGGCGCTGACCAAACGCGCCACCTTCGATTTTTCCAGCGATGAACTGGCGCCCGAAGAAACCCGCGCCCTGTTTGCCGAGAAGGGGTGGCAAACCGTTGTCGGATTCCAGACCCGCAATGTGCCCCACCGCGCTCACGAATATCTGCAACGCATCGCTCTGGAACAGGTGGATGGTCTCTTCATCCAGCCCCTGGTGGGGCGTAAGAAAAAAGGCGACTACACGCCACAGGCGATCCTGCGCGGCTATCGCACCCTGATCGGGGAGTTCTATCCCGCCGACAAGGTGGCGCTGGGCATTCTCTCCACTTATATGCGTTATGCCGGGCCGCGCGAGGCCGTATTTCATGCCCTCGTCAGGCGCAATTACGGCTGTACCCATTTCATCATCGGCCGCGATCATGCCGGGGTCGGAGATTATTACGGCACCTACGAGGCCCACGAGATGACGCGGCGCTTCGACGGCGATCTCGGGATCGAGATCATGTATCTGCACGGCCCTTATTTCTGCGGCCGTTGCGATGGCATCGTCACCGAACAGACCTGTCCCCATGAAAAAGACCTGCCCGATTCCGTTACCCATATCAGCGGCACCGACATGCGGGCTATGCTGCTTGGCGGCAAGGAGCCGGATGCCCATCTCATGCGGCCGGAGGTGATCGCCGCGCTTCAGGGAACCGAGCTGTTTATCGAGGATGACGAAACATGAGCGCCACCCGCATCGTCTGTACCATCGGCCCGGTTACCAATAATGAACCGGCGCTACGCGATCTGGCAGCGGCGGGAATGAACGTGGCCCGGCTCAATGGCTCCCACGGCGATCTTGACTGGCATGCCGCCGCTATCGCCCTGCTGCGCGAGGTGGCGCCCGAGATTCCGATTCTTCTCGATATTCCCGGACGCAAGATTCGCACCACCGACTTGGCTCACGAGCCCGAATTCGCGCGCGGCGATACGGTAATACTGACCACCGAAGAAGGTCATGACGGTTCCGAAAAAGTGCCCGTCAACCGGGCCTCTTTGCATGAAGAGGTGAGCGCGGGCGACGTGATCCTGGCCGATGACGGCACCTTGAAATTCAACGTGGAAAAGGTCACGGGACAAGACATCCATCTCCAGGCCGAAGGGCCGGGAAAGCTCAAGAGCCGCAAGGGAATCAACGTTCCCTCGCTCTCCCTGGCGGGTGAGGGGGTGACACAGCGTGACCGTGACATGATGGCCTTTGCCCGCGAACACGGCGTTGATTACATCGGTATCAGCTTCGTTGATTCCGCCGAACATGTGAACGCGGTGCGCGAACTGTGCGGCGGTAACTGGCCGCGTATCGTCTCTAAGGTGGAAAACCAGGGCGGGCTGGATAATCTCGAACAGATCGTGGAGGCCACCGATGCGGTAATGATCGACCGCGGTGATTTGTCGGTGGAAACCAATCTCGAAAACCTGGCTTTGTTCCAGAAACACATCCTCGATGTATCCCGCGCCCACGGCAAGCCGGTGATTGTGGCCACGGAAATGCTCCATACCATGATCGAGAATTCCTTCCCCACCAAGGCCGAGGTTAGCGACATCACCAATGCCGTTCTCGATGGCTGTTCCGCCGCCATGTTGTCGGGGGAGACGGCGGTGGGCGCCCACGCCACGGAATCGGTGGCGGTCATGCGGCGGGTCGCCGATGCCGCCGAAGCCGATCTTCAGGCGCGGCTCGACGACGGGCGCGAAGCGGCACGCCGCGGCGACCGGCCCACCAGCGTGCCTCAGGCCATGGAAGATGCGGTGGCCTTGATCTGCCGTTCACTGCCCATCACCAAGATCGTCGCCGTGACTATCTCCGGCTATGCCGCCCGCATGACGGCGGCGCGGCGTCCCAGCCAGCCCATCATCGGCGTCAGCAACGACGCCATGGCGGCGCGCAGCTTCAACCTTTTCTGGGGCGCCCAGGGTGTGCATGTGGACATTCCCTTTTCCAAGACCTCCACCGATCATGTGGTGAAATGCCTTGAGGAACTGTGGCGGCGCGGCATTCTCGACGACCATGACCTGATTTTGGTGACGGCCTTGGGCTATCCCCGCTCAGGCAACCGCATGAATCTTCTCCAGACCCATGCGGTCTGTGACCTTGTGGAATCCCTGAGCTGGAAAAAATAAGGTCTGGAAAAATAATTAAGCGCAGGAGATACCGGGCGGCTCCGCCGCTCTAGGAAAACGCCCTCATGTGCGGTTTTGCCGGTTTCATTGACCTCGCCCGGCGTACGCCGGAAGCCGACCTTCTGGCGCGGGCCGAAGGCATGGCCGCGCGACTCTATCATCGTGGCCCCGACGGCGATGGTGTATGGGCCGATGCGGGCACCGGGCTGGGGCTGGGGCATCGCCGGCTTGCCATCCTCGATCTTTCTCCCGCCGGGCATCAGCCCATGGTTTCGGCCGATGGCCGTTATGTGATCGCTTATAACGGCGAGGTCTATAATTTCCCCGAACTGCGCGCCGAGTTGGAGGCTGGGGGCGTGGCCTTTCGTGGCAGCTGTGATACCGAGGTGGTGGTGGAAGCCATCGCCGCCTGGGGCCTTGAACGCGCGCTGGGGCGCATGGTGGGCATGTTCGCCTTTGCCCTGTGGGACAAGGCCGAACGCGTTCTTTGCTTGGCGTGTGACCGGCTCGGCATCAAACCGCTCTATTGGGGCCGTTGCGGGGAGCATTTTCTCTTTGCTTCCGAGATCAAGGCTCTGCGCGCCCATCCCGCCTGGACGGCAACGGTGGACCGGGACGCGCTGGCGGCGTATTTGCGCTTCGGCTATGTGCCGGCACCACGCAGTATCTATGCCGGCATTGCCAAACTTGAGGCGGGCACCTTCCTCACTCTGCGCGAGGGGGGCGAAGCGGAAATCCGGCGCTATTGGGATTTGCGGGAAATCACGCTTTCCTCCCGCGCCCGGCTACGGGACCTGGACGATGCGGAAGCCACCGACCGGCTCGACAGCCTTTTACGTGATGCGGTGAAGGGGCGTATGGTGGCCGACGTGCCGCTGGGGGCGTTTCTCTCCGGCGGCGTGGACAGTTCCACCGTCACCGCCCTGATGCAGGATCAGAGCTCGCGCCCGGTGGAAACTTTTTCCATCGGTTTTTCCGAGTCCGCTTTCGACGAATCGAGCGAGGCCGACGCCGTGGCCCGTCATCTCGGCACCGATCATACGGAACTTATGGTTTCGCCCGCCGATGCGCGGGCGGTGATTCCCCATCTGCCGCATATCTATGACGAGCCCTTCGCCGATTCCTCCCAGATTCCCACTTATCTGGTGTCACGGCTGGCGCGTCACCGGGTGAGCGTGGCGCTGTCGGGGGATGGCGGCGATGAAATGTTCGCGGGCTATAACCGCCATCGTCTGGCGGCGGGGGTGTGGCCACGCCTGGGGCGAGTTCCCCCGGCGCTGAGGGGGATGGCCGCTTCCTGTCTGCGAACCCTTCCGCCACGGCTGTGGGATATGTTGTTCGCGCCTTCACCGAAACGTCTGCGCCATGTGCTTACTGGCGACCGCATGCACAAACTGGCGGCGGTGCTCGCCAGCGCTAATGACGCCGATCTCTACGGGAGGCTGGTAAGCCAGTGGCCCGATCCGGAATCGCTGGTTGTTGAGGGCGCATGCGAGGGGGAACAAATATGGAATGATCCGGGCCTTGTGCGCGACCTGCCGGATCTCATGGCGCGCATGCGTTACATGGACACGGTGGGCTACCTTCCCGGAGATATCCTGACCAAGCTCGATCGTGCCAGCATGGCCGTCAGCCTTGAGGCCCGGGTGCCGCTCATCGACCATCGGGTGGCGGAATTTGCCGCCGGCGTGCCTCCGCATATGCTGATCCGGGGGCGGCGCGGCAAATGGCTGTTGCGTCAGGTGCTGCACCGTTATGTGCCGGAGGAACTGGTAACGCGCCCCAAGACCGGCTTCGGTGTGCCTCTTGATTCCTGGTTACGGGGACCGCTGCGCGACTGGGCCGAGGGCCTGTTATCGCGGTCGCGACTCGAGGAAGAGGGATTCTTCGCACCCGTGCCGGTACGCCGGGTGTGGAAGGAACATCTTTCGGGACGCCGCAATCATCAGCACAAGCTGTGGGCGGTGCTCATGTTCCAGGCCTGGTACACGGGCGAACATTCCCTGAATTGACGCTGCGGGACATGGCCTCTCAGTATTGTCTTCTCAGCCTGCCGCCGCCCTCTTATGGAGAACCGGCATGAGATCGAAATAGGGACGGATCAGCGGCGAGTCCGATGATTCGAATTCCGCGAAGGGACCATCGAAAGACACCAGCCCCTCATGCAGCATCACGGTGCGCGGCTGGAGGCGGCCCAGCAGATCCTTGTCATGGGTAATGATCACCGTGGTTCGTTCAGGGCCGCCGGTTTTGCGGTCGAAATGGGTGGCGAGAATCAGATCCTGGATCTGAACCGCGCTGCTGGGGTCGAGTCCGGTGGTGGGTTCGTCGTAGAAGATGACATTCGGGTCCATGGACAGCGCCCGGGCCACGGCAAGGCGTTTGGCCATGCCGCCGGAAAGGTCGTTGGTGTCGGTGTTGAGAAAATCGTCGTCAGTGGGTAGGGCCACCGCCGTCAATACCGAGCGCGCGATGGGACGGATGGCGTTGTCACCGAGCTCTCTCACCTCTTCGAGCCAGAGGCTGATATTGTCGTAGACGGTACCCGAGAACAGCGCATTGTTCTGAAAGACCACACCCCAATGGGTATGGATGGTGTCGAGTTCCGCATCATCAAGGAGCGACGGGTCCACCAGCGCTGCCCCGGGTTGTTCGTGGTCGGCCACCAGGATGCGGCCGGCATCGGGGGAAAGCAGGCCCAGGATGTGGTTGAGAAGCACCGTCTTGCCGCAGCCCGACCCGCCGACCACGGCCACCACCTCGCCGCGGTGTATTTCCAGATCTACCCCGCGCAGCACATGATGGTCGTCGAAGGCCCCCCACAGGCCTTCCACGCAAATCTCCACGGCCTGTACAGCTTCGTTGCCTGCTTGCCTCTTGTTACCCATGGAGCCAGACTACACGAAGCGTCGCCCCCATACACGTCCCGGGACGAAACGGGGATGGCAAAACGGGGCGGGTTGAAAACATTTCCAGACAGCCCCATGTTTAGTGAGCTTCGTCACAGACAATGACAATGGTTGTTGTGGTAATGAAGGCTCTCTGCCTTCGGGCTGAGTTCCCTGGGCACTTCGCCTGAAAGCCCCGGCAAGAGTAATTTTGGAGGAAACCATGACGGATTTTTCCAGTTTGAAAGTTCTGGTGGCGGATGACGACCAGCTTTTTCTCGATTTTGTTAAAATGGTCCTGAACGATTTGACAATCCGGGATGTGGTTTCCGTGGGTGACGGCGCCGATGCGGTCCGTAAAATTATCGAAACCGAGCAGGATTTTGATCTTGTGGTCTGCGACTATGAGATGCCCGGTTTCAGCGGCATGGATGTCTTTCGTCTTATCCGCAAGGCGAATATTCCGACAAAATTCGTGATGATTACCGCCCGTGACCGTAGCGAGGACGCGGAAACCATCTCCGGCGGCGGCTGTGAAAACTTTATTGCCAAGCCCGTTGAGCCTAAGACGCTTCGTGACACGCTGGAGGCTATCCTTCAGGAGAGCTGAAAAGATTCGTTGCGGGGGGCAAAGAATAAAAACACGGCCTGCCATAGGGCGGACCTGTGGTGTGTTTTCTTGAGGTTCTCTTACGAAGCCCCGTCCAATACCTCGCGCACCCTGAAGGCCAGCTCATCTTTCCGGTAGGGCTTGAGAATCATGGGAAACGTTACGTCCCCCTTCATTTTTTCCCTTATTTCATCGGGATTATAGCCGGTGCATAAAAGCACCCCTATATCCGGGTCGAGCTTCCGGGCTTTTTTGGCAAGTTCCACCCCGGACATGCCGCCTGGCATGACTACGTCGGTGAGCAAGAGGTGAATTTTTTTCCCGCCCTGCTGACCTTGACCTCCACGGGAAACACGGTGCCGTCCTTGCGCTGGTGGGTGCTCTCGAAGCGTTTGGACCGGACCCGGCGCAGCTCTTCCCAGTGCAGGGGCCATCCCTTGTGAGAGGCATTGGGATCAATGTCGGGGATGGACATGCCGACGAGCTCTTCCCTGGCATAGCCAAGGTCTTCGCAAGCGGCATTGTTGGCATAAAAAATCCGTGCATCCCGGGTCATGCCGTAATAGGCGTCCCGGGTATGATCAAGCGAGAACTGAGACAGCTCCAGGGCCTTGTCAGCCTTTTTGAAGTATCTGAACACGGCGAGATCTTCCCCCGTGCGGTATTGTGCATAAATTCACTGTGCTTTGGTAGAAAAAGCTCACCCGGGCCGGTACGCCGCGGCAGGCGGGACATAACGCGCCGTTTCAATATGGAGAGATGCAAAAACTGGGGGTTTACGGGTGTTGTGCGGGGAAGCCAGGCAGCTCTCGTTAACGGTAAATTTCAGGGCGTGGATGGAAATATCCGATACGTCGAACAGCTTCGAAAGGGCATATTTCTTTAGTAAGAATAAAGCGGAGACAAAGCATGTCCGATAAAGAATTATTACAAAATAAAACGGAAAAAGAGGTTCTTAGAGTCTACCAAAAAGTAAACCCCTCCACATACCCGATCGAAGAAGACCCCAAGGAATACCGGCGCAGAATGGATTTCATGGAGGACCTGTTTCTCCATCGCCTTAATTTTCCACCTAAAATGTTCAAGGATGCGACCCTTCTCGACTTCGGAACAGGGACCGGAGAGAACTCGCTGTTTTATCTGGTGGCAGGGGCTTCGTGTACCTTTGTGGAAATGAACCAGCTGGCCTGCCAGAGAGCCGAAAAATTATTTAAACAATTTTCTTCAGAGTCATCAAAATGGGAAATCGTCAACGAGTCCCTTTTCGATTTTAACAGCGACGAATCATACGACATCGTTATTTCTAACGGTGTTATTCACACCACATCGGACAAGGAAAAGGCGATTGAAATAAAGTCCAAGCACTTGAAAAACGGGGGTTTCCTCGTTCTTGGCATCGCCAATTCCGCGGGCTCATTCCAACGCAACCTGCAACGGGCCATTCTCTATCATTTCGCCACAAGTGACGAAGATATTGCCTCTCTTGCCGAGGAACTGTTCGCCGACCATTTGGATCGTGCCGAAAAATTCAGTAGCCGGGACAGGAAGGCGATCATATACGATTCTTACGTAAATCCTAAACTCGATACTCCGAGCGTATCGGAAATTTTGAATTGGTTTTCAAAGAACGGCCTGGTCATGTATTCGTCATGGCCGCCCATCATCCCGGCGATTCTTGGTGATCCGGCGGACAGAAAACCGTTGCCGCTCGAAGACTTTCCCAGCCTGATGAGCCTTGCGGAAATTATCTATTTAAGTCATTCCGACGATGATGCGATCGTCTTGGCCGAAACCGAAAAAGGAATGGAGCCGGCCATTAAATCGTTTAAGGAGATTGTCGATTTGCTGAGTGATGTGACACCCAATGGGCGCATCGAAGTTGATGATGCCATTAAAAAAATCGATACATTCCAGGCGGGAGAAAAAAGATTAGATCCGTATCTTCCTCATATGGACAGGCTGACGAACGCTCTGGAAGAAACCAAATGTATTATTGAGGCCCTCAAAAAAGATGACATCAATGGTGTCAAAAAATGCATCGAAGATACAAAAGTGCTTTTTAAGGGAACACATGGATTGGGAATGAGCTGGTATATCGGGTATAAGCGCTAAATAAAAATAAGACGGAGACAAAGCATGTCCGATAAAGAATTATTACAAAATAAAACGGAAAAAGAGGTTCTTAGAGTCTACCAAAAAGTAAACCCCTCCACATACCCGATCGAAGAAGACCCCAAGGAATACCGGCGCAGAATGGATTTCATGGAGGACCTGTTTCTCCATCGCCTTAATTTTCCACCTAAAATGTTCAAGGATGCGACCCTTCTCGACTTCGGAACAGGGACCGGAGAGAACTCGCTGTTTTATCTGGTGGCAGGGGCTTCGTGTACCTTTGTGGAAATGAACCAGCTGGCCTGCCAGAGAGCCGAAAAATTATTTAAACAATTTTCTTCAGAGTCATCAAAATGGGAAATCGTCAACGAGTCCCTTTTCGATTTTAACAGCGACGAATCATACGACATCGTTATTTCTAACGGTGTTATTCACACCACATCGGACAAGGAAAAGGCGATTGAAATAAAGTCCAAGCACTTGAAAAACGGGGGTTTCCTCGTTCTTGGCATCGCCAATTCCGCGGGCTCATTCCAACGCAACCTGCAACGGGCCATTCTCTATCATTTCGCCACAAGTGACGAAGATATTGCCTCTCTTGCCGAGGAACTGTTCGCCGACCATTTGGATCGTGCCGAAAAATTCAGTAGCCGGGACAGGAAGGCGATCATATACGATTCTTACGTAAATCCTAAACTCGATACTCCGAGCGTATCGGAAATTTTGAATTGGTTTTCAAAGAACGGCCTGGTCATGTATTCGTCATGGCCGCCCATCATCCCGGCGATTCTTGGTGATCCGGCGGACAGAAAACCGTTGCCGCTCGAAGACTTTCCCAGCCTGATGAGCCTTGCGGAAATTATCTATTTAAGTCATTCCGACGATGATGCGATCGTCTTGGCCGAAACCGAAAAAGGAATGGAGCCGGCCATTAAATCGTTTAAGGAGATTGTCGATTTGCTGAGTGATGTGACACCCAATGGGCGCATCGAAGTTGATGATGCCATTAAAAAAATCGATACATTCCAGGCGGGAGAAAAAAGATTAGATCCGTATCTTCCTCATATGGACAGGCTGACGAACGCTCTGGAAGAAACCAAATGTATTATTGAGGCCCTCAAAAAAGATGACATCAATGGTGTCAAAAAATGCATCGAAGATACAAAAGTGCTTTTTAAGGGCACGCACGGATTGGGAATGAATTGGTATATCGGGTATAAAGCTTGACTGCGTACCAAGAATCTCTAAACCAGGAATTCCCGCGCTTGGACAAAATAGGGCGCTGGTCGTTTTCTTCTTTTCTTTCTGTCCATATCACTGTCCATATCAAATAAAAATGTTTGGCGCTTGCCCCCGGGACTGGATCAAACTGGACGCCAATCAGAATCGGCTAAATTGATTTTATTCTCAGGAGATTTTACCAGGCATGTCAGCTAAATCCGCCCTTGAGATCGTCCAGACCGCAATTTCTGAAGTAAACGAACAGAACGACGACGGCCAGGCCATCGACGCCGCGCCGGAAACGGTGCTTCTCGGACCCGGCGGCGTCGCCGATTCATTAATTCTGGTAAATATCGTAGTGGCGGTCGAACAGAACCTGGAGGCCCAGACCGGCACCTACGTGACGCTTATCGAAGACGACACCGTTCTGGGTGATGATGGCCCCTTGCGGACGGTTGGAAGTCTCGTCGAATTTGTCGCTGGGAAAATGGGCGGATGATGTGTCGCGCACGGTTCTTATAACGGGCGCCAGCCGGGGAGTCGGCCTCAGGCTGGCCGCCGAAATGGCCGCTCGCGGTGATGTGGTTTTTGGCTGCGGCCGGTCGAAAGCGCCTGCGGATATTTCCTTTCATTATACAGAGGCTGACGTCGGGGATGAAAAATCCGTGAAGGCGCTTTTTAGTGCATTGCGCAAGGAAGCGGACGGATTGGATGTTCTTATAAACAATGCCGGCCTCGCGGACGCTAAATCGCTTTTGCTCAGCCGAGCCGAAGATTTTTCCAGTATCTTCGCCGCCAATGTAACCGGCGCCGCCATCGTGTCGCGCGAAGCGGCTAAAATGATGAAGCGGCGCGGCGGGGCTATCATCAATGTTTCCTCCATCCATGTGCCCTTGGCGTCGGTGGGCAGCGGCGCTTACGGGGCTTCCAAGGCGGCGCTGGAACAGCTTTCCCGCGTCATGGCCCATGAACTGGCAAGCGATTCCATTTCGGTTAACAGCCTCGGACTTTCCTACGTCGAAGGGACCGGTATGGCGGAGGCACAGAGCGAAAAAGCAGTCGAGGCGGCCTCGGCCCGGCTCGCCCGGCCCGGTCAAATCACCGTCGACGAGGTTCTTCATGCGGTTGATTTCCTTTCTTCCCCGGCGGCTCGGAATATCACCGGTGAAACCCTTTATTTCGGCGGGCCCCTCTAGGTTCCGGTCAGGCACCGTGCAGAACAAGGTAAAGCAGATCGTCAACGGCCCCTGGCAGCAGAATTGCTACCTGATCGGGGGTAAGGACGACGCCGCGCTTATTCTCGATCCGGGTAGCGACGCGCTATTGATTGAAAAAAGCATTGAGGATGCCGGCTTCAAACCCATCGCTATCATCAACACCCATGCCCATTACGATCATATTGGCGCGGTGGCGGCGCTGATGAAGCGCTATGCCATTCCCTTTTATATGCACAGCAGCGACGCGGATATTCTGAAGCAGGCCAACGTCTATCGGCGGATTTTCGGCTGTTCGATTAAGGTCGAGGTGCCGGAGATCACCCATGACCTCGCCACTCTTCCCGCGGAAATCGATATCGGACCCTTCCGGGTATCCTGGCTGGCGACACCGGGCCATACCCCGGGCAGCGTCACCTTTACCATCGATGGCGATCTTTTTCCCGGCGACACGCTTTTTTGTGATTCCATCGGCCGCACCGACCTTCCGGGCGGTGACAGGGCGGTGCTCGCTCTGTCGTTGCGCCGAGTTACGGAACTGCCGCCGCATCTCATGTTGCGACCGGGTCACGGCCCGGCGGCGGTGCTTGGTGACATTATCGCATCCAACAAAACTCTGGCCGAGGCCATCGCCGCATGACAGGTCGGGCTGTCGGTATTCTGGCCGTGGCGTCTCATCTGCCGGACAGGCGGGTGAGCAACGAAGAGCTTCAAAACGAACACCCGGACTGGGACATGGCGCAGCTGGCAGAGCGCACCGGTGTTTATGAACGCCCCATCGCGGCGGAAGGCAAAACTGCTTTCGACCTCGGCCTCGCCGCCTGCCGTAAGTTGATCGAAGCTGGCGATTTCGATCCAGCGGCCATCGGCGCGGTCATTTTCTGCACCCAGACCCCCGATTACATCATGCCGCCCAATGCCTGCTTGCTCCACGGGGCGCTGGACCTGTCACCGGACGTCCTCGCTTTCGATATCACGTTGGCCTGTTCGGGGTATGTCTACGGCCTGACGCTGGCCGAAAGCTTGATTGCCGCCGGCCGCGTCGAGAGCGTCCTCCTGGTCACCGCGGATACCTACAGCCACCTCATTCACTCCCAGGACCGGACAACACGGTGTCTTTTTGGCGACGGCGCGGCGGCGTCGCTCATCGGGCTGGTGGAAGACGGCGAAGGGATCGTTGACATCCGATGTGGCACGGCGGGGGCCTTGGGCGACCGTTTTATGGTGCCGGCCGGTGGCGCAAGGTTGAAGAAAGGCCCCGCAACAGCCGAGCCGGAAGCCGACCGGTTCGGCAATGTCCGCACCGCCGAACACATCCACATGAATGGCTTTGGCGTCCTCGCCTTTGCCAATGAATATATGCCGGGCACGGTCCGCGACATTCTCGACGCCAACGGACTCGGCGTCGATGATCTGGATATGGTCATCTTCCATCAGGCGAGCCGCGTGGCGCTGGACAGCCTTTGCCGCCTGACCGGGGTCAGTTCGGATCGGGATTTCAGAAACCTGGACAATGTCGGCAATCTGGTTTCCGCCTCCATCCCCGTCGCCCTGGCCGACGCGGTATCCCAGGGTCGCCTCGCGCCGGGATCATTGATCTTGCTCTGCAGTTTTGGTGCTGGCTTGTCTTGGGGCAATGCGCTGATTCGCATCCCCGCCGCCTTGACCGTAAAAACGTGAGTAAGAAGGCTGTGAGTGAAATCACCTTCCTCTGTGATGCACTTGCCAGCCGCCCCGGCGAGCCCGCCCTGATCTGGCGGGAGTCCGTCGTCACCACTGGCGACATTCTGGAATTGATAGAGGAGGCGGAAAGTCGGCTGGAAGCGGAAAGCATCAACCCCGGCGATGTGGTGCTGCTGGTGGCCGACTACTCCCCCCGGGCGGCGGCGTATCTTCTGGCCCTGATCAAGCGCCGCGCTATTACCGTGCCCTTGACGCCGGGTGTTCTCGCTCGCTCGTCCAGGTATCTTGAAATCGCCGAACCCACCCGAGCAGTCCGTATTTCGGAAGACGACGCCGTCACCGTGGAGATTCTTGCGTCCAGCGGTAAGGAAAACAATCTTTACGGTTGCTTGCGCTCCGATGACCGTCCCGGGCTGGTGCTCTTTACCTCCGGCTCGACAGGTGAGCCCAAGGGTGTGGTCCACGATTTTTCCCGGCTTCTGGAAAAATTCAAACGGCCCCGCCCGACCATGAGCATGGTTGCTTTTCTGATGTTCGATCATTGGGGTGGCCTCAACACTCTACTGCACGGATTTTCAAGCGGCAGCCTGATGGCCTTTCCCGGCGATCGCCAGCCTCATCACGTCTGCGGCCTGATCGAAAGGCACCGGTTGGAACTTCTCCCCGCCTCGCCGACCTTCCTCAACCTTCTGATTATGAGCGGCGCCCACCGGGAATCCGACCTTTCCAGCCTCAAACTCATTACCTACGGCGCGGAACCAATGCCGCCGGCGACATTGGAAGCGGTGCGCCGCGAGTTACCCGAGGTGGAAATGCGCCAGACCTACGGCCTGATTGAGCTCGGCGTCATGCGGTCGAAATCAAAGTCCAGTGATTCGCTCTGGGTGAAGATCGGCGGTGACGGATACGAGACTCGGATCAAAGGCGGTCTTTTGGAGATCAAGGCCGACGCCGCCATGCTTGGCTACCTCAACGCCCCCAGCCCCTTTACCGATGATGGCTGGTTCATGACCGGTGACGCCGTGGAAACCAAGGACGGCTTTTATCGCATCCTCGGGCGCGCCAGCGAACTCATCAATGTCGGCGGCCAGAAGGTTTACCCGGCGGAGGTGGAAACGGTCCTGCTTGAATGTGCGGCGGTGAAAGATGCGGTGGTCTACGGCGAACGCAATCCCATCACCGGTAAAATCGTCTGCGCCGATGTGGTGCCCGTCACGCCCGGCGACACGGCGGAACTACGCCGGACCATCAAACGCCATTGCCAGGAAAACATGGAAAGTTTCAAGGTGCCGGTCCGTATCAACATTAAGGAAGGTGTCGTCTACGGCGACCGGTTGAAGCGCAAAAGGCCGGTGGAAAGCAAAACCTAGCCCGCAACTTTAATATGTTGCGGGCTTTTTGCCGCCTGACCGGTCCTATCTCAGCGATACGCGTTGCGATTCCACATACAACGCATCAATTGTTCCGGTTAATAAAATTTTTAATGCGTCGTCTACGGCACAGATTATCGGTTCCTCATGAGTATTGAAGGATGTGTTGATCAACGCATATTCGCCGGTTTTTTCGAACCATTGACTGACCACAGCCCACATGAAGGGATCGTTGTCTTTTCTAATGACATGGGGACGCGCAGTGCCATCAACATGAGTTACCGCGGAACACTTGCTGGAGAATTCATCCGTACAATTTACGGTAGATGTCATGAAATTAAATGTTATGTCGGATTCCAGAAACCCTATGAAGGCCTTTTTGGCCAGTTCAGTGGTGGTAACGGGAGCAAAAGGCATGAACTCCGTTCTGTGCAATCGCTCGTTAAGCAATTTGTTGCAGGATTGGTCTGACGTTTTATAAAGAATTGATCTATTGCACAGCGCCCGGGGGCCGAATTCCATCCTTCCTCGAACGAGTCCGACAACCTTGCCAGAGATCAGGTCTTCAACCAATTCGCCAACGGTGTTTTCAGGCTGTTCAACCGTTATTTTTTGTAGGACGTCATCTGGCTGTTTGTTGATCTCATCCACGTCTATGGACGGCCCGAGATATACATGGGTCATGGGAGAGATTTTCAATCCCGCCGAATGTTGAGCATAAGCGGCAGCGCCAAGACAAAGGCCACCGTCACCCATTTGTGGCTGTATAAACATCTGTTTTATGTGTGGCAGTTCTTTCAGGGTTTGATTGGCTTTAACATTGCCGAAAATACCGCCCGCGCATACTAGTGGAATGTCCTTGAGCTCATATTTTTCACAGACGTGAACGACGATTTTACAGAGCAAATCTTCCAGGTGTTGTTGGGCCGCCGCGGCAATATCCTCTCTTGAATAGCGCGAGATCTCTTTTTGTAGGGCATCACTGTAGTTCGTATAAAAAGGCCGATATAAGTCACCAAGTTTGGCTTTCAGTTCTCCATCTTCGAAATCGATCATCCCCTGCATGAGTCCGATGGCATTCTTGGGGTCTCCATGAGCCGCCAGTCCCGTTATTTTTCCCTCATGCCGGCAGGGTTTGAACCCCAGCAGGCCAGTAATGCGCCCATAAAAAAAGCCCAGACTGTCCGAAGATGTGGAAGCGTATATTTTACGCATAACCGGCTCAGAGGCCGTGTCATAAAGCCAACACGTTAATGACTCGTAATCACCCCTTGCATCCGCCGTTAAGACGAGAGCCCTCTGATAAGGGCTCAACAAACAGGCGCTGTAGGCATGTGCCTCATGATGGAAACATGTAATGAGGGGGGGGTGTCCCTGGGCGGGAAAATGTTCATCGAACCAACCCTTAAATTCATTTTTATTGGCTTCGTCTCTTTCTGTTTCGATGCGTATTCTTTCTGAAAAAATATCAAGTGCAGTTTTATCTTCTTCAGCCAACTCAACAGCACGCGCTGCGTAAATCGGAAGCAGCTCTTCCTGGAAGTCTTTCCCCCAGGCATATGCCACCTGATCGATATCTGTAAGATTTACTCCAGCCTCTCTGAGCACGTATTCAATCGAACGAATGGGAAAGGATTCGTCCATTTTTATTCTAGAAAATCGTTCTTCGCTCGCAGCGGCTATCAACTCACCATCTTTGAAGCAGCAGGCAGAGGCGGTTTCTGCATTACAGATACCTAATGTTATCACCTGAAAAACCCTCAATCGTTGATTGTCGATATTTGATAAATGGCGGTGGGGGTGGGATTCGAACCCACGGTACCCGCAAGGGCACAACGGTTTTCGAGACCGCCCCGTTCAACCACTCCGGCACCCCACCGACGGTTTTTCCGCTTGCGTAGCGGGGTAATTATACCCCGGTTGCGGCGGCGACCCTAGCCCAAGGCGCACCCCCTCGCAAGACCCCCAAAAAGCGTTGACAAGGGCGGGGTCCGGGGTATAGTGCGGCCCGCGTTCGTGCGGGGAAATACCCGCATGCGGGCGTCTCAGTAATTTTTTATTTTTCTGGAAATTCAGAACCATGTTTGCAGTCATCCGCACCGGCGGAAAACAGTACAGGGTTGCCAAAGACGACATCATCTCCGTGGAGAAACTCGACGGTGGTGAAGGTGCGTCCGTGACCCTTGATCAGGTGCTCATGATTGGCAGCGGTAAAAACGCCACCATAGGCGCCCCCCTGGTGGCTGGCGCCTCGGTCACGGCAACCGTGCTTGAACAGGCCCGCGCCGACAAGATCGTCGTCTTCAAGAAGAAACGCCGCAAGGATTACCGCCGCAAGGCCGGCCACCGCCAGAACCTGACGGTTCTGCGCATCAACGATATCCTCGCCACCGGCGCCAAGGCCGCGCCCAAGAAGGCAGCAGCCGAGAAACCTGCTGCCAAGAAGGCGGATACCAAGAAAACGCCTGAAAAGAAGACCCCGGCCAAAAAGATAGAAGCTAAAAAGACTGAGGCCAAGAAAGCCGAAGCCAAGAAACCTGCGGCCAAAAAGGAAGAGTCTAAAAAACCCGCGGCCAAGGCGAAGCCCGCCACGAAAAAGACGCCCGCGAAGAAACCCACGGCCAAGAAAACTCCCAAGAAGGAGAAATAGTTATGGCTCATAAGAAATCAGGCGGCAGTTCCCGCAATGGCCGCGATACCGCGGGCCGGCGCTTGGGTCTCAAGAAGTCAGGTGGCCAGAGCGTGGTGCCCGGCAACATCATCATCCGCCAGCGCGGCACCAATTACCATCCCGGCGAGAATGTGGGCATGGGCCGTGACCACACCCTGTTCTCCCTTATCGAGGGCAAGGTGAGTTTCATCCATAAAAGCGGCGACCGTACCTTCGTGAGCGTGGAGCCGACCGGCTAGGCGGCTTCCAAGCCATAGGCTATTGTGGAGGGGAATGGTGTGCCATTCCCCTTTTTTATTTGTTTTTTCATTTGCAGGACAGGTGCGGGCGGGACATGAAATTCCTCGACCAGGCCAAGATTTTCGTGAAAAGCGGCGACGGCGGCAACGGCTGCGTCAGTTTCCGCCGCGAGAAATATATCGAGCACGGCGGTCCCAACGGCGGCGACGGCGGGCGCGGCGGTGATGTGATCGCGGTGGCGGTGGAAAACCTCAACACCCTCATCGATTTCCGCTATCGCCAGCATTTCAAGGCTGCCCGTGGTGGACACGGCATGGGCCGCGACCGCACCGGCCCCGGTGGCGACGACCTGATTATCAAGGTTCCCGTGGGAACGCAGATTTTCGACGCCGAAGCCGATACCCTGATGGCCGACATGGTCACGCCCGATCAAAGAGTGGTTCTCGCCCGCGCCGGTGACGGCGGGTTCGGCAACGCCCATTACAAGAGTTCCACCAACCAGGCTCCGCGCCGTTGCGATACCGGCTATTCCGGCGAAGAGAAATGGCTGTGGCTGCGCCTTAAACTGATCGCGGATTCCGGCATTATCGGCCTGCCCAATGCGGGCAAGTCCACTTTTCTCGCCGCGGTGTCGCGGGCCAAGCCGAAAATAGCCGATTATCCTTTCACCACGCTCCATCCCCAGCTTGGCGTGGTCCATGTGGACGAGGAGGAATTCGTTCTCGCCGACATTCCCGGACTCATCGCCGGCGCCCATGAAGGCACCGGGCTGGGCGACCGTTTTCTCGGCCATGTGGAACGCTGCCGGGTGCTGTTGCATCTGGTGGATGGGACGGAAGAAGACGTGGCCGCGGCCTATGCCACAATACGCGGCGAGATCACCCAGTACGGCCACGGGCTCGACGCCATGCCGGAAATCGTCGCCCTCAACAAATGCGATGCCCTGGACGAGGAAACCCGCGCGGCCCGTCTGGCGGAGCTTGGCGATGCCTGCGGGCGCGAGGTTCACGCCGTCTCCGCCGTTTCCGGCGATGGCACAGTGGATATTCTGCGCGCGCTGCTGGTGCGGATCGGCACATACCGCAAACAGGACACGGCCCAGGAACCGGTGCTGGAGGAGGGCTGGCGGCCATGACCGAATCAGACGCGAAAACGCTCAGTCACAGCCGCAAGGTCTCGGATTCCAAGCGCATGGTGGTGAAGATCGGCTCCGTCCTGCTGGTGGATGAAGAGACCGGGACCATCCGTCAGGACTGGCTGGATGCGCTGGCGGCCGATGTGGCCGGATGCCGCGAGGCGGGACAGGAGGTGATTCTGGTCTCTTCGGGCGCCATCGCCGTGGGCCGTCGTCATCTCGGTATCACGCGGCCCAATCTGAAGCTGGAGGAAAGTCAGGCGGCGGCGGCCACCGGACAGGGGAGGCTGGCCCATGCCTATCAGGAAGCCATGGCGCGGTACGGCCTGACCACGGCGCAGATTCTCCTTACTCTTGATGACACCGAACAGCGCCGCCGCCATCTCAACGCCCGCGAGACACTGGAAACCCTGCTCGGGCTGGATGTGGTGCCCCTCATCAACGAGAACGACACGGTGGCCACCGAGGAAATCCGTTTCGGCGACAATGACCGCTTGGCGGCGCGGGTGGCGCAGATGGTGGGGGCCGATACGCTGGTTCTGCTCTCCGATGTGGACGGGCTTTATACCGCCGACCCCCTGTCCGACCCGGAGGCGGTTTTGGTGCCCGAGGTGCGCGAGATCACGCCCGAAATATCCGCCATGGCCGGTGAGGCCAAACCCGGCGACGGCAGCGGCGGCATGGTGACGAAACTGATGGCGGCGCGCATTACCTTTGCCGCCGGCTGCCGCATGATCATTGCGCCGGGCAAGCTCTTGGGCGCGCTTGCCGCCATTGATGACGGCAGCGGAGGCTCGTGCACCTGGTTTATACCTTCCTCGGAGCCCAAAACCGCCCATAAGCGCTGGATCGCCGGCGCTCTCAATCCCGCCGGGGCCATCACCGTTGACAAAGGTGCGGCCACGGCGCTGGCCAAGGGCGGCAGCCTGCTGCCCGCTGGCGTGGTGGCGGTGGACGGGGATTTCGAACGCGGCGATACGGTACTGGTGCGCGGTCCCGACGGGGACGAAATCGGCCGTGGGCTGATCTGCTATTCGGGCGAGGATGCGCGGCGCATCATGGGCCACAAAAGCGATGAAACGGAGGCCATTCTCGGCTATCGTGGGCGCGAGGAAATGATCCACCGTGACGACCTCGTGATTGAGTGATGGAAGGGAAGGCCGGACAAGTGAAAGACAAAACGGACGAAGATATTGCCGCCGTCATGCGATCTCTGGGCGAGGCCGCCCGGGGCGCGGCTTCGGCTCTGGCGGTGGCGTCTGCCGACATGAAGAACGCGGCTCTTGTGGCTGCCGCCGCGGCCATCCGCGCTCACGGGGCTGAGATTCTCACCGCCAACGGCAAGGACATGGATGCGGCGCAGGAGCGCGACCTCTCGGTGGCCCTTCTTGACCGGCTTGAACTCGATGATGCCCGCGTCGAGGGTATGGCCAAGGGTCTTGAGGAAGTGGCGGTGCTGCCCGATCCGGTGGGTGCCGTCATGGCCCAATGGTCGCGCCCCAACGGGCTTGATATCTCCCGCGTGCGGGTGCCGCTGGGGGTTATCGGGATCATCTACGAATCGCGGCCCAACGTCACCGCGGACGCCGGAGGCCTCTGCCTGAAGTCGGGTAATGCGGCGATTTTGCGCGGCGGTTCGGAAAGTTTCCATTCCTCCACCGCCATCGCCGATTGTCTGGCGGAAGGGCTGGAACAGGCGGGCCTGCCCAAGGGCTGTATCCAGCTGGTGCCCACCCGTGACCGCGCCGCCGTGGGTGAAATGCTGACCATGACCGATTGCATCGATGTCATCATCCCTCGGGGCGGGCGCTCGCTCATCGAACGGGTGAGCGCGGAAAGCCGGGTGCCCGTGATCAAGCATCTCGACGGCAACTGTCACGTCTATGTGCATGCGGGCGCCGATCTCGATATGGCACGCAAGGTGGTGCTCAACGCCAAGATGCGCCGCACCGGCATATGCGGCGCGGCGGAAACCCTGCTTATTGACGAGGCGGTCCTGGAAAGCCATCTGCCGCCCATCCTTGAGGATCTGGCGGGCGCCGGATGCGAGGTGCGGGGCGACGAAAAGGCGGCGGCCCTGGACGAGCGCATTCGCCCCGCCACCGAGGCCGACTGGGATACGGAATATCTCGACGCCATTATCGCGGTGCGCGTGGTGAGCGACGTGGCCCAGGCCATCGCCCATATCGACCGCCACGGATCGCACCACACCGATTCCATCATCACCGAGGACGCGGCCGCCGCGGCGCTGTTCCTGGGCGAAGTGGACAGCGGCATCGTCATG
Organism: uncultured Rhodospirillaceae bacterium; assembly: GCA_964482135.1. GTDB lineage: Bacteria > Pseudomonadota > Alphaproteobacteria > UBA11136 > UBA11136 > UBA11136. The sequence continues at coordinate 32,400 of CAYZWF010000006.1, forward strand.
CACAACGTTTCCACCCAGTTCGCCGATGGCGGCGAATTCGGCATGGGCGCGGAAATCGGTATTTCCACCGGCAAGCTCCACGCCCGCGGCCCGGTGGGGGCGGAACAGCTCACCAGCTATAAATACATGGTCCGGGGCACCGGCCAGGCGCGGCCCTGACCACCGTTGCCATGGGCAATGTGTCGCCGCGTGCTTCGGGAGTTTCCATGTTCGCCAAGCCGCGAATCGGTCTCTTGGGGGGCTCCTTCAATCCCGCCCATGAAGGCCATCTGCATATCAGCCTCATGGCCCTGCAGCGGCTGGGCCTCGACGAGGTGTGGTGGCTGGTGTCGCCTTCCAATCCGCTGAAGGAGGCACGCGATCTGGCGTCCTATGACTCACGCCTGGAGGGCGCACGGGCCATGGCGCGCCATCCCCGCATCAAGGTATCGGATTTCGAGGCCCGGGCCGGAACCCGCTATACCATCCATACCCTGCGCTCGCTCATGCGCCGTTTTGGCGGGGTGCGTTTCGTATGGATCGCCGGCACCGATATTCTGACACAGATGCCGCTGTGGCGGGACTGGGAAGCCATTTTCCGGACCGTGCCCATTGCGATCTTTGACCGCCCCACCTATTCTTTAAAGGCGTTGTCGGGCGTGGCCGCGCAACGTTTCGGCAGGCATCGCCTGTCGCTGCGCCATGCCGCAAAGCTCGCGGAACAGACACCGCCGGCCTGGACCTTTATCCATGGCCGGTGTAACCCCGCCTCCGCCACAAAGCTGCGGGAAGGCGGAGCATAGGGGAAAAACAGAGAAAGGAAACGACTTGCAGCAACGAAGAGGACATAGCCATAACCAACTCTAAAAAGAAGCAAGCCCCAGAGAAGAAGCCAGAGAAGAAGCAGACCCCAGAGAAGAGGCAGACCCCAGACTCATCGCAATTGCTTGAACTGGTTGAAACCACACTCGATGACGACAAGGCCCAGGATATTGTGGTCATTGATCTTGCCGGCAAGACGAGCCTGGCCGATTTCATGGTTGTCGCTTGCGGCACTTCCACCCGGCATGTGGCCGGGATGGCCGCAAAAATGCAGGAAAAGCTCAAAAACGCCGGCTGCGGAAAGGTGCCCGTGGAAGGTCTGCCCCAGGCCGACTGGGTTCTCATAGATGCCGGCGATGTCATTATTCATCTCTTCCGGCCGGAAGTCCGGGCATTCTACAATCTGGAAAAAATGTGGAGTGAATTGGCGCTCGGTGAGGAGTCGCCCTTCGCCGATGGAGACGGCCAGGCTGCGGGGTAGAGCGGGTCAAAAAGGGAGATGTGCCGAGGTGCGTCTGTGGATTGCTGCCGTGGGCCGTGGGGGCCGCGCCGTCAGCAGCGGCGTCTATGAAGACTATGCGCGGCGGCTGAACTGGCCGCTGGAATTGCGCGAGGTGGACCTGCGCCAGACCCTGTCGCCGGAAAAACGAAAAATCCGTGAGTCCGAAAAGCTGTTGGCCGCGGTGCCCGAAGGGGCGGTGCTGGTGGCCCTGGATGAAAAGGGCAAGGCCCTTTCCAGCCGCGAGTTTGCGCTAAAGCTGGGGGGCTGGCGCGACGACGGCGTTGCCGATCTTGCCTTTCTCATCGGTGGCGCCGACGGGCTCGACCCAAGCATAAGAAAAAAGGCGGCGCTGGTGCTGTCCCTCGGCGCCATGACCTGGCCCCATCTTCTGGTGCGGGGCATGCTCGCCGAACAGCTGTACCGGGCGCAGTCCATCCTCACCGGCCACCCCTATCACCGTGAGGGATAAGGGAGTAAAAAACGGTCCATGAAGCCGGAAATGTTTAGCATACATGCCGATGTGGAAGCCCGGCACTGGTGGTTCGAGGCGCGCCGCCGCATCCTGTTTCCCCTCATTCGCCAGGTCATGGCGGGGCAGGAGGGCGAGATCATCGTCGATGTGGGTTGCGGCACGGGAGGGACCGTCGCCGCCCTCTGTAGAGAATACGATTGTGTGGGTATCGACGATTCGAAGCTGGCCATCGAAACCGCCGAGGCCGCCTATCCCCAGGCCACCCATCCCCGGGGCGGCTTTCGCCTTGGCCGTATGCCCGATGACCTTCGCGACCTGGCTCCCCGCACGGGGCTCTATCTGCTCATGGATGTTCTCGAGCATGTGGAGGACGACCGCGCCTTTCTTGCCGATCTCATCGCCCTGGCCCGGCCCGGCGCGCATATTCTGATTACGGTTCCCGCCGGCCCGCAGCTGTGGAGCCGCCACGACATTACCGCCGGGCATCTGCGCCGCTATGAACACGATACCCTTACATCCCTGTGGCGGAACCAAGGCGTTTCGCCGCGTCTGGTGACCTTCTTCAACAGCCGTCTCTATCCCTTGATCCGGCTGGCTCGATACGCGGGCAACCGCTTTGGGGCCTCCTGCGGACGCGAGGGCAGCGATTTCCATGTGCCGCCACCGCCCGTTAATGCGCTTTTGGAGGGCATATTCGCCGGCGAAGGAGGCCGCATCCTCTCCCGCCTCGACCAGCCGGAAACGGCGGCCTATGAACACGGGGTCAGCCTGTTGGCGCTGATCCGATGTGCGGAATTGAACCGCTCCCCGTGAAATGCCATAAAAGACTTCTTGTTTCCCGCCCTCCGTTTCAGAAATTTTTCCCCATGGATATGAAGATATGGATGTGAAGATTGATCCGGTAACAGAAGAAGAAAAGGCAAGATGGCCCAAGGAGGTTATCGTCCCCCTGCTGGATCCCTTTGTGGATGCCCGTGGCGCTATCCAGCCGCTGGTGGACGAGGACATGAAGAGCTGTGTTCTCATTTCCTCCAAGAAAGGCACGGTGCGGGCCAACCACTATCACAAGACTGACTGGCATTACTGTTACGTGCTGGTGGGAAAGATCGAATATTACCACCGCCCCACGGGAAGCGACGCGGCGCCAGAGAAAGTGATGGTGGAGGCGGGGCAGATGTTCTTCACGCCGCCCATGGTGGATCATTCCATGGTCTTTCCCGAGGAAGCGGTCTTCATCACCTGGGGGCGCAATTCCCGCCTTCAGGAGGTCTATGAAGCCGACGTGGTGCGTATCGATCCCATCGAGCCGTCATGAACGATGCCGCCGGCGCTTGCCGCCGTCGCGCCACATGCAGACTGTGCGACAGTGGCGACCTCTCCCTTGTCCTGTCTTTAACGCCGACGCCGCCGGCAAACGCCTTCGTCACCGCCGCCGGTCTGGACACGTCCCAGGAATGTTTCCCGCTCGATCTGCATCTCTGTGGCGAGTGCGGCCATCTCCAGCTTCTCCACGTGGTGGACCCGTCCGTGCTGTTCGCCGATTACGTCTATGTGTCGGGAACCTCACCTTCCTTCGTCGCCCATTTCGAGAATTATGCCGCAAGCATTATGGAAACCTACCAGCCGCCGCCCGGCGCCCTGGTGGTGGACATCGGCTCCAACGACGGCACCCTGCTGCGCTTCTTTCAACAAGCGGGAATGGCCGTTCAGGGCGTCGATCCGGCGCGTGATATTGCGCGTGCCGCGTCGGAGGCGGGAATCGAGACCCTCAACGCCTTTTTCGATGCCGCTCTGGCCGCGCAAATCCGCGAGGATAAAGGCGCCGCCGCCGTGGTCACGGCCAATAACGTGTTCGCCCATATTGATGATCTGGCGGGCGTGGTAGCCGGCGTGCGGGTGCTTCTCGACGACGGTGGCGTGTTCGTCTTCGAGGTTTCCTATCTTGCCGACGTGCTGGAGAAGACCCTGTTCGACACCATCTATCACGAGCATCTTTCCTATCACGGGGTGGCGCCGCTGGTGTCTTTCTTCGCCGCCAACGGTATGGAACTCATCGCCGCCGAGCGGGTGGATACCCATGGCGGCAGCCTGCGCGGCGTGGCCCAGCTTGCCGGTGGCGCCCGCCCGGTGGCGGCATCGGTGGCGGCCTGTCTGGATTTGGAGGATCGCCTTGGTTTGGGGAAGCCTGAGACCTTTCATGAATTTGCGCGGCGCATTGACGCCCTCAAGACATCTTTGCGCGACCTGTTGGCGGGGCTGAAGGCCGAGGGGCGGTCCATCTCCGGTTACGGCGCGCCGGCCAAGGCCACCACCCTGATGTATCATTTCGGCCTCGGCCCCGATATCATCGACTTCATCGTCGATGACAGCCCCTTGAAACAGGGCCTTTATTCACCCGGCCTGCATGTTCCGGTGCTCCCCTCGGGGGCCATAACCGAACACAGGCCCGATTATCTGTTAATCCTGGCGTGGAATTTTGCCCAACCCATCATGGCCAATAATTCGGCATTTCATGAGGCGGGGGGGCGTTTCATCATTCCCGTTCCCGAACTGGAAGTAGTGTAAAATATGAAGGGTTCTTATCTCGACAGCGATATCGCGGAAATTGCCGGCCGTCTCGGCGAACGGGCGGACATGCTTGCCGGCAAGACGGTGCTTTTGACCGGCGCGCGGGGGTTTCTCGGCCGTTACTTCACCAGGGTTTTCGCCCATCTCAACGAACACAGGCTGGACAAACCCTGTTCCGTGATCGCGCTCGACAACCTGATCACCTCCGGCGTGGCCGGGGAAACCATCCCCGATATTCCCAATTTCGAATTTCTCCGCCATGACGTGACCGAACCCTTCACGCCTGATGGCAAGGTGGATTTCGTGGTTCACGCGGCGGGTATCGCCAGCCCCTTCCATTATCGCGCCCACCCCATGGAAACGCTGGAAGTGGCTATCTGGGGCACCCGCAACATGCTGGATGTGGCGCGCCGTGACGACGCCAGCTTTACCTTCTTTTCATCAAGCGAGATTTATGGTGACCCCGATCCCCGCCACGTGCCGTCGCCGGAAAGCTATCGCGGTAACGTGGCGAGCCAGGGGCCGCGCGCCTGTTACGACGAGAGCAAACGCGTCGGCGAGACCCTGTGCTACATCTATCACGAGTATCACGGGGTCCATACCAACATCATCCGCCCCTTCAACGTATTTGGCCCCGGCATGCAGAAGACCGACTACCGGGTGTTGCCTAATTTCGCCGCCCATATTCAGGAAGGCGAGCCCCTTAACGTCTATGGCAGCGGCACCCAGACCCGCACCTTCTGTTACATCACCGACGCCATGGTGGGATTTCTGCTCACCGTTCTCTCCGGCGTGCCTGGCGAAACCTATAATATCGGTAATCCCAAGCCAGAGATTTCCATGCTCGATCTGGTGGGGCGGGTGACGAACGTTCTCGGGCGCGAGATACCCCACAATGTGATCGAGCATCCCGACAGCTATCCCGCCGACGAGCCCAACCGCCGCTGTCCCGATATCCGCAAGGCGGAACTCCAGCTCGACTACACGCCGAAGGTGGAGCTGGATGACGGCCTGTCGCGTTTTTTCACCTGGGCGGACAAATTTTATGCGGGGCCCTAGGGGTCACAGAGGCCTGCGGGACGGAGGCAGGGATGCCTGAGTTGCGGCTTGGCCTGATCGGCGCCGGGCGCTGGGGCCGCGTCTACATGAATACACTGGACGACATGGCGGGTGTGACCTTAAGCGCGCTCGCCAGTTCCAACCCCCACAGCCGTGATTTGGCGGGCGAAGATGTGGCCGTCCACGAGGACTGGCGGGATCTTATCAAGGCCGGCGGCGTGGACGGGATCATCGTCGCCACGCCGCCCGCGACCCATGCCGAGATCGTCGGCGCGGCGCTGGAAGCCGGGCTGCCGGTTCTGGTGGAAAAACCGCTGACCCTGGACGTGGACGAGGCCCGGGCGCTTTGCGATCTGGCCCAAGCAAGGGACGGCCTGGTGATGGTGGATCATATCCATCTCTTCAGCCCCGCCTTTCGTGCCCTGAAACGCGAAGCAGCCAAGCTGGGCCCGCTGCGCCGCATGGAATCCGAGGCCGGCAGCCAGGGTCCCTTCCGCAAGGCGACGCCGGTTTTGTGGGATTGGGGCGCCCATGATATCTCCATGTGCCTCGATCTCATGGGTGAAGCGCCCTCGGAGATCTCCGCGCGTTGTCTGGAGATGCGGGAAACCGGGGAAGGCTCCGGCGCGGTCTTCGATCTGCGCCTTGAATTTGCCGATGAAACAACAGCGGGGATACGCATCGGCAATCTGCTGCCCGGAAAACGACGGCGTTTCTGTGCCGCCTTCGATGCCGGGATTCTGGTTTATGACGATCTGGCGGCGGACAAGCTGACCTTGGTTCCCACATCCCCCTCTCCAGAGGCCGAAATACGCGCCATCGCCGTGACGCCCGACCTGCCCCTGACCTGCGCGGTCAGGGAATTCACGGAAGCTATTACCTCCGGTTCGCGCTCGCGGGAGAGCCTGCAATTGGGACTTTCGGTGGTGGAGACCCTGGCTAGGTGCGAGGCGGCGCTGGAGGGGTCACAGCCGGAATAAAGGTCAGGGCTATGGCGTTGATATGCCCCGCCGTTTTCCCTAAAGTAGCGGCGCCGGATCAGGGCTCGATTTAAAGTTTTTTGTGTGGTTTTCAGGCGTTTCCGGACCAATATTCAGATATATTACGGAAGAAACTCAGATCGGGGGCTGTGTCGGGACCGCCTCCGGAATTTACGAGTAGGGTGCATGAAGGTTCTTCTTATATTCAAGGATTCCGTTGCCGTGGAACGCATGGCGATTTGCTATATCAGCTCAGCGCTGAAGGCGGCCGGAAATGATGTAAAGCTCTGGATTATGAACGTGAATCCGCCTGAGCGGCTTCACGAATATATGTCGGAATACAGGCCAGATATTGTCGGCTATTCCTCCATGACCGGGGAACATATCCCGCTGGCGGCCTTGAATCGGGAACTGAAGGAACAATACGATTTCTTCTCCGTATTCGGCGGGCCTCACGCCACATTCGTTCCCGATTTCATCGAAGAAGAGGTCTCGGTGGATGCCGCATGCACCGGTGAAGGCGATCTCGTGTTTCCGGAATTATGCCGAAGAATGGAGGCGGGCGAGGAATACTGGCTGACTCCCACGTTCGACGTTCGCTATGAGGGAAAGATACATAGAAACCTCTTGGGTGATCTGACGCCCACCCTTGAGACGCTTGATGATCCCGACCGCCAGATTCTCTATGACGCCGATCCCAGGCTGGGCAAGCTGGGAACCAAGTATTTCATGGCCGCCCGCGGTTGCCCCTACAAATGCTCGTACTGTTTCAATGTGAAATACAACGAAAACTACAAGGGCAAGGGAAAGGTGGTGCGTTGCCGCACCCCGCGTCAGGTGATTGATGAAATCAAGTGGGTCATGGAGCGCTACCCCTTAGACCATGTGTCGTTCCTCGACGATCTGTTCATTCTCAAGCCCAAGGAATGGCTGGTGGAATTTTCGCGGTTGTTCAAGGAAGAAGTCGGTCTGCAATGGTCTTGCACGGTGCGGGCCAACACCGCCAATCTCGGCGGTGAGACCACCATTTCCATGCTCAGCGATTCGGGGCTTTCCTGGGTGTGGATGGGCGTGGAATGCGGTGACCAGAAGGTGGCCAATGAAATTCTGGTGAGAGACCTCACCAATGACGAGATCACCCAGGCCACGCAGCTTTTGCACAAATACAATGTGGGGACCATCGCCCAGAATATTTTAGGCTTGCCGGTTCCCGATCCCATCAAGACGGATTTGGTCACACTGGACTTCAATATCGACCTTCGGCCCTCTCTGGGGCATCCGTCCATTCTCTACCCCTATCCGGGATCACCCATCGAGACCTATTCCCGCGAACACGGTTATCTGGAAGGCGAGCCCGAGTATATGGAAACGACGAAACGTTCTTCCATGCTGAAGTTCTCCTCAGAGAATGACAAACATAAGATCGAGAACCTGCACAAGCTTTTCGGCATTATTGTCCGCTTCCCCGTCCTTCGGCCCTATACGGAATTCCTGATCAGCCTGCCTCTAACGCCTCTGTACCGGGCTGTTTTCTACCTGTGGTACGGGTATTGTTTCAAAATCAAACTGGCCAAGATCAAGAGGCTCCATAAGGAAATTCCCTATTTTACGGGCCTCTTTTTCAGGATGCTGGCCAAGTCGTAAACGCCTCCCTCTCCCGGTCTCCCCCATTGGGGCGACGGTGTGGTCCTTGCCCCCCCGCCTGTGATCAGGTACTAATTCTGGCGCACCAGCACCGCCTGAATCAAAGGGCTTTACGCCATGCCTTCTTCCTTTGCCGGGAAATCCGTCGTCATCCTTACCGCACAGTATAATGACTGGGTTTCCCTCGGCCATCTGCTTCCCCTCATCGACGAAAATCTAGCTCCCCTGGGGGTAGAGGCCCGGGTAGTGGTGGTGGATGATGGCTCCATTGATTCCGATGGCAAGGAATTGCTGGGCGGTCTTTCGCTCAAGGCGATCGAGTCCATCGAGGAAGTGGTGCTGGGGGATAACCAGGGGAATCAGCGGGCCATGGCCATTGGCCTGGCTCATGTGGCGGAGCATTACGACTGTGACTATCTGTTGCTCATTGACAGCGATTTTGAAGACAACCCCGAATATATCCCGCAACTGCTCGAGGCCTGCCGTTCCGGTGGGGACAAGGAAATCATGTTTGCCGAACGCTCCAAGCGCTCGGAAGGGATGCTCTTTCTCTTTTTCTACAAGCTTTACCAGAAAATCTATAAAGCCTTCACCCGGCACAATATCGCCGTGGGTAATTTCAGCGTAGTGCCGGGGCATCTGATCCGCCGTCTCGCCCATGTGGGGGAGTTGTGGAACCATTTGCCCGCCAGCATCATGCGTTCCGGGCTGCCGTTTTCTTCCATTCCCACCCTGCGCGGAAAACGCCTCTACGGTAAAAGCAGCATGAATCTGGTGCGGCTGGTGGTCCATGCTTTCAGCGCATTTACCATTTTCGCCGATGTATTTGCGGTGCGGTTGATCCTGTGGACGCTGGGGCTGGTATTTTTATTTGTTCTGGGCGGCGTGGTTCTGGTGGGGCTCAAATTCGGCGCCGGGGTGGCGGCTCTGGGCTGGCCTTCGCAGATGGTGGGACTGCTTCTTGTTATTCTGCTCCAGGTTCTCGGCATGTCCGTGATTCTGTTATTTCTGGCCTTGTCCATGCGTCTGAAGCCGCCCATGATTCCGGCCCATGATTACGGAAAATTCATCTACGAGGTGAACCGGCTCTACCCGTCATGATGACCCTTATTTCCTCGGCGTGGCGCGGCAATCCGGTTCTGTTTGCCGGTCTTGTCTGGCTTACGGTTGAATTTTTTATTGCCGGCCCCTTTTCCTTTTTTCGTATAGGGGAAAATGCCGACGCCTATATCCCCCCCTTCATGGCCTATGGGGCGTCTTTCCTTGAGGGCGCCTATTGGTACCCTGCCATGGCGGGGGGCACCGACCGCCTTGCCCTGGGATTTTTCGGCGGGCTGGACACGTTTCTGTTCTGGCTGTTGCCGGGCTGGCTTGCCGCCCAAATATTCGTGGTGGCCCAGTTCGTTCTGGGCGGTGGCGCCACCTATCTCATCTGCCGCAAGCATCTCAATCTGGGGATAGAGGCCGCCACCTTCGCGGGGCTGGCCTTCGCTCTGGAGGCGTCTCCGGGAATGCACGAACACAACACCGTGATGTTTTTCCCGGTGCTGATCTGGGCCATCAGCCGGGGCCTCGATGAAAGCCTCCCCGTTCTGCGCCGCGCCGCCTGGCTGGTGGTGGTTCCCCTGGCCTATGGCATGTGCACCCTGGCGGCCTATCTCTATCATTTTCCCATAGTAAGCGTTGTGTTCTGGTTCGCCGTGGTCGCGCCACCACGTTCGTTGCGGCGGTGGGGGCTGGTGGCCGGGGCGTGTTTCCTGGCTTTGCTGCCGCGCCTTCAGGACGCCATTGCCCTGGCGCTGCACGCTCCCTTTTCACATCGTATCCACTGGAACATGGAGATTTTCCAGCCCCCCGATATGGCGGAGTTTTTTGCTCATGTGTTCAACTTTCCCCTGTCCACGGAGTTGAATCTTCTGTTGGTGGCTTTGGCATTTTGCGCTTGGACGCTGAGGCGCCATGGAGGAGATTTCAACGATGGCGGATTGTGGCGGGTCTCGGCCGTTTTCCTTTTTCTCTGGTTGGCGCCGCCGCTTTTGGAATATCTGCGGCCGTTGTTGCTGTTGGTCTTCCCCTTTGCCGAGGCCTTCCAGATCAAACGTATCGCCCTGACCATTCCCTTTTTCGCCGCACTCATGGGGGGGCTGGGCCTCGAAGTCCTGAGAGGCGCGCTGAAGGGGCGCTCATTCACGCTGCCGCGGCTGGGCGCCGTGGGAGCCGGAAAACTGGCCTATGTGGCGGCGCTGGGAGTGCTTGCGGTGCTCTCTCTCGAGGTCAAATACAGTCATGCCCTTGAGTGGGTGAGATATGGGAACTACGTAAACAACTTCTCCCGGCGCGCCGCAGAGGACTTTGCCGCCGAGCGCCCCGTGGCCGATGATCCCTACCGTATCGCCGCCTACCAGCTCTATCCCGTCCTTTTTCAGGCCTATGGGCTGGAGACGGCGGGGGGCTATATGAACATGTATTCCCGGCGCTATATGGAATTCTGGAACCGGGTGATTGAAAAACGGGAGCGCCAGCGAGGCGTGGAAGGGGAGTTTCTGAGTTGGGGCAGCCGCGTCAATCTCAGCGCCGACTTGCACGAGCCCCGCCTCAAGCTGGGCGATCATTACAACTTGTCCCTGCTCTCTTTGGCTAATGTGCGCTATCTGTTCGCCCGCGACCAATTGTTGGACCAACAGTTTTCCGCCGTGGTTTCGGCGGACAAGCCCTGGAACACGATGGATAACCGGGAAAAGGCCATGGTTCATGTGGCTGCCAATTTCGGCGGTGAGAATCCGCTCAATATTTACCGTAACGCGGACGCCTTCCCCCGCTTCTTCCTGGTTCCCTCTGTGCGGGAATTCGCCGACGAATCCACCCTTCTCGATGCCATGGCCGGGGCCGACACCGGGGCCTTGCGCAAGGATGTTTTCGTGGAAAAGGGCTGGCTGAAGGAAGATGTGGCGGCAAATCTGGGTTTTGCCGAGGGTGCCGTGGATCTGGTGTCGTACAAGCCCGACCGTATCGAGCTTGATCTGCGCGCCGACGGGCCGGCCATTCTCGCCGTCGCCAATTCCTACAGCCCCTACTGGCGGGTTCGCGTGGATGGCGAGGCGGCGGAAATTTTCCCCGCCTATCACACCTTCTGGGGCGTGGTGGTGGCGGCGGGTGCGCACCATGTCGTATTTGACTATGTTCCCCCCTACCGCCTTTGGTAGAATGGCTGGGTTCGTTCCCTTAAAGGTGCCCAAGAGGACACGAGGAGTCCAAAAATCTTATCGCGCAAGTGGCTTTGTTCTTATGTGGGAACGAAATTTATGCTCTATATAGTGGTTACCCGCCCGTAGGGTCCTCTAGATGTTGATTCAGTAATGAGCGACACAAACCCACCACGTCCCGTGGTTCTCTGCATCCTTGATGGCTGGGGAGTGCGCGAGGATGCCCAGGACAATGCCGTGGCCCAGGCCAGCACCCCGGTCTGGGACGGTCTCGTGGCAGGCTGCCCCCATGGTACCCTGGAGGCGTCCGAGGAAAGCGTCGGCCTGCCCCAGGGCCAGTTCGGCAATTCCGAAGTGGGACATATGAATATCGGCGCCGGACGGGTGCTTTATCAGGATTTGCTGCGTATTGATGCCGCCTGTGAGGACGGTTCCCTGGGCGATATCCCCACGCTTGTGGGTTTCATCCAGAAACTCAAGGAAAGCGGTGGCGTCTGCCACCTCATGGGCCTGGCATCTCCCGGCGGGGTGCATGCCCACCAGGCCCATATTGTGGCCCTGGCCCGCGCCGTGACGGAGGCCGGCGTGCCGGTGGCGGTGCATGCCTTTCTCGATGGCCGCGACACGCCGCCGCTCACCGCCAAGGACTATATCTCGAAGCTGATGGCCGACACCAAGGACTGTCCGGGCCTTCGTTTCGGCACCGTGTGCGGGCGCTTTTACGCCATGGACCGCGATAACCGCTGGGATCGCGTGGCGGCGGCCTATGAAGCCATGGTGGAGGGCAAGGGCAAACGGGTGACGGACGTGATTTCCGCCATCACCGCCAGTTACGGCGTGTCGGTGACCGATGAATTCGTGGTGCCCACGGTGATCGGGGACTATGACGGCATGAAGGAGGGCGACGGCATCCTGATGGCCAATTACCGCGCCGACCGGGTGCGCGAAATTCTGACGGCGCTGCTCGACCCTTATTTCGAGAGTTTCGAGAGAGCGCGGATGGCGCGTTTCGCCGCGGCGCTGGGCATGACCGAATATTCTCCGCGCCTCAATAAATATCTCGACGCCATGTTCTCCACCCCCCATTACGAGAACATCATGGCCTGGGTGGTCTGTTGCGCAGGGCTAAAACAGCTGCGCATCGCCGAGACCGAGAAATACGCCCATGTGACTTATTTCTTCAACGTCAGCAACGAACAGCAGTTCGAGGGCGAGGACCGTATCCTGGTGCCGTCACCCCGCGTGCCCACCTATGACGTACAGCCGGAAATGGCCGCGCCAGAGGTGACGCGGCAGCTGATCGAGGCCATAGAGGGCGGGGAATACGCCTTCATTGTGGTCAATTTCGCCAATCCCGACATGGTTGGCCATACCGGCTCCATGTCCGCGGCCATACGGGCGGTGGAAACCATCGATAACTGCCTCGGGCGGCTGGTTTCCGCTCTCGGGAAGGCCGGTGGCGCCATGCTGGTTACCGCCGATCACGGTAATATCGAACTCATGCGAGACCCGGAAACGGGCCAGCCCCATACGTCCCATACCTGTAATCCGGTGCCCAGCGTTCTGGTGGGCGCCCCCGATGATGTCACCTCGCTGCGGCATGGCTGTTTGGCCGATATTGCACCCACATTGCTGGCGCTGATGTGGCTGAAACATCCCGAGGAGATGACGGGTCACTCCCTTCTCGTCACCGCCTCGGAGCGTACCGGGGCCAAGGCGGCCTCGGCCTGAAGGCGCGGGGGCCATGACAATCGGTAACTTCCGCTGTGGTTTCCCCCACCGTTATTTGCCCCACCGTTATTTCCTGGGGGGCTCACCTTATGTCTTGTGCGTTTTTTTTGCAGTTGCCGCATTCGCTTCCCCGGTCTCGGCCGAAGACGGAAAGGCGGCCGCCGACGGGGACAAAGACAGGCTCGAGGCGGTTGAGCGCGCGCTCGACCAGGAACGGGGACAGCAACAGGAACTGGCGAACCAAGCGCAGACACTGGCGGGAGAAATTTCGCAAATCAAAAAGGAATTGGTGACGGCCGCCCATGCCGCACAGGAAAGCGAATCCAGCCTGTCCGAGGTGGAGGATATGCTCGACCAGCTCAATTCCCGTGTCTCGCATATCCGGGGCGAGTTGGTGGGCCGCCGCCGCCAGATGACATCGACCCTTGTGGCGCTGGAGAGGGTGGCTCTTCGGCCTCCGGAATCGGTGATCTTCCAGCCCGGCACGGCGCCCGACGCCGTACGCAGCGCCCTGTTGCTGCGGGCTGTGGTGCCGCCGCTGGAAGCGCGCAGCCGCAGCCTGGGAAAGGATCTCTCCACCCTGGCGGGGCTGCGCCGCGAGATCGCCAGCCGCCATGACGAACTGCTTGCCGCCACCCATGAGTTGGAGGACAACCGTGCCCGTCTCGATGGGCTGTTGCGGCGCAAGTCGCGACTGCACAGCCAGACCAAGCGGGACAGCCACCAAACGGCGGCGCGAATGAGAAAACTGGCGGCGGAGGCACGGTCGCTCCGTGATCTGCTGTCGCGGCTGGAAACGGGGAGTCTGCCGGACCGCAACGAAGATGTTCCCGTCAAAGCCGAAAAGCCGGAACTCACGGAGACAGCGGCCCTCTCCCCGGTGCCGTCCCCGGCGCTGTTGCCATCGGGGGTTCCTTTCAGTAAGGCGCGGGGGAAAATGGTGTTCCCGGTTCGCGGCCGCCTGGTGACGCAGTATGGTGATTCGGGGGGCGCCACCGGCCTTACCACAAAGGGGGTCACCCTTGCCACGCGGCGCGAGGCCAGCGTGGTGGCGCCCTATGATGGCGAAGTGGTCTTCGCGGGCCCCTTCCGGGGCTATGGGCAACTCTTGATCATTGCCCATGGCGAAGGCTATCATCTTCTTTTAGCAGGATTATCCCGGATCGACAGCACCGTTGGACAGACCCTGCTTGCGGGGGAGCCGGTGGGCGTCATGGGGCGTCCGGAGAATGGCGAGCCGAGCTTGTATATGGAGCTTCGCCGCAAGAGCGAACCCATCAATCCGCTGCCGTGGCTGGCGGCGACTCACGAAAAGGTAAGTGGCTGATGCAAAGATTTCGTTGGGCGGCAGTAATTGGAATACTTCTTGTTTTCTGCCCCGGAGACCTCCCTGCCCAGGAAAATGATTCCGAAACCTATCGTCAACTCAATCTGTTCGGAGAAGTTTTCGAACGGGTGCGGACGAACTACGTGGAGGAGGTTTCCGACGGCGATCTCGTGGAATCTGCCATCAATGGCATGCTCACCTCGCTTGACCCCCATTCAAGCTTTCTCAACGAAAAGAGTTTTCGGGACATGCAGGTGCAGACCAAGGGCGAATTCGGCGGCCTTGGTATCGAAGTCACCATGGATAGCGGCCTGGTCAAGGTGGTTTCGCCCATTGACGACACACCGGCCTTTCGCGCCGGCATCAAGTCCGGAGACCTGATTTTCCAGCTCGATGGCGAGGCGGTCATGGGGCTGACCCTGGCCGAAGCCGTGGACCGCATGCGTGGCCGCGTGGGCACCGATATCAGGCTGATGATCCGCCGCGATGGCCAGGAACCCTTTGAAGTGACCATCACACGGGCCATTATCCGTATCCAGTCGGTGCGCTCTCATCTTGAACAGGATATCGGCTATGTGCGCATCACCACCTTCAACGAACAGGCCGCCGACGGCCTGAAGAAAGCCATGAAGGAATTCAAGGCGGAGCTGGGGGACAAGCTCAAGGGTATCGTGCTTGATCTGCGTAATAATCCCGGCGGTCTTCTCGACCAGGCGGTGGCGATTTCGGATTCCTTCCTGGAGCGCGGCGAGATCGTTTCCACCCGCGGCCGTCACGAGGATGATGATCACCGCTATAACGCGCATCCCGGTGACCTCGCCGACGGCCTGCCCATGGTGATTCTCATCAATGGCGGTTCGGCCTCGGCATCGGAAATCGTTGCTGGCGCCCTGCAGGATCACCGCCGCGCGGTTATTATGGGCACCCGTTCCTTCGGCAAGGGATCGGTTCAGACCATCATCCCCATGGGCAGTTTGGGGGCTATCCGCTTGACCACGGCGCTCTATTACACGCCTTCGGGAATTTCCATCCAGGCCAAGGGTATCGAGCCCGGCATTGTGGTGGAACAGGCCCGCCTCGAGGTCATTGACGGCGGTCAACGCCGCCGCGAGGAAGATCTGCGCGGGGCGCTTGAGAATGGAAACGCAAAGCCCACGGATAGCAAGGTGGAGTCGCCGGCCGATGCCCCTGCGGATGGGGCGGAGGAAACGTCCTTTGAAGATTATCAATTGGCGCGGGCGCTCGATCTTCTGCACGGCATTGTACTGTATGAAGATCAAGCCGCCAACTGATCCTTTCATCCGCGCGCCACTGATCGGGAGTCCGGCGCCGCCGGGGCCGACGGAGTGACTGAATCGGACGACGACATAACCGAAGACGAAGACGCCGCGGAAGACGTTCCTGACGACGACTCTGATAATGACTCCGGTGATGACTCCGGTGATGACTCTGGGGATGACTCTGGGGATTCCGATGAGGCTGCCTCCGACAACATCACCGATGACATCGACTTCGATGATGTCGACTCCGGGGGTGACGACAGTCCCAGCGAGGAAGACTTAGAAGAAGATTTCGAAGAAGACTCCGATGAAACAGACGAGACCAATCTCGATCCCTTCGCCGACAAGGAAGATGAGGATCTTTCCTTCCTCATGGATGAGGCGGACGAAGAAGGGTATATTGATCTCAGTGAAGACGAGGAAGAGGAAGACACGTCCGGCGGAGGGTTCCGGGTCAGCTTTCTTCTCGTGGCCTATCTTGTGGCGCTGTTGTTCTTCGGCGGGGTTATCGGCTGGCTGCTGATGAGCGGAGAGGAAGAGGCGAGCACCGCAGAGACCACTACGACGACCTTCACATCATTGCTTCCCCCGGAAATGGAGGAATCTGAGCGCGCCTCGATTTGGGGTGACGATCCGGCGGGCATGGCCGGGCCGGGAGCAGCCTCCGAAACGGCCATGGTCAACGGCGATGGCATGACAGACGGGGCGGAGGAAGGAATTCAGTCTCCCGCGCGGCTTCTCCCCCGTGCTTTCCTTGAAAAGGAAATGGCTCAACTCACCCCAAGCCCCGATCCGGAGCTGGTGGAAGAGATGGCGGATGGCCCGCTGCCAAAAATTGCCGAAGATGGCCGTATGTCGTTCCGGGTTTATGCCCGGCCTTTCGACCATAACGAGCAGCGTCCGCGCATCGCCGTCATTATCCAGAATATGGGGCTAAGCCACAACGCGACGGAAACCGCAATTCAACAGCTTCCCGGATCCGTCACCCTGGCTTTCTCGCCTTATGCCGACAATCTTGAGCACTGGACCACCGAAGCGCGCAAGACCGGCCACGAGATATTGCTGGCTATGCCCATGGAACCGGTGAATTATCCTCTCAACGATCCCGGCCCCTACGCATTGATTACCGGGCTTTCTCCCGAACAGAACGCAAAGCGCCTGCAATGGCTGATGAGCCGGTTTACCGGCTACGTGGGCGTGACAAACGAAATGGGCTCGCGCTTTATTACCTCCAACCAGGATATAAGGCCGGTACTGGAAATCTTTCATAATCGCGGCCTTATGTTCGTGGACAACCGCGTTACCAGCCGCAGCGTCGCCACCCGGGTGGCTCAGGATGTAGGCCTGCCCTGGGCCGCCGGCGACAGGTCCATCGACCGCAATCCCTCACGCCAGTATATCGACGACAAACTGGCCGAGATCCAACGCATTGCTCTCGACAAGGGGAGCGCCGTGGCCATGGCCTTGCCCTATCCCGTGACTTTTGAACGTCTTGCCCTATGGCTGCCGAAGCTGGAAGAGGAAGGCTTCGTGGTGGCCCCGGTTTCGGCGGTGATCCACCAGCAGGAACCCAGGGAAGAAGAAGAGGAAAGCGAAGAAGCAGAGGCAAACGATGAAGGAGAACAGTGAAAAGGGGGACAGCCGGGTGAAGGGGCTTTCCTACCGGGATGGCGCGGGGATCATGCTTTTCAACGGTCTGGGACGTGTCTTCGTGGCGCGCCGCATCGATATGCCCTCGCAAGCCTGGCAGATGCCGCAGGGGGGAATCGATGCCGGAGAGACTCCGCGCGAAGCCGCCCTGCGCGAACTGGAGGAGGAGATCGGCACCTCCAAGGCGGAAATCATGGCCGAAAGCCGGGACTGGCTGACCTATGAACTGCCTCATTGGTTGGTGCCAAGGGTGTGGGGCGGGTGCTATCGCGGACAGCGCCAGAAATGGTTCGCCATGCGCTTCACAGGCGATGACGCCGATATCAACATCGCCACCGAAACCCCGGAATTTCTCGACTGGAAATGGGAGGACATAAACCGCTTGCCGGAACTCATCGTTCCCTTCAAACGCAAACTTTACCAGGATCTTATCGCCGAATTCGGTCATCTGGTGCGGCCCCCGGGTGATGCCTGCTGACGGCGAAGCCCGCCTGGAGCGGGTCCTGGGGTTGCCGATGCTGGTTCTCTATGGGCTGGGCACTACCGTCGGCGCCGGCATCTTCGCCCTCGTCGGCAAGGTGGCGGGACGCGCCGGGCTTTATGCGCCGGTCTCCTTCTTCGCCGCCGCCGTAATCGCCGCCTTTACCGCCCTTTGTCTGGCCGAGCTCTCCGCCCGTTTTCCGAAAAGCGCGGCAGAGGCTGTCTATGTGCGCGAAGGCTTGCATTCCCATCATCTGGCGCTTGCCGTGGGTCTGCTCGTGGCCGTGGCGGGGATCGTCTCCGCCGCCGCCATCACCAACGGGGCGGTGGGCTATATCCACCAATTCCTCGACATCTCCGCGCCGCTCCTGATCCTGATGCTGGTGCTGGTCATAGGAGGCCTCGCCGCCTGGGGCATTGCCGAATCCGTGGGCATCGCTGCTTTCATCACGCTGGTTGAGCTGGGCACGCTGGTGATGGTGGTCTGGGCCGGTAGTGAAGGACTCTCCGCCATACCTGAACATATGGGAGACTTCGTTCCGCCCTTTGAGGGCGTCGCCTGGGGCGGGATCATGGCCGGAGCCTTCCTCGCCTTTTACGCTTTCCTCGGATTCGAGGATATGGTCAAGGTGGCCGAGGAAGTGAAAGACGTCACCCGCACCCTGCCGGCGGCGATCATCCTTACCCTCCTTATCACCACACTGGTTTATGTGGCCGTGGCCCTAGCCGCGGTTTCAACCCTCGATCCGCAAGAACTCACCGCAAGCGAGGCGCCGCTGGCGCTTATCTTCGAACGGGGTACCGGCGCTTCGTCGGCGGTCATCAGCTTCATCAGCATCTTCGCCCTTTTGAACGGCGCATTGATCCAGATAATCATGGCCTCGCGGGTTTTCTACGGCCTGGGGGAACAGGGGATGCTTCCGGGTTTTCTTTCCCGGGTCCATCCCGTGACCCGTACGCCGCTGATTGCCACCGCCCTGGTTACCGGCATTGTGCTGGTGCTGGCCTTGTGGTTTGGGCTCGAGGCCCTGGCCGAGGCCACCTCGGCGGTTACGCTGGTGATTTTTTCGCTGGTCAATCTGTCTTTGGTCATGGTCAAGAGACGCACCCCCGCGCCGCCCGGCATCCGCATTTACCCGCTCTGGGTGCCGGTGGCCGGCTTTGCCTTCAGCGCCGGGTTTCTCTTTATGGAGATGGCTCCCCGCCTTGGCGGATAAGAACGCCCACCCTGGCCCCTATGGGTCTTAGCGGGCTGCCGCGGCCGCCGCGGCGTCACGCATGGCCTCGGCCACCATCAGGGCATTCTCCGCGGTCCCGCGGGCGTCATCGCTGGTGCTGGCGTCGATATCGTCACGCAGGTCGTTGATCTGGGAGTCGATTTCCTTGGCGTCCAGCTCGTCCACCGGCACCGCCTGTTCGGCGAGAACGGTACAGCGTTGCGGGGTCGCCTCGGCGATGCCGCCGCTGACGAAGATGCGCGTCTCCACCTTGCCTTCATTATGGACCTCGAGGACGCCGGGACGGACCCCGGAAATCAACAGAGAATGTCCGGGAAGAATGCCGAAATCACCCTCGGCGCCGGGCACAAGCACCATATCCACCTCGGCGGAGATCAGCAGCTTTTCCGGGGATACCAGCTCGAATGCGACTTTTTCTTCCATCAGGCTAAATCCCTACGCGGCCTCGGCGGCCATTTTCTTGGCCTTTTCAACGGCCTCTTCCATGGTGCCCACCATGTAGAAGGCAGCCTCGGGAAGGTCGTCATATTCGCCTTCCACCAGCCCCTTGAAGCCCTTGATGGTGTCTTCGAGGCTGACGAACACGCCCGGCGTGCCGGTGAAAATCTCGGCCACGTGGAAGGGCTGGGACAGGAAGCGCTGGATTTTGCGGGCGCGGGTCACGGTCAGCTTGTCTTCCTCGGAAAGTTCGTCCATGCCGAGAATGGCGATGATGTCCTGCAGCGATTTATAGGTCTGCAGGATTTCCTGTACCTGCCGCGCCACCGAATAATGTTCCTCGCCGACGATGCGGGGATCGAGCACCCGCGATGTGGAATCCAGCGGATCAACTGCGGGATAGATGCCAAGCTCGGCGATCTGGCGCGACAGCACCGTGGTGGCGTCGAGATGGGCGAATGAGGTGGCCGGCGCCGGATCGGTAAGATCGTCGGCGGGCACATAAATCGCCTGGACGCTGGTGATGGAGCCCTTCTTGGTGGAGGTAATACGCTCCTGCAGCGTGCCCATATCGGTGGCCAGCGTCGGCTGATAGCCCACCGCCGAGGGAATGCGCCCCAACAACGCGGAAACTTCCGAGCCAGCCTGGGTGAAGCGGAAGATGTTATCGACGAAGAACAGCACGTCCTGGCCTTCTTCATCGCGGAAATATTCGGCCAGGGTCAACCCGGTCAGTCCCACCCGGGCGCGGGCGCCGGGTGGCTCGTTCATCTGACCATAGACCAGCGCCGCCTTGGAATTGTCGCCCTTGAGGTCGATAACGCCCGACTCGATCATTTCGTGATAGAGATCGTTACCCTCGCGGGTGCGCTCACCGACGCCGGCGAAGACGGAATAGCCGCCATGGCCTTTGGCGATATTGTTGATGAGCTCCATGATGATGACGGTCTTGCCCACGCCGGCGCCGCCGAAGAGGCCGATCTTGCCGCCTTTGGCATAGGGCTCGAGAAGGTCGATGACCTTGATGCCGGTGACAAGAATCTCGGTCTCGGTGGACTGCTCGACGAATTCCGGGGCTTCTCTGTGGATGGGCGAGCGCTTCTTGGTTTTCACATCGCCGCGTTCGTCCACCGCCTCCCCCACCACGTTGATGATGCGGCCCAGCGTTTCCGGCCCCACGGGTACCGAGATGGGCTCGCCGGTATCAACCACCTCCTGGCCGCGCACCATGCCGTCGGTGGTGTCCATGGCCACGGTGCGCACCGTGGTCTCGCCCAGATGCTGGGCGACTTCAAGGACCACGCGGCGGCCTTCCTGTTCCACATGCAGGGCATTGAGAATGGGGGGCAGTTCGTCCGGAAACCGAACGTCAACAACAGCGCCCATGATCTGGGTTATGGAACCGGCGTTCTTGTTGCTCATGATGAAAGTTCCTCTCTGTGGGGCCTGTTCCGGGCCGGGGGTGGTTACAGCGCTTCGGCGCCGGAAATAATTTCAATCAGTTCCTTGGTGATGACGCCCTGACGGGTGCGGTTATAGAAGATGGTCAGATCGTCGATCATATCGCTGGCATTACGGGTGGCGTTGTCCATGGCCGTCATGCGCGCGCCCTGTTCGCTGGCGGCGTTTTCAAGAAGGGCGCGGTAAATCTGGACCGAAAGATTACGCGGCAGCAGGTCGGCGAGGATTTCCTCTTCCTCGGGCTCGAATTCATAAATGGCGGGAATGCCGCCTTCGGTCCCGGCTTCTTCCTCCATCTCGGGGATGGCGAAAGGCACCAGCTGCATGCGCGTGACTTCCTGGGTGATGGCCGATTGGAACTTGGCGTAAATCAGGGTGCAGACGTCGAACTCGCCTTCGGCGAACATGGTCGAGATACGGTGGCCGATGGTGTCGGCCTGGGTGAATTCCAGCTTCGGCTTGCCCACATCGATAATGGTATCGGTGATATGGCTCCCGTATTCCCGCTTGAGCTGGTCATTGCCCTTGCGGCCCACGCACAGCACCTTCACCTCCTTGCCTTCGGCGGAAAGCTCGGAGATGAGCTGGCGGGCGCTACGTACGATATTGACGTTGAAGCCGCCGCACAGGCCGCGGTCGGACGATGCCACCACCACCAGATGGGTCTTGTCGTCGCCGCTGCCCGCAAGTAAGGGCGGTGCGCCGTCACTCTCCTTGAGGCTGGCGGCCAGCGATCCCAACATGCGTTCCATGCGTTCGGCGTAGGGGCGCGCGGCCTCGGCCTGTTCCTGGGCACGCCGCAGCTTGGCCGCGGCCACCATTTTCATGGCCGAGGTAATCTTGCGCGTCGACTTGACGCTGGTGATGCGGGTTCTCAGTTCTTTGAGAGTGGACATGCCGTCGCTCTACGCAGTTGTGATTTTCTTAAATCCTGGGGGCCGGGGCTAGACGAAGTTCTTTACGAAATCCTCGAGGAAGGCTTTGAGCCGGGCCTCGGTATCCTCGGAAATGGCGCCCTCGTCGCGGACGGTCTCCAGGATATTCGCCCCCTTGTCGCGGATCTCATCGAGCAGGGTCTGTTCGAAACGGGCGATATCGCCCACCGCGATATCGTCGAGATAGCCGTTGACGCCGGCGAAAATGACCACTACCTGCTCCTCGACGGGAAAGGGAGTGTATTGCGGCTGTTTGAGGAGCTCGGTCAGGCGTTCGCCGCGGGCCAGAAGCTTCTGGGTCGAGGCGTCCAGGTCCGAGGCAAACTGGGCGAAGGCCGCCATTTCGCGGTACTGGGCCAGTTCCAGCTTGATGGAGCCGGCCACCTGTTTCATGGCCTTGACCTGGGCGGCGGAACCCACCCGGCTCACCGACAGGCCCACATTCACCGCCGGACGGATGCCCTTGTAGAAGAGCTCGGTCTCAAGAAAAATCTGGCCGTCGGTGATGGAGATGACGTTGGTGGGGATATAGGCCGACACGTCGCCGGCCTGGGTTTCGATCACCGGCAGCGCGGTCAGAGACCCGGCGCCGTTATCGTCGCCCATCTTGGCGGCGCGTTCGAGAAGGCGCGAATGGAGATAAAAGACGTCGCCGGGATAGGCTTCGCGTCCGGGCGGGCGGCGCAGCAACAGCGACATCTGGCGATAGGCCACGGCCTGTTTGGAAAGATCATCATAGAAAATAGTCGCATGCATGCCGTTGTCGCGGAAATATTCGCCCATGACACAGCCGGTATAAGGAGCCAGGAACTGCAGCGGCGCGGGCTCCGACGCGGTGGCGGCGACGATGGTGGTGTATTCCATGGCGCCGTTTTCTTCCAGAACCTTGACGATCTGGGCCACGGTGGAGCGCTTCTGGCCGACGCAGACATAGATGCAGTGCATCTTCTTGGAATCGCCGCCGCTTTCGTTGAGGGTCTTCTGGTTGATGATGGTGTCGATGATGACGGCGGTCTTGCCGGTCTGGCGGTCGCCGATGATCAGCTCGCGCTGGCCGCGGCCGATGGGGATCAGGCTGTCGATGGCCTTCAATCCCGTCTGTACCGGCTCATGCACCGATTTGCGGGGGATGATGCCCGGCGCCTTGACCTCGACGCGGCTCATCTTGACGTCGCTGAGCGGGCCCTTGCCGTCGATGGGATTGCCGAGCCCGTCAAGGACGCGGCCGAGAAGGCCCTTGCCCACCGGGGCCTCGACGATGGCGCCGGTGCGCTTGACGGTGTCGCCTTCCTTGATGGTGCGGTCGGTGCCGAAAATAACGACGCCCACATTATCGGTTTCCAGGTTGAGCGCCATGCCCTTGATACCGCCGGGGAATTCAACCATTTCACCGGCCTGGACGTTATCTAGCCCGTGGACGCGGGCGATGCCGTCTCCCACGGAAAGCACTTGGCCCACTTCCGATATGTCGGTGTCGGTATCGAAGTTGGCGATCTGTTGCTTGAGTATGGAAGAAATTTCCGCGGCTTGGATTTCCATCAACCAATTCCCTTCATGGCGAGCTGTAGGTTTTGCAGTTTGGTGCGCAGTGAGCTGTCGAGCATGCGCGATCCGATACGAACGATCAGGCCGCCGATAATCGACTCATCCACTGTCTGGTTAACGCTGACGTCCTGTCCCACGCCCTTTTTCAGGGCGCTCTTGAGAGACTTCACCTGAGCCTCGCTCAGGGCTTTGGCGGAGGTCACCTCGGCGCTCATCTCGCCGCGCTTTTCGGCCAACAGGGCGAAAAAAGCGCCGATGATGGCGGACAGGGAGAAAAGACGGTGATTGCTGGCGACCACGGCCACGAAACGCTGGGTCAGGTCGCTGATTTTGGCTTTGTGGAGAACCGCCGCCAGCGCTTTTCCCTGGTCCTCGCGCGCGAGAACCGGGCTGCGCAACAGGCGGGCAAGGTCATCACAGCCGGCGATCATGGCCTCGATACTGCGAAGATCATCCTCCACCGCGTCCAGAACCTTGCCCTCTTCGGCAAGATCGAACAGGGCGGCGGCGTAACGCAGGGAAATCTGTGATTGACCTGAGGCTCCGGATGACACCTGACGTGGTCCCCTTTTCTCCCCCGACACTTCCCTCTGATATTCCCAGGGGTGGAGAGCTAACTCATTGAATATAAACAAAAATGCCCCATAGCGGGGGAACCCCTTAGGGCAAAGCCAGCGATACCTAACATAGCCTTATTGCCGTTGCAACCGGACTCACGCTCTAAGGCACAGCGACAGTCTTTTTCGAGGCGACGGTTAAAGAAAGCTGTAGGGGTCAATATCGATGCGCACCCGCACATGGGTGGGGATTTTTATGGCTCCCAGCCAGCTTTTCATCAGCCCCGGCACGTTGCTGCGGCGTGGCGCCTTCAATAACAAACGCCAGCGTGTGCGGCCATGAAGAACGGTCAGCGGCGCCGGTGCGGGGCCGAGAATTTCCACCTCTTTTATATGCGGTGCGGCGCGGCGCAGATTTCGGGCCGTGGCCTCCACCGCCGCGGCGTTACGGCCGGAAACGATGACCGCCGCCAGCCGTCCGAAGGGCGGCAGGGCAAAAGATTGTCGTTGTTCCGCCTCGGCTTCGAGAAAGGCGTCACGTTGGCCCGAGACCAGCGCTTCCATGACCGGGTGTTCGGGCATATAGGTCTGGAGAAAAACCCTGCCCGGCCGCGATTCCCGCCCCGCGCGCCCCGCCACCTGGTGGAGAAGCTGAAAGGTGCGTTCCGCGGCGCGCAGGTCACCGCCGGCCAGGCCCAAATCGGCATCCACCACGCCCACCAGGGTCAGCCCCGGAAAATGGTGACCCTTGGCGATGATCTGGGTGCCGATCAAAAGGTCGATCTCATGATCCCGTACCCGCGAGAGAACCTCCGCCACGGCTTGCGCTCCGCCCGCCATGTCGCTGGCGATGACGGCGAGCCGCTGGTCCGGGAACAGGCCGCCTGCTTCCTCGGCCAGCCGCTCCACGCCGGGGCCGCAGGTAACCAGGGTGTCTTCGCCGCCGCATTGGGGGCAGGACTCGGGCGGCGGCAGGCGATAGCCGCAATGGTGACAGATAAGACCCTGCGGCGCGCGGTGGGTGACCAGCCAGGCGGTACAGTTGGGGCAGGAAAAACGATGGCCGCAGGTGCGGCACAGTGTCAGCGGCGCATAGC
Organism: uncultured Rhodospirillaceae bacterium; assembly: GCA_964482135.1. GTDB lineage: Bacteria > Pseudomonadota > Alphaproteobacteria > UBA11136 > UBA11136 > UBA11136. Next base: position 57,368 of record CAYZWF010000006.1, read on the forward strand.
CGCGGCGGTTGAGGAACAGCATGGCCTGTTCGCCGCGCGCGAAAACAGCCGCCAGGGCTTCACGCAAGGCCGGGGACAGCCATTGCCCCGTCTCCGGGCCTTGGCTGCGCATGTCGATGGCCGTCACCTCGGGCATGATGGCGCCGCCGTGGCGGTCGGGAAGGTGGACCCGCTCATAGCGCCCTTCCTCCACATTGACGGTGGTTTCCAGGGACGGCGTGGCCGACACCAGCACCACCGGGCACGCCGCCTCGCGGCCCCGCACCACGGCCATGTCACGGGCGTGATAGATGACCCCTTCTTCCTGCTTGTAGGCGGCCTCGTGCTCCTCGTCGACGATGATCAGGCCGAGATCGGCAAAGGGCAGGAACAGGGCCGAACGCGCGCCCACCACCACTGCCGCGCCATGGTTGGCCACCGCGCGCCAGGTGGCCCGCCGCTTACCCTGCGCCAGCTCCGAATGCCAGACCGCTGGGGCGACGCCGAAACGCTCCGTGAAACGTTCCAGCCATTGTCCGGCCAGGGCGATCTCCGGCACCAGAACCAGCACCTGTCGGCCCCGTTTCAGCGCCGCCGCCACGGCCTCGAAATAAACCTCCGTCTTGCCCGACCCGGTAACGCCGTCCACCAGGGTCACGGAGAACCCGTCCCCGTCCACCTTGGCGCACAGTTCCCTGGCCGCTCTCTCCTGATCCGCCGAGAGAGACGGTCCCGCCCGCCCGGTATCGGGGGCGGCGAAAGGGGTTGGCGGCGCACAAGCCACCTGGGTCAGGGCCCCGGCCTTGGCCAGTCCCCGCACCACACCGGCCCCGCTTTCCGCACGCCGCGCCAGCTCCGCCGCGCCCAGCGGTGTATGTTCACTTGCCGCATCGAGAACCCGAACGCGCGCCGCCGTCATGCGCAGGTCTTGGGGCGCGGTCTTTGCCCGCACATAGCCCGTCATTCCCGCTGCGGGGTCGAGGGCCTTGGGCACGCTCATGGCCATGCGCAGCACCGAACCCAGCGGGGCGCAGGTATAAGCGGCGGCCCAGTCGATGAAACCGGCGATATCGGCGGGCAGGGGCGGCGCGTCGCGGCGGGCGATCACCTGTTTGAGCTTTTTCGCGTCCACCGCTTCGCCCCCGGTCCCCTCTGATGTGGGATCACAGGACCAGACACAGCCGGTGCGTTCGCGTCCGGCAAAGGGTACGCGCACGAAATCGCCTTCGCTAAGCGGGGGCTCCAGCTCGTCCAGATAATCGTAGGCGCGGTCCAGCGGCAGCGGCAACAGCACCCGGACCCGGCGCGGCGGCGGGGCCGTGGCGGTCTTTCCGGAGGCGTTAGATGAACTGGAATGGCGTGGCGGCATGGTCTACACTCTATTCAAGAGTTGCGGCGGGTCAAAGGGGGCCATGCCATGACCGGGACATACAGTCTCACCTATCAGAGAAGGATCAATGGAAAGGCGCAAACAAACGGCCACCAGAAACCAGACCGGAACTCCCGAGGAGTCCGGTCCGTCACCCGCCACAACAGAGGCCGATGGCATAACCGGGGCCGAGGTGGCCGACTATCTCCGCGCTCATCCTGATTTTCTTTCCACTCATTCCGATCTGTTACGCACGCTCACCCCGCCGCCCCGTTACGAGGGCGGCAATGTGGTGGACATGCAGGCCTTCATTATCGAACGTCTGCGCACCGATCACGACGACATTTTGACCACCAGCCGTGGCAACATGGCCGGCCAGTCGCGGGTGCACGAGGCCGTGCTGGCCTTTCTTTCCGCCCGCAGCCTCGAACATCTGGTGCATCTCGTCACCACCGACCTTGCGGTGATCCTGGGCCTCGATGTGGTGGTTCTCTGCGTGGAAAGCGCGGAGGCGGAATCCGCCGCCGGGGTGCGGGTGTTGGCGCCGGGCATCGTCAATCGCCTGCTCGATGGCGGCCACGAGGTGCGCCTCGACGGCGAGACGGAGGCCGATCCCGCGGTATATGGCGGCATGGGGTCTCTGGTGCGCTCCCAGGCCCTGATCCGGCTCGAATTCGGCGGCAGGGACTCCACCGGTTTGCTGGCGCTGGGCTCGCGCGAGGAAGGTAAATTCCACGCCCGCCAGGGTAAGGAACTGCTCACTTTCCTGGCCCGCGTCATCGAATGCAGTGTGCGTTCATGGCTCGGCCGTCTGCAATAGCCGGCCCCGATCCCGATCCTCTCCTCGCATCCGATCTGCAAGGCGCCGTCTCGGCGTGGCGGGTCTGGCTTGAAAGTGAACGCCGCGCCTCGCCCCATACCCTGGCCGCCTATGCTCGGGATTTGAACGGGTTTCTCGGATTCCTCGGCGGCCATCTCGGCGGTGAGGTGGGCCTGGCCCATCTTTCCGATCTGCGTGCCGCGGATTTCCGGGCCTGGCTGGCACGCCGGGTGACGCGGGGCCTACAGGCTTCCTCCACGGCCCGCGCTTTGTCTGTGGTGCGGGGGTTTTTCCGGTTTCTCGAGCGCCGCAATATTCTCCACAATCCGGCCATTCATTCCCTGCGTACGCCTAAACTGCCCCATCATGTACCCAAGGCACTTGAGGTCCAGGATGCGGTGGATCTGGTGGCGGCCACCGGCGATTCCTACGGGCTTGGTCCGCCCTGGGTGGAGAAGCGCGACCTCGCCTTGTTCACCCTCATCTATGGTTGCGGCCTGCGTATCGGCGAGGCGCTGGGGCTCGACCGCCGCCATATGCCGCAGAGCGACCGCATGACCATTGACGGCAAGGGCGGTAAACAGCGCGTGGTGCCGGTGCTGCCCGTGGTGAAAAAGGCGCTGCAGGACTATCTCGCCGCCTGTCCCTTCGAATACGGCCCCGGTGACCCCCTGTTTGTGGGCCTGCGCGGCAAGCGCCTGCAGGCGGCCATGGCGCAGAAACGCCTGCGCGAGCTGCGGCCCCTGCTGGGCCTACCGGAAACCGCCACCCCCCACGCCCTGCGCCACAGCTTCGCTACCCATTTACTGGCCGGGGGCGGAGACTTGCGCGCCATCCAGGAGCTTCTCGGTCATGCCTCGCTCGCCACCACCCAGCGCTATACGGACGTGGATGCCGAACATCTGCGCGGCGTCTATCGCGCCGCCCATCCCAGAGCGAGAAATTAAGAGCCGGAAAAGCGAGGAATAAGAAACCGCGCCGCACTCACGATTTGTTGTTGCCTTCCATCCAGGCCCGGCTTTTTTCTCTGATTTCGGCGATTCTGTGCCCCAGCTTGGGGTGATGTCGTTCCAGCCGCTCCAACAACCTTCCCGCCCAGGGCTCCTCCACGGCAAGGACGAACAGCCCGAGAAGAATAAACAGGACGCCCTGAAGGATGGGCAGAAACAGGCCCGCCACGCCCAGGGCCAACAGCCCATAGCCGAGAATTCGCAGCAACAGCCGTCTTAAGTGTTTGCGCATAATCCCGTTGCTGCGTGTCGGTGAAGCGTATCAGGTGAAAACTGGTTCACATATGCAGCGCCCGGCCGTCCACATCCAGGGCCGCTTCCTTGACCGCCTCGCACAGGGTGGGGTGGCCGTGACAGCTGCGGGCGATATCCTCGGCCGAGCCGCCGAATTCCATCACCGCCACCGCCTCGTGAATCAGGGTCCCGGCGTCGGGGCCGATGATATGGACGCCCAGCACACGGTCGCTTTTCTTGTCGGCGATGATCTTCACCAGCCCGTCGCTTTCCCCGGTGCATCGCGCGCGGCTGTTGGCGGAGAAGGGGAACTTGCCCACGTTATAGGCGATTCCTGCTTCTTTGAGTTCTTCCTCGGTCTTGCCCACGGCGGCCACTTCGGGCCAGGTATAGACGATGCCTGGGATCACGTCGTAATTCACATGGGCGCTCTGCCCGGAGAGGATTTCAGCCACCGCCACACCCTCATCCTCGGCCTTATGGGCCAGCATGGGCCCGGCGATGACGTCGCCGATGGCGTAGACGCCCTCCACGTTGGTCTTGAAATGGGAATCGGTCTTGATGCGGCCCTGTTCGTCCAGTTCAACCCCCGCCTCCTCCAGCCCCACGCCCGCGGTGCGCGGCCGCCGCCCGATGGCGGAAAGCACGATATCGGCGGTGAGTTTCTCGGCCTTGCCCCCTCCTTTTTTTCCAGGGGCTGCGGGCTCCAGGGTCAGATTGATGCCCTTGGCGCTGGTCTTGGCCGCCGTCACCTTGGTGGAGAGCTTGAAGGTCATGCCCTGTTTTTCGAGTATCTTCTTAAACTGTTTGCCCAGTTCCAGGTCCATCAGGGGCACGATACGGTCGAGGAATTCCACCACCGTCACCTTGGCCCCCAGACGCCGCCATACCGAGCCCAGCTCGAGACCAATGGCGCCGCCGCCCACCACCACCAGATGTTTGGGCACGGCTTTCAGTTCCAGCGCCCCGGTGGAAGAGACGATGCGTTTTTCGTCGATGGCAATGCCGGGAAGGGGCGTCACCTCGGAGCCGGTGGCAACGACGATGTTCTTGGTGGTCAGAGTCTTGGTTCCGCCGCCGCCGAGGCTCACCTTCACCTTGCCGCCACCACTGACCAGGGTTCCGGTGCCCTTCACATAGGCGATCTTGTTTTTCTTGAACAGGAACTCGATGCCCTGGGTGAGGTCTTCCACCACCTTGTTCTTGCGCCCCATCATGGCTTTGAGGTCGAGCGCCACCTTACCGGTCTTGATGCCATGTCCGCCCAGGCCATGGGCGGCTTCCTCGAACAGCTCCGAAGACTGCAACAGCGCTTTCGACGGGATACAGCCCACGTTGAGACAGGTGCCGCCCAGAGCGCCCCGGGATTCCACACAGGCCGTCTTGAGGCCCAGCTGGGCGGCGCGGATGGCGCATACATAGCCCCCCGGCCCGCCGCCGATAATTACCAGGTCGAAGGGGCCGTCGGTTTGCGCGCCGGAATCATCCGGTGCCTTCTTCTTTGCCGTTGCCATCTGTTTTCTCTTCCCTTATCAGCCGCGTCCGCCGCTCACATATCGAGCAGGATACGTTGCGGGTCTTCGATACATTCCTTGACCCTGACCAGGAAGGTCACGGCCTCGCGTCCGTCGATGATGCGGTGGTCGTAGGACAGCGCCAGATACATCATGGGACGGATTTCCACTTTGTCGCCCACGGCCACGGGGCGCGGCTGTGTCTTATGCATGCCGAGAATGGCCGATTGCGGGGCGTTGAGGATGGGCGTGGACATGAGCGACCCGTAAATGCCGCCATTGGAAATGGTAAAGGTGCCCTCGGAGAGATCATCCATGGAGAGCTTGCCGTCGCGGGCCTTGAGCGCGAACTCGTAAAGGGCGGCTTCGAATCCGGCAAAGCTGAGACGGTCGGCGTCGCGCACCACCGGCACCACCAGCCCCTGGGGCGAGCCCACGGCGATACCGATATTGTAATAGTTCTTATAGATGATTTCGTTGCCGTCGATCTCACCGTTGACGGCGGGAATTTCCTTCAGCCCCACAATGGCCGCCTTGGCAAAAAATGACATGAAGCCGAGGCGTGTCCCGTGTTTCTTCTCGAAGTCTTCGCGGTACTGCTTACGCACGGCCAACAGGTTGGTCATGTCCACCTCGTTGAAGGTGGTGAGCATGGCCGCCGTATTCTGGGCCTCCTTCAGGCGCTCGGCGATGCGCTGACGCAGCCGCGACATACGCACCCGTTCTTCCCTCGGTCCCGCTACCGCGGGGGCTGCCGCTTCTCCCACGGATTCGGGGGCAGGCGCGGGGGCGGGGGCGGGGGTGGGTTGGGCCGAGGCCGCCTCGCGGTTTTCCAGATAAGCCAGCACGTCGCCCTTGGTGAGGCGGCCGTCCTTGCCGCTGCCGGTAATGGCCGACGGGTCGACATTGTTCTCCTCCACCAGCTTGCGCACCGCCGGCGACAGGGCAAGCGCCTCCCCGCCCTTTTCCGCTTCAGGGGTCGGTGCGGGGGCAGGCGCGGGCGCAGGGGCGGCGGTTACGGGGGCGGCCTTGGTTTCCTCGTTGACGGGGGCCTTGCCGCCATCCTTCTTGGGTTTGGCGGCGGAGGCATCGCCGTCGATAACGCCCAACACCGCGCCCACCTCCACTTCGGCGCCGGTTTCGGCGCGGATTTCGCTGAGCACGCCAGAGGTCGGGGCATAGACTTCCAGCGAGACCTTGTCGGTCTCCAGCACCAACAGCGTCTCGTCCGCTTCCACGGCATCGCCCTGGGACTTGGCCCATTCGGCTACCGTGGCTTCACTTACCGATTCGCCGAGCGTGGGTACCGTGATTTCCGTCGCCATGTTCTTTCCCCCTTATGGGTGTTTCTTTTGCTGGAGCGTCAGGGCCTCGTCAACCAGCTGCTCTTGTTCCTGTTTGTGGCGGCTCATGAGTCCGGTGGCGGGCGAGGCGGCTTCCCGTCTTCCGGCATAGATCAGGCGCTTCTGCTTCATGCCGATATCGCTCATGACTTCTTCGATGCGCGGCGCCATGAAGGTCCAGGGGCCCATGTTTTTCGGTTCTTCCTGGCACCACACCACGCTGGCCTTGGGGAATCGCGACAGCTCGGTGGTCAGCGCCTTGGCCGGGAAGGGGTACAGCTGTTCGAGGCGCAGGAAGAAGATGTCCTTGGCCTTGCGTTGGGCGCGTTCGGCGAACAGGTCGTAATAGACCTTGCCCGAACACAGGACCACGCGCTTGACTTTGGAATCGGCGCACAGTTTCTCGTTATCGTACAAGACCCGGTGGAAAGAGCTTCCCGTCCCCATTTCTTTGAGGCTGGAAACGCAAAGCTTGTTCCGCAACAGCGATTTGGGCGTGAAGATAACCAAAGGCTTGCGGAAGGGGCGGCGCATCTGGCGGCGCAGGATATGGAACAGACTGGCCGGAGTAGTACAGTTGGCGACCTGGATATTGTCCTCGGCGCAGAGCTGGAGATAGCGCTCGATACGGGCCGAGGAATGTTCCGGTCCCTGGCCCTCGAAGCCGTGGGGCAACATCATCACCAGCCCCGACATGCGCAGCCATTTTGATTCTCCGGTGGTGATGAACTGGTCGATGATGACCTGGGCGCCGTTGGCGAAATCGCCGAACTGGGCCTCCCACAGAACCAGGGTGTGGGGCTCGGTAAGGGTATAGCCGTATTCGAATCCCAGAACTCCGGCCTCCGAGAGGGGGCTGTCGATGACCTCGAAATAGGCTTGGCTTTCGTCAAGGTTGTTGAGGGGTATGAAACGATTTTCGCTTTTCTGGTCGATGAAAACGGCGTGGCGCTGGGAAAAGGTGCCGCGGCCGCAATCCTGGCCGGAGAGCCGCACCGGCGTGCCCTCGGCCAGCAACGTCCCGAAGGCCAGCGCTTCACCCGTGGCCCAGTCGATGCCCTCGCCGCTTTCAATGCGTTTTCGCTTGGCGGCGTTCTGGCGCGTGATCTTGGGGTGCAGGTTGAAGGTCTCTGGCGCCTCGGTCAGCTTGCGGCCGATTTTCTTCAGGGTTTTTACGGGGACCGCCGTCTTGCCGCGGTGGGCCTCGGCGCGGGCGGTCTCGATCCCGCTCCAGGTGCCCTCCAGCCAGTCCGCCTTGTCGGGCTTGTAGGTGGCGGCGGCGGCGAACTCCTGTTCCAGTTTTACCTGGAAGTCCGCCACCAGCTTGTCACCGTCCTCCTTGCTCACCACGCCCTCGGCGGCAAGCTGCTGGGCATAGAGTTCCCGCACCGAGGGGTGGCCGCCGATACGCTTGTACATATGGGGCTGGGTAAAGGCCGGCTCGTCGCCTTCGTTATGGCCGAAACGGCGGTAACAGATCATGTCGATGACCACGTCGCTGCTGAATTTCTGGCGGAATTCGATGGCGATGCGGGCCACATGGACCACCGCTTCCGGGTCGTCGCCGTTGACATGGAAAATGGGAGCCTGAACGGCCTTGGCGATATCCGAGCAATAGGGCGAGGAGCGGGAATAGCCGGGGCTGGTGGTAAAGCCGATCTGGTTGTTGACGATGAAATGGATGGTGCCGCCGGTGCGGTAGCCCTTGAGTTGGGACAGGTCGAGGGCCTCGGGCACCAACCCCTGTCCGGCGAAGGCGGCGTCACCGTGCAGCAACAGACCCATGACCTGGTTGCGTCCGGCGTCCAGCCCTTCCACGTCCGCGCCCTGCATCTGTTTGGCCCGCACCTTGCCCAGCACCACCGAGTTCACGGCCTCGAGATGGGAGGGATTGGCGGTCAGCGAGAGATGCACCGGATGGCCGTCGAAATCACGGTCGGCGGAGGTGCCGAGGTGGTATTTGACGTCGCCGGAACCCTGGATGTCGTCGGGATTGGCGGAATTACCCTGGAATTCCGAGAACAGGGCGGCGAAGGGCTTGCACATGACGTTTGTCAGCACATTGAGGCGGCCGCGGTGAGGCATGCCCAGGACCACCTCTTTCAGGCCCAACTGTCCGCCTTTCTTGAGGATTTGCTCAAGGGCGGGCATCGCCGATTCACCGCCGTCGAGGCCGAAACGTTTGGTGCCGGTATATTTGCGGTCGAGGAATTTCTCGATTCCCTCGGCCTCAGTGATGCGCTCGAGGATGGCCCGCTTGCCCTTTTCGGTGAAATGGGTCTGGTTGTGGATGCTTTCGATGCGCTTCTGAATCCAGGCCTTTTCGTCGGGCTCCTGGATATGCATGAATTCCACCCCGATGCTGCTGCAATAGGTGCCCTGAAGAACCTCCATAATCTGGTTCAGGGTCGCCGTTTCCAGCCCCAGCACATAATTGATGAAGATTTCGCGGTCATAGTCTTCTTCGATAAACCCGTAGGTATAAGGGTCAAGCTCGGGGTGATAGACCCGGGCGTCGAGCTGAAGGGGGTCGAGACGGGCGATAAGGTGCCCGCGTACGCGGAAGGCGCGAATCAGCATCAGGGCGCGGATGGAATCCAGCGTCGCGGCGCGCGCCGCCTCGTTGTCCAGAACTTCCGCCGGAGCTACGGCGCTAGCTTCCGCGGCCTCGCCCCGTCCGTCCATGGTGCCGATGACCTGAGCCTGGCTGGGGGCCCAGCTGGCGCCGCGTAATTCCTGGCTCAGGGTGGCGGCATCATCGCCGAGAGAGGTGAAAAAGGCCGTCCATTCGGGGTCCACCGAAGCGGGGTCGCTGAGATACTTGCCATAGAGTTCGGCCACGAAGGTGGCGTTTACTCCGTTGAGGAAGGATGTGGGGTGACGTTTTGCATCCATAACGGTTCTCTTGGCTCTCTGATCTCTTGGCTCTTGGGCGTCTAAGGATCAGCCCTTGATGGCGGCAAGAATGGTGGTGCCGATATCAGCCGGTGATTCCGAGACCGCCACACCGGCGCTTCTCAGGCATTCGATTTTGTCGTCGGCGCCGCCCTTGCCGCCCGAAATGATGGCTCCGGCGTGGCCCATGCGCCGCCCCGGAGGGGCGGTGCGGCCGGCGATGAAGCTGGCCACCGGTTTCTTGACCTTGGATGATTTGAGGAACGCGGCGGCGTCTTCTTCCGCCGAGCCGCCGATCTCGCCGATCATGACGATGGCTTGCGTGTCCTTATCGCCGAGGAAAAGCTCCAGACAGTCTATGAAATTGGTGCCGTTGATGGGGTCGCCGCCGATGCCGATACAGGTGGACTGGCCCAGCCCCACGGCGCTGGTCTGGGCCACCGCCTCATAGGTCAGGGTGCCGGAACGCGACACGATGCCCACCTTGCCGGCTTTATGAATATGGCCCGGCATGATGCCGATCTTGCACTGGTCGGGGGTGATGACGCCGGGACAGTTAGGCCCCACCAGGCGCGAGGTGGAGGTTCCCAGAACCCGTTTCACCCGCACCATATCGTAAACGGGAATGCCTTCGGTGATACAGACGACAAGCTCGACACCGGCATCGACGGCCTCGAGGATGGCGTCGGCGGCGAAAGGCGGCGGCACATAGATGACGCTGGCATTGGCCTTGGTCTTCTTAACCGCTTCGGCCACCGTGTCGAAGACCGGCAGGTCGAGATGGGTGGTGCCGCCCTTGCCCGGCGTCACCCCGCCCACCATCTTGGTGCCGTACGCAATGGCCTGTTCGGAATGGAAGGTGCCCTGGGAGCCGGTGAAGCCCTGGCAGATCACTTTCGTCTTGGAATTAACCAGAACCGCCATCACGACGCCTCCTTCACGGCCTGGACAATCTTCTCGGCGGCATCGGCCATGGTTTCGGCGGGGATGATGGCGAGGCCGGAATCGGCGAGAATCTTCTTTCCCAGATCCACATTGGTGCCTTCCAGCCGCACCACCAGCGGCACATGCACGTCCACTTCGCGGGCCGCCGCCACGATACCGTCGGCGATGGCGTCACAGCGCATGATGCCGCCGAAGATGTTGACCATGACGCCTTCCACATTGGGGTCGGAAAGAATCAGCTTGAAGGCCACGGTGACGCGCTCGCGGGTGGCGCCGCCGCCCACGTCCAGGAAGTTGGCGGGCTCGCCTCCGGAAAGCTTGATAATGTCCATGGTGGCCATGGCCAGGCCGGCGCCGTTCACCATACAGCCGATATTACCGTCGAGATTGATGTAGTTGAGGCTGTGGCGTTCGGCCTCGCGCTCGGCCGGGTCTTCCTCGTCCTCGTCGCGCAGCTCCTCCACGTCCTTGTGGCGGAACAGGGCGTTGTCGTCGAAATTGATCTTGGCGTCCAGCGCGATGACGGCCTCATCCTTGGTTATCACCAGGGGGTTGATTTCGATCTGGCTGCAATCGAGTTCGGTAAAGGCGCGGTACATGGCAAGCAGGAACTTCACCAGCGCGCCGCCGGTCTTAGCCCCGAGGCCCAGCCCTGAGGCAATTTTGCGGGCGTAATAGGGCTGCATGCCCACCAGCGGATCAATGGCTACTTTAAGAATCTTCTTCGGCGATTTGCGGGCCACTTCCTCGATTTCCACGCCGCCTTCGGTGGAGGCGAGAATGGTGACACAGCCGGTCTCGCGGTCGATAAGCATGCCCAGATAAAGCTCCGAGGCGATGGCGCAGCCTTCTTCCACGAAGACGCGCTTGACCTCCTTGCCCTTGGGGCCGGTCTGATGGGTCATCAGGGTCTTGCCCAACAGTTCCTTGGCGGTTTTCTCCACATCGCCGAGGGATTTGACCACCTTGACGCCGCCGGCCTTGCCGCGGCCGCCGGCATGAATCTGGGCCTTCACCACCCACAGATCGCCGCCCATCTCCTTAGCCACTCCTTTGGCCTCGGACGGCGTGTAGGCGACGCCGCCGCGCAGAACGGCGACCCCGAATTTGTCGAGGATTTGCTTGGCCTGGTATTCGTGGATATTCATATGGGAAGCCCCTTCCTGTCCCCTGCCAGCCACGTTGCAAAGGATGCCTCATATTCCACTAACACAAGATTAACGATAAATATTAACCGTAAACGGGAAAAAAGCCATTAAGCCCGTTGACCAGCCCCTCTTGAGTGGTCCAGTTCGAATGTTAGTGCATGACCGGTTCTC
>CAYZWF010000007.1:0-14944 GCA_964482135.1 uncultured Rhodospirillaceae bacterium
CTCTTGCTAACCATCTGACATTCATAAGGAAAATTCCTTATCTATGTCAGCCCCATTAATAATAATACCAAAGGGGGAAAGATCCGTGAACGATATTCTGCCTCAACAAAGATTACTGCTGGAACTTCTCGTCATGTCCGGCGACATCGCGGTTAAATCCCTTTCCGATGATTGCCTGCTTTGGCGTACGCTCGGGGAATGCGAGAAATCCCGATGGATTGAAATCAACGAGTTCTGTCCCGGATTTTACAAGGTCAATGTAACCGATGCCGGAAGGCTTATTGGCAAGGAAGGCGAAAAAAGCTAGACCTGTCATCGCCTCATCGCCGCCCCCGCCTTTCCACCGGACCGCCCCTGACGGAGAACTCGCAATATGCCCTCATTCGACATTGTTTCGCGCGCCGATCTCGCGGAAGTGGATAACGCCCTCAACGGCATGCGCCGGGAAATCACCCAGCGCTTTGATTTCAAGGACAGTAACTGCACCATCGACCGCGATGACGAGAGCCTTACCATCATCGCCGATGACGATATGAAGCTGCGGCAGATGCACGAATTACTGAAGACTCACCTGACGCGGCGCGGAGTTCCTGCGGGGGTGATGGAATATCTCACCCCGGAACAGGCCTCCGGCGGCACGCTGCGCCAGAAAGTCACCATCCGTCAGGGCGTTTCCGCCGATATGGCCAAACAGATCGTCAAGGCCATCAAGGCGAAGAAACTCAAAGTTCAGGCCGCGATCCAGGGAGAAGAAGTGAGGATATCGGGCAAGAAGCGGGACGATCTTCAGGCGGTGATTTCGCTGGTCAAGGAAATGGAGCCCGAGCAGCCCCTACAATACGTGAACATGCGCGACTAGAGTCGGCCCCCTACTCCGTCTGTTCCAGAACCCGCTTGCGCGCGGCGCCGCTTTCCTGATCCGAAATATACAGCAATCCGGCGACGCGGCGCATCAGATTGGCTTCATAGTCATGCAGTTCGCCGTCGGCGTAGACCACGTCCCACAACATCTCCACCAGAATCACCCGTTGCTGGTGATCGAAATTCTTCATCAGGGGGCTGATGAAGGCATGTACATCCACGGCCTGGCGGGCGCGCTTTAAGGCTTCCTCGAGAAGATTATGCGCCGATTCGGCATCAAGACCGAGATGACGCTGGGCCAGATCGACGATGCGCGCCGCCTCTTCCTCGTCATAGCTCCCGTCAATCAGGGCGGCTTCGGCGAGGAGGGCGCAGGCGGCTATATGCAATTCCTCGGAGGAATGCCCGGATTCGTTTTCGGCGCGGCCTTCGCGCTCGAAAAGGAAAGATTTAACCTTGCCCCACATGCCGCGCCTTCTCCTGTGTCCTGTTAAAAATCATTGTTTACACTGAACCGTGCCGGCGATGAACTCGGCCGCCACTTCATGCCCTCTGGGGTTCCAATGGGGGTCCATCTCGAAATAGAGCTTTTCCTCACCCCCCCGCGATGCCTCAAGGAAAGTCCCGGTGAGATCATAAACCGTAACATGGCGGTGGCGCAGAGCTTCGGCCATGTACTCATTGGCGTAGAGCCGGTATTCCTCTTTGGCGTGAAGGAGTTCCTTAAAGGTTTTCCACGCCTGCGGGTTTACCTGTTCGCGGGCGGGGAAAATATAGACGGCGAAGGGAATACCTTTTGCCGTTACCCTGTCGTGCAAAACGCGAATGATATCAGCGGTGAATTCAATGTCCTTGTCATAGGCAGGCCCCTGGTAAAGGCCTTTTCCCGCAGTGACCACATTATTGCCAATATCCACCAGACCCAGGCGTGACAGGAATTGCGCTACCTTGAAGTTGGATTTCACGATTCTGTTGACGGCCATGTAGATGGCCGAATGCTGCGCCAGAAACCGTTTGCTCCTTGTCATGAATCCTAGACGTGGCGGCGTGGGAGTGGGGTTCTCGATCTGCTCTTGTGTCAGATTTTCGAGTCGGGAAAGCGAAAGTGACTGATCCGGGACGATATCGTTGCCAAGAAACAGCCCCATGCCGACGAAACAGACGGCGGGCACGGATTCAAAGAAAGCCACATAGTTTTTAAAATAAGAAACCGGATCCAGCTCCGCGATTCCGGCGTTATAGGTGCCCATACGTGGCGTTCCCTGTGAAAGGCTCTCCCCTACCCTGGCGGAATAGGTCTTGCCGGCTTCCACGCCCCAGCCCTCGGTGAATGAATCTCCCAGAAAGAGAACCACTTTCTCGGCTGTGTCGAGGTCCAGCGTCTCCCTGAATCCCAGTTCGTTGGTGTCTACGTTCACGTCCCATTCAAGATATTTGAACCTGAGATGCATATTCGGCGCGTAGGTGAGGCTGCGCTTGTTCAGCACATCGGGGCCGGCCGCCAGGATATCGCCCAGGGCAAGGCGCAGAAGCCCCTCACAGACAAGGATGGCGAGGATGCTGGAGCAAATGACAAGCAGAAGGCTACGCATGGGATTCTCGTAAAAAAATATTCGGCTTTTCAACAGCAACCGGGATGGATTCCGGGGGAAGCGCCCCCCCTGCGTTGGGGGCCCCTCAACCGGATTTAAGGGCCCGCTTTACAGCCTGAGGGGCCGGTCGTCAAACAACCGGGCATTTTACTCGTCTTATTGTCCCGGATTAATTACCCCCGGATTAATTACCCAAGAGTCCCTTCAGGGCTTCTCCGGCTTTTCCCACGCCTTCGGTGAGGGTGTCTTTGGCTCCACCGAGGCCTTTCTCCACGGTATCGGCAACACCGCCAAGGTCAAGCGTGGCCACGGCCTTGCCGGCGCTTCGTTGGATGGTGCCGAGGATTTCCTTGGCCACTTCTCCCGGCGTGGCGCCGTCATCCTTCTTGCCAATATCGGTGAGGTGAAGATCGGGCAAGGGGGTGGTCATTGTTTTGCCGCCAAGAACAGAGGCGCTCACATTCACCTTGCCGTTCTTGATGACGAGGTTTTCGATTACCAGCTTCTTTTCCCCGCCTTCGGAGGCTGCCTTTTCATTGCCGCCGCCGCCAAGATAGGAATCCACATTACGCTGGATGGCGTCGAGATTGCTGCCGCTGGCGCCTATTTCATGGGTGATTTCGGGCGCGATGATGCGGATTTTCTTTACCGTAACCGTGTCTTCGGCGAGAGAAGCGGTATCTATGGCGAGGGTGACTTCCCCAAGTTTAAGGGCATGGTCGGTCTCGAAACCTTTCGGGTTCCCCATGGTCAGCCCATAAAGCCCTCCTTCGCCGGAAGTAGCGGAGATGGCGACCTTGTCCAGGGTTACGTCGGTGGCGATGAGAACGGCCAGAACGATAATTCCGGCAACGAATTTATTTCTCATTTTCTTTCCCTTTCAGGGTGCGGACCTTTTCAGTGTGAGAACTCAGGAATCGAGAGTGAAGCCGACGGCTTCCTCGATTTCCCGTTGCAGATCGGGGGCGGAAATGGGTTTTGTCAGAACCTTGGTGGCGCCCACCTGCCGCGTCACCTCATGGATGAGATCATCGCCGTCGCCGGTCAGAATGAGCACCGGGATCATACGCTCTTTAAGTCCTTCCTCCCGCCGCATGTGGTTGAGAAGCTCGGTGCCGTCCATCTTGTCCATGTGAAGATCGCATATGACCACATCGGGATCGGGAACACCGGGGCTGTTCAGGATATCGAGCGCTTCCTCTCCGTTTCCGGCCTCGATAACGTTTTCGATACCGATCTGACTTAACAGCTGGCGGACGATCTTTCTCATGGTCTTTTGATCGTCAACGACGAGAACGCGTATTCTTTCCGCCTCTCTATCAGGCATTTAATTTTTCCTTATAAAATCTTGTTAAATATTTTTTGAGCGTATATGGAGCAACCAGTCCTTTCAATTCATTACGGAGGAAATCTCCGGATCAACAGTGAAATTACTCCGGCTTTAAATTTTTTCGCCGTTCGGAGCCAGGCGGTTCGGCATCGACTATCCGACGGTCAGGCCCGCGAAAAGATTCTTCCAGGATGAACAGCCTGGGGTCACCAAAAATCGCATGAAGATTTGCATTGATTACCTTTTGCGAGGGCGGCTTCACGATAAAGCCGGAAACGCCCGCGTCCCTGGCCTGTTCGGCGTGATGAGGCTGACTTTGCGAAGTCAGCATGAGGATGGGAATTTGATGATTCGGACTGTCTTCGGAAAACCTCACCATACGGCAGAATTCGATACCGTTCATGGGCACCATCAGCCAGTCACAGACAACCAAGTCAAAGGAAGTCTGCCTGAGCTTGGCAAAGGCCTCGGACCCGTCGGAAGCTGAATGAATATGGGAAATTCCAAGAGAACGAAGAATCGTGGTGGTGACTTTGACCATGACTTCGTCGTCATCGATCACAAGCGCTTTTAATTCCGAAAAATCCACGTTTCCCACATCTTTCCTTTCATGAATCAGGCCGTAGTACACTGAGACGCCGAATTCTATATCCTAGGTAAAGTTTAGATTTCGTTGCGAAAAGAGACTTTTCGGAGAAAAACCGTGTCTTTCCTTTCCACTATCCCAGTGAGATTCGTCGTAACCGTGGGCTTTCTTGCCTGTTTCTTCTTCGCCGCCTCTCCTCAAGCGCAGGAACGCGTGGAGGCCATCTTCCAATATTCCACCATCAACGCCCTGCTCCAGGGCCTCTATGACGGTGAGATGACCATTGGCGAACTGTCACGCCAAGGCGATATGGGGTTGGGCACGTTCAACCATCTGGATGGCGAGATGGTTGCCATGGACGGAGCCTTTTACCGGGTGGGAATGGACGGAAAAGCCCGTATGGTTACGGCGGAAGAAAAAACACCTTTCGCGGTTGTAACCTTCTTCGAGGCGGAAGAGGCCTTGCCTGTTTCCGAAGGGCTTAGCTTCAAAAAATTAATCGGTTTTCTCGACAACTCCGTTTCAAACCGCAACGCTTTCCAGGCCTATCGGCTGGATGGTGTTTTTAAGTCCTTGAGGGCGAGAAGCGTCCCGGCGCAACACAAACCCTACGAAAAACTGGCCCATGTCATTGAGGAACAAGCAGTCTTTGAATTCGTGAATGTAGCCGGAACTCTCGTCGGGTTTCGTGCCCCCGATTATATGGCAGGCCTGAATGTGACCGGTTTCCACTTTCATTTTCTTGACGCCGACCGCAGCGCCGGCGGCCATGTCCTTGGCCTTGTGACCGGACCTGGAACCATGCGGGTAAATGAAATTGACGAATTTCATATGAAGCTTCCCGATACGGCGGACTTTTCCCATATAGAACTGATAGGCGACCACAAGGAAGCCCTTGAAAAGGTGGAGACCCGGCGCGACTGATCCCCACATGGAGATAACAGGGGGGGCGGATATGGTAGAAATGGGAACCGTCAAAAACGGAAAATATAAAATCGTTTCTTATTAACTTTGCTTAAGTACCTGGCCTTCCATACTATGTGGCGGTTTTCTGGGGCACATTCCGGCGCACCTTTCATCGGAAAAAAGGCACGGAAACAACGTGACATGACCCAATACATCGCTCGCATACTCATTCTCGGGGAAGATCCAGCCCAGATATCCCATCTCTGTTCCTTCTTCGCCAAACAGGATTTCGCCGCCATCAGCGACAGTTATTCGGTGGCCATCGAAAAGGTGATCGGGGAAGAACATCCCGATCTGGTCTTTATGTCCACAAGCGGCGACGGCGAACAGGCCTGTGACCTCGCCGACAGCCTGAAGAATGATCCCGACACGGCGCATATTCCCATAGTCGTCCAGGCTATGGACCCCTCTCCGGCGCTGCGCCGCCGCTGTTACGCCATCGGCGTCGACGATATTGTGATCGGCCCGGTCAGCGATGAAATCCTCCTCGCCCGTATACGGCCCCTGGTGAGACTGGCCAACATGTATTCCGACCTGCATTACAGGGCCATGACGGCGCGGGAGTTCGGCCAGGATATCAATGGTGTTCTCGATCAGAACCTTGAAACGCGGCAATACAGGGTTCTGGTGGTAGGCGATCAGGGGGAAGACCGGGAAATCGTCGAAAGCACCCTGGAGTCGGGATACGACGTCACACTTGCGAAGAATGCTCTCGCCGCTCAGGAAAGGCTGATTTCCGACAAATTCGATGCCCTGATTCTTTTCCCCGGCCGGGATACGGAAGAAGCCTTAAATCTGTGCATTCATATCCGCAATAATCACAGGCTGTTCAATCTCCCGGTCCTGATGATAGCCGAGGCCGATACCTTTGAAGAACCGCCCATCCCCTACCGTAACGGCGTCAGCAATGTTCTGATCCGGCCCATTCAGCCCGATGAATTACAGGTCGGCATCCTTACCCTGGTACGGCGCCAGAAAACCCGCTGGGATATCCACGAGGCCTTGGCTTCCACCCTTCAGGAGGGCACGCGCGATGACCTGACGGGTCTCTATACCCATGATTTTTTCAATGCCCATTTGATTCGGCGCACCGCGGAATCCCTCCAATGGGGGAAACATTTTTCTCTGTTTCGTTTTGCAATCGAGAATATCAGCGGCATCAAGGAAAACTTTGGCGATGAAGCGGGCCTCTCTGTTTTCCGTCAGGTCTGTGAGTGGATCACGGCCATGATCCGGGTCGAGGATATAGCCACGCAGTTTGATGAAAACCAGATCGTCGTCCTGCTTCCCGGGACTTCCGAAGAAGAGGCCAGAGTGGTGGCTAGCCGTATTGCCAGCGTTCTCCTGCACACGGAGTTCGCCGTAAACGTGGGCGAGAAGGAACACCCGGTTCCCATCGGGATCTGGCTACAGGTGGGAGTAGCGACCCTCAGGCCCGAAGACACGGCCTCCAGCCTGTTCGAGCGCGCGAAAGAAGACTTCACGATTCCCTAGAGCGGCTCCCGTAATCAGCAGAGTCTATAAGGCGGGAGTTCGCCTACTCCCCGGCCCCCTCCTTTTCCTCCGGAGAAGCGGCGGCCACCTCGCTTATACGGCGCATGAGGTACTGAACCCCCTTAAGCCGCACCTGGGGATCGCTCCAGTCGCGGCGATAGACCAGCTTGTGGTCGGGGCGAAGTTTGACCGTCCCGGCCTGGGTGGCGATGAATTCCACCAAAGCGGAAGGATTGGCGAAGGTATCATTATGGAAAGAAAGAACGGCTCCCTTGGGTCCGGCGTCCACTTTTTCAACGCCGGCCTTGCGGCAGTACTGCTTGATGGCGACGATGTTGAAAAGGTTCTCAACTTCTTGGGGAACCGGGCCGAAACGGTCATGGAGTTCCACCGCAAAAGCATCGATTTCCGCCGGATCCACAAGGCGGGCGATGCGCCGGTAGAGGCTTAATCGTAAGCCCAGATCGGCGATATAGTCCTCGGGGATGAGAACCGGACTGCCCAGGGTAATCTGCGGGGTCCAGTCCTGGGATGTAACCTTCCCCTCCTCCGTTCCGGTGCCCCTGGCCCCGGCCACGGCTTCCTCGATCATGTGTTGATAGAGTTCGATTCCCACCTCGCGGATATGTCCCGACTGTTCCGACCCCAGAAGATTCCCGGCGCCACGGATGTCCAGATCATGGCTGGCCAGGGTAAAGCCGGCCCCCAGGGTGTCGAGATTATGCAGCACCTCCAGCCGTTTTTGCGCCGCCGGCGCCAGGATACGGCCGGGAGGAAGGGTGAGATAGGCATAGGCGCGGGTCTTGGAACGCCCGATGCGGCCGCGAATCTGATAAAGCTGGGAAAGCCCGAACATATCGGCGCGGTGCACGATCAGGGTATTCGCCGTGGGAATGTCGAGTCCCGATTCAATAATGCTGGTGGAAAGCAGGACATCATATTTGCCGTCATAAAAGGCGGTGATTCTGTCCTCCAGCTCACGGGCGCTCATGCGGCCATGGGCGGTGACGATGCTGACTTCCGGCGCCATTTCCTTGAGCTTCTCCTCCACTCCCGCCAGGTCTTTAATGCGCGGACAGACGTAAAAAATCTGTCCGCCGCGAAAATGCTCGCGCAGGATGGCTTCGCGCAGAACCACGGGGTCGAAGGGCAGAACGAAGGTGCGCACCGCCAGCCTGTCGATGGGGGGCGTGGCGATCAGGCTCATTTCGCGAACGCCCGAAAGCGCCAGTTGCAGCGTGCGCGGGATGGGTGTGGCGGTCAGGGTCAGGATATGAACATCGGCGCGCAGCTGTTTCAGGCGTTCCTTCTGGGTGACGCCGAAATGCTGTTCCTCGTCCACGATCAGCAACCCCAGATGTTGGAAGGAGATTTTCTTTCCCAACAGGGTATGGGTGCCGATGACGATGTTGATGGTGCCATCGGAGAGCCCCTCGCGGACCTCCGCCGCCTTGCTCTGCGTCGTCAGGCGGGAAAGCTGTTCGATGCGCAACTGTAGACCGCTGAAACGGGATTTAAAGAGGCTGAAATGCTGGCGGCATAAAAGGGTGGTGGGAACAATGATGGCCACCTGGACTCCGTTCATGGCGGCCACGAAGGCGGCGCGCAGGGCGACCTCGGTCTTGCCGAAGCCCACATCGCCGCAGATCAGGCGGTCCATGGGCTTGCCCCCCGCCATGTCGTCGAGGGTATCCTCGATGGCGGCAAGCTGGTCTTCGGTTTCGGGATAGGGAAAGCGGGCGCAGAATTCATCGAACACGCCACTTTCGGGGCTAAGCTTCTCTCCGTCACGAAGCTCTCTCTGGGCGGCGATACGAATCAGTTCATCGGCGATGAGGCGGATACGTTTTTTGACCCTGGCCTTGCGCGCCTGCCAGGCAACCCCGCCCAGGCGGTCGGGGCGGCCCGCATCCTCCCCGCCGTAACGGGACAGGACTTCGATATTTTCCACCGGAACATAGAGCTTATCGCCGCCGTCATAGGTCAACAGCACGAAATCGTGGGGCGCTTTTTCCACTTCAAGGGTTTCAAGACCCTCAAAACGGCCAATCCCGTGTTCGGCATGGACCACCATGTTGCCCTCGGTAAGCGACGAAGCCTCGGCGATGATGTCTTCCGCGGGGCGACGTTTTTTGCGGCGCCGCAGAAAGCGGTCGCCGAGGATATCCTGTTCACTGATGAACAGAATATTCGGAGACGAAAAACCGTATTCCAGGCCGAGCATGGCCAGGGGCACGCTTTGGGGAGGGAGTTCCCCGGCCTGAGTCCAGGAGTCCACCCGTTCCACGCTGTCTATGCCGTGATCTTTCAACAGCGCCGCCAATCTCTCACATGATCCTTCGCTGGAGGCGCTTAAGACCACCCGGCGGCCTTCCGCCCTGTTGTTTTCGACGACCTCTTTGACGGCGTCGAAAAGATCGGCGTCGGGCTGGGAACGGACATGGGCGAAATCCTGCCCGCCCCTGCCCCCGGCGTCGCAACTGGCGGGACTGTCTTCCTGCGGCAGAAAGGGTGAAAACACACATGAGGCCCGTGAAGAGGCGAGCCGATTCCATTCATCCGCCTCCAGATAGAGTGCCTCGGGAGGAAGAGGCTTATAGGAAACGGTGGTATCCCGCTCGGTTCCGGCGAAACTGGTTCTCGCCTCGTAATAATCACGAATCATATCGTGACGCGCCGTCATGGCTTCTTCGCACTGGTGGTCCATGGTTATGGCCGCGCCGGGAAGGTAATCGAACAGCGTCTCCATGGTTTCGTGGAACAGGGGCAGCCAGTGCTCCATACCGGCCATTTTCCGGCCCGAGGAAACCGCTTCGTAGAGCGGGTCTTCGCCGCCGCCGGCGCCGAAAAGATCGCGGTAGCCGCTGCGGAATCGTTCTATGGTGGTGGGATCGAGGCTGAATTCACTCACCGGCCTGAGGGTAATCTGCTGGCGCTCTCCCGAGCTCAACTGGGTCACGGGGTCGAAAACCCGGATGCCTTCAAGGTCGTCGCCAAACAGATCGAGCCGTGCCGGTTCTTCGCATCCCGGGGGGAAAAGATCGATCAGCCCACCTCTCACCGCGTATTCCCCGGCTTCGCGCACCGTATCCACGCGCTGATAGCCGTTGCGGGTGAGAAAACCATAGAGGGCTTCCTGTGATAGGGGATGGTTTTTCCGCAGGCGGACAACTTCTTCGGTCATCATGGCGCGGGGAGGAACACGCTGGAGAACGGCGCTGACAGTGGTCACCACCACCAGCGGGATGTTCTGGTCTTTTCCCTGACCGGCTGCGCGCACCGCCAGCCGGGATAGCGCCTCGATACGTCTCGCCACCACTTCGCCATGGGGCGAAACGCGGTCATAGGGGACACAATCCCAGGCCGGAATTCCCAGAACTTCCAGACCGGGGGCGAAAAACCCCAGCGCCTCGATCAGGGAAACGAGCCGGGATTCGTCGCGGGCCACATGGAGGATGACGGGCGGGTTTCCGGCCTTGGATCGGCATTCCATCAGCCTTTGCAGAACCAGGGCGTCGTAACCTTCGGGAACCCCCCCGGCATCGAAACGCCCCGATGATAGGAGTATTTTTTCTATTCCTGACAATTATTTACTTTATCTATCTTAATGTTCAGGATCATATCCATAACCTGGCTGTTGAGCTCGGGAGGAGGCCGCTCACGGCCACTAACCCACTTATAGAGATCGCTATCGTCGGCATCGAGAATGGCTTCGAAACTATCGAGCTGTTTAGCGTCGAGCCGGGGCAATTCGGTTCTGGCGAAATGTCCGAGGATCAGATCGAGTTCACGGATTCCACGGTGGGTACAGCGGAAGAGAAGCCGTTTACGCCGCATCGCCTCGTCTTCCTTACCGTTCATCCCTCGCCTTTCCTTTATTTAATGTCCGCCCCGCTCTAGGATATAAAGCCCTCATCACCCCCTGTCAGCCTTTCCTGATCAAGGCCCGCTGCTTTCCCATGCGACCGGACATCCTGTTTTCCCTGTTTTCTCCGGTAACGGCGCTTTCCGGCGTCGGCCCGCGGATCGCAAAGCAAATCACCAAGGCGGCGGGTGAACATGTGGTGGACTTGTACTGGCATCGGCCTTCTTCCCTCATCGACAGGCGTTTCTCACCAACCATCGCAGAGGCGCCCGACGGCGCGGTAGCCACCATTACCGTTACCGTGGATGCCCATCTGCCTCCCCATAACCGCCGTCTCCCCTACCGGGTGCGGTGCAGCGATGCAAGCGGAACTCTGGACCTGGTGTTTTTTCACGCCCACCCCGATTATCTGATGAAGATCCTTCCCGAAGGCGAAACACGCATCGTCAGCGGACGGGTCGAATATTTCCGCGACGAGATCCAGATGACCCATCCCGATCATATGGCCACCGTGGAGGAGCGTGATTCCCTGGAGACGGTGGAAGCCCTCTACCCCTTGAGCGCGGGTTTGACCCAGAAAACCATGGGCAAAGCGATCAGGGCTGCCCTGGAAATGGCTCCCGATCTGCCGGAGTGGATCGATGCGGCCTTTTTCAAGCAACAGAAATGGTCGTCCTGGCGGGAGAGCCTTCTAGCGCTTCACGCACCCCAAGCCGAAGCCGATCTTGACGCCCGCGCCCTGCCACGGTTGCGCCTCGCCTATGACGAAATCCTCGCCAGCCAACTGGCGCTGGCCCTGATTCGCGCCCAGTACCGCCGTCTCTCGGGACGCGCCATCACGGGGGACGGACATCTGCGGCAAGCGGCGCTTTCCGCCCTGCCCTTCCAGCTTACCGGATCCCAGGAACAGGTTCTGGCCGAGATTACCGAGGATATGAAAAGCAGCGGCCGTATGCTGCGCCTGTTACAGGGCGATGTGGGAAGCGGAAAAACAGTGGTCGCCTTTCTCGCCATGCTGACCGCCGCCGAGGCCGGAACCCAGGCCGTTATCATGGCGCCCACCGAGATTCTGGCGCGTCAGCACATGGCCACTATCTCGCCGCTGGCCGAGGCCTCCGGGGTCGAGGCGGTTCTTCTCACCGGCCGGGAAAAAGGAAAGAACCGGGAAAAAATACTGGAAAGACTGGCGACGGGAGAAACCGTACTGGCCGTGGGCACCCATGCGCTGTTCCAGGAAGACGTTGCCTTTGCCGATCTGTCATTTGCCGTGATCGACGAACAGCATCGCTTCGGCGTGCATCAACGCATGCTTCTGGCCGAGAAAGGCAAGGGAACGGATGTGCTGGTGATGACGGCGACGCCTATTCCGCGCACCCTGACCCAGGCTGCATTCGGCGATATGGACGTCTCGCGGCTGACGGAAAAACCGCCCGGCCGCAGGCCCGTGGATACCAGGGTCGTGCCGGTCGCCCGTATCAACGACGTGGTCAGCGCCATTTCCCGGTGCATCGGCCGCGGCGAGCGGGTGTACTGGGTCTGTCCCCTGATTGATGAATCCGAGGACCTCGACCTGGCCGCGGCAACCGAGCGCTTCGACGCCCTTTCCCACATCCTGGGAGAGCATGTGGGACTCGTCCACGGCGCCATGAAGGGTAAGGAAAAGAACGCCGTCATGGCCCGTTTTGCCGGTGGCGAGATCACGGTACTGGTGGCCACCACCGTTATCGAGGTGGGTGTGGATGTGCCCGAAGCCACCATGATGGTGGTGGAACATGCCGAGCGTTTCGGCCTCGCCCAGCTTCACCAACTGCGCGGACGTATCGGCCGTGGGGAGCGCGAGTCCCATTGTCTCCTGCTGTATTCCCCGCCCCTGGGGAAAACCGCGCGGGCGCGGCTGGAAATTCTGCGCGCCAGCGATGATGGGTTTCATATCGCCGAGGAAGACCTGCGCCTGCGTGGCGCCGGGGAGGTTCTCGGCACACGCCAGAGCGGGTTGCCCGAATTCCGCCTCGCCGATCTGGCGGAACATGGCGATCTTCTGGCCGCGGCCCGCGACGATGCGCGGCTGATCCTCAACCGCGATCCCGGACTGGAATCGCCGCGTGGCGAGGCGTTAAAGGTGCTGCTCTACCTGTTTGAAAGGGATTCTGTAGTCAAATACGCCCGTTCTGGCTAGGAGATAAAAAAGTTTACAGGAACCATTTGACCCGCCCTAGGCGGATCAATACGCCCGGTCGGGCTATTTCTTTTTCGTCACCAGAACCGGCGCGCGGTCCTTTTCCCTAAGGACATCTAAATCCTCATAGGTGGCGGCGGAAGCCTTCCTGATTTCCCGCTCAGCTTTGGGGCGGCGGTCTGGCGGCGTCACGATACCGCCGGAGATCACCATCTTGATGGCTTCGTCCACGGGCATGCTGAGGGGAATGAGGTCTTTTTTCGGTATGAACAGCAAAAAGCCGGAGGTGGGGTTTGGCGTGGTGGGCAAAAACACGTTGATCACCTCTTCCTCGATGGTGTTTTGGACCTCGCCTTCGGTGCGGCCGGTGATAAAGGCGATGGCCCACATTCCGCGGCGCGGATATTCCACCAGAACCGCCTCGCGAAAAGCGGTCGACTGTTTTTTCAGGACGGTCTCGAAAATCTGTTTAACGGCGCCATACACGCCGCTGATAACCGGCATGCGCTGGAGAATCCGCTCGCTGATGCGCAGGAAAAGCCTTCCCATAAATCCCGCCGTCAGCCAGCCGATAAGGATCAAGACCACGGCCACCACCACCAGCCCCAGCCCCGGGATATCGAACGGCAGATAGGAAGAAGGGTTGTATGGGGCCGGTATAAGCGGCGTTACCTTGCCATCCACGAAGGCGACAAAGAGCCACGCTGCATAAAGCGTAATGGTGATGGGCGCGGTAACAAGAATACCGGCGAGAAAATAGGTGCGAAGGCGCGCGCCAAGAGGTCCCCGGCCGGGATTTCCACCGGAATCTCCGCCGGGAGTCTTCCCGGGATTTTTCTCATCCTGCCCGGAACTCTGTTCCGGTGTGGCGTCGCTACTCATACAAGATATTGTAAATTGTTACAGGGGGGTTCTCAACGCCCCAACGTTGAGAGCGGGAAGAACGGAGAACAGGATTATTTTTTGTTCTCGCCGAACTTGTTCCAGTCGATGGCCACCTGCAAGGCGAGCCCCTCTTCATGGGTAACGAGCGATTTGTTGGCATTGCGGGGCAGAAGGATGCGTTTATTTTTGCAATGCATGATCAGCGCCGCCCCGATCTGATCCTGATTAAACGAAATATTCGTGGTTACCGAAGGGTCGTCGAATTTAAAGCGCAGGGAAATTCCGGCTTCGGAATCTTCATGGATATCAAATCCCGTAATTCGCGCCCGTGGCAGAACGTAATCCACCCGCTGGGCGTAATTAATCATGGATTCGAGAAGATCCTGTTGATCGAAGATGATTTTTCGGATTTCACGGGCCATGGATGGTTCTCTTCAATTTGGAAAATACTGCCCTTCCGCTATGAGCCTTTTACTCCGGCCCCCTCTTCAGACCGCCTCCCGTTTTTCCCTCCCGTTTTTCAAGGGAGAACAAGATCCTGCCCCATATGATTGTACATATTTGGAATTAAATATTAGTAATAGCCCATTGAAGCTAAAGACTATTGTTTTTATCACGTCCGAAACACCCCCGGCAGTCTGTCCGCCGAGACCCGAGATGACAGCCAACCCCGCAAGGGAAAGAACACCGCCGGTAATTAACTCAGGGAAGAGAGCGATGCTGCCGAGGGTGGCGGCGATGGCCCCGCCGACAACAATTCCGTCTCCAACAAGGTCTGACAGGTCGTTGAGGGTTAGGCCGCTCTCATCAACGAGAAGTTCTTTCCCGTCTTTCTTGATAATGAATCCGGCGGTGGAGGAACGGACATTCTCAGCGCCGAACTCTTTAGCGAGGAAATCTCTTTGCCTCTCAGGAGAGAACTCGCGCAGGGCAAGCCCGGCTCGGGTGGAGGCACCGGCTCCGGTTTCTACATCAACGCCCGTATCCCGCAGTTTGCCGATGGTGGCTGAACGCTCCTTGGCATTCCGCATGAAGATAGAGCTTGAGCCCGGATCTCTGTGGGGGTGGTTTGGTATTTGTCGGTGAACATGGCGAAGCGTTTGCCTATCAGTTCTATTGACCGGACGGCTGGCCCCATCTGTTTGAGTTCCTTCGCCGCCTCATGGTCCTCTAGAAGCATCCGCATCAC
>CAYZWF010000007.1:15044-59943 GCA_964482135.1 uncultured Rhodospirillaceae bacterium
TCACCAGTTCGCTCATTGCCGCCTCGATTGGAATAGGCTCTTCAGGGTAAATCCCCATAGCCACACCACGAAGGCGCTCGGCCTCGGTAGCGCCGTCTATATCCCCTTCGGCTTCGGCCTGGTCCCTTAACACCGCCAGCCGGTCAAGGTGTTCCTCAAGGTTCTCAGTCATATTCATCTTCCAGTTCTGCAAGCTGCCGATCCAAGTCCCGCTGAATAGCCATGTGAAGGTAAACGGCAGAATCAAAATCCCCGGCTTCAGAGGCTTCCGCAGCCGCGACCTGGAGCATGTCAATCATGGCTTCGTGTTTTCAGTCATTGAGGGGAAGCCGCCGCCCCACCTGGGCGCATGACGGATGCGGGAACAGGAACAGGGAGTTCTGTCGGGAAGGGCGACGGCAGGCATGGCCGGGCTATAGCGGTTCCGGCTGTCTCAGAAAGTCCAAAGCTCATCGGTTTTTCCCTGTCTCATCGTCATTACCTCACCCTATCCGTCATTCGTCTAATGTAGAACTTTTCGTGAACATTATCAAGAAAAAATATTTGTTCACAATATGTTACAAAGTGTTACAAGCCTTCAAAAAACCGTATGAATGGGCCGGGGCTGTGAAAAAACCGCGTGAATCGGCGGGAACACAAAAGGGCAAGTGCGCTCACACCCCGAGGGGCCATGAGGGGGGCTGCCACCCCATCTCGATAAAAAACCCTGCACCATCAGAGCCGGAACAGGCCGATTCCGTAGAGCCGGTAATCCGCCGAAACAGCCCCCATATGCTACCCGTATTGCTACCCACAATGAAAAGGGGCTAGGCCATTACAGCCTAACCCCTTGAAAAGAATGGTGGGCGCTGAGGGACTCGAACCCTCGACCGTTCGATTAAAAGTCGAATGCTCTACCACCTGAGCTAAGCGCCCTTGAGGGGGAAAAAGCGCCTGTTCATAAGGCGTCTTTGTGGAATGAGGCTCTTACTTAGGCCCCGCTCTCCCCATGGTCAAGCCCGCCATGGCCATTATTCGGCCGCGTCGTCGGTAACGTCGGAGGCCACCTTCATGGAAACAATTATGTCGGGATCGCGGAGCACCCTACCGCCCATACGTTCCGAGCCCTTCCTGATTTTATCCACCAGATCCATGCCCGAAGTCACCTCGCCCCAGATCGTATATTCCCCGTCGAGGCTCGGCTGGTCACGGTAGACGATAAAAAACTGGCTGTCGGCGCTGTGTATGTCGTCCCCGCGCCGGGCCATGGATACGGTGCCGCGCTCATGCCTGAGATCAGAGAATTCAGCATCAATATTTTGACCGGAACCGCCGGTTCCATCCCCCTTGGGATCGCCGGTCTGGGCCATGAAGCCGCTGATCACGCGGTGAAAGGTGATCCCGTCGTAAAATCCCTCCCCCACCAGCTTCTTGATATGGGCCACGTGGCCGGGGGCCACATCGGGAAACATTTCGATCACTACCCGTCCACTTTCAAGCTCGAGATAAAGCGTATT
Organism: uncultured Rhodospirillaceae bacterium; assembly: GCA_964482135.1. Taxonomy (GTDB): domain Bacteria; phylum Pseudomonadota; class Alphaproteobacteria; order UBA11136; family UBA11136; genus UBA11136. Next base: position 16,541 of record CAYZWF010000007.1, read on the forward strand.
TTCGGGGTCATTCATCTTCACTTGCTCCGTTATTTTCGCTGGCACTGTTGTTAACTGAGTAGCGGCAATCACACCCGCTACAAGAAAACACATAATAATAATATTTTTAAATTTCATCATGTTATAGTTAAATTCTTATATTTAAGATTACTTTTTTTTAAGCTGTTTTACGATCCGCCTCGCCACTCTGGGAGAAACGAAGTCAGAGATGTCCCCCTTCAATTCGGCAATCTCCTTGACCAGCCGTGAAGAGGTGAACTGGTGCCGGTCGGAAGCCATAAGAAAGACGGTTTCGATGGCGGGATTTAGGCGGGCATTGGTGCTGGCCATCTGAAACTCATATTCAAAATCTGAAACCGCCCGCAACCCCCTTACGATGACATTGGCGCCCACCGAGGATGTGAAATTCACCAACAGGTTCTCGAATGGCCGGACATCAATGGACTTGCCGTTTACTTTAAGGCGGGCAACCTCGGTTTCGATCATGTCGATCCGCTCATCCACATCGAACAAGGGGGATTTTCCCTTATTGACGGCGACGGCGATAATCAGCCGGTCGACGATGGGCAGGGCGCGCTCAATAATATCAAGATGGCCATTGGTTACGGGGTCGAAGGTGCCTGGATAGACCCCGGTATGGGTTCTATGATTCTTCGTCGCCATGATCCGTTCCTTCCCCTTCCGGCGCCGAATCTTCTTCCAATGACGGCGTTTCGGCCCCAGCTTCAACCTCAGCCTCCACGTCACCGTTTTCGCCGTCTTCCTCGGTCATTTCCGCAAGCCAGGCTACGGAGACCACTTTTTCGTCTTTGGCCACCTTGAACAGGGTAACGCCCTGGGTCTTGCGGCCGGCAATGCGGATATCGTGGACAGGACAGCGTATCAGTTTGCCGCCGTCGGTGACGAGCATGATGTGGTCGTTTTCACCCACGGGGAAAGAGGCGACCACGGAAGCGCCGGTCTTTTCCGTCAAATCCATATTGGCCACGCCCTGGCCGCCCCGCTTCATGACCCTGTATTCGAAAGCGGAGCTCCGTTTGCCGAAGCCTTTCTCGCTGACGATGAGGATAAACTCCTCAGCCTCCGCCATTTCCGCGATCCGGGGCTCGGAAAGAACCGGCAGATCGTCGCGTGTTTCCTGGCGCCGGTCGCCGCCGCCACGTTTTGATGTCCTGCGGTCCTCTCCCGAGGCTGTTGCCTCATCGCCGCTTTCTCCTCCATTTTCACCGCGGCGCTGGGCATTGGCATAGCGCAGATAGGCATTTCGTTCCTCGATTTCGAAATCGGCGTGATGAAGGATGGTCATGTTAATCACCTCATCGCTCTTACCTAATCTGATGCCCCGCACACCGGCCGAACTGCGGCCCGAGAAGACGCGGGAATCGGTAACCGGAAAACGGATACTCTTGCCCAGCCGGGTGGACAGCAGAACGTTTTCGATCTCGTTACAGGTATGCACCCCGATCAGGCGGTCATCCTCTTTGAGCTTCATGGCGATCTTGCCGTTGGCCATCACATTAGTGAAATCGGAAAGCCGGTTGCGGCGGATATTTCCGCTGGCGGTGGCGAACATGATGAACATGTCGCCCCAGCTCGATTCATCCTCGGGCAACGGCATCAGGGTGGAAATGGTTTCGCCCTCGGACAGGGGTAGAAGATTGACCATGGCCTTGCCCAGGGACTGGGGGCTTCCCTGGGGGAGTTTATAGACCTTCAGCTTGTAAACCATGCCCCGCGACGAGAAGAAAAGAACCGGCGTGTGGGTGTTAACCACGAAGACCTGGGAAACAAAATCTTCTTCACGGGTGCTCATTCCCGCACGCCCTTTGCCGCCACGCCGTTGCGCGCGATAAGCCGACAGCGGCACCCGTTTGACATAGCCGCTATGGCTGACAGTGACCACCATGTCCTCGGGCTGGATCAGATCCTCGTCATCCTGTTCGAACTCGCCTTCCTCGATGGCGGTACGGCGGTCGTCGCCAAAGGTGGTGCGGATTTCCACCAGTTCATCACGGAGGATCTTCAACAAAAGCTCGCGGGAACCCAAAACATCGAGATGGCCGGCGATCTGGTCCACCACATCTTTCAGTTCCCCGGCGATTTTATCCCGCTCGAGCCCGGTCAGACGATGCAAACGCAAATCGAGGATGGCCTTGGCCTGGATTTCGGAAAGCCGGTAGTTTCCTTCCTCGTCCACGGCGCGGCCGGGTTCGTCAATAAGCGCGATCAGGGAGGTGATCTCCTGGGCCGGCCAGGCTTGTTCCAGCATCTTTTCCTTGGCCACGGCAGGATCTTTGGCCTTACGGATGAGCTTGATCATGGCATCGAGATTGGCCACCGCCAGCGCCAGCCCCACCAATGTGTGGGCTCGTTTGCGGGCCTTGTCGAGTTCAAAGATGGTGCGCCGGGTGATAACCTCTTCACGGAACTCGACGAAGGCCTCCAGGGCCTGCTTGAGGTTCAGCATCATCGGCCGGCCGCCGGTAAGCGCCAGCATATTGACCCCGAAACTGGATTGCAGCGGGGTATGGCGGAACAGCTGGTTCAGCACCACTTCGGCAATGGCGTCACGCTTGATCTCGATCACCACACGTACGCCGTGGCGGTCGGATTCGTCGCGCAGATCGGCGATCCCCTCCACCAGTTTGTCGCGCGCCACCTCGGCGATACGTTCCACAAGCCGTGATTTGTTGACCTGGTAAGGAATTTCGGTAACCACGATGGCCTCGCGGTCCTTGCGGATTTCCTCGATCTCGGTCTTAGAGCGGAGAACAACCGAACCGCGGCCGGTGTGGAAGGCGGAGCGGATTCCAGCCTGGCCCAGGATGATCCCGCCGGTGGGGAAGTCGGGCCCCTTGATATGGACCATCAGGTCTTCGATGGTGATGTCCGGGTCGTCAATACAGGCGCAACAGGCGTCGATCACCTCGCCCAGGTTATGGGGCGGAATATTGGTAGCCATGCCCACGGCAATGCCGCCCGCGCCATTAACCAGAAGATTGGGGAACTGGGCGGGAAGAACCGAGGGCTCTTCCATGGAATTGTCGTAATTGGGCTGGAAATCCACCGTATCCTTGTCGATGTCTTCCAACAGCGAATGGGCGGTAAGGGCGAGGCGGGTTTCGGTATAACGCATGGCCGCCGCGCGGTCGCCGTCCATGGAGCCGAAATTGCCCTGCCCTTCCAGCAAAGGCAGACGCATGGAAAAAAGCTGGGCCATGCGCACCATGGCGTCATAAATGGCCTGGTCGCCATGGGGATGATATTTACCCATCACGTCACCCACCACGCGGGCCGACTTGCGGAACGGCTTGTTGTGGTCGTATCCACCCTCTTTCATGGCGTAAAGAATGCGCCGATGGACCGGTTTCAAGCCGTCCCTTGCATCAGGCAGCGCACGCGAAACAATTACGCTCATGGCGTAATCGAGATAAGACCGGCGCATCTCTTCTTCGATGGTTACCGGAATGCTGTCTGAGGGCTCTGTGGTCTGGTTAAGAGTCACTTAATTTCATAAGTAAAATCAATGAGATAGTAAAAAAGGCCGACGATGGCGCCGGCCCCTCTCACGAGGCTCTCAAACCTAGCAGGTTTTGCCCCCGGGAACAACGGAATCAGGGCCGGAATCGGGGGCTTTTTTAGGATTTTTTTGGCCTCAGTCACGCCCTCTTTCGAGGGCTGAAACCTTCGCCGAATTGTTAGGAAATAAGACCCGCAATCGTTCCCTGGAAGGGCCTGCGATCACCCCCTAAAAGGGAATATCGTCGTTAAGGTCGGGAGACGGACCGCCGCCGCCCGACTGATCCCCGCCGCCGCCGAATTCATCTCCGCCGCCACCCATATCACCACCCATATCACCACTGGGAGCACCGCCGCCCTCGCCCTTGGAATCGAGCATGGTCAGGACTCCGCGGAAGCCTTGCAGGACGACCTCGGTGGAGTATTTCTCAACGCCGCTCTGGTCGGTCCATTTACGGGTCTGAAGCTGGCCCTCGAGATAAAGTTTGCTTCCCTTATGGACATATTGCTCCACCACTTCGATGAGTTTTTCATTGAAGATCACCACCCGGTGCCATTCGGTTTTCTCGCGGCGTTCACCGGTTTGTTTATCGAACCATCTTTCCGAGGTGGCCAGGGAAAGATTGGCGACTTTGTTGCGGTTCTGCATGGTGCGGATTTCGGGGTCACGGCCCAGATTACCCACCAGGATGACTTTGTTCACACTGCCTGACATTAAAAACTGACCTTATGCTTGACCGCCACGGCGGCCGGGTGGAGAAAACGTTCCGCACTCTACACATAAAGGAAAGTCTTTCGCCACCGCCTTTGCAAGGCTAGAACATTTTATCTTCCCACCCCCCTGAAGGCTCGCCTTTGCCCCCCTGCAATGCTTATAGTGGGGGGTTTCCCTTTTCCCCGAAAGACAGTGGCAAATCGCCCGCAAATCATCTCATGACCACGAAAAAAAGTCCCCAAAAAGCCGCCCCCAAAGCCACCGCCAACAAGAAAGTCCGCGCGGTAAAGAAGGCCAAAGCCCCCAGCAAAGGCCAAGTTATCGGTGATGGCCATTTCATCAGCGTCAGCGGTGCCCGCGAACATAACCTCAAGGATATCCATGTGGATATTCCCCGCGACAGGCTGGTGGTGATTACCGGCCTGTCGGGGTCGGGCAAATCGTCGCTGGCCTTCGACACCATCTATGCCGAGGGTCAACGCCGCTATGTGGAAAGCCTGTCGGCCTACGCCCGCCAGTTTCTCGAGTTGATGCAGAAACCCGACGTGGATTCAATCGAGGGTCTGTCTCCGGCCATCTCCATCGAACAGAAAACCACCTCGCGCAATCCCCGCTCCACCGTGGGCACGGTAACGGAAATCTACGATTACCTGCGCCTGTTGTTTGCCCGGGTCGGAATACCCTATTCCCCGGCCACCGGGCTTCCCATCGAATCCCAGACCGTGTCCCAGATGGTGGACGGCATCATGGCGCTGCCCGAGGGCACGCGCATCTACCTGCTGGCGCCGGTGGTGCGGGGGCGCAAGGGGGAATACCGCCGGGAACTCAAGGATCTCCAGAAGCGCGGCTTCCAGAGGGTCAAGGTGGATGGCGAGATGTACGAGATCGGCGAGGTGCCGGTGCTCAACAAAAAGGTCAAACACGATATCGAGGCGGTGGTGGACCGCCTGGTGCTGCGCGGCGACCTCGAGACCCGGCTCGCCGACAGCCTCGAAACCGCGCTCGGTCTTTCCGACGGGCTGGTGTTCTGTGAAAACGCCGACGGCGGAGAACAAATCACTTTTTCCGCCCGTTTCGCCTGTCCCGAATCGGGATTCACCATCGACGAGATCGAGCCGCGGCTGTTCTCCTTCAATAATCCCTACGGCGCCTGTCCCGAATGCGACGGGCTGGGCGCGCGGCGCATGTTCGACCCCGAACTCATCGTCTATGACGAGCGGTTGTCCCTGCGCGAAGGCGCGGTGCAGCCCTGGGCCAACGCCCCCACCCGCCATTATGCCCAGACCCTGGACGGTCTCGCCCGCCATTACAATTTCAGCACCGATACCCCCTGGCGCGATCTGCCGGAAACGGTGCGCCATGTCATTCTTCATGGCTCGGGCGACGAGGCGGTGACCATGGACTACGAGGACGGGTTCAAGAGCTATTCCGTCACCAACCCCTTCGACGGGGTCATTCCCAATCTCGAAAAGCGCCTGCGCAAGGGCGATTCATGGCTGCGCGATGAGCTGGCGCGCTTCATGAGTGACTATCCCTGCGGGGCCTGCGGCGGCAAACGCCTCAAACCGGAAGCCCTGGCCGTGAAGATCGAGGGACTGGATATCTCCGAGGTGAGCCATATGTCCATTTCCGAGGCGGTGACGTGGTTTTCGAAGCTGGGAGCCAAGCTCACCCCCAAACGCCGCGAGATCGCCCGGCGCATTCTTCGTGAAATCAATGAAAGACTGGGGTTCCTCAATAATGTGGGGCTCGAATACCTGACCCTGTCGCGGGCCTCGCGCACCCTCTCGGGCGGCGAATCCCAGCGTATCCGCCTGGCATCACAGATCGGATCGGGGCTTACCGGCGTGCTTTACGTGCTCGACGAGCCCTCCATTGGCCTTCACCAGCGCGACAACCGGCGGCTTCTCGACACCTTGATCCGGCTGCGCGATCTCGGCAATTCGGTGCTGGTGGTCGAACATGACGAAGAAGCCATCCTTTCCGCCGACCACCTCATCGATATGGGGCCGGGCGCGGGCATCCACGGCGGCGAGGTGGTGGCCACGGGCACACCGCAACAGGTCATGGCCTGCAAGGAGAGCCTCACTGCCCAGTATCTCACCGGGGAGCGTTTTATCCCGGCTCCCAAGTCACGGCGCCCGGGAAAGCTGGGCCAAGCCATCAAGGTCTATGGCGCGCGGGCCAACAACCTGCAAAACCTCGACGTCACCATTCCTCTGGGTTGTTTCGTCTGCGTCACCGGGGTATCGGGCGGCGGCAAGTCGTCGCTGATCATCGAAACCCTGTACAAGGCCCTGGCGCGGCGTATCTTCGGGGCGCGGGAGCATGCCGGCGAACACGACCGCATCGATGGCGTCGCCTTCATCGACAAGATCGTCGATATCGACCAGTCGCCCATCGGCCGCACGCCGCGCTCCAACCCCGCCACCTATACCGGGGCCTTCACCCCCATCCGTGAATGGTTCGCCGGGCTTCCCGAAGCCAGGGCCCGGGGCTACAAGCCGGGACGTTTCTCCTTCAACGTCAAGGGCGGGCGCTGCGAGGCCTGCCAGGGCGACGGCGTTATCAAGATCGAGATGCATTTCCTGCCCGATGTCTATGTGCAATGCGATGAATGCAGGGGCCGCCGCTATAACCGAGAGACTCTTGAAATTAAATTTAAAGACAAATCGATAGCAGATATTCTTGATATGACAGTTGAAGAAGGAGCGAACTTTTTCAAGGCCGTTCCGCTGATCCGTAACAAGTTCGACACCCTGCACAAGGTGGGTCTCGATTACATCCATGTGGGCCAGGCCGCCACCACCCTGTCCGGCGGCGAGGCACAGCGCGTAAAACTGGCCAAGGAACTCTCCAAACGGGCCACCGGCCGCACCATGTATATCCTCGACGAACCCACCACCGGACTGCATTACGAGGACGTGCGCAAATTGCTGGAAGTGCTCCAGGCACTGGTGGAACAGGGCAATTCGGTGGTGGTGATCGAACATAATCTGGAAGTCATCAAGACCGCCGACTGGATACTCGATCTCGGGCCGGAGGGCGGCGACAAGGGCGGACACATCGTCGCCGAGGGCACGCCCGAGGATGTGGCGCAGGTGGCGAAAAGCTATACCGGACAGTATCTGGCGCCCCTGATGGGGACCAAACCCCGCGCCAAGAAACGGGCATGACCGACAACACCCCCGTTCACGTGATCGGCGGCGGGCTGGCGGGTTCAGAGGCCGCGTGGCAGTTGGCGCGCGCCGGTGTGCCCGTGATCCTGCACGAAATGCGCCCCCAGCGCCCCACCGAGGCCCACCAGACCGGGCGGTTGGCGGAACTGGTCTGTTCCAACTCCCTGCGCTCCGACGATGCGTCGAGCAACGCCGTGGGCGTCCTGCACGAGGAAATGCGCCGTTGCGGCTCCCTCATCATGGCCGCCGCCGACGCAGCACGTGTACCGGCGGGCGGGGCCTTGGCGGTGGATCGCGACGATTTCGCCGCGGCGGTAGAAAAAGCGCTGGAAGAAGCGCCCCTAGTCACCATCGAGCGCGCCGAAATCGCCGGTCTGCCGCCTGAAGACTGGGATTCCGTCATCATCGCCACCGGACCGCTCACTTCCCCCGCTCTCACCCAAGCCATACAGGAGCTCACCGGCGAGGACTCACTGGCCTTTTTCGATGCCATCGCTCCCATCGTCCATGCCGAAAGCATCGATCTCTCCAAGGCCTGGTTCCAGTCCCGCTACGACAAGGGAGAAGGCAAGGACTACATCAACTGTCCCCTCACCCGGGAGCAATACGAAACCTTCATCGCCGGGCTTCTCGCCGGCGACAAGACCGAATTCAAGGAATGGGAGCGCGACACCCCCTATTTCGAGGGCTGCCTGCCGATCGAGGTGATGGCGGAACGGGGCCCGGAAACCCTGCGTTTTGGGCCCATGAAGCCGGTGGGACTGACCAATCCCCATGAGCCGGAGAAACAATACGCCGTGGTCCAGCTGCGCCAGGACAACAAGCTCGCCACCCTGTTCAACATGGTGGGCTTCCAGACCAAGCTCACACATGGCGAACAGACCCGCATTTTCCGCACCATTCCGGGTCTCGAAAAAGCTGAATTCGCCCGCCTCGGCGGTCTCCATCGCAACACGTTCATTAACGCACCGAAACAAATTGACGGGCTGTTGCGTTTAAAACTGCGACCGCAGTTGCGTTTCGCCGGCCAGATCACCGGCGTCGAAGGCTACGTGGAAAGCGCCGCCATGGGCCTTTTAGCGGGGCGCTTCGCCGCCGCGGAACGGCTAGGACAGGCGCCTTCCCCACCACCGCCCACCACGGCCTTAGGCGCGCTGCTGGGCCATATCAGCGGCGGCGCCGAGGAAGAGACCTTCCAGCCCATGAACGTTAATTTCGGCCTTTTCCCGCCCTTGGCCGACCCGGTAAAGGGCAAAAAAGCGCGCAAGGAAGCCCATGCCGCACGGGCGCTGGACGATCTTGCTAAATGGTTGGGATCATAACTTCCCGAAAATCACTTCTGCCTTACCGAAGCCTTAATTATTTTAAGGTTTAAAATGATCCTGTATGATCCGCTAAAATTTACCGGGTGGGATATGCTGAGATCGTTCCAAACCTTCTTTTTTAGCTATTTTCTGACGGCCGTGGTCATGGGCGCCATTCTTCTTGCCGTGCCGCCAACGGCCTCGGCCTTACATCCCGGCGAACATCCGAAAAATATCCTGGTCTTGAACTCCTACCATGAGGGATATGCGTGGTCCGACGGCATCATGGCGGGCATCCACTCCGTTTTTTCGGGCATTTTCAGCACGAATATCATGGTGGAGTATCTCGACACCAAACGTCATCACGACGCGGACTATTACGCGGCGTTCAAGGGTCTCCTTGAGTTAAAATACCGGGACAATCCTCCCGATGTTCTCATATCCAGCGACGACAACGCCTTGGATTTCGTCTTGCAGAACCGCGACGCCCTCTTTCCGGATATCCCTTTTATTTTTAATGGAATCGACAAGATTTCCCCGCAGAGGATCGCCGGCCAGAAAAATATCTATGGCGTCGAGGAAAACCTGAATATTGGAGGTACCCTGGATATAGCCATGGAGCTCTTTCCCGCCGCCCGGTCGGTTTATTTTGTCAGCGACGGAACCCCCACGGGAAACAGCTACTTTGAAAAGGCAAAATCCCTGGAATCGGACTATGCCTCAAAAATCAGCTTCGAATATCTCCATGACCTTTCCACCGGCGAACTGGAAGGTGCATTACAGGCTATCCCCGAAGATTCGATCGTGATCTATCTCATTTTTATCCGCGATTCCCAGGGCCGGCTTCTGACGCTTGAGGAAAGCATGGAAATGGTTTCCTCCCACACCCCCGCGCCGGTGTTCTGCACATGGGGGTTCCGGCCCGGGCTGGGGATGGTGGGCGGCAACATCACCACCGGATTCAAACAGGGGGAGATTGCCGCGAATATCGCGCACCGCATTCTTTTCGGTGATATGCGTGGAGTCCCGAAAATTTCCCAGGCCCCCAAGATCAACATGTTCGACTATGAGGTTCTTGAAAAATACGGCGTTTTCAATATTCCCAACGACAGCGTGGTCTACAACAAGCCCTTCTCCTTCTACGAGGCCTATCGTGAACTGACCTGGACGGTCATCGCCATCATCGCTTCGCTGTTGTTTATTTCCATCCTCCTGTTTTTCAATATCCAGCAACGGCGCAAAATGCACGCCCGGATGCAGGATTCCATGACCAGCGTCGTGGAATCCAATAACGCCAAGACCAATTTTCTCGCCAATATGTCCCATGAATTCCGCACCCCTTTAAACGCCATTATCGGCATGTCGGAAGCCCTGCTGATGGATGGATTTGGGGATGATAAGAAGGAACGCCGTGATTCCTATCTCAAAGACATCCATTCAAGCGGTGGGCATCTTCTGGAGCTTGTGGACAATATCCTCGACCTTAGCCTCATCGAATACGGGGCACGCAACATACGTATCAAGGATGTGTCATTACAAACCATGGCCGAAGACACCATCCGGATGATGGCGGCCATCGCCGCCAAAAAAGACATCACCATTGAGATCAAGGCCGAAGAGGACATCGGCACCATCGAGGCCGACAGACAAGCGGTGATGCGCATTTACCTGAACCTCCTCTCCAACGCCATCAAGTTCAGCCACAACAACGGCAATATTACCCTTGAAATTTTTCACCAGGGAGATGGTGTCAATGTGGCTGTAACCGACCTGGGAATCGGTATTCCCGAAGAAGACCTCCAGCGCATTCAGCAACCCTTCGAACGCGTGGACAACGATTCCGCTCACAGACAAGGGGGCGCGGGGCTGGGGCTGGCTTTGGTAAATCAGCTCATTTTGCTCCACAACGGATCATTTTCCATTGAAAGCGAGGTCGGCCATTACACCAAGGCCACGGTCCATTTCCCCATGCGCCAACCCGATGAAAACGCCGCTTAGAAATCTGGCTTCCGGAGAACAGCGCTAGTTACCGCCCTTGCCGACTTTCAGCTTGGCCCTGGCCGCCTTGATGAGGGGGTGATCCTCAGCGCAAGAGCCCTCGTCCTCACCATCTTCGGTTCCCGGACCCATATCACCCGCCATCATGCGTGCGGCGAAGCCGCTCGCTAGTTCCGGATCGTTGGCGGGATTAATTCTCTCGGCGGCTTCTCTCACCCTCTTCACGGCCACCTCAGGCCAGGCCCAGGAAAGATGAAGCTCCTCTCCGGGATGGGGGGTGTTCCAGAGGTAACGAAACCCGCGAAATCCCGATTCCGTTTCCACCACGTCGAGAACGCCTTCCACATAATCACGATGGCCGTTGTCGAGGCGGAACAAGGCGCTTTCCGGGCACGGGCCTTCGAATATCACGTCAATGGCGCGCTTGTCGGTGGGATCCCTGACCTGGAACGTGAATGCCGTCTCCTGGTTCCGCAAGTCGCACTGGATATCCATTTCCTCGCTTAAGGTGAAGGTCGCGCCCGCATCCACAGGACTCGGTAATGTGAAATCGAGCATGAGGGACCGCGATTCCGAGACCTCCGTCGCTGGTTCAACGGCGCCGGCGCCTTCCATGCGGCACTCATAGCCCCAGCCTTCAAGCAGGGTATTGGGATCAATACGGGTGGGTTCGGCGATGAATTTCTGAATCCGTAAGTTCGTCAAGCCATCGCGCCGGGAGCGGTAGGTGGTTGCGGTCTGGATATGACCGCAAACGGTCCCCTCCCGCTCCCCCGCCCGGAAGGTAATGGTGCTCAGCTCGCGGAGGATGTGGACATGATGACGCCCCCCCATATGCCCGCCGACGAGGGTAAAAAAGGCCCTATCCATGATTTTTTTCAGTCTTAAAAGGTGGTTTTTCAGTGTTTCCCCTCCTGATTACGCTGCGAACCAGCTATAATGATCATTATTATAGCAATAATAGCCCTATAAAAAGCAATTACAGTCCATTTAATGGCTATTTATCCCCTGGTATGACCTTAATAGCGTCCAAAAAGCCCATTAAATGGTATTATTAACCGTCCGGGGTGATGCAGGATCATGCGCGGGTGAAAAGGATCGAAGCCGCATTTTCGCAGACGCAGCAGGACCTTATGCGCGATGGCCAGCGGAAAGAAAACGGGAAGCGCCTCACGGGGCACATGGCGGCTCCGCCTGCGAGCCTTTTCCATATACTCCCCGGAAAGCCCGCAGAGTTCCCGGATAACCGCGCATAATTCAGGAGACGGGCGCATGGCGAAGACATCCTCCGCTTTCAGCCTCTCCCGCGCCATCAGTTCCTGCGGCAAATAAAGGCGCCTTGCCGAGGCATGAAAGGGCAGCGTCCGCATCAAACCGGCAAGGGCGATGGCTCTTGCGGCGTGGCTTGCAGCTTCGGCGAGTTCCGCACTGCCGCTCCCCCCACTGCCGTCTCCCCCACCCACCAGAACCGACAACAAAAGCTCGTTCAGCGCCCCGGCGGTGCCGTCCGCATAGTCAAGCAGCGCGTCTGAGTCTTTGGGGGGCGAGGACGCAAGATCGAATATCCGCGCCTCCAGCAAACCTTCGAGAGACGCCCGCGCAAGCCCGAAACGCCCCTTCGCCTCCTCCAGTCCGGACATGATCTCATGGGCGGGCGGTTGGCCTGAAAACATCCCTTCCACTGCGTCACGCCACCATTGCAGCCTGATCTCACCAAGAACGGGCTCGCTGATCATTTCCGGGATTCTCGCAATTTCCTGATAGAAGGCGGTTACGGCGTAATAGGCGTCCCGCCGCTCGGAAGGGACGAACAAACCACAATAATAACGGTCGGGATCGTGCCGTCTTGTCTGCTGCGCGCAATAGTGGGGGGTGGGGGAAGCCATATATGGAGATACGTGTCTTTCTTTATTTTGCAAGACATTGAAAGTGGGAAGACGTGATCAAACATATAGTCCACTATCAAGGTAAAGGCCTTCGGAAAAGACGAATCGATGACAGAAATTAATGGCAGAACTAGAATGTATAATCATTGAAACCACTACATTTAGTATTTAAAATCGTTCTTAATTTCGTGAGTCCCTTTCCCGGCTGAGGCCCCTCCAACGCTATTCAACGAAGGAAACAGTTATGAAGCAACCGCTTGAATCCCTGCATATGACGGTCATTCTCGGCCTCATACTCACTCTCGTCATGGCTTATGTTGTGGCCGGCACCGGCTATTCCTCGGCCATGGACCTCTACCAATTGCCCGTCATCGTCCGCTGGCTGCATGTGGTCAGCGGCGTCATGTGGATCGGTCTGCTGTGGTATTTCAATTTCGTACAAATCCCCAACATGCCCAATATTCCCGACGACCAGAAACCCGCCATCGGCAAGGTCATAGCACCCGCGGCCCTGTTCTGGTTCCGCTGGGGCGCCATGGGCACCATCGTCTTTGGTCTATACCTCGCCGAGCTTAACGGTTATCTGGCCGATGCCATGATGCTCTCCGGCGGACCCAACACAGTGGGGATCGGTATCGGCATGTGGCTGGGGCTGATCATGTGGTTCAACGTATGGTTCGTTATCTGGCCCAACCAGAAGAAGGCGCTGGGTATCGTCGAGGCCGATGCCGACGCGAAAAAGGCGGCGGCGCGTACCGCCATGCTGTTCTCGCGGACCAATACCCTGCTTTCCATCCCCATGCTGCTGGCCATGGTGTCGGCCCAAAACATGTAGGTTTTCGGGCTCCATACCGTAAAAGCAGACTCCGCTTCACGGGGCTCCCTGAATGTCAGGGGGCTCCGTTTTCTTTTCTGCCCCTGTTTCCTGGGTGCGAGCTAGAATGGTCTCCGTCATAGGCCCCCGAAAGACAGCGCAAGGAAAGGAGATCATCATGAACATGCCCAGATTCGTCACCGCGTTTATTGCCGTTTTCATCGTTTTCGGAATTCTCGAATACGTGATTCACGAGATTCTCCTGGCCGGCTTATATGAAGCCACGGCAGAGCTCTGGCGGCCCAAGGCGGAACAATGGGACAAGCCGGGATGGATCGCGGCTTCCGGGGCACTTTTTGTGGGGGCCTTCTGCCTTATTTTCGACCAGGGGTATGAAGCCAAGGGCCTGATGGAAGGCGTCCGCTACGGCGCTCTGATCGCCATGTTACTCACCGGGATCATACTCGGCTTTTACGTGTTCATGCCGATTCCGCTGGCCCTGATCGGCTATTGGACCGTTACCGTTTTCGTGGAATCCATCATCGCGGGCGTGGTGCTGGCGAAAATCTACGCCAGATAAGGACCCGGATAAGACTTTGGATTTACTGCCGGGATGCGGTCTTGTGCTGCCGTTACGCGGGGGTTTCCTCACCAGCCGGAGCGGCGGGGCCTTCGCCGAAATCACGGCGCAAATTCAATTTGATCAACAGCGGCGCGGCCACGAAAATGGAGGAATAGGTGCCCACGAAAACGCCCCAGATCATGGCGAAAACAAAGTCGTGGATCACCTCACCGCCGAAGAAATAGAGGGCCAACAGCGCCAACAGGGTGGTCACACTGGTCATGGTGGTGCGGGCCAGGGTCTGATTGATGCTCTTGTTGAGGAGGTCGGGAAGCGGCATTTTCCTGTATTTGCGCAGGTTTTCCCGGACCCGGTCATAGACCACCACGGTATCGTTGATGGAATAACCAGCAATGGTGAGGATGGCGGCGATAGTGGAGAGGTTGAACTCAAGCTGGAGAATGGCAAACAGGCCGATGGTGGTGGCCACGTCATGCATCAGCGCCACCACAGCGCCGATGCCGAACTGCCACTCGAAACGGAACCAGATGTAGATCATGATCGCCAGAAGCGACAGACACACAGCCCAGGTTCCAGCCGCGATCAGTTCGGAACCGACCTTGGGGCCAACGAACTCCGTGCGCCGGTAATCGGGGCCATCTCCTAAGACTTCCTTGACGGCGGTTATGGCCGCCAACTGGGCCTTTTCGTCGCCTTTCTGGCGCTGGACGCGGATAAGGATGTTCTCTGGTTCGCCGAATTCCTGGATTTCCACCTCGCCAAGGTCCAGCCCGTCGAGCTGTGTGCGCAGGGAGGGAATATCGGGGGCCTGCTCGAATTTCACATCGATCATGATGCCACCCTGGAAATCGATCCCGAAGTTAAGGCCACGCACGGTGAAAAAGAGGAGCGAGAGAATAATCATCGCCACCGACAGGGAAAAAGCGGCGAGGCGTTTTCCTGTGAAGTCGAAATTGGTGTCCGCGGGGACGAGTTTGATGAGTCGCATGGTGCTTTGGCCCTAGACTGGCAGTATTTGCGGACGGCGGCGGCGCAGCCACGTCACCACCATAAGCCGTGTCACCATGATAGCGGTGAACATGGAGGTGGCGATGCCGATGGAGAGCGTAACGGCGAAGCCCTTGATGGGGCCGGTTCCGAACTCGAACAGGAACAGCGCCGCAATCAAGGTCGTCACATTGGCGTCGATAATGGTGGTCAGCGCCCGCTTGTAACCGGCCTCAATGGCATTAATAGGGGTTCGCCCGCCCATGACTTCCTCGCGTATATGCTCGAAAATCAGAACATTGGCGTCCACCGCCATGCCCACGGTGAGGACGATTCCGGCGATACCCGGCAGAGTAAGTGTGGCCTGCAACAGCGACAGAGCACCAAAGATTATGGCCAGATTGATTATCAGGGCCACATCGGCCATGACGCCAAACAGCCCGTATCCCAAGATCATAAAAACGATCACGGCGATAAAGCCGATGATACAGGCGATTTTGCCGGCGGCGATGGAATCGGCGCCGAGGCTGGGACCGACGCTGCGTTCCTCAAGAATAGTCAGCGGCGCGGGCAATGCGCCGGCGCGCAGTAACAGCGCGAGGTCGTTGGCTGAATCCGCGGTGAAGCTGCCGGAAATCTGACCGCTGCCGCCGAGAATAGGCTCTCGGATTACCGGCGCGCTGACCACCATGCCGTCGAGAATGATGACCAGCCGCTTACTGACATTTTCCGAGGTGATCTTGCCGAATTTCCTCGATCCCACGGAATCGAACTTGAAGTTCACGATCCAGCGGCCGGTGTTGGAATCATAGGTGGCCTGGGCGTTATCAAGACGGTCGCCACTGATCATGACGCGCTTGCGCACCACGAAGAAGGGCTCGATGCTGGAAGGGTCGCCCGAGGGCACGATCATGGCGCCCACCGGGGCCTTGTTGTCCTTGATCATGGCCGGGGTCTTCTTATCGAGGAGATGCAGCGTCAGTTTCGCCGTGCGTCCCAACAGAGCCTTGACATGCTCAGGGTCCTTTACGCCGGGAAGCTGGATCAGGATGCGGTCGGCCCCCTGGCGCTGGATGGTGGGTTCGCGGGTGCCGGTTTCATCAATGCGGCGGCGGACGATTTCAATGGACTGCGACATGGTGGCGGTTTCCATCTCGCGCAGGGTTTGCGGCGTATAGGAGACCTTGAAAGCTCCCTCCTCCTGCTCGATCACAAGCCCAGGCTCCAGATCACGCACCAATGTGCGGACCGCATCGCTCTCTTGGGGGTCGGTCAGGGTGAAACTCAGGGATTCCCTGGCGGCGCCGAGTCCCCGGTAGCCGATTTTTTCCTTACGCAGGGCGCTGCGGACGGAATCAACCAGCGCCTCCAGCCTCTCGACCGTTACCGAATCCACATCCACTTCCAACAGAAGATGGGAACCGCCCTGAAGATCGAGGCCAAGGTTGATTTGCTGATGGGGCAGCCAGTCGGGAAGTCCATCGGCGGTTTGACGGTCGAGAAAATTGGGCAGCGCAAACGCGACGCCCATGGTGCAGATGACCGCGATCAGGATGATTTTCCATTTGGCAAAATAGAGCATGAGGATCAGGGCGCCTTAGGGAGTTATCCGTTTTTCCTGGATCCGCCGCGTTTGCGGCCGCGCTTGCCCTTGGGTTTCTCGCCGGAGCTTTCCTCGGGTTCGTCATTGGCCACCGGCTCGGTCTTGGTGAGCACATCGGACACGGTTCCCCGCATCACGGTTACGCGTACGCCTTCGGAAATATCCACCGAGAGCTCATTGTCGTTGACCCGGGCCACGGTGCCGACGATACCACCGCCGGTGACAATACGATCGCCACGCCGGATGGCGTCAAGCATGGCGTTATGCTCTTTCATTTTCTTCTGCTGGGGACGGATCAGAAGGAAGTAAAAAACCGCAAAAATAAGGATCAGCGGCAGAAACATCTGGAATATGGATGGTTCCGCCGCACCGGCGGTCTGGGCAAAAGCGTCGGAAATAAACATGCGTGGCCCCGCGATAGGTCAAAGAGTTCGCCGGACTATAACGACAGGGCGCATATTTGCAACCGTCCTGCGGAATTGACCCCCCGCCCGGCTTTGCCCATTATGAGCGCCCCTTATCGACGACCTTGCCCCTTTCCAGCCCCATATCATCATGACCGACTCTCCAGACGATCCCCTGCTCCACCGCATCGCCGAGGCCCTCGAACGCCTGGCGCCGCCGCGAGCCCTGGAAAACGATTTCGCCGCGGCGGACGCCTTTACCTGGCATCCCGAACGCGGCCGCCTGGAGCCGGTCATAAGGGTCAATCTGGTGGCGCTCGCCCTGCTCAAGGGGGTGGACGATGTGCGCGATATCCTGCTGAAAAACACCCGCTGTTTCGCCGCCGGCCTGCCCGCCAACAACGCCCTGCTCTGGGGCGCGCGGGGCATGGGGAAAAGCTCCCTCATCAAATCCGTCCATGCCGCCATCAACACGGAATTGAAGGAAAAAAAAGGCAAGGCCTCGCCGCGGCCTCTGATCCTGGTGGAAATCCACCGTGAAGACGTCCCCACCCTGCCCGATCTTCTTCGTGTCCTCGGCGATTGCGGCCGCCGCGCCATTCTGTTTTGCGACGACCTTTCCTTCGACAGCAGTGATTCCACCTATAAATCCCTGAAAGCCGTTCTCGAAGGCGGCATCGAGGGACGGCCCGGAAATGTGATTTTCTACGCCACCTCCAACCGCCGCCACATGATGGCCCGGGAAATGATCGACAACGAAACGTCCACCGCCATTAATCCGTCCGAGGCGGTGGAGGAAAAGGTCTCCCTCTCCGACCGTTTCGGTCTGTGGCTCGGCTTCCATAGCTGTGACCAGGACACCTATTTCGCCATCGTCGAAGGCTATGCCGGCCATTTCGGCCTCAAGATCAAGCGCCAGGAACTCCACGCCCAGGCCAATGAATGGTCGGTGACGCGCGGCGCGCGGTCGGGCCGTGTGGCCTGGCAGTTCATCCAGGACCTGGCCGGTTCCCAAGGTAGAAAACTGGACTGAGTAAAAAGCTCGGCTGATCCTTGTCGGCCCTAACCTACTCTACAGATACTTAGCAGGGTCCACGGCGCGGGTGCCGCGCCGCAGCTCAAAGTGAAGTTGCGGCTTCGAGACATTGCCGGTGCTCCCGGCATTGGCCACCACCTGGCCCCGTTTCACTTTCTGGCCCCGTTTCACGAGGATGGAATCGTTGTGGGCATAGGCCGATGTCCAGCCTCCGGCATGCTTGATCAGCAACAGGTTGCCGAATCCCTGTAATTCGTTTCCGGCGTATACCACCACGCCATTTTCCGCGGCCTCCACGGGCGCGCCCTTGTCCGCCAGAATATTTATGCCGTCATTGTGGAGCCCACCCTTGCTGGGACCATAGACACCCACGACCTGGCCCTGTAGCGGCCTATGAAAGCGGCTCGAGGCGCGGGGCGGTGGCGGCGCATAGGAAGGGGGGGGGTTGGGACTGTCTGTGGATGTTTCCCGTCTGCTTGCCGTGCCCGAAGATGAGGCCGTCTTTCCACCGGACGGGGAAGCGGCGATGACGGCGGGCAGGTTCAGTTTCTGACCCACACGGATAGTTTCCGGAGGATCGAGCCGGTTGACGCGGGCCAATAGACTCATATCCACGCCATAACGCCGTGAAATGCTGTAGAGCGTATCCCCGGCAACCACGGTATGGGTGCGGCTTCGCGGCAATGAAAGAAGCGATCCGGTCAACAATGTATAGGGCGGCCGCAGCCGGTTGGCCTCAATCAGATCGCGCAGGGGAACGTTATATTTTCGGGCGATGCCGAACAGGGTATCCCCGCGCTGCACCCGCACCTCGCCCTTGGTTATTGCCGCGGGTTCAGGGGTGACGGCCTTGGCCGCGGCAGGGGTCTTGGTTTTCACCGGCTCCTTGCGCCGGCCATAGGGGTCTTCGCCGTAGATATAGCGTTCGCATCCCGTCAGACCCGCACCCAGAGCTGTGCCCAGGACTGCGCACAAACACAAGACTATGAAACGGGCGGAAATACGGCGTGGCATGGATGGAGTGTATATCCCGACGGGCCCGCCTTCAATCGGCTCCAAGATCGGAAGAGCCGGAATCGGGCTCACCTTCCACCAGCGGCACGAAGCGTACGCCGAGCAATTCCTCATGGTCGTATCCTGTGGCCGTGCGGGTCACGCGCAACACCTGCTGGTCGCCGTATTCGTCACCCACCGGCACCACCATGATGCCGCCTTCCTCAAGTTGATCGGCCAATGCCGGCGGCACGTCGGCAGCCGCCGCGGTAACGAGAATGCGGGCAATGGGAGCCTGTTCCGGCCAGCCCTTGGAGCCATCCCCCACCCGTGTGGTGATATTGGTGAGGCCGAGCTCGGCGAACCGTTTCTCGGCCTGGGCCATCAGCCGCTTGTGGCGCTCGATGGTGTAAACCCGGCGGCACAGGCGGGAAAGGATGGCGGTCTGATAGCCCGACCCGGTGCCCACTTCGAGAACCCGCATGCGTTCCTCCACCCGCAGGGCCTGGGTCATCACCCCCACCACCAAAGGCTGGCTGACGGTCTGGCCGCAATCGATGGGCAAGGCCACATTATCGTAGGCGCGATCATGGAGAGCCTCGGGCATAAAGACCTCCCTGGGAGTCAGTTCGATGGCCGACAACACCCTGGTATCGCTGACCCAGGACCGTCTCAGCTCCATGATGAGGCGGATTTTCTTGGCCTCTAGATTCACGGGAACACCTTTTTCAAATTTTTAATGGCCGCCTTATGGGTGAGGTCGAGATTGAGCGGCGTCACCGAAATGGCATTCTCGCGGATCGCGCCCAGATCGCTGTTGGCGGTGGGTTTGTCCTCCACCCGCATACTGCCGAACCAGAAATAGGGCCGCCCGTTGGGGTCCACCCTTTCGCACATGTCGCTGCCGATTTTGCGTCCGCCCTGGGGCACCACACGGATGCCACTGACGGCCTCGGCCGCGCAGTCGGGAAAATTGACGTTGATCAGTGCGCCCGGCGGCCAGCTCTGGGAGCCCAGCCGTTGCAGCAGCTGCGGCAGATGCTTGATGGCGGTAGACCAGCGCGCGGGTTCCCCATCCGTTGTCACCTGGGACAGGGCGATGGCGGGAATACCGAGAAGGGTGGCTTCCATGGCCGCGGCGATGGTGCCCGAATAGGTCATGTCCTCGCCCAGATTGCCGCCCCTGTTGACGCCAGAGAGAACCAGCGTCGGTGGCTTCTTCTCAAGCACCTTCTTGATGGCGAGAAGAATACAGTCGGTGGGCGTACCGTCCACGGCGAAACGCCGTGCCGAGAGCTTACGCAGGCGCAACGGACGTTGCAGGGTCAGGGAATGGCCGGCGCCGCTTTGTTCGGATTCCGGCGCCACCACCCACACGTCACGGCAGATTTTGCGTACGGTTTTTTCAAGGGCTTTGAGTCCCGGCGCGTGAATGCCGTCATCATTTGAAAGAAGAATGCGGGCCGAAGAAAGATCCAGCGGCGCCTTAAACATCGGGGGCGATCACTTCCAGCCCTCCCATATAGGGACGCAGGGCTTCCGGCACCTCCACCGAACCGTCAGCGCGCTGATAATTTTCAAGAATGGCGACCAGCGTCCGGCCCACGGCGATACCCGAACCGTTGAGGGTGTGAACAAAACGGGTGCCCTTGCCTTGTGCCGGACGGAATCGCGCCTTCATGCGCCGCGCCTGGAAATCGCCACAGTTGGAACAGCTTGAAATCTCGCGATAGGTGTCCTGGCCAGGCAGCCAGACCTCGAGATCATAGGTCTTACGCGCCCCGAAACCGGTATCCCCGGAACATAAAACAACCACCCGGTACGGCAGGCCGAGCCGTTTCAGCACTTCCTCGGCACAGCCCGTCATGCGTTCCAGCTCTTCCTCCGAGTCGTCGGGGTGAACCATACTCACCAGCTCCACCTTGGTGAATTGATGCTGGCGAATCATGCCGCGGGTATCCTTGCCCGCGGCCCCGGCCTCGGAGCGGAAACACCATGTCATGGCCGTATAACGGCGCGGCAGGGTGTCCTCCTCCACGATCTCATCGGCCACCATATTGGTGAGCGGCACTTCGGCGGTGGGAATGAGCCAATAACCGCCTTCGGTACGAAAGAGGTCTTCGGCGAATTTCGGCAGCTGTCCGGTACCGAACAGGGCGTTGTCGCGCACCAGGGCCGGCGGATTGATCTCTCTATAGCCATGCTCCTCGGTATGGAGGTCGAGCATGAAGGCGGCCAGCGCCCTTTCCATCCGGGCCAGGGCGCCCGACAACAGGACAAACCGCGCCCCCGACATCTTCGCCGCGGCGTCGAAATCCATACCGCCCAGAGCTTCGCCAATCTCCACATGATCCTTGGGCGCAAAATCGAAGGAAGGCGGATCACCCACACTGCGCTCAACCCTGTTGGCGCTTTCATCGGCGCCGTCGGGAACGTCATCGGTGAGGATATTGGGCACCCCGGAAAGAAGAGCTTCCAGCGCCTCGCCCTGCTCCCGTTCCTGATCCTCCAATGCCTGCATTTCCTCCTTCAGCGCCGCCACCTCGGCCATGCATTTTTCGGCCTCGGCATCCTCGCCCTTTCCCTTGAGGACGCCGATTTCCTTGGACAGGCTGTTGCGGCGCTCCTGTTTCTCCTGCAGGGCGGTCTGTATCTCGCGGCGCGAGGAATCGGATTTTATGAGATCGGAACTGCCGGGCTCGGAGACGCCCCGGCGCTTCATGGCGGCGTCAAAAGCCTCGGGGTTGTCGCGAATCCATTTGATGTCGAGCATGGGGTGTTTCGTCCTGTTACTTCTTGCCGGGGTTATATGGGGTCACGAGAGACGCGTCCACACTCGGCACTCATTCACCCTCTTGAGGCTCCGGTTCGGGATCATCCCGGCGTTTCTCAATACAACGCACGGCGAGAATGGAAAATTCGTAGAGCAGCAAAATGGGCAGGGCGAGGCCAATCTGGCTGATGATGTCGGGCGGGGTCAGCACCGCCGCCGCCACGAAGGCCAGCACAATGGCGTATTTACGCTTGCGGGCCAGGGACTCGGCGCTCACCATCCCGACCCGGGCCATAAGGGTCAGCAGCACCGGGAGTTGAAACGCCAGACCGAAGGCGAAAATCAGGGTCACCACCAGGGAAAGATATTCATTGACCTTGGCCTCCAGCTGTATGGGCAGGGAGCCGGCAGCACCCAGGCTCTCGAAACTGAGGAAGAAGCTCCAGGCCAGGGGGAAAATTAAATAGTAGACCAGCGCGCCACCGGCGGCGAAAAGAACCGGCGTGGCGATAAGAAACGGTAAAAAAGCGCCCTTTTCATGTTTATAGAGCCCCGGCGCCACGAACATCCAGATCTGCCCGGCGACGATCGGAAAGGACAGAAAAAGAGCGCCATAGAGGGACACTTTGAGATAGGTGAAAAAGACCTCCGCCAGCCCGGTATAAATCAGCCGCCGATGGCCCTTTTCCTCCAACAAAGCCGCAAGAGGGTCCACCAGAAAGGCGTACATATATTCGGCGAAATAAAAACAGACCCCGAAGGCCACCACGAAAGCGCCGATAGCCCACATGAGACGGTTACGAAGTTCCAGCAGATGCCCCACAAGAGGCATGGCCTCGTCCGTGCTCTCTTTATCGGTGCTAGTGGGCTGATCGGGTGGATGCTGTTCCGGCACAGACATCTAGCCGTTCCCCGGCTTGGATGTGTCGGGTTTCGGAGTTCCCTCGCCACCGCCTATATCCTCGGGGGCTACGGTGCGGGGTTGTATGGAAAGCGCATCTTTTTCGGCGCTGAGACGTAATTTTTCCAGTTCGGGATCGTCGAAGACTTCCTTGCCGAGATCAACCTCGTCGGCCATCTCGTCAATGCTGTCACGAAATTCCTTGGCCATGGCGCGGGCACGGGAAAGCGCCCGTCCTATGGTGCGCAGCACAACGGGCAGCTCTTTTGGTCCCACCACCACGACAATGGCGACGGCCACAAGCGCCATTTCGGTCCAGCCAATATCAAACATGCCCGGTTCTTCCTTCCAGGCTTGAATACAGAAATAAGGATGAAAAAATCCGCGCCCATCCTCGGGGTGTCATGGGATCACAGCCTTTACTCCTTGGCGGCGGTTTTCCCCTCTTGCGAATCCTTGTCACCCGCGGATTCCGATCCCTTGCCTTCCTCCAGGCTTTGTCTGGCCCCAGTGTCGGTGGAATCACCACTCTCATCCTTGAGGCCGGCCTTGAAATTTTTCACTCCCTTGGCAATGTCACCCATCACACGAGGAAGTTTCCCGGCCCCGAAAATGATCAGGACAATCACCAGGATCAAAATAATTTGCCAAGGACCAATGCTCATCTAAGAAATTCTCCACAAAGGAAACGGCGGAAACTCCCGCCACGGGACAGCAGTTTCATGATGGCAGAAAGGCGTGGCCATCGCAATGACCTGAAATGCTTTACAATTCCTCTTCCACGGCCTCCAGGGGCACATCCCCTTCATCCGCCTCATAGTCTTCGTCGTCTTCCCCGGCTTCTTCCTCCGCACTCGCCTCGGAGATGACGTCCTCTATCCCCAGCGCCTTGCGGGCATCGGCGCTGAGCCTGGCATAGGCGGTGATGGACGGGCGCTGGTCAATGAGACCCGCCGCCTTCAGTTCCTCGATTCCCGGCAGATCATCCACCGATTCGAGTCCGAACTGATCGAGAAACTCGTCGCTGGTGCCCCAGGTCACGGGACGTCCCGGCGTGCGCCGCCGCCCCTTGGGGCGGACCCATCCCGCCTCCAAAAGCGTGTCGAGGGTTCCCCGGCTCAGGGCCTTGCCGCGGATTTCCTCGATTTCGGCGCGCGTTACCGGCTGGTGATAGGCGATGATGGCCAGGGTTTCCAAGGCCGCCTGGGAAAGCTTGCGCGGCACTTCGGTCTCCAAACGCAAGGCCGGGGCCACGTCGGGCGCGGTGCGCAACGCCCATTTCGAGCCCACCCGGACCAGATTGACCCCGCGATTGGCGTAATGACCGGACAATTCCTCAAGCAGAGCCGGAATATCCGTCCCCTCCGGCAGGCGCGAGGCCATGGTGGCCTCGGTCAGGGGTTCAGACGCCGCAAACAGCATGGCCTCGAGGATACGCAGCAACTGGGAATCATCGCCCACAAACCCTTCCGTCATGATCCATCGCCCTTGCTGTCTTTGGCCTCGGTCCTGGTTTTCTTTACGGCGCGCAGATAGAGGGGGCCGAAACTGTCTTCCTGCCGCAACTGCGCCCGGCCCTGTTTCGCCAGTTCAAGACTGGCGGAAAACGTGGCCGCCACCGCGGAGCGCATCATCACCTCGCCGCCCAGGGCCTCGGGCAGGTAATTCATGATCGACCCCCAACCCCGCGACTTACCGAGCATCCCCACGAGGCGCTGCAACACATCGTCCATGGAAAAAACCATGATCGGGGCGATATGCAGGGTGGGATCGGCGGCGCGGCGCTGCTGGTTGCCATAGGCGGTGAGCAACTCGAAAAGCGAAACGTCGATGACGCTGTGGCGGATATTGCGCAGCCCTTCCGGCGCGCCACGGGGAAAGAAATCCCGTCCCTTGCGGGGCCGCTCCATCAGGCGCAGCCCGGCCTCTTTCATGGCATCATAGCGTTGCAGATGAAACGCCAGCGCCGCCGCCAGTTCGGGGCCGGTTGGCTCTTCCTCGTCATCATATTTGGGCAGCAACAGGCGTGACTTGAGATAGGCCAGCCACGCCGCCATCACCAGGTAATCGGCGGCGATCTCCAGACGCATGGAATGGGCGCGGGCGATGTAGTCGAGATACTGATCTGCCAGGGCGAGAATGGAAATATGGACCAGGTCCACCTTCTGCTCCCGGGCCAGGCTCAGCAACACATCAAGAGGCCCTTCGAAGCCATCAAGATCGAGGATCAGTTGGACCGGGGGCGTGTCTTCCCCAAAACTCCCTGCCGCCTCGAAACCGTTCTCATCCGTCATGTCTGTACCCTTAAGCCAACCCGGTAAGAGATGTAATCACCCGGATCAGGAAGTCCACCGGGACGCCGATCAGCCAGCCCAGAATATTGACGCGTATTCCCAACTGGCTACCGATCATAGGCAGAATAAACAGGATTCCGACGATCAGGAACAGCCCATATTTTTCGAGACGCGCCAGAGCCAGCGCATAGGGGTGCGGCAACAGACCCACGGCGATGCGGCCGCCATCCAAGGGCGGTATGGGCAACAGGTTGAACACCGCCAGCACCAGATTAATCAGCACCGAATTGGTGAGATTGGCAATCAACCAGCCGCGCAACGGATCATCGGCCAGAACCGCGAAATGAATCAGCAAGGCGGAAACGAAGGCCAGAGCCAGATTGGTTCCCGGCCCGGCGGCGGCCACCCAGACCATATCGCGCTTGGGGTTGCGCAGCCGGGAGAAATCCACCGGCACCGGTTTGGCCCAGCCGAACAGAAAAGGCGCGCGCAGCAACAGCAGCAAAGCCGGCAGCAGGATGGTGCCGAAGCGGTCCACATGTTTCAGCGGATTGAAGGTGACGCGGCCCATGACCTTGGCCGTATCATCGCCCAGCTTCCAGGCCACGAATCCATGCGCCGCCTCGTGCAGGGTGATGGCCAGAAGCACCGGAACCACCCAGATGGAGGCCGTATAGAGGATCGTTTCAAACATGGCTCAACAGTCTGTTTAGAGTGTCACTATTTTCTTTAAAATCAAAGTCTTTTACGACTCTATTCATGCTTTGCGAAAGCGCGACTCTGGCTCTCGACTGCTGCGAAAGCGGCCGCGCGCCTTCTGCCACCGCCGCCATTTCATCCATCTCGCCGTTACAGTGGAGGACCAGATCACAGCCCGCCTCCAGCGCTACCGCCGCGCGCCACGCCATGTCCCCGTCGAGCGCCTTCATAGAGAGATCATCGGAAACCAGAACGCCGTCAAAACCCATATGACCACGGATAATTCCTGCGATCACGGCGGGGGACATGGTGGCGGGGTGCTCGGGGTCCAAGGCCTCGTAGACCACATGGGCGGTCATGGCCCAGGGCATGTCCGAGAGTTCACGGAAGGGTATGAAATCATGATTTTCGAGCTCCTCCCGCGAGACATCCACCACGGGAAGACTCTCATGGCTGTCACAGGTGGCCCGGCCATGGCCGGGGATATGCTTGATGACAGGGGTGACGCCGCCATCGAGAAACCCCTCACAGACCCTGCGCCCCAAAAATACAGCCATTTCGGGGTCGTCGGCGAAGGCCCGCGAGCCGATAATGTCATGGGCGTCGGGCTGAGGCAGGTCAAGCACCGGCGCGCAATCCACATCTATGCCCAGATCGGTGAGTTCCACAGCCATCAGGCGGGCATTGAGATAGGCCGCCTCCCCGCCTTTCTCGCGGTCGCGCCTCGCCAAATCCCCGAGTGTCCCGGCCGCAGGCGCGTCGCGCCACTGGGGCGGTTGTAGACGGGCCACCTTGCCGCCTTCCTGATCGATCAGGATGGGGGCGTCGCCACGGCCCACGCAATCGCGCAAATCCCCGGTCAAGGCCCGGATCTGGCCGGGCGTCCGGCAATTGCGGGCGAAAAGGATGAAGCCCAGGGGATCGGCGCGGGAAAAAAATTGCCGTTCCCGCTCATCCAGGGTTTCGCCGGCGCATCCAAAAATCACAGCGGCGGGGGACGAGATGTTCATTTACAAGAAGCCCGCTCAGGGTCTGATAACAAGACAGCCGGCTTTGCGTTTCGCCAGTTCGGAACAGATACTCTTGGCTGCGGATTCGCTCGCCAGCGGACCGGCGCGAAGGCGGAAAAAGACCCCCTTGGGACCAAGGTCCGCGCGCTGGTACGAGGGAGTCATGGTGGCCAACAGGTCCTTATGCTGTCCCTGCACGCGGGTCCAGCCCTTGCTCGCGGCATCCTCGCTGCGAAAGGCGCCAAGCTGAACCTGATAACCGCCAGCGGCAGGTACGGCGGCAGGCGCGGCAACCGCTTTGGGCGCGGGGGCGGCCGGGGCAAGCTGCCGGGGCCTCTGCGCCTGGGGTACGGGCGGCGGCGACGGCGGCTCGTCGGATTCAAACCGGGGCGGTAACTGCTGGGGAAGGACCGGGATCGGAATATCGGAAAGCTGCCCGGTTTTGGGAAACGAGGGCGCAGGAATTTCCGGTGTAGCCGCCTGGCCACGGGGCAAGGGAGTCTCGGGAGGCGAGAGAAGCCGCTCCACGGTGGGCGCCTGGGCCGATGGGTCGACGCGGTTGTATATCAGTTTGTCCTGGTCGGGAATTTCCATGCCACCCGGCTTGTCGGGACGCACTCTGGTGGGATTCACGTCCGCCTTGATCAAGGGCGGCGTGCTGTCCGAGCCGTCTTGGTGTCCTTGCTGATAACTGAACCAGATAATAAAGGCGAAGAATCCGAAAGAAACGATCACCGCCAGGATTCTCATAGAACGGCGGCGCTGCGCGGCCGGGTCCGCTGAACCGGGACGCAGGCCTTCCTGCTCCTGAGGCGAAAAGGTGTCCCGCTGCTGCGAGAAAAACCCCGGCTGTTTGCGGGGGGGCTCTCCGGGAGCCCCGCCGGGACCATTGGGACCACTGGGACCGCCCGGATAATTTCCCTGATAATTACCCGGATAGTTTCCGGGAGGGCCTTGATCGGAAGGCATTATCGCATCTCCTCGAGGGGCTCGACGCCGAACATTTCCAGGCCCAGGGCAACGACCAGAGCCACGGAACGCACCAAAGCCATCCGCGCCACGGTCAATTCCTCGTCATCTTGAACGATAAAACGCAATTGCGCATCATCTTTGCCCTTGTTCCAGAGCGCGTGAAAAGCCGCCGCCAGGTCGTAAAGATAGAAAGCACAACGGTGGGGTTCATGCGCCTCCGCGGCACTTTCAACCATCCGCGGCCAGGATGCGAGCTGCTTGATCAAAGCAAGCTCGGACTCATCGGTCAAGCGGTGTAAAGGCGCCGCCGCCAGAGTCGCCGTGGAAAGGTCAATATCAGGCAGCTCTTCCTTCACCAGCCGCATCACCGAATGGCTTCTGGCATGGGCATATTGGACGTAGAACACCGGGTTATCGCGGGATTGCTCCGTAACCTTGGCGAAATCGAAATCCAGCGGCGCATCGTTCTTGCGGGTCAGCATGATAAAGCGCACCACGCCCTTGCCTACCCTGTCCACCACATCACGCAGGGTCACGAAACTTCCCGAGCGTTTCGACATCTTCACCGGCTCGCCTTTATCACTGAGGTTGACCAGGGCCGTGAGTTTCACGTCGAGCGCCCCCTTGCCTTCCGTTATTGCCGCCACGGCGGCCTTCATGCGCTTCACATAGCCGCCGTGATCCACCCCCCAGACATCGATCATGTTGGAAAAGCCACGCCGTGCCTTGTCGCGGTGATAGGCTATATCGGAGGCGAAATAGGTCCAGCTGCCGTCGGACTTCTTTAAGGGCCGGTCGCTATCGTCGCCAAAATTGGTGGACCGGAACAGCCATTGCTGGCGTTCCTCCCAGTCATCGGGCTTCTTGCCCTTGGGCGGCTCCAGAACGCCCTCATAAATCAGGTCTTGGTCGAGAAGAAACCGATAGCAACTCTCCACCTCGCCCGCCTCCTGAAGCGCCAACTCCGAGGTAAACACCCCGTGGCGAACCCCCAGAACGGCCAAGTCCTCCTTGATCAGCTCCATCATCTCCCGCACGGCCACGTCCCGGAAGGTCTCCATCCAGGCCGCCTCGTCCTGATCCAGCCATTTTTCGCCGTCCCGCGCGGCGATCATTTCGCCCACCGGTCTGAGATAATCGCCGGGATAGAGACCCTCGGGAATATCGCCGATGGTCTCGCCGCAGGCCTCGCGATAACGCAGATAGACCGAGCGCGCCAGTTGCGCCACCTGGGCTCCGGCATCGTTGATATAGAACTCCCGGGTCACGTCATATCCGGCTTTTTCCAACAACGAAGCCAGCACATCCCCCACCACCGCGCCGCGGGCATGGCCCACATGTATGGGGCCGGTGGGATTGGCGGAAACGAATTCCACATTTACCTTTTCGCCGCCGCCGAGATCGCTGACGCCGAACTCCGCGCCGCTTTCGAGAATTTCCGCCAACTGGGTTTTCCAGAAAGAGGGCTTCATCCGCAGATTAATGAATCCCGGTCCCGCTACTTCCACGCCCGCCACATCTTCGTGCTGTTCCAGTTCCCCAGAGATCAGATCGGCAATGTCCCTGGGCTTCATCTTCGCCTGTTTGGCCAGCACCAGGGCCGCGTTGGAGGCCACGTCGCCGTGATCGGGGTCGCGCGGCGCCTCCACCAATGCCCGGCTGCAATCGAGCCCGCCGGGCAGCGCCTCCCTCTCGGAAAGTCCCCTCACCGTTTCCTCCACCAGCGCCTGAAGCCGTTTATGAAAGGTCATTGCAGTCCCTCATGCACGCCCAGGGCATAGCGGTCCGTCATACCAGCCACATAATCGGCCACCGCGCGCGCGGTTTGGGGGCTGCCCGGCACATCACAGCGCGGCTGCCATTCCTCGGGAAGCTGGTCGGGAGTGTCGTGAAAGTGGCGGAAAAGCTCTTCTACGACCCGCCGCGCCTTGTCGGTCATGGTGTTGACCCTGGCATGGCGGTACATGGAAGAAAACAGAAACTCCTTCAGCGCCTTGTCGTTTTTCCGCATCTCGTCGGAGAACACAGCCGTGGGTGAACCAAGATCGCGGATGTCCTGGGCCGATTGGGGTTTGGCCTCGGCCAGCCGGGCGCGGGTTTCCTCAAGAAGGTCGGTAACCATGAGATTGATCATGCGCCGCACCGTTTCATGAATCAGGCGCGAAAGCTCCAGACCGGGGTATTTCTCTTCCACCCCGCTCAGCACGGGACCGGCCAAGGGCACTTCTTTCAGGGCCTCGATGGAGAAAAGCCCGGCCCGCAAACCGTCGTCGATATCGTGGTTGTTATAGGCGATATCGTCGGCCAGCGCGGCAATCTGGGCCTCCAGTCCGGCATGGGTATGAAGCTCCAGATCGTGTGTTTTCACATAGTCGGCGATGGTGGTGGGCAGCGGATCGCATCCCTCTCCCACCAACGGTCCGTTATGTTTCACCACCCCTTCCAGGGTCTCCCATGTGAGGTTAAGCCCGTCGAACTCGGCATAGCGCCGTTCCAGCGTGGTCAGGATACGCAACGCCTGGTCGTTGTGATCAAAGCCGCCATAAGGTTCCATGGCCTTGTCCAGGGCCTCCTCCCCGGCATGGCCGAAGGGCGTATGGCCAAGATCATGGGCCAGCGCCACAGCCTCGGCCACATCCTCGTTGCCGCCCAGCGCCCGGCTTACCGAACGGGCGATCTGCGACACCTCGAGACTGTGGGTGAGCCTGGTGCGGTAATTGTCACCTTCATGGAAAACGAAGACCTGGGTCTTGTATTTGAGCCGCCGGAAGGCCGCGGAATGGATGATGCGGTCGCGATCGCGCTGGAACGACGAGCGGCTCGCGCTTTCCGGCTCGTCGTGAAAACGGCCGCGGCTGATCTCGGGCCGGCAGGCATAGGGAGCAAGGTTGAGGACGGCGTTCATACTGCCCGGAAACTACCGGCTTCCCCTCTTTCAGGCAATCATCCTTTAGCGTCAAAGAGCGTGTGAAAAATTGACATTTGGGGGTTTCGCCCTACATAAGGGACAGTATCTAGTCTCAATCACAGGGTAATATCTCCCTATGACCGAAGCATCGCAGGAAATTCAGTCTCCTCCCGACCAGGGAAACACGGAACGCGCCGTGAGCCTCAGCGCGGCCGCGGCCAAGCGCGTCCTCACCCTGATGGAGAGTGAGGAACACAAGGGACAGAATCTGCGCATCGCCGTTTCCGGCGGCGGCTGTCAGGGCTTCTCCTATGGCTTTTCCTTCGATGGCGCGGTCAACGAGGATGACCATACCTTTACCCGCGACGGCGCCACCCTGGTGGTGGACGACGTCTCTCTGGACCTTTTGGCCGGTTCCGAGGTGGATTTCGTGGAAGACCTCATGGGCGCCTATTTCCGGGTCACCAATCCCAATGCCGACTCCACCTGCGGCTGCGGCACCTCTTTCTCCGTATAGCCGCCCGGACCATCGTGCTAGGCTTGAAGCCCGCGTATCATACGCGGGTTTTTCATGTGAGGGAGCCTCGGTAACACAGTGAAAATCGCCACCTGGAACGTGAATTCGGTGCGGGCGCGGCTGGCCCATCTGCTGGACTGGCTGGAGAAGGCCAAACCCGACATGGTGCTGTTGCAGGAACTCAAATGCCAGCAAGACGCCTTCCCGGCCCTGGAGATCGAATCCGCCGGCTATAACTGCGCGCTGCGGGGCCAGAAATCCTATAACGGCGTGGCCATCCTCTCGCGCACCCCCTTGGAAGACGTGATTACCGAACTGCCAGGTGACGTGGCGGATGAACAGGCGCGCTATGTGGAGGCGGTGACCGGATTCGGCGACGGCGTAATCCGCGTCGCCTCCATCTATCTGCCCAACGGCAACCCCGTGGAGAGCGAGAAATACCCCTACAAGCTGACCTGGATGGAACGGCTCACCGCCCATGCCGAGAATCTTCTCGCTCATGAGGAACCGCTGGTGCTGGGCGGCGATTACAACGTCATCCCCAGAGACGATGACGTCTACAACCCAGACTCCTGGCGCGAGGACGCCCTGGCCCGGCCCGAAACCCGCGCCCGCTTCCGCACCCTTCTCAATCTCGGATTAACCGACGCCGTTCTCGCCACCGACCCCGGCGGCGGCGGCTATACCTTCTGGGATTACAAGGCCGGGGCCTGGAACAAGGATCATGGCCTGCGCATCGATCACTTTCTGCTCTCGCCCCAGGCCGCTGACCGGCTAACTGGGTGCGGCATCGACCGCGGGCCGAGAGGGCTGGAAAAACCCTCCGACCACACCCCGGTATGGTGCGAACTGGACGAGGCAGCCCCTTACTGAGCCCCGCCCCCGCTGTTTTTCCCTGCATTTTCCTGCGACATTTGTTCCCAGCCGATTGCCCGAACCGACCCCAGACCTATATGGTGATGGATAGAAACCATTCCCGCCTCACAGGAGACCACCATGCAGTGCCGTAACACCAAAGAATCCTACGGAAGACTGTCCATCACCCTGCATTGGCTCATCGCGTTGCTGGTTCTCGGCATGCTGGCGGTGGGCTATGTGATGGAGTTCGCCCTGCCCGAGGGCAGTGACGACATCGAAGACGTCATGAAATTCTATCACGTCTCCACCGGCTTTCTGGTGCTGGGCCTCATGGTGTTTCGCCTGATCTGGGTCCATGTGAGCGGCCTGCCCGACCCTGCCCCCGATCTAGAGGAATGGGAGGCAAAGGTGTCAAAAGCCGTGCATTGGGGCCTCTATGCCCTACTCATCGCCATGCCCATCACCGGCTATGTGATGTCGGCCAGCGGCGGCAAGGAAGGCGAACCGGAGCGCATCCTGCCCTTCTTCACGCCGGGGGTGGTTCCCAACATCGTCGGCCGCGACCACGACCTCCACGAATTCATGGAGGACGTCCACCTCTATCTGTCCTTTGTGGTCCTGGCGATTGTGGCGGCGCATATCGGCGCCGCGCTGAAGCATCATTTTGTGCTTCATGACGGCGTGTTGGCCCGTATGCTGCCCCATCTCGAGAAGAAGGATTAATCAATCCAGGGCGTGAGGCGCGGCAGCCAGCGCGGCACATTGGTCTTGTAGCGCATGTAATCGGAACCGAAACGCTTCTCCAGATCCTTCTCCTCGAAGAGGGGGAGGTAAATGCTGTTGGCGGCGAAGAACACCACCAGCCACACGGCCAGGGGCAGTGATCCGAAAAACAGGGCTTCGGCCGCAAGAAGAAACAACACCCCGGAGATCATGGGGTTGCGAACATGGCGATAGGGGCCGAGCACCACCAACCTCTTCGGTGGCGCCCAGGGAGCCGGGGTGCCCTCGCCCACGGTGAGGAAATCGCGGCAGGTCCACAGCGCCAGCACCAGCCCCAGCGCCGCGCACCCCAGCGCCGCCCAGAACCGCCACAGTTGTGGCGTGGCCTGATCCGGGGCATAAGCCCCCTCCACAGTCCCCCATGTGGCCCAGAGGATGAGGGCAGGAATCACCACCAGAACATTGCCCGGCAGGATGAGAAGCGCCTTCACAAATTCCTTATTCATCTCCGCCTTCTCGCTTTCGAGCGGCGCCGTTCCCACATGGCGGCGGCGGCCATGGTGAGAAGTGCGCCGAGCATAGCCAGGGTGGAATCCTTCTGGGCATCGAAGGGGTCGCCCTGGGTGCCGAGGAAGGCCATGGCCGCCTCGGGATCGACGATGGAGGCGGCCCACCATTCGATGATTTCGTAACAGGCGGAAAAGGTAGCCACCATGCAAAAGGCGAGGAAATTAGCCCAGCCGGTGGGAATCTTCACCGCCCGCAGAAAAATCTCGCGGAAGGGATAGGCGATCAGGACGCCGAAGGCGAAATGGATGACCCGGTCATAATGATTGCGTTCCCAGCCCCAGGCCTCGCTCATCCAGAAACCCAGCGGCGTCTCGGAATAAGTGTAGTGGGAGCCCACCGCATGAAGGGCGAGAAAGACCGCAATCAACACATAGGAGAGTTCGGAAAAGGCGAAACTGCGATAGGTCAGCACCAAGGACGGCACGGTGATGAAGATCAGAATATTTTCCAGCAGCCAGTCGGGGCGGTGCAGCGGCGTCACCGCCAGCGCCAGCCAGAAGACCCCGTAGAGCACAGCCACGCCCTGCAACAGCCGGTTGCTGTGGAAATCACGGGGGATACTGGCGGTACGTGCGGTGGTGATCATGCCGCCGATCATAATGTTTACCGCCCGTTTCCGGAAGGGCGGCGCAGCTATTTCTCCACCTGGCCCACATCGCGCACCGCGCCGCGGGCGGCGCTGGTGGTCATGGCTGCATACGCCTTCAGCGCCCCGGAAACGGCGCGCTTACGTGGCTTGGCGGGCTTCCAGGCGCCGCCGTTCCTGGCTTCCATGGCCTCGCGGCGGCGGTTCAGTTCCCCCTCCTCCACGGCCACACGGACGGACCTGGCCGGGATGTCGATCTCGATGGTGTCGCCTTCCTCGATCAATGCGATGGCCCCGCCCTCGGCGGCCTCGGGCGAGATATGGCCGAGGCATAATCCCGACGAACCTCCGGAGAAACGGCCGTCGGTGATAAGCGCGCAGACCTTTCCCAGCCCCTTGGTTTTGAGATAGCTGGTGGGGTAGAGCATTTCCTGCATACCGGGACCGCCGCGCGGCCCTTCATAGCGGATCACCACCACCTCGCCGGGCTTCACCTCGTCGCCGAGGATGCCCGCCACCGCCGCGTCCTGGCTTTCAAAAATATGAGCCGGGCCGCTGAAGGTGAGGTTATCCTCGTCCACCCCGGCGGTCTTCACGATACAGCCGTCTTCGGCGATATTGCCATGCAGCACCGCCAGCCCGCCATCGGCGCTGTAGGCGTGGGCCACATCGCGGATACAGCCAAGCTCGCGGTTATCATCCAGCGAGTTATAGCGGTTTTCCTGGCTGAAGGCCTGTTGCGTGGGCACACCGCCGGGCGCGGCCATGAAGAAACGCCGCACGGCCTCGTCCTTGGTGCGGTCGATGTCCCAGGCCTCGATGCCCTCTGCCAATGTGGGCGCATGGACCGTGGGCACTTTCGTATCGAGCAGCCCGGCCCGCTCCAGCTCGCCCATGATGGCGAAGACGCCACCGGCGCGGT
Source organism: uncultured Rhodospirillaceae bacterium (assembly GCA_964482135.1). Classification (GTDB taxonomy): domain Bacteria; phylum Pseudomonadota; class Alphaproteobacteria; order UBA11136; family UBA11136; genus UBA11136. Next base: position 51,295 of record CAYZWF010000007.1, read on the forward strand.
GCACGTCCTCGAGATGGAAATGGGAACTGGGCGCCACCTTGCACAGGTTCGGCACCTTGCGCGACAGGGCGTCGATATGGGCCATGGTGAAGTCATGACCGGCTTCCTGGGCGGCGGCGAGGATATGCAGCACCGTATTGGTGGACCCGCCCATGGCGATGTCCACGGTCATGGCGTTGGCGAAAGATTGAGGACAGGCGATAGAACGCGGCAGGGCGCTTTCGTCGTCTTGTTCGTAATAGCGGCGGGTGAGTTCGACGATACGCCGCCCGGCCTCGAGGAACAGTTCGCGGCGGTCGCCATGAGTCGCCACCAGGCTGCCATTGCCCGGCAGCGCCAGCCCCAAAGCCTCGGCCAGACAGTTCATGGAATTTGCGGTGAACATACCCGAACATGACCCGCAGGTGGGACAGGCCGAGCGTTCATAGGCCAGGGCCTCCTCGTCGGAAACGTCGGGGTTGGCGCCCTGGATCATGGCGTCGATCAGGTCCAGGGATTTTTCTTCGCCGTCCACCTCCAGCTTGCCCGCCTCCATGGGCCCGCCGGAAATGAAAATGGCGGGAATGTTGAGGCGCAGCGCCGCCATCAGCATGCCGGGCGTGATCTTGTCACAGTTGGAGATACAGACCAAGGCGTCGGCGCAATGGGCGTTGGCCATATATTCCACGGAATCGGCGATGATCTCGCGCGAGGGCAGCGAATAGAGCATGCCGTCATGGCCCATGGCGATGCCGTCATCCACGGCGATGGTATGGAACTCGCGGGCCACGCCGCCAGCGCGCCAGATCTCTCCCGCCACCAGATCGCCCAGGTCTTTGAGATGCACATGGCCGGGCACGAACTGGGTATAGGAATTGGCGATGGCGATGATGGGCTTGCCGAAATCATCATCGGTCATGCCGGTGGCGCGCCACAGGCCGCGCGCGCCGGCCATGTTGCGGCCATGGGTGGAAGTGCGGGATCGGTACTCGGGCATGCCTCTTACCTAAAACCCCTCGACTCCCACTGCAAGCAAGAAGTTGGCAAAAGACAGAAAGGCCGGCCCCTATTTCTTCCAGGGGAACAGCATGGGCACCCGTTTCTGATAGTCCCGGTAGGTATCGCCGAACAGGGTCACCAGGTCATGTTCCTCGAACTTCAGCGCGATCAGAATGTAACCGGTGGTGGCCACGGCGAACAGAAGGTGTCCCTGGGTCATGATGGGTGTGGCCCAGAAGGCGATGACGAAGCCCAGCATGATGGGATGACGCACCAGCTTGTAGAGCAACGGCGTCTCGAAACCGATTTTTGTTTCCTCTTCTCCGCGCAGCAGGAACCAGACCTGGCGCAGGCCGAAGAGATCGAAATGGTTGATCATGAAGGTGCTCAGGAGAACCACCCCCCAGCCCGCAAAAAACAGTGTTTCCAGGGCAAGCACGGCGGTGGAGTCATGGACATACCAGACAATGCCGATCATGGGCCGCCACTGGCAGAACAACAGCGCCAAAACCAGGCTCGAGAGAAGCACATAGGTGCTGCGCTCCAGCGCTTCGGGAATAATTTTGGTCCACCAGGCCTTGAAGGCCGGCCGCGCCATGACGCTGTGCTGAACCGCGAACAGGCCCAGCAAGGCCACATTGATGAGGAGCGCCGTCAACTCGGGCGCATAGGGACCGCCGTAATCAATGGAGCGGGGCACCAGGTAATTGCCCACGAACCCGATGGAATAAAGAAAAACCCCGAAAAACAGGGCATAGCTCACCACCCCGTAGAGAAAACCCACCGTTTTCAACATGGTTCCCACTCCTTGCTCGACAATGTATTGGGGCGAAAAGGAGTATATGGGTATTTAGAAGTATTAAAAAGAAAAACACTGAAGGGCGGCAAGCCCCTCGCCCCTCTCTATCTGCGGGCAACGTGTCAGTTGTTGGCGACGATTCTGGCCACGGTTTCGTGGAACAGTTCGCTCTGGTCGGTGGTGAGAAAGTGGCCGGCATCGCCGATCTCGATCTTGTGGACGCCGTCGAGATGGGCGATCACATCGGTGTTGGCGCTGTGCTCGCCGTAGATATAGACCTTGGGCACATCGAGCGCGGCGAACATCTCGTACAAACGGCCGCTGTCGGACCATTCCACCAAAGAGACCGCGGAACGATGGAAGGCGTGAGGATCGGTGCGCTCGGCCATTTTCGCCCAGCCGCGGGTATCGGCGGCTTCCGCCTGGGAGGCCTTTTCCAGCAGTTTGGCAAACTTGTCGGAGACGAAAAGCGCTTCCGGGGTTTCGGCGGCGCGGCGTGAAAGCATGCCGCAATCATGTTCGAGAAGGTTGCCCTCGACGCTGATGAAGGAGGCCAGCGGCAGGTCACCGCGCTCGGCAAGCATCAACCCGATGGCCCCGCCCATGGAATGGCCGACAATATGGAGACGCCGGAAAGGCACTTGTTCGAGAAGACGGAGAATGATCTCGGCATGGTCCTGAAGGCGGTAGGCGAGATCCTCCATGGCGCCGGAATCGCCGTGGCCGGGAAGATCGGGCGCGAGCAGGGAATAGCCCTCCAGCCCTTCCTCGGCCCAGGCCCCGGCGAATGAGGAATGGTCACAGCCCAGCCCGTGCAGGAACAGCACCAGATCGCCGGGAGAGTCATCAGGCGCGTCCTTGGGTAAATCAAGGAGTCGTTCCTCGCAGGAAAGGATGAGGCTGAACCCCTCGCCCAACTCTATCTGGTGCATGGCCACTTAGAGGGCCTTCAACCGTTCCAGCGCCTGGCCCAACTTGTCCAGCTCGCCCATGGCGGCCTCCCGCTTCTCGCGCTGTTCCGCCACCACCTCGGCCGGCGCCTTGGCGATGAATTTCTCGTTGGCCAGTTTCTTGTCGAAGCGGGAGATTTCGTCCTTTTGATGGGCAATTTCCTTTTCCAGCCGCGCCTTCTCCGCGGCCACGTCGATGATTCCGGCCAAAGGGAGAATCAGCGTGGCCTCGTCGAGGACGATCTGGAGCGCACCCTTGGGCACTTCGTCATCATGGGTGTCGCCGAAGGTAATGGCGTCGAGCCGCGCCATCACCGAAATCACATCGCCATGGGCTTCGAGGCGGGCGCGGGTAGCCTCGCCGGCATTTCCCACCACCAGCGGGATGCGCGCCGCCGGCGGTACGTTCATTTCCGAACGCACGGCGCGGATGGCCGAGACACAGCGAATCACCCAGTCCATTTCCGCCTCGATTTGCGGGTCGGCCAGAGTTTCGGGAAATTCGGGCCAGCGCGCGGTGATGAGCCTGCCCTCGCGGTTGGGGGCCATCTTCTCCCACAACTCCTCGGTGATGAAGGGCATGATGGGATGAAGCAGATGCAGCAGTTGATCCAACACCCACGCGGCGGTGGCCTGGGTTTCCGCCTTGGCCGCCTCGTCATCACCGGTAAGCACGGGTTTGGTGAATTCCAGATACCAGTCGCAAAAGCTGCCCCAGATGAACTGGTGGAGATGAGTGGCGGCCTCGTTGAAGCGATAGGCTTCGATGGCTGCGGTCACATCATCGGCAAGGCGCGCCACGCCACCAGCGATCCAGCGGTTGACGGTGAGCTTGCAATCGGCGGGATCGAAACCGGCGTGGGGAGCGCAGCCGTTCATCTGGCAATAGCGGGCGGCATTCCACAGCTTGGTGGCGAAGTTGCGATAACCCTCCACCCGCGAGGACGAGAGCTTCACGTCGCGGCCCTGGGCGGCCAGAGCGGTCAGGGTAAAGCGCAGGGCGTCGGCGCCGTACTGGTCGATGAGTTCCAGGGGGTCAATGATATTGCCCTTGGACTTGGACATTTTCTGGCCCTGTTCGTCACGCACCAGGGCATGGATATAGACCGTGTGGAAAGGCGCCTCGCCCATGAAGTGGAGGCCCATCATCATCATCCGCGCCACCCAGAAAAAGATAATGTCGAAGCCCGTCACCAGAACATCGGTGGGATAATAGCGCTCAAGCTCGGGCGTCTCTTGCGGCCATCCTAAAGTGGAAAAAGGCCACAGGGCCGAGGAAAACCAGGTGTCGAGAACATCCGCGTCACGGGTGATCTCGGTGGCCTTCCCGTAATGGGCGTCGGCTAGCGCTTGCGCTTCTTCCTCGCTGGCGGCCACGAAAACCTCTCCGTCAGGCCCGTACCAGGCGGGAATGCGGTGGCCCCACCATATCTGGCGCGAGATGCACCAGGGCTGGATGTTGCGCATCCATTCGAAATAAGTGTTTTCCCAGTTGGCGGGCACGAACTTCGTCTCGCCCTTCTCCACCGCCTCGATGGCCGGGCCGGCCAGCTTCGCCGCGTCCACGTACCATTGATCGGTGAGCCAGGGTTCGATCACCACGCCGGAACGGTCGCCGTAGGGGATGACCATGGGGTTCTCTTCCGTCCCCGCCAACAGACCAAGAGCCTCCATCTCGGCCACCACCTTGTTACGGGCTTCGAAACGGTCGAGACCGGCATAGGCCTCGGGAACCGAGTCGTTCAGCTTGGCATCGGCATCGAAGATGTTGTGGAGTTCCAGATCGTGGCGGCGGCCCACCTCGAAATCGTTGAAATCGTGGGCCGGGGTGATCTTCACCGCGCCCGAGCCTTTTTCCGGATCGGCGTATTCATCGGCGACGATGGGGATGGCGCGCCCGACGATGGGCAGCACGCAGGATTTACCCACCAGACCGGTATAGCGTTCATCCTCGGGATGAACGGCGACGCCGGAATCGCCGAGCATGGTTTCCGGCCGCGTTGTGGCCACGGTGATGTACTGGTTGTCCTTGCCTTCGATGGGATATTTGAAATGCCACATCTGCCCCGTGGTCTCACGCTGTTCCACTTCGAGATCGGAAATGGCGGTGTGGAGCTTGGGGTCCCAGTTCACCAGACGCTTGTCACGATAGATCAGGCCTTGGTTATGGAGCCCCACGAAAACTTTGACCACGGCTTGGGACAACCCTTCGTCCATGGTGAAGCGTTCACGCCTCCAGTCTGGCGAGGCGCCGAGGCGGCGCAGCTGGCGGGTGATGGCGCCGCCGGATTCCTGTTTCCACGACCACACACGATCGACGAAACTTTCCCGGCCCAGATCGTGACGGCTTTTTCCTTCTTCATCGAGCTGGCGCTCCACCACCATCTGGGTGGCGATCCCGGCATGGTCGGTGCCGGGCTGCCACAGGGTATCGTGATCACGCAGCCGGTGATAACGGATGAGGATATCCTGGAGGGTGTGGTTAAGGGCGTGGCCCATATGCAGGCTGCCGGTGACGTTGGGCGGCGGCATCATGATGGTATAGGGCTCGGCATCACCCCGGACACCGGCGGCAAAGGCGCCCGATTTCTCCCAGACGCCGTAATGCTTCGCCTCTACCTCGGCGGGAAGATAAGTCTTGTCCAGCATGCGCTGAACCTTCTCCTTCATCATCATGAAAACGCACAAACAGCCGACGGAGAACGCCGCCTTCGCGCGCTACCCGGCAATAAAATTACTTATACGTGAAAACCGCCCGTTTACAAGTTACGGGCCCGCTCGGACAGTTTTTCGATTTCTTCCTTCACCAGGCCCGAGAGGTTATCATCGAGCCATTGTTTGAGCAGGGGACGGAGAATCTCCTTGATCAGATCCTCCACGGTCCTGCCTTCGATGAGCTTTTCCCGAACTAGGGCATCGGCGAGATTGGCGAAGGCTTCCGTGGAGGTGGCGGCCACGGGCGGTGAAATCAGCGGCTCTTCGGGCTCCAGTGGAGGAAGCGGTTCCGGTTCGGGCTCCGGTTCGGGCTCTATTTCATCCACCAGCTCCAGAGCCTCGGTGGAGGGCGGCGGTTCTTCCGGCGCTTCTTCTTCAGATGTCTCGGTCAGATCGACCACGGTCCCATCCTCGTTCACCATCTGCGTCAGTTCGAGAACCTCTTCTTCCGCGTCTCCTGCCTCTTCGGGAGGCTCAGCGGGAGGCTCTTCGGGCATTTCTTCAGGAGTCTCCTCGGGCATTTCCTCGGGAACCTCCTCGGGTGCTTCCTCAACCACCTCTTCCGCGGCGGCTTCTTCTACTTCCGCAACATCTTCGGCTGCTGATTCATCCTCCTCAGCAGGCGGCTCCTCCTCATCCTCGGAAATAATCTTGCGAATAGATGCAAGAATTTCCTCCATGGAGGGTTCTTCTTGCTCCTTGGAATCGCTCATCTACACCGCTTCCGGAAAAGAGGGCGAACAACTGCCGAGCCCAGGCGGAAATATCGACAAAAAAGCACTGGCAAATCCTCGCCTCAATGGAACACAAGGTCAATCATTATTGTCGCCCAACCCCCAAAACTTATTCCGCACTTCACGATAATGTAGCTCCGTGTCATAGGGCGTCACGTCGAGCCCAAGATGCGCAACCGAAAGCCGTCCGATGGCGCTCATGAGTTCATAGCCGGCAACGAATTCATCACGCCGCGCCCGCACCAGCGCCACCCTTGAATCGAGATATTCCTGTTCCGCGTCGAGGATATCGAGAACCGTCCGGTCGCCCACTTTGGCCTCTTCGCGCACTCCTTCCAGGGCAACCGTATTGGCCTTGATCTCGGCCGCGATGGAACCGATCTGCGCGCGCGCCGTTTTCAGGGATTCCCAGGCGCGGGTGGTGGATTCCACGGCGTTGCGCCGTTCCTCAACGATTTCCATGCGGCGCTGGCTGGCGGTCTGTTTGGCCTCGCGCACCCGCGAGGTCACCGAACCCGCCTGATACAGAGGCACGGTGAGTTCGGCCATGATCTCCACCCGGTCGGTGAAACTCTTCCTCTGGGAGGAATTGCGCGAGCGGCTGACCTCGCCGACGATATCGATACTGGGCAGCAATTCACCCGTTACTTCACGGATATCATCCCGCGCCGCCAGTTCTTCGTAATAGGCGGCCACCACATCGGGGTTTTCATCCGCCGCGATGGCGTGGGCATCCTCGGATGTGGCCGGCAGCCCATCCGGGGGCTCTGGGCTGGCAAGAATCTCGGGCCTCACACCCACCACGTTGAGATAGGCCGCGCGCGAGGATTCCAGAACCCCTTCGGCAAGAATGCGGTCGGCCTTGGCCCGGGCAAGACGCGCCTCGGCCTGTGACACATCGGTGCGGGTAACCTCGCCCACTTCAAACTGATCCTGGGTAGCATCGAGCTGACGGGCCAGGACTTCTTCGTTCTTGATGTTGAGCTTGAGAACAGCCTGATCGCGCAGCACCTCCATATAGGCCGTGGCCACCGCCAACAGGATGTCCTGTTCGGTGGAGATAAGGCGGGCGCGCTCAGCCATGACCTGGTTTTCCGCACTACTGGTGCCGGCCACCGTGCGGCCGCCGCGGTATACGGGCTGAGTCAGGGTGACGCTGCCGCTCTTGGGAACCACGCTCTCGGCGGCGCTAAAGAAACTCGACCCGCTATTCACATAGGCCTTGCCGTAAGCGCCTGCGCCACTGAGGGTGGGACGCCAGTTGGACAGTTCCTGGGGCACCAGTTCGTCGGTGGCGCGCAGCTTCGCCCGCGCCGCGAGAAGCGCAGGGTTGAGGGTGTAAGCCGAGGCCAAAGCTTCTTCCAGGGTCTCGCCCCGGGCCGAAGCCGGAGGCGGAAAAAATACAATCAGCGCCAGGGTCAAGGCCGCCGGAAACGACCTTCCCGGCCGGGCAAAAAAGCCCGACACACGCCCGGAAATCCGATGTTCACCCGACAACAGCGCTTTCTCCTCCATGCCGGTGGCTGATGTGGTGCGGATCATGAGTTGCGCAACGCCTCCGGCTAGAATTGAAAACTTTGATCACCGCTGAAACCCGGCAGCGGCGGCACGGCGGCGTCGAAGATCTCGCGCCGGGAATAATTTCCGTTGCGTCCGATCATCAACGTTCCCTTGCCCAACAATTGTTCCCCTTCCTGTAGTACGGCGACGAGACGCCCACCCTCGGCCAGCTGTTCCAGAATGGCTTCGGGAATCGTGGCCACGCCACCGCCCATTACTATGACGTCATAGGGTGCCTGGGGTGGATAGCCCTGTTCCAGAGGCCCGGTCATAACCACGGCGTTGTCCATATCAAGCTGGGAAAGCAACGATCCGGCGTGAGAGGCCAGCTTGGGATCGCTTTCAACCGCCACCACCGTATTGGCCAGATTCGAGAGAACCGCCGTGGAATAGCCGGTGCCGCAGCCGATATCGAGAACCATGTCATCCTCGGTAACGCCCGCCGTCTGGAGAAGACGGGCCAGAACGAGCGGCTCCATGAGATAACGGCGGGGCGCGATTTCAATATCCTCGTCGGCATAGGCGAGGCTGGAAAGACGATCGGGAACGAACAGTTCACGGGGCACGGTGGAGAAGGTTTCGACCAGAGCCGGGTCCGTCACCTTGTTAGTGCGGATCTGGCTTTCCACCATATTTCGGCGCGGTGTCTCGAAATCAGTAATGGCGCCTATCATTAGGGACCCCCCGACCCTCTTGAAAACCGCATCCGCGTGGGCATGAAAACCACATCCAAGCGGACATGAAAACCGCATCTGTGCGGGCGTCCGGTACGTTTCCACAAATTCCGCGAAGTATACGTGCACGGTTTCGTAAACACAACATCTTGTATGCACTACCGTAATATTATCAAATAGAGTGGTGTTTACAGCAAAATATCCGGTTTTCACCATGACCGGACCGGAGTTGGGCCGGG
>CAYZWF010000007.1:60043-65892 GCA_964482135.1 uncultured Rhodospirillaceae bacterium
GTTGGGCCGGGACCGGCCAGGGGATAGACGGAAAAGAAAAATCGTGCCACCCTCGCCGCCTCAAAATAACAGGGTATTGGGGGGAACCATTCCATGAGCGAGAGCCAGACCGCATCCGTTGCCTCAAACCATGGGGCGCCGCGCGAGAAGCCCCATGATCTGCGGCGCACCATCGTCGCCGGTATCGCCGGCAATGTGATGGAATGGTACGATTTCGCCGTCTATGGCTATTTCGCCGCCATCATCGGCCAGCATTTCTTCCCTTCAGAAGACCCCACGGCTTCGGTTATCGCCTCCTTCGGGGCCTTCGCCGCGGGCTTTCTCATGCGCCCCTTCGGCGGCTTCGTCTTCGGCCATATCGGCGATAAATACGGCCGCAAGCGGGCGCTGACCCTGTCGGTGATTCTGATGGCGGTGCCCACCTTCCTGATCGGAGTGTTGCCCGGCCACGCCCAGATCGGCGCCTCGGCCTCGGTGATTCTGGTCCTGCTACGCATGTTGCAGGGGCTTTCAGTGGGCGGCGAATACACCACCTCCATCACCTTCCTGGTGGAACATGGCGACCAGAAAAAGCGCGGCTTCATGGGAAGCTGGAGCATTTTCGGCGCGGTGGCGGGTATTCTTCTCGGCTCCGCCGTGGGAGCGGCCCTGGCTTCGGTGGTATCGGCAGAGGCCCTGGCCGACTGGGCCTGGCGCCTGCCTTTCCTGTTCGGCCTGGCGATCGGCTTTACCGGGCTTTACATCCGCCGCCACATGGCCGAAGACGCTCCCGCGGAAGAAGCCGAAGAGAAGACCTCGCCGGTGATTCTCGCCTTCCGCAACGAATGGCGGGCCATGCTCCAGATCGCCGGGTTCAACGTGGTCAACGCCGTGGGTTTTTACATGATCTTCGTCTATGCCGTGACCTGGCTCCACCAGACGGCCCATATCTCCACCTCGCGGGCGCTGGATATCAATACCACCAGCATGGTGGTGCTGTTGGTGATGATCCCCCTGATGGGGCGCCTCTCCGACCGCGTCGGGCGCAGGCCCATGCTGCTGGTCGCGGTGATCGGCCTGTTGCTTCTGGCCTATCCTCTCATGTGGCTCATGCACCATGACCAGACCGCCATGATTCTCTCGGGCCAGCTCGGGTTCGCGCTACTGATCGGCCTCATATTCGGGGCCTATCCCGCGGCCATGGTGGAAATGGTGCCGCAACGGGTCAGGGTCAGTGCCATGTCCATCGGCTATAATCTCTGCCTCGGGCTCATCGGCGGCACCACGCCCATGGTCGCCACCTATCTCATCGCCCGCACCCATGTGGACCTGGCCCCGGCCTTTTACCTTATGGCGGCGGCGGCGGTGTCCTTGCTGGTGATCCTGAAAATGAAGGAAACGGCGCGCGATCCCTTGAAATAGGAGTCCAGGGTGCCCACAGACGATGACGGCCCCATCCGGCGGGAATACGCGGCGCTTGCCCCGCGCTACGACATCAGGTGGAAAGCCTACGTGGCGGAGTCGGTCCGTGAAACGCTCAAGCGGACCCGTATTCGTCCCGGCGACCGGGTTCTGGACGTGGGGTGCGGCACCGGCGAACTTCTCGCGGCCATATCCCTCGCGGTCCCCGAGGCGCGGCTGGCGGGGGTCGACATATCGCCGGAAATGCTCGCGGTCGCCCGCGCCAAGAGCAGTGGCGGCCTTGACCTGAGAGAAGGGCGCGCCGAGGCCCTGCCCTTCGAGAACGAGACCTATGACGTGGTGGTTTCGTCGAGCGCCTTTCACTTCTTCCGCCACCCCGCCGCCGCCCTGGCGGAAATGTACCGCGTCCTACGTCCGGGCGGCGGGATCGTCCTTACCGACTGGTGCAGCGATTATCCCGCATGTTTTCTTCATGACCGTTTCCTGCGTCTGTTCAGACCCGCGCATTTCCGTACATACGGATCAAAGAAATTCCATCAACTGATTGATTCTGCGAATTTTTCTGAAATTAACATCGAACGCTACAGAATCAGCCGGTGGTGGGGGATGATGACGGCGACAGCGAAAAAAGATGCCCGCGATCCCCTGACCTGAAGACGAACTCCGACACAGCCCTCGTATCGCCTTTTTTCGGAATCGGGTGGAGAAACGCCAATACGGACCTTCAGGCAGTTCACAAATTGAATCGATATTTGCTTTTAAGAATTAATGAAAACTTGGCCTAGAACGCTGAAAATACTAGCGTATAGGTGGTGATCGGAAAGGTTCGGCAGGGGAAGGGAGAATATGGCTAAAATCCTTATTATTGATGATGACGAAAAGATAATTGATCTTCTCATGGTGCCCCTTGAAAAAGCGGGGCATAAAATCACCGCCGCCCCGGACGGGCTTAAGGGCCTGGCCCATATGTCCCTCGACCCGGCGGACATCATCATTACCGATATCGTCATGCCCGATGTGGAGGGCATTGAAATCATCCGCAAGCTCCGCAGGGATTACCCCGACAAGGAAATCATCGCCATCTCGGGCTATAACATCAGCTATCTGGAAGCCGCGGCAAAGCTGGGTGCCTATCAGACTTTTCGCAAACCCTTTGACGTAGATGAAATTGTCTGCTGCGTGAACGCCATTCTGGAAGAAAAACCCAGCCCCCCGGAATAACACTTCCCGCCCTCCATCCCACTGCGGGAGTCCGGCCGCCCCGGCTTCACCTTGAAAAAACCCCCAATGGCAACATGGCTCGCAGGTACTTCGTGGAGACCGCAGACTCTGTTGGACCCTGGGGGCGCGTGAACATCCACGAAATTGACCTTGACCGTCCACGGCGCCCCATAAACATGAGCACCCCATAAATATGAAAGCCCGTTGAAACACCCCGGCTTTCAAAGTATATCTGCGCGTCCTTATCCGCAGAATCAGAGGAACATCCGCCTCCTTCGGAGGATAAAAAATGGCGCGGTGGCAGAGTGGCTATGCAGCGGACTGCAAATCCGTGTACGCCGGTTCGATTCCGGCCCGTGCCTCCATTTTTCTCTGTCCTGTGCAACGATCCGTTCCCGCTCTAAGCCCATGACGACACTGGACGCGCGGGCCGGAATGACGTTTTATTAACTACTCCTGAGACAGAGTATGGCGAGGCCCGGCCCAATTTCGGCTTGTCAGGAGCCAGAGCCGTATGACCGGGAAGTTCTGTACATACTCTTCAATCGCCAAATGGGATCATCATGACGCCCGCGGAAGTTCTGAGCATCCTTGAAAAACACTTGGAGTGGCTGTCGAAGAGCCGCAGCGGCGTCCCGGCCGACCTCACCATGCGCGACCTCACCGGCTTCGATCTCTCCCACTCCAACCTGACGAGCGCCAAATGCGTGGGCACCATCATGTCCCGCTGTGTATTGCGCGGCGCCACTTTCAATAAGGCGGACCTGTTCGGCGCCGACTTCATGGAAGCGGACCTGAGAGACTGTCTGTTCCAGGGAGCCGACCTCCGGGGGTCAAGGCTGCGCGGCGCCAATCTGGCCGGAGCCGATCTCGAAGGCGCCGACCTCAGGGACGGCAGCCTGCTCTCTTCGGCCGCGGGGGCGACCAACATCACCTCAAGGGAGACGGCGGACTTCAAGATCAAGGGCGCCAGCATGGCCGGCGCCAATCTTGCCGGCGCCAAGCTGTCGACTTCGGCAATTACGGAAACCGACCTGCGCTGCGCCAACCTGGTGGGGGCTATTTTTGTCGAATCAAACCTCACCGGCGCCAATCTGGCCGAAACCAATGTGGACCGTAACACCGACTTCACCGGTGCCACGCTGAGCGGCGCGGCCCTGCCGGCTGGCGTCGACGACTCCTGATGTTCCCCTTGCAGGGAAATGTGAGTGCAAAAGCGCTGGCGCCGTTCCCGATGGTCTGCTATATGGCCGCGGCGGTTCACGCGTTATAAGATGACGGGCGTTGCAACAGGCCACGTCATCCTTATTCCGGCGTAGCTCAGTTGGTAGAGCAGGCGGCTGTTAACCGCCTTGTCGTAGGTTCGAGTCCTACCGCCGGAGCCAATTAAATCAGGGGGTCAGTGGGGGAACCGCTGGCCCCCTGATGCGTTCGGGAAAACCCGCCTACCCCACCGCCTTACACTTGGGCAGGCGGCGCACAAGACCGACGCCGAATATCCGGTCTTTACCAGGCTTGCCCATATCCTGGATTTTCCTGCCCAGGCGGGAACGAATTTCGTTGAGGTCCATCTTGCCGTATTTGGCGATTTCGATGGCCACCAGCGAGGTCAGATAAGGCGATGCGAAGGAGGTGCCGCTCTGGAACTTGCCGCCGCCGGGAACCGCCGTCCACATTTTCACCCCCGGCGCGGCAAAATCGATATAGGGACCGACGCTGGCTTTTTTATAGATGGTCTTTTTACGGCTCACGGCGGTGACCGCCATCACCCCGTCGAGTGCCGCGGGATAACCTATGCGGCCGATGTCTCTCCAGTTTCCGGCGGCCGCCACCAGAATCAGTCCCTTCTTGAGGGCCTGTTTGAAAATAAAATTGAGCGCCTTGTTTTCGGCCGAGGCGACGCTGAGATTAACCGCATGAACCTGTTTCTTCAGCAACCAGTCGATACCCTTGCCCAGGGCCATACCATCCCCCACCGGCTTGCCGCCCCTGCCGATCTTGAAAATGTTCACGGCATAAAGCGAGGCGCCGGGAAGAAGACCGCCCCAATCCTCCGGGGAATTGGAGCCCACCAGTATGGAGGCCACCGCGGTGCCGTGAGTGCCCACGGGCGTGGAGCGGGCCTGGACGTAGGAAATATATTCCACATCGCGCCCCGCCAGGGCCGGATGGTCCACCTCCGCCGGCGAATCGATCATGCCGATACGCAAACCCTCTCCGCAATCGTTGGAAACCTTGGGCCAGCCCATCAGGGCGCGGGCGTGCTTGAGTTTGGATTTTCTCTTCTTTTTTGTTTTCTTTTTCCTCTCAACGCCTTGGCCCGGCTCGAAATAGTGATGGGCGTCCACCAGGGCGCCGGGGGAAATGCGCCGCACCTCTTTTATGGCGTCGGGCACCGACATGCCCCTGGGCGTGCCCAGACGCCACAGCTCCATGGACAACTCGCCCAGTACCACCTTTTCAATTACTATAAAGCCGGCGGCGGCAACCTTGTCGCCGAAGTTTTCCGGCGGATTGGCCACCAGCACCACGCCGGGTTCGAAATTGTCCTCGGGCATGATGCGTTCGCGCTCGAAGTCCAGTTTTTTGGCGGTTTCAACAGTAACCCTGGCACTCATTTTTGCGGACATGGCCTTGGGCTTCTTCTTTTTCCCGGTGGCGGAAGACTCCGCCTTGCCGGTGACGACAGCATCGCTTTTGGCTATTGCTTTCGCCCGTTTGTCTTCGGGCGTGGTCGCCACATCAAAGAGATAAAGGCCGCCGCCTAGAACCGCGAATATGGCCATTATTCCCGCCACGGCCATCTCTCTCTTGAGAACCAGACGAGCCCCGAGAAGGACGAAAAGAAGACCGAAAATTATGTAATGCCAGAGTTCCACAACTTGACCTTATGTAGAAATTCTCTCAAATGAGTCTAACATTCCGCGTCTCGGACATGTCATGTATTTTTTCCTAAGCCTCCCTTTGCCGGACCGATGATAAGGGAAATGACGCGAGCTTTCTCTTTGCGGCGGCCCCTTGTGGTCCGCCCCGGCACGGCCCTAGAGCGGGTCAGGATCGATAGGGATCACTTTGATGGCGGCGAATCGGTTCATTCGGGTAGGCGCGGCGCACAGCGCGATGCAGGGACATCGGGCAAGCGACGCAACGCCTCCAAGGGACCGATCCGCCCCACCTTCGGCCGGGTGCTTTTTCCCCGTGGCGTTGTTACACTTCTCATCCGATGC
>CAYZWF010000008.1:0-58225 GCA_964482135.1 uncultured Rhodospirillaceae bacterium
TTGGTAGCGGAGGGCGGACTCGAACCGCCGACACCCGGATTATGATTCCGGTGCTCTAACCAACTGAGCTACTCCGCCCCAGAGAGATAGATAATCCAGGAATCTGGTGGCATAAGAAGTGAAGTGGCGTATACGCCGGGGAGACCGGGACTGTCAAGCCGCCGACGCGGCACCGTTCTCGCGGGTGATCCAGCCGCCGCCGAGCACCCGCTCGCCGTCATAGAAGACGCAGGCCTGGCCCGGAGCGACACCGGCCTGGGGCGTTTCCAGAACCACCTCGGCGCCATTTTCATGACCGTAAAGGGTGGCCGCCGCCGCCGGCTGGGCCGAACGCAGCTTGACCGAGACCTTCATGCCTTTGGGAGGAATACCGGAACCCGGCCCCAGCCAGTTGACCTCGCGCACGCGCAGACGGGCGCATTTCAATGCCTCGAGCGGGCCCACCGTGACCCGGGCGGCCTCGGGGTCGAGCCCCACCACATAGAGCGGCGCGCCGTCGCCGTCTTTCGTGCCGCCGATACCCAGCCCCTTGCGCTGGCCCACGGTGTAATGGATGACGCCCTCGTGACGGCCCAGAACGGAGCCGTCCACGGCGACGATATCGCCGGGCCGCGCGGCGCCGGGACGCAGTTTCGCCACCAGGTTGCCGTAATCACCGTCGGGCACGAAACAGATATCCTGGCTGTCGGGCTTGGCGCTGACGGGGAGCCGGAACTTGCGCGCCAGCCCCCGGGTCGAGGTCTTTTCCATGTCGCCTAAGGGAAAGCGCAGAAGCTCGAGCTGGGACCTGGTGGTGGCGAAGAGGAAATAGCTCTGGTCGCGCGAGGGATCGGCGCCCTTGAGCAATTCCGGGCCTTCCGCACCGTCGGCGCGGCGCACGTAATGGCCGGTGGCCAGCGCATGAGCGCCAATATCCATGGCGGTATCGAGGAGGTCGCGGAACTTCACCGTCTGGTTACAGCGTATGCAGGGAATCGGGGTTTCGCCCTGGATATAGCTGTCGGCGAAATCCTCGATCACGCCCTCGCGGAAACGGGATTCGTAATTGAGCACGTAATGGGGAATGCCCATATGGTCGGCTACCCGGCGCGCGTCGTGGATGTCCTCGGCGGCGCAACAGGTGCCGGGACGCATCACCGCTTCCCCGTGGTCGTAGAGCTGGAGCGTGATACCCACCACGTCATAGCCCTGGTCCACGAGCATGGCGGCGGTCACCGCGCTGTCGACGCCGCCCGACATGGCCACCACCACCCGCGTTTCCGCCGGGGGCCGGTCAAAACCCAGAGAATTTACAGAAACATTTAGAGGGACATTCATGGCCCGAATATGGGGCTGGCCGACGCGCAAAACAACAATCCAAAAGGATAGGGTAGGAGACCGGGAATTAACGCCTAGTCCCGTTCCTCGATCCAGGCGGCCTGGATGGCTTCGAGGATTTTCTCGCTAGAGCGTTCGGGGTCGTCGTCGAAACCGGGCAGTTCCATGACCCAGCGGTGAAGGTCGGTGAAACGCAGGTTGACGTTATCCACCTCGGGGTGGCGTTCCTCGAGTTCGATGGCGATATCGTGGATATCGGTCCAGCGCATGACCGCCTCAGTCCACCATCATGTTGCGGGTGGACGCCGGCAGGGTCACGGTGAGCCCGTCGAGCTCGGGGGTGATGATGATCTGGCAGCCCAGCCGCGAGGTATGGGTCAGCCCCCAGGCGAGGTCGAGCATGTCTTCCTCGTCCTCGGTGGCTTCCTTTAATTTGCCGTAATAATCGATGTCCACCACCACATGGCAGGTGGAACAGGCCAGCGAGCCCTCGCAGGCGCCTTCGAGCTCGATATTGTTGCGGTGGGCGATCTCGAGCACGGACAGGCCCTCGGGCGCGTCTACCTCGTGGCGGTTTCCGTCGGCGTCGATGAAAGTCATTTTAGGCATGGGGGAATTTTTCTGTTGGAAATGGGATGAACTCTATTTTCGATCCTTAACAACCACAGGCGGGCACGGGCGGCAAGTTCAAGATTCAGCGCGCGGCGGCCGCATCGTCATCGTTCTTATCCCCGCCTTCCCCGGAAGGGGAAGAAGAATCGTCGGAAGGAGAAGAAGAGTCCTCCTCCGCCAGTTCGGACACCTGTTTGCCCTCCAGCGCCTTGCGGATGCCACGGTCCATGCGGCGTTCGGCGAAGGGACGCGAGGCCTCGTCAAGATCGGCAATGGCGGCATGAATAGCGTCGCGGTCGCTGCCGGCAATGGCTTCGCGCAGGCGGGTGACGGCCTGGTTGATGGCCTCGCGGTCGGCATCAACGCAGAGATCGCCATCCACGGAAAGCGCCGCGCCCAGCGCCGAAAGCACGCGCTCGCCATCGACCCGGGCCTCGGCCAGAAGGCGTTCGGTCATGTCCGACTTGGCGTGTTCCATGCTGTCGCGCAGCATCCGCGTCATGTCGTCATCGCTGATGCCGTAGGAGGGCTTGACCTCCACATTCTGTTCCAGCCCGGTGGTCTGTTCGCGCGCCGAGACGGTCAACAGGCCGTCGGCGTCAATGGTGAAGGTGACGAGGATGCGCCCCGCCCCGGCAGTCATGGGCGGGATGCCGTGCAGTTCGAAACGGGCCAGCGAGCGGTTCTGGTTGACCATTTCGCGCTCGCCCTGGACCACGTGGATCATCATGGCGGTCTGGCCGTCCTGGTAGGTGGTGAATTCCTGGGCCTTGGAAACCGGGATCGGGGTGTTGCGGGAAATCACCTTTTCGGTGATCCCGCCCATGGTCTCGATACCGAGGCTGAGCGGCGTCACGTCCAGCAACAGGCTGTCGGAGCCCACGGTCAGGGCCTCGGCCTGAAGCGCCGCGCCCAGCGCCACCACCGAGTCGGGGTCGATATCGGCCAGCGGCTCGCGGCCGAACAGCTGCGCTACCTGGTCGCGCACCAGAGGCACCCGGGTGGAGCCGCCCACCAGCACCACGCCGCAAACCTCTTCGGGTTTGAGACCGGCGTCTTCGAGCACATGGCGGCAAATATCGGTGGTGCGCGCCACCAAAGGCGCGATCAGGGATTGATAGGTCTCCTGGTCGAGGCGGTGGCGGGTGACGGCGCCGCCGGCATCGATCATCCATTCGCCGTCGGCGGCACTGGACAGGCATTCCTTGGCCAGACGCGCCGACATGAGCGCGGTCTTGGCCTCGTCGCTGGTGAGGATGTGGGAGGAATCGGCTTCGTTTCTCTGGGCCAGGAAGTGCTCGGCGATGGCATGGTCGAAATCATCACCGCCCAGCGCCGCGTCGCCGCCGGTGGCCAGCACCTGAAAGACGCCCTTTTCCATACGCAGCAGGGATATATCGAAGGTGCCGCCGCCGAGATCATAGACCGCGAACACGCCTTCGGCGCCCTTGTCCAGGCCATAGGCCAGGGCCGCCGCCGTGGGTTCGTTGACCAGCCGCAATACCTCGAGCCCGGCGAGCCGGGCGGCGTCGCGGGTGGCGGTGCGGGCGGTGTCATCGAAATAGGCCGGTACCGTGACCACGGCGCGGTCGACGCTGCGGTCAAGAGCGGTTTCGGCGCGCAGTTTCAGGGCGCGGAGAATATCAGCCGACACCTCCACCGGAGTCAGGGTGCGTCCGCGCACCGTCAGCCGCACCATGCCGCCCTCTTCGCCGCCATCCTGGCCCGCCGCCAGTTCGAAAGGCAGGGTTCCGGCAAGGGATTTCATGTCTTCGGCGCCACGTCCCATCAGCCGCTTGATGGAACTGACCACGGACTCGGGCTCGCCGAGCAGGAGCTGGCGCGCCGCCTCGCCCACCAGCGGCAAGGTCTCGGGATTTTCGCCATAGGCCACCACCGAGGGCACCAGCAATGATCCGTCCTCGCCGAGCAGAACCTCGGGCTGGTTGTCATGGGCCATGGCCACCACCGAGTTGGTGGTGCCGAGATCAATGCCCACGGCGAGATTTTGTTCGCCTTCGTGAGGCGCCGGGGTGGCGCCCGGTTCGTGTATCTGGAGCAGGGTGGTCATGAGGGTCTCAGCTGGTTTGGGAAAAACGGAGGCGGGCGGCGCGCAGTTCGTCTTCGAATTTCATCAGATATTTGAGCCGGGTGGTGAGGCGGTCGGCGGCGGAGAGATCGTTGGTGTTGAAAGCCCCGGCCAGTTCCGTCAGACAATCGGTCTTTTCGCGCGTTGCCACGGCGGCGATGGTTTCCACCTGATCGGAGGTTTCAGCCTCCGCCAGGGCCTCGCGCTGTTCCATGGCCTCCATCAGCAGCACCGGGTCGCTCATGGTGTTACAGCCCTCGGCGTGGATGGTGACGCCCTGCATTTCCAGCAGGGCGGTGGCGCGCTTCACGGGATCCTGAAGGGTCTCGTAGGCGACATTGATATCCGCCGTGAGAGCGACGGAAATGGCCCGCTCGCGGGAGGTCTTGGTGGCGAAACGGTCGGGGTGAAGACGCCGTTGCAGATCGAAATAGCAGCGGTCCAGATGGTCCGGCGCCACCTCGAATCCAGGCTCCAGATCGAGGCGGGTAAAGGGGTCCACCGGTCGCGGCGGCTGGATCGCCTCGCAGGTATCGCAGAACAGATCGCCCGCCGTTACCGGACCCCGGCACGACCAGCAGGCGGCCACACCCGCCGGTGTTATGGTTTCCACCGCAGCCGGAGAAGAAGCGGCATCGGAAAGCGGCGCGGCCTCAGCCACACCGTTATTGTCAGGCTCCTGGCCGGAAGATTCAGGGGAGAGACTTTTTGCTGTCTTATCCATCATGGTCTGGGGGAAACGGGAGTGCCGCGCCGGGCGCGTCCCTTAAACGTGAAAGGACTCGCCACAGCCGCAGCGTCCTTTCTCGTTGGGATTATTGAAAACGAAACCGGACTGGAGGCCGTCCTCGACAAAATCCATTTCGGTGCCGATCAGGAACATGATGGCCTTGGGGTCAATGAACACCGTGACCCCGTCCTGTTCCACCACGTCGTCATGGGGTTCCTTTTCGTCGGCGAATTCCAGCGTATAGGACATGCCCGAACAACCCTTGGAGTTGATGCCGACGCGGATTCCAGCCGAGGGCTTGCCGCGGCCGTCCAGCAATTCCCTGACCCGGTTCATGGCGGCCGGGGTGATGGACATCAGCCCCGCCGTCTCTTTGACCTGTGGGGCCTGTGGGACCGGCGCGGCCTCGTCTTTTGTGGTCTCGTCTTTTTGAGAAGCGTCTTGCATGGGGTCTCTCTTGTTTCCGTTCAGCCTGTGGAAGAGCGGGCTTCTTCCGCATCAGCGGTGTCTGTGGCATCGGCGTTGTCCGCCGTCCCGCCGTGTTTGGTTTTGTAATCTTCCACCGCCGCCTTAATAGCGTCCTCGGCCAGGACCGAGCAATGAATCTTTACCGGCGGCAAAGCGAGTTCTTCGGCGATCTCGGTGTTCTTGATGTCGGAGGCCTGGTCCAGGCTCTTGCCCTTGACCCATTCGGTGATGAGCGAGCTTGAGGCGATGGCCGAGCCACAGCCGAAGGTCTTGAATTTGGCATCCTCGATGATGCCTTCGGGCGTGACTTTGATCTGCAGCTTCATCACGTCGCCGCAGGCCGGAGCGCCCACCAGACCGGTACCCACCTGGGCATCCTTCTTGTCCATGGACCCCACATTGCGGGGATTGTCGTAATGGTCGATCAGTTTGTTGCTGTAGGACATGTCTTGTTCTCCACCTTAAAAATGGTTTTTCTTTACTGCTTTCTCAAGAGCCGTCAATGGGCGGCCCATTCGATTGAAGCGATGTCGATTCCTTCCTGAGCCATTTCCCAAAGCGGGCTCAGCTCACGCAGTTTCTTGACCTGGTCAACGATTTCATCCACCGCCGCGTCCACTTCTTGCTCGGTGGTGAAGCGTCCCAGGCCGATACGCAGGCTGGTATGGGCCAGATCCTCGGTGACGCCCAAGGCGCGCAGCACGTAGGACGGCTCCAGCGAGGCCGAGGTACAGGCCGAACCCGAGGAGACGCAAAGATTCTTGATTCCCATCATCAGCGATTCGCCCTCCACATAGGCGAAGCTGAGATTGAGGTTTCCGGGAATGCGCTGGTCGAGATCGCCGTTGATATAGACCTCCGGCAGCTGGTCGGTGATGCCCTTGTAGAGGCGGTCGCGCAGATAATGGAGGCGTTCGGATTCCTGGACCATTTCCCGGCCGGCGATGGCGCAGGCCTCGCCCAGCCCGACACAGAGCGGCGTCGGCAGCGTGCCCGAACGCATGCCCCGTTCCTGGCCGCCGCCGCTGAACAGCGGAGTCAGCCGCACCCGCGGCTTGCGGCGCACGTAAAGGGCGCCCACGCCCTTGGGCCCGTATATCTTGTGGCCCGAGATGCTCATCAGGTCGATGTTCATTTGGTTGACGTCGAGGGGAATCTTGCCCACCGCCTGGGCGCAGTCGCTGTGGAAGAAAACGCCTTTTTCGCGGCAGATGGCGCCGATCTCGGCCATGGGCTGGATGACGCCGATCTCGTTATTGACCCCCATGATGGAAACCAGGGCGGTCTGGTCGGTGATGGCCTCGCGTAGCTGGTCGAGGTCGATGAGGCCGTTCTTGGCCACATGGAGATAGGTCACCTCGCAGCCTTCCTGACCCATATGGCGGCAGGATTCGAGTACGCATTTATGCTCGGTGGCGCAGGTGATGATGTGATTCTTGCGGTCCTTGTAGAAACGGCCCACGCCCTTGATGGCGAGATTGTTGGATTCGGTGGCGCCGGAGGTAAAGATGATTTCCTTGGGATCGGCGCCGATCAGGGCCGCGATCTCGGAGCGCGCCTTTTCCACCGCGTCTTCGGCCTCCCAGCCATAGGCATGGTTGCGTGAATGGGGATTGCCGAACTTCTCGGTGAGAAAGGGCATCATCACGTCGAGCACACGGGGGTCCGTGGGCGTGGTCGCCTGGTAGTCGAGATAGATCGGTTTCCCGGTCTTTTTCATTATTTTTTTCCTTTGTCTTCTTGCAGAGTGTTCATAGGTGGTTTCTGTTTTCAGGCGGCCTTGGTGGATGCGGTGGATTGGGTGGAGTCCGTGGCCTGGCCTCCCTTGCGGGAATAAAGCGCGCCCCAGGCCTGGAGAAAATGGTCAATACCGGCTTTTTCGCTGCTCCAGCCGAGGCTGACGCGGATCGCGCATGCGGCCTGGTCCTGGTCCGCGCCCATGGCGCGCAGCACCCGCGAGGGAGCAACCTTGCCCGAGGAACAAGCAGCACCGGCGGAGACCGCTACGCCTTCCAGATCGAGCGCCATCACCTGGGTCTCGGCGAGGACGCCGGGCATGGTGAAACAGGACGTGTTGAGCAGGCGCGGCGCGGCGGCACCGAAAATCTCGGCTTCCGGCGCCAGTTCGCGAATACCCGATTCAAGGCCGTCGCGCAGGGAAGCAAGCCGGCCAGCGCCGCCCAGCCCCTCGCGAGCCAGTTCCGCGGCCAGACCGAAACCGGCGATGGCGGCCACGTTTTCGGTACCGGCGCGCAAGCCGCGCTCCTGGCCGCCGCCGTGGATTAACGGCGAGGCCCGCAATGCCGATGTCTTGCTCAGGATCAAGGCGCCCGCGCCCTGTGGTCCGCCCAGCTTGTGGGAGGAAAGGGTCAGCAGGTCGATCCCCAGCGCCTCCATATCCACGGGAATTTTCCCCGCCGCCTGTGCCGCGTCGCAGTGGACCAGCGCACCGAAAGCATGGGCCAGCTCCGCCACCTCGCGCAGGGGGCTGATGACGCCGGTCTCGTTATTGGCCAGCATGACCGAGACCAGGAGCGGTGCTGTTGAGTCCTCGCGCAGCCGGGTCAGCCGCTGGCGCAGGTTTTCGAGATCGACTATGCCGTCGCGGTCCACGGGAATCTGTTGCGCATCGGGCGCGGCGGCGATCACCGAGTCATGCTCCACCGCGGAAACCAGAATGGTGGCCTCACCGTCCCGGCTCATGCAACGTAAAGCCTGATTGTTGGCTTCGGTGCCGCCGCTGGTGAACACCACCCGGGAGGGGCTTGCCCCCACCAGGGCCGCCAGCTGGATACGCGCGTTCTCGACCCGGCGCCGCGCGGCGCGTCCGAATCCATGCACCGAAGAGGCATTGCCCGTCTCGGTCAGAGCCTCGGTCATGAGGGAGCGGACCTGCGGCAGCAGAGGCGCCCCGGCATTGAAATCGAGATAGGTTGACTGGTTGTTACCCGTCATGGTCATGCATTCCTGAAAGAGACGGTTTCCTAGTTGTTGGCCGCCACGGCGACCCCTTTCACGCCATCGCCCGCCGGAAACTGGGATACCTGGGCCAGCTGGGGGCTTGTGGCGATACAGCCTTCGCAGATGTCGGCCACCGATACGGAACTGAGATACATGTGAATCTGGTGGCCCAGTTCCTCCCACAGATCGTGGGTCAGACAGCGCGTCTTGTTGCTGCGGCAGCCCGAGGGTACGCCGGGCATACAACGGGTGGCGCGGATGGGTTCATCCACGGCCAGGATAATGTCCGAAATGCGGGTCTGTTCCGGGGCATGGGCCAGCATATAGCCGCCGCCGGGTCCGCGAACGCTTTTGACCAGACCGCCCTTGCGCAGACGGGCGAAGAGTTGTTCGAGGTAGGAAAGGGATATTTCCTGGCTTTCGGCGATATCCGCCAGCGCCACAGGCTTGCCGAGACTGCGGTTGGCGAGGTCCACCATGGCCATTACGGCGTATCGTCCCTTGGTGCTTAGTCTCATCGTCTTTCTCCTTTCACGGAATCATCCGTGTTGTCGTCGTCAAAATCGACAGTTATGGAATTGGGCTTGTCCTTGAGTTGGCGTTCCAGGTCTTCGATGCGCGCCGACATGGCGGCCACCTGTTCGAGAAGGCCGTCAACGGCGCGCGCCATGGGGTCGGGAGCGTCGAGATCGGGCGCGCCATAGGCGGCGAACTGGTCGCTTTTGGTGGCGGAGCGCGGAACCACCACGCGGGCGGGAATGCCGACCACCGAAACACCCGGGGGAATATCGTGCAGCGCCACCGCATTGGCGCCCACGCGGGCGCCGGCGCCCACCGTGATGGGGCCGAGAATCTGGGCCCCGGAACCAATAATGACGCCGTCTTCGAGGGTGGGATGGCGTTTCTGGTTTACCTGGGAGGAGCTGTCCACCGCCGGGGCGATTCCGCCCAGGGTCACAGCATGATAGAGGGTGACGTCATCGCCGATCTCGGAAGTTTCGCCGATAACCAAGCCGGCACCGTGGTCAATGACAAAGCGCCGTCCGATGACGGCGCCTGGATGAATTTCGATTCCGGTAAAAAGGCGGGAAATGGTGGAGAGAAAGCGGGCGCTGAGCTTCCAGCCGCGAACCCAGAGGGCATGGGCCTGGCGATGCATGAGAACCGCGTGGAAACCCGGATAGAGCAGGCCTACCTCGAGTTTCGAGCGCGCCGCCGGGTCGCGCTCCATAACCGACTGAATATCTTCACGAATGGTCTTGAACATTGCCGTCCCGAATATGATATGATCCCCAGACGTTGGCCGTCGGGTACCGATAGCTGGCGAACCCCGGTTTAAACCCCGGTTTCTCCCGTTGCCCCAGCCCTTGGCGTAAAGCCTTGGTTTTCCGGGGCGTGGCGGGGAAAAAACCCACCTTTCATAGGGGCATATAATAAACCCGACTAATTTAGTCAAGTTTTATCTCACATAATTCGTCGCGGGGTCGCACGGAGACCCTGTTTTCTTCGCTCACAGGCGCGTCAAACGCGCTGTTTCCCTGGTGTTCACGAAATATCAGATGGACGGGAGGCATTATGCCGGAAGTGATTATCAACGGCCCGGAAGGGCGAATCGAGGCGCGCTATCACCATGTGGCGGAATCAGGCGCGCCCATGGCCCTGTTGCTCCACCCCCACCCCGAGCATGGCGGCAGCATGCACAACAAGGTGGTGTACGCGTTGTTCCAGGCCTTCGTGCAACGCAAATTCTCCACCATGCGCTTTAATTTCCGCGGCGTGGGACGCTCCCAGGGGGAGTATGACGGCGGCGAGGGCGAACTTTGCGATGCGGCGGCGGCCCTCGACTGGCTCCAGACCTATAATCCCAATTCCAATGTCTGTTGGGTGGCGGGATTTTCCTTCGGGGCGTGGATCGCCATGCAGCTGCTCATGCGCCGTCCGGAGATTTCCGGATTTATCTCCCTGGCCCCGCCCGCCAATACCCATGATTTCTCGTTTCTCGCGCCCTGTCCCTCATCGGGGCTGGTGCTGCACGGCACCAAGGACGACGTGGTGCCCGAGGAGGCGGTGGACAAGCTGGTGGCCAAGATTAACAGCCAGCGCAATATCGAAGTAGATCACCGCACCATTGACGGCGCCGACCATTTCTTCAACGACAAGCACGACGATCTGGTGGGCCATGTGAATGATTATCTCGACGAAGCCATGGCCGAGAACGAGGCGGCCTGAGGGATTCCCTTTATTGCGAGGGCCAGACCACCCCGCCCCTGCCGTGACGGTACAGGGTGCCGCCGCTGACCGGTTTTGACACGCCGGTGGTGGCGGGCAGGCTCAACGGCATATCCTTCAGCGAGCGCACCGCCAGATAGGCGAAGGCCTGGGCCTCCAGGGCGTCGCCGTCCCAGCCCACAGATTCCACCCCTTCGACCTTCGCACCTTCCAATTCCCCGGCCAATTCCCTGGCCAACGCCTTCATCAGTACCGGATTGTGGCGGCCGCCCCCGGCCACCAGCCATTGCCGCGGCGGGGCGGGAAAGAACTCCCGCGCTCGCGCTACGCTGTGCGCCGTGAAGGCGGTGAGGGTGGCCGCCCCGTCGGCGGCGGAGAGGCCTTCCACCGGAGCCAGCGAGAAGGTATTGCGGTCGAGGGACTTGGGCGGCTTGTGATCGAAAAAAGGATGGTCGAGCAGCTGCGCCAGCGCCGCTTCGTCCACCTTTCCCTTAGCCGCCAGCGCCCCGTTGGTGTCGTAAGGCCGGCCCATGGCGCGAACCGCCCAGTCGTCCATGAGGGCGTTGCCGGGGCCGGTATCGAAGGCCATGATTTCGTTCTCTCCCGAATCAGAGACCGGGCCAATCCAGCTGACGTTGGCCACCCCGCCGAGATTGAGAACCGCCAGGGGCTTTTCCATCTTCGCCGCCAGAGCCCCATGGTAGAGAGGCGCCAGGGGCGCCCCCTGTCCGCCCGCGGCGAGATCGCTGCTGCGGAAATCGGCAATCACGTCAATGCCGGTCTGGGTCGCCAGCAGGGCCCCGTCGCCGATCTGCCAACTCCATCCCTGTTCGGGACAGTGGTTTATGGTCTGGCCGTGAAACCCGATTATATCTATCCGCTCGGCTTTCAGGTGGGCCTTGAGCAGGAGCGCGGCCACCGCCCGCACATGGACCAGGGTACAGTCACGCGCTGCCTCGGCCACCGCCTCGCTCCAGTCTTCGCGGCGGGTTCCCAGCAACGCGCGCAACCGGTCCCGCAGCCCTCTTTGGTATTCCAGGGTCAGCGCCGGGCCGCATTCCACATGGCCCTCGCCGTCGCTGCAGACCAGGGCCGCGTCGACACCGTCGAGCGAGGTGCCGCTCATCATGCCGAGCGCCACCAAGCGGCCTTTTTTATGCTGCAGGTGAGGAAAAACCATGAGGGAAGCAAGCCGGGGCGGGAGCGGCTTGTCAAGCCAAGGCGGGGAGGCAACGGGGTGTACAACGCAAGGGGCGCGGCCTTCGTTGTGCGGCTTCGCCACATATGGTAACTGCATGGGCATGAACGGAGCCCATCCATGACCGCCGCCACCTCGGATTTCCTGCGCGCCGTCAGCGAACGCGGATTCCTCCATCAGTGTACCGACGAGGCGGGCCTCGACGGTGTCCTGAACAAGGCCCCCATCTCCGCCTATATCGGCTTCGACTGTACCGCCGACAGCCTGCATGTGGGTTCCCTGGTGCCGATCATGCTGTTGCGCCTTCTCCAGCGCCACGGCCACAAGCCCATCGTGCTCATGGGCGGCGGCACCACACGGGTGGGCGACCCGTCGGGCAAAGAGGAAACCCGGCAATTGCTGGACGACGCCCAGATCGCCCGCAACATGGAGGGCGTGCGCCAAGTGTTTGAACGTTTCTTAAGCTTCGGCGAGGGGCCCAGCGACGCCATCATGGTGGACAATGCCGACTGGCTGTTGGGATTGAACTACATCGATTTCCTGCGCCAATTCGGCCGCCATTTCTCGGTCAACCGCATGCTCGGTTTCGATTCGGTGAAGCTGCGCCTCGAGCGGGAGCAGAATCTGAGCTTCCTCGAATTCAATTACATGATCCTCCAGGCCTATGATTTTCTCGAACTGGCGCGGCGCTTCGACTGTGTGTTGCAGATGGGCGGCTCCGACCAGTGGGGCAATATCGTCTCGGGCGTGGACCTGGGCCGGCGCATGGACGAGCGCGCCCTGTTCGGGCTCACCTCGCCGCTCATCACCACCGCCTCGGGCGCCAAGATGGGCAAGACCGCCCAGGGCGCGGTATGGCTCAACGAGGAGCGGCTCTCGGCCCTCGACTATTGGCAGTACTGGCGCAATACCGAGGACGCCGATGTGGGGCGGTTCCTGCGGCTGTTTACCGACATCGAGCTGGAAGAGATATTACGGCTCGAAAAACTGCAGGGCAGCGAAATCAACGAGGCCAAGAAAACCCTCGCCACCGAGGCCACGGCGCTGTGCCGCGGCCGGGAGCAAGCGGAGGCGGCGCTGGAAACCGCGCGCCAGACCTTTGAGGAGGGCGAAGCCGCCGAAGGCCTGCCCTGTTTCCCCATCTCCCGGGGTGAACTGGAATCGGGACTCCCCGCCTTTGAAATTCTATGCCGCACCGAACTTGCAACAAGCAACGGCGAGGCGCGGCGGCTGATTAAGGGCGGCGGCGCGCGCGTCAATGACCAGGTGATGGCGAGCGAAACCCAGGCCGTAAGCCTGGACGATGTGAGCGATGACGGCGTGATCAAGATTTCCGCCGGCAAGAAACGCCACGCCCTGATCCGCGTCGAAGATTAGTTTTTTTCGCCAGCCTCGTCGGGGGTGGCCTCGCCTTCCATATCGTCGGCGGTGTCTTTGGGAATGGAGGCCGCGCCGAAGGGGTCCGCCGTTGACTGCAACGAAGGCTCGCCGGTCTTCTCGCCGCTGTCATATTCCGACCCGCCCCCGAATATGCCGAACAGGTTGCGCAGCACGCCCGGAGTAAGCGCCGCAAGGGGATTGATGGAAACATCGGGGTGGCCGATGGGGCCGCTGGTATGGAAGGTGGCGGCGAACATGCCGCCGCCTTTTTCCTCGCCGGTGAGAAGCTGGCCCAGGATCGGTATTTTGCCCCAGATGCTGTTGAGGAGATAGGCGGGCACCAGGGTGCCGTCGAGTTCGGAAACGTCCTTGGCGAAATCCAGCACGCCCTTGAAGGTGATGCCCACGGACGACCCGACGGCCTCGCCGTCACGGATACGCACCAGCTTGTTCTCGTAGGAAAAGGGGGCGGAGAATTTTTCGAAGGCGATGCCTTTTTCTCCCTTCATCTGGGACGCAATCCCCGTCAGCGAGGCCAGAGTCAGCATGCGGGCGAGAACCGGCGCCTTGATGATATTGTAATTGGAAATTTCCAACTCTCCGGAAAAGGGCCGTGACTCCTTGGAATCGTCGATCTTTCCGGAAAGCTCCAACGCCCCGCTCTCCATATTGGGATAGAAGTCGAGCTGGCGCAGCAGTTCCCCGGCGTTGTTGCTGGTGAGCGTCAGGCGGCGGTTCCGGCCCTCGGGCAAAATACGGAAGACCGCATGGCCCTTGCCCTTCATATCGGCATCGATGAAGAGAGTGCGCCAGGAATCGTCCTGGTTCTGCAACAGGCCCGAAACGCTGTCGAAGCCCCCCTCGGGCTTGACCCAGAGCCGGTCCACATGAACCGACAGGGAAAGCGGCGGCAGCGGCTTTTCGTCGGGATCGTCGTCGTCGAAGAGATGACTCACATCGAGCGCGGGGCCGCTCAAGGTAATGTCATAGCCACCGTCGGAACGAAATCCCACGGTGGATTTGAAATCGTTGCGGCCGGTCTTGAGCCGGTCGAAAGTGATGTTCCGGAGTTCATTGCCGTCGGGCGTGAATACCGCCTCTCCGCCCACATCAAGGTCTTCGGCGGTGATGGAGAAGGAGCGCATTTTCGTCAGGCGGTGGTCTTCCAGGGCCAGGGAGACCCGCGCCGTCCCCGGAGACTCGGGAGGCTTGGTCCATTCCAGAAGCGCGAGATCGAGCGAGGCGTTGTTGAGATTGGCGGCAATAGAGAGATCGCCCCTGGAACCGTCGAGTTCGGTCCAGATCAGTTCCACGCCCACCGGGCCGGTAAGATAAGGCCGGGTATCGAGACCAAGCCGGCGCCGCGCCTCTTCATCCAGAGTGGACGTCACCGTGTAGCGGCTGATGAAGGGGGCGTCGTCGGTGAAATGTTCGATCCCCGCAAGTTGCGCCGGAACGCCCTCGAAAACGGCGCTGCCCTCTACATCCATGGTGTCCTTCGTTACCTTGATGGAGAGATCGCCCTGGGTCACGTCCTTGCCCTGAACCAGCCCCGGCAGAGTCACGTCCACAAGATTGGCGGCCGCCGAGATGGTCACCATGGGCATGTCGAGATCGGTCCTCAGGGGGAAGTCGAACACCGCCCGCCCCGCCATTTCCCCGCCCACCTTTTGCGGATCGATGCCGAGATAGCGGGCCGCGCCCAGCGGTTCCTCGTCGAGGATGGAGAGCAGATCGCGGGCGGTGCCACGCACCACCGCCTCGACCCGGGCCTTTTCAATATCGGTGTCGAGATCCCACAGGCTAACGATGCTGTCCTCGATGGCGAGCGGGCCGATGCGGCCGCTGGAGACATTAAAATCTATGCGGTTGTGGGTGAAAATAGCCGTCCCCGCCAGTTCCGAGGCCGGCGGCATGGGCGAGAGAAAGTCTATGGAAAGCCCATTGAACCCCAGCTTCCCCGTCACCGACTTCATGTTTACGGCGGAAAAATCGCCGCCTGGAAGATGCATCGAAAAGGTGGCCCGGGCTTCGCGGATAGCCCCCAGGGACATATGTGTCGTCACCCAGTTACG
The DNA here is from genome assembly GCA_964482135.1 of uncultured Rhodospirillaceae bacterium. Taxonomy (GTDB): domain Bacteria; phylum Pseudomonadota; class Alphaproteobacteria; order UBA11136; family UBA11136; genus UBA11136. The sequence goes on from CAYZWF010000008.1 coordinate 15,060, forward strand.
CGAAGGCTCAGCGAGGGATTTAGGCCAGTAGCGTCCGAACTCGTCGAACAGAAGGTGGTTCACCACGGCGTCCACATGGAGCCGCGCATCCTCGCCGTCGGGCAGAAGCTCTCCGCTCGCGTTTAGCGTGGTGCCGCCCACATCAATGAAAACATCGTCGAGGAAGAGCTTCGCCATGTCGTTTTCGAAGCGTCCGCGCAGCGCCGCCTGTTGCACCGCCACACCGTCATCATAGAGGCCCGGCACCACGAGCTTTCCCGCCGTACCCGAGAAATCAAATCCGAAAAAGGGAATCCGCCCGTCGAGGTCCATGCTCACGGTCAACGTGCCGCTGACGGGAAGGGCGGCGTGTCTGAACGGTGCGAGAAGCTTCGCCCTGGCCGCCAGAAGACCGGGATTGATCTCGGAGAAGGAAGCCCCCAGATCAACCCGTCCCGCCGCCGTGTCATAGGCGAATTCGAGGTCGAAATGGGCCTCCTGCCGCGGCCCGGTTTCGGCTCCCGTTATGGCGTCCTGTTTGTCGTCGCTGACATCGAGATCGAGCGCCACCTCCCCCTGGATGCCGGTCTCGTTGCGGGTGAGGATGATATCCGTGTTGTTGGCCCGCCAGGTGGTTTCAAGCCGCCGGTCATCCACCACCACCGAGGAATTGAGAATACTGACCCGGGTCAGGTATCCCATGGAGCGTTCGTTGTTGAGAGGGGAAAGCAGGTCGGTGAGAACCCGGTGCAGGATGTCGTCGCCCTCGCCTTCGCCGAGATCAAGTTCGAACTTGCCTTCCCGCGACAAGAAAACGTCGATTCTCGGCCTCAGCACATCGATGCTGGTGGGCGCGACAATTCCCCGCATCATGGCGCGTACGCTCAAGGAAACTGATAGTTCCGGAACCGCGGCGAGAATGTCCCCCTCGGGCCCAATCGCCTTGACGCCCACCAGGCGGATATCCAGGGTCCGTTCCCAGCCCGCCCAGGTAAGCACCGTATCTTCGAGCTCGAAACGGAACGATCCGTCCTCGGCGCGCAGGGCGTCCTGGAGATAGGGGGTGAGGAAGGCCAGAGAGACCGGTTCTCCGGCCAGACGCCATGAAAGCAGGGCGACCAGTATGGCCGCCCCGGCAAGCGCGGAACCGAAAATATCCAGAATAAATTTCGTCGTTCGGCGAAACACTTCTAATGGTGCTCTTTAGCGGCCTTGACCAACGGGGCCTCTTCACGCAGTTTGCGGCAAAACAGGGGATTACGAAAGAATGATTTCCTCTCCTTTTATAGCCGATCCCGGCCATCTGCCGAAAGCGGCGGATTTGGACCGCGCCGCGCGCGGCGTCGAACGCTGGCTGGAAACCGCCGCGCGCCTTGATGACGGCGAGTTGGCGGCGTTTGCCAGGACGTGGGCCGAAGACCCGGCGGGGCGGCAATTCCTCGACGCGCTGTTGGGGAACTCGCCTTTTCTCGGCAATGCCCTGGTGGCGGAAATGGCCTTCGCCCGGGAATTCCTCGAAACCGGACCGGATGCGGCGTTCGCGGGCCTGTTGGCGGGTTTGACGGAGCGGCTGGCCGACGAAACCGATGACGCCGCCGTCATGAAGGAGCTGCGCCGGGCCAAGCGCCGCGCCGCCTTGCTGATCGCGGCAAGCGACATCGCCGGGCTGTGGGCTTTGCAAGCGGTCACCGGGGCATTGAGCGATTTTGCCGAACGGGCGCTGGGCCTGGCGCTGGCGTACCTGTTGCACCGCGCCACCGACCAGGGCCAACTCAATCCGGCGGATAGGACCGCCCCGGAAACCGGTTGCGGATATTTCGTTCTCGGCCTGGGCAAGCTCGGTGGGCGGGAGCTCAATTATTCCAGCGATATCGATCTGGTGGTTCTCTATGACGAGGACAAGGCCCCCTATACGGGAAAAAAATCGGCCCGTGATTTCTTCCCCCGCCTGACCCGCGATCTGGTGCGGCTTCTTCAGGAGCGGACCGAGGACGGCTATGTGTTCCGCACCGATCTGAGGCTGCGCCCCGACCCCGGCTCGACGCCGCTGGCGATTTCGGTACATGCGGCGGAAAGCTATTACGAGGGCACTGGCCAGAACTGGGAGCGGGCGGCCATGATCAAGGCCCGTAACGTGGCCGGCGACGCGGCGGCCGCGGCGGCGTTCATCGAGCGTCTGCGGCCCTTCCTGTGGCGCCGCAATCTCGACTTCGCCGCCATCGAGGACATCCATTCCATCAAGCGCCAGATCGACACCCATCGCGGCCACAAGGACATCAAGACCGGCGGCCAGAACATCAAGCTCGGCCCCGGCGGCATCCGTGAAATCGAATTTTTCGCCCAGACCCAGCAATTGATCCGCGGCGGCCGCGATCCCGATCTGCGGGTTTCGGCCACCTGCGAAGCGCTGGCGGTGCTGTGCGAGAAAGGCCATATCACGGCCCAGACCCGCGACGGGCTGGTCACGGCCTATGCCTTCCTGCGCCGCCTCGAACACCGTCTGCAAATGGTGGATGACCGCCAGACCCATACCATCCCCGAAGAAACGCAAAGCTGGCACGCCCTGGCTACTTTTCTGGGGTATGACGAGGCGCAGCAGTTCGAGAGCGAGCTGCATGCCCACCTTACCTTCGTGAGCACCCTCTACGGCGAATTGTTCAGTGAATCGCAGGCGCTGGGTGGACCCGGCAATCTGGTCTTTACCGGCGGCGAGGACGACCCGGCGACGCTGGCCACCCTGGAGGAAATGGGATTCCGCGACGGCGGCAACATTGCCGGCGTGGTGCGTAACTGGCACCGCGGACGCTATCCCGCCATTCGCAGCGAACGCACCCGCCAGCTTCTTACCGAGCTCATGCCGGTCATTCTCTCGGCTTTGGCCGATACCGCCGATCCCGATCTCGCCTTCATGAAATTCAACGAGTTCCTGTCGCGCCTGCCCGCCGGGGTCCAGCTGTTTTCGCTGTTCCAGGCCAATCCCGGGCTGCTCGGTCTGATGGCCGAAATCATGGGCAACGCGCCGCGTCTGGCCGACCGTCTGAGCCGCCGCCCGATCCTTCTCGACGGCGTTCTGGCAGCCGATTTCTTCGATCCCCTGCCCGATGCCCAAACCCTGAAAAAGGAAGCCGAACGGGCGCTGGAACTGGCCACCGATTTCGAGGGCGTGCTCAACACCACCCGGCGCTGGTCCAAGGACCGCAAGTTCCAGCTCGGCGTTCAGATGCTGCGCAACCGCACCGACGCCGAAGCCACGGCAACCGCCTTCTCGGATATCGGCGATATCCTGTTCAATCTGCTCCAGCCCCGGGTGGAGGAAGCCTTCGCCGAACAGTACGGCGCCATTCCCGGCGCCGGCATGGCGGTCATCGCCATGGGCAAGCTGGGCAGCCGCGAAATGACCGTGGCCTCGGATGTGGACATGATTTTCGTCTATTCAGACACCCCCGAGGACGCCGTCTCCACCGGCGCCAAGCCGCTGATGCCCGCGGTATATTTCTCGCGCATGGCGCAGCGCCTGATCAATGCCCTGACCGCCCCCACCGCCGAGGGCGAGCTCTATGAGGTGGACATGCGGCTGCGGCCTTCCGGCGCGTCGGGCCCCATCGCCTGTAGTCTCGACGCCTTTCGCAAGTATCAGAGCGACTCCGCCTGGGTCTGGGAACATATGGCGCTGACCCGCGCCCGCGCCGTGACCGGGGAAGAATCTCTGCGCAACCAGATCGGCGAGGCCATTCGTGACGTCCTGACCCAGCCGCGCGACCCCGGCACCCTGGCGGCCGAGGTCGCCGACATGCGCCGGCGCATCGCCGACAGCTTTCCAGGCAAGAGCCCCTGGGACATCAAATACACCCCCGGCGGCATGATTGATGTGGAATTCATCACCCAGTATCTGCAGCTGCGCCACGCCCACGACCATCCCCATATCCTCGACCCCAACACCGTGACGGCGCTGGGCAATCTGGCGCGGGAAGGACTGTTGGACAGCGGCGAGGCCGAGGATTTGATGGCCGCGGCCCGGTTCTGGCACCGCCTGCAGGGATTGCTGCGCCTGTGTTTCAAGGAAACCCCCACCACCGAGGGGATGAGCCAGGGGCTGCGGACGGCGCTTTCCTCCGCCGGCGGCGCGGTTGACTTCGACGCCCTGACGGCAAAGATGGAGTCTACCGCCGCACGGGTGGGTGATCTATACGAAGCCATCATCGGCGCGCCCGGACGCGATCAACCCCTGACCAAGGAGATTCCCAACCCATGACCATCAAGCCCGGTGACAGCGCCCCCGACTTCACCCTGCCCGGCGACGGCGGCGGCGAGGTATCCCTGTCTGCCCTGCGCGGAAAAAAGGTGATCCTGTATTTCTATCCCAAGGACATGACGCCGGGTTGTACCACGGAATCCTGTGACTTCCGCGACGCCCTGCCCGACTTCAGCGCAATCGACGCCACCGTTATCGGCCTCTCCCGTGACAGCGCGGAGCGCCATGACAAGTTCAAGGCTAAATACGACCTCAACTTCCCGCTCGCCGCCGACGAGGAAGGAACGGTGTGCGAGGCCTATGGGGTGTGGGTGGAGAAGAGCATGTACGGCCGCAAATACATGGGCATCGAACGCTCCACTTTCCTTGTGGACGGCGACGGCGTGGTGCGTCAGGTCTGGCGCAAGGTCAAGGTCAAGGGCCATGCCGAAGCCGTGCTGCAAGAGGCCAAGGCGCTTTAGGAGCCGTCTCCCCGTTTCAAGGTTAACTTCGCCTTAACGTGATTTGATGTGTAGTGGTTCCCATGTGGCACAATCGTTAAACACTTGAAACGCGCCTTGACGGGTGGCTCCTCCGGAGAAACGCGCTTGGAAGAAACACACAAAGAGGAAATGCAGACTGGCCAGGGCGAGGACCTCACGGCCGGACTGCGCGTGGAGTTTCTCGAAGATACGGGGGAATCACTACGCGATCTCCAGCACGCCCTCGACTCGGCATTGGGCGGCAAAAAGCCGGCGGCGGAATTTCTCATGGAGACCCGCCGGGTAGCGCTGCTGCTCAAAGGGCAGGCCGCCAATGTGGGCGCGCACCTGATCACCGTCGTGGCCCACCGCCTTGAGGATTACCTGACCAATGTGGAGGAGTTGGACGAGCGCGCCGGCGCCGACCTTCAGGTCTTTCTCGACATCCTGACCAACATTGCCGAAGGCAAGACCGAGCTCGACGCCAACCCCGCCGTTATCGTCCGCAGCCTTCCAGCCAAACCGGGATTCGATTTCGATCTCGCCGATCTCGAAGTCCGCGACGTGGAGGTCATGCTGGTGATGCTGCGCGGTGCGGCTACTCGTTTCGTGGAACGCGAACTACAGCAATGCGGCTATCGCATCACCAACGTCGCCTCGACCTTCGAGGCCCTGCCCATGATCATCCACACCAAGCCCAACATGATCGTCATCTCGGCGGTGCTACCCGATCTCAGCGGTATCGACCTTGCCATCGCCCTGGCCTCCATGCCCGAGACCCGGAACACGCCGGTGGCCCTGATCACCAGTTTCGACCGTGACCACGAAAGCCTGCACCTTCTTCCCGCCAACGTTCCGGTGATCCAGAAGGGCCCGTCCTTTGGCGACGATCTGGTGGAAGCCCTCGACAACGCTTTCTTGCTCTGATCCTTCTCTGACCTGCGTGACGCCACAAAGTTTGTGACAGCGGCCCGTGATATTCTATCCTCGGAACCATGACCAAACCATCCCACAGCACGGCGGAGCAGACCCTCGCCAAGGCGCTGGAACATTTCCGCGCCGGGCGTCACGGCGAGTGTGAACGCCTGTGCCGCGAGGCCGCGGGCAGAGATGCGCAGAACGCCGAAGCTTTGCACTTACTGGGGGCGGCCCTTGATGCCCAGGGGCGCTACGCCGAGGCTCTGGAGCCTTTGCAACGGACCCTGGGTCTGGCTCCCGGGCGGGCTGATTTTTTGGTTACCCTGGGCAATGTTTGCGGTCATCTCGGCGCCGACGAGGACGCCGCAACCCTCTATGGCCAGGCGCTTGCCCTCGATCCCGAGTCATCGGGGATTGTTCTGAATCTGGGCCAGGCCCTGCGGCGGCTGGAACATTACGAGGACTCGGTGTCATGCCTGCGCGAGGCTTTGCAACGCCACCCCGGAGACGCCGGCCTTCATGCCGCGCTGGCCGCCACGCTGGGTGAAATGGAAAATTTCGACGCGGCCCATGAACATTACCAACAGGCCCTCGAACTCGATCCCGGCAACGGCGAGGCCCACGGCAATCTCGGCAATCTGTTACGCGATCTGGGCCGCATCGACGAGGCCCTCGACCACTATGGCCAGGCGGTGGCGCTGTTGGGGCCGGACAGCCCCGGCGGCATCAATGCCGAGGTCAACCGGGCGCCGGCGCTGCTTCTCGCGGAACGCTACGGCGAAGGCTGGGATGCCTATGAGCGCCGCCTCGACCTGCCCGACTTCCTGCCCCCCGGCGATCTGCCGCCACGCTGGGACGGCGAGAAACTGGAGGGAAAATCCATCCTCGTCCATGACGAACAGGGAATCGGCGAAGCCATCCTCTACGCCTCCTGCCTGCCCGACCTGATGGCTACCGGGGCGCGGGTGATTCTGGTTTGCGAAAAACGGCTCGAAACCCTGTTCGCCCGGTCATTTCCTTCCCTGCAAGTGGTCCCCCATCACGGCCAGCGTTTCGCGGACGTGAAACCGGGAGACGCTGATTTTTCGCTGCCCATGGGCAGCCTGCCGCGATATTTCCGCCGCAACGAGGGTGATTTTCCGTCCCGGAGCAGCTTTCTCGAGAGCGATCCCGAAAAGACGGCGGCCTGGCGGCAACGGTTTGCCGAGCTGGGCCCGGAACTCAACATCGGTATCTCCTGGCGCGGCGGCGTCACGCCCTGGGACAGGCGCCGGCGCACCACCCGGCTGGAGGAATGGCTGCCCCTGTTCCGGGTTCCGGGCACGCGGTTCATCAGTTTCCAGAATGGCGATACGGCCGGGGAACGAAACGCCCTGGAATCCGAACACGCAATCCAGGTCGCGGATTTCATGGCAGAGGATGAAAGTTTCGATGACTTCACCGCCCGTGTGGACGCCCTCGATCTGGTCATTTCCATGGCCGGCACCGTGATTCATGTGGCCGGCGCGCTGGACAAGCCGGTGTGGATGCTGACTCCAAGGATGCCGAGTTGGCATTACGGGCTGAGCGGCGATACTTCGCCCTGGTATCCCAGTATGACCCTTTTGCGCCAGCAAAGCGGCCAGAGCTGGGCGGAAGTTCTTGAAGACGCCGCCGCCATGCTGGCCGATTTCACGGCCGGAGATGGGACATCCTCCTGAAGGCTAGCGAGGGGCGGGAATTAAAAAACCCTCCCGCATGGGAGGGCGCTGGTGTGAAACAATGGGTGTGAGATAAAAGGGCGGCGATACGGTGGGCGGGCTAGGCTGCCACATGCTGGTCAGAGGTGTTCTGGCCGGCTCTGGCCTCTTCGGATTCCACAAGAAGGTCGGTGGTGTTGCGAACGTTGTTGATGAGCACCCGAACCAGCGCGCCCAGGAACACATCGGCATGGGCCATTTTCTCCTCGAACACATGGCGGGGAATAACGGTGCAGGTGGTTTCCCTGGTCGCTATCGCCGTGGCCATGCGGCGGGTATCTTCGATGGGCGCCATTTCGCCGAACAGGCCGTTCTTGCCTACAGTTCCCAGCACCACCTTTTTACCGCCCACATCCCTGGAAATCTCCACCTCGCCGGCGGTAACGACATAGGCGCAGGCGCCCAGCTTACCCTCTTTGAAGATGATGGCGCCGGGTGAAAAGGTCTGAACCTCCACACCCACGCTACCCTTTTTTGTTACGCTATTCGCCATGTTCCCGTTCTCATCTGCTGCCAGATACCCCAAGACAGGGACCAGAATACCCCTGTCGGGCGTACGGAGATGTGATGCAGGTCACAACCGTGGTGAAATGATGTAAATCAGATACATGTTTTATGTGAGCATAGCGCCAACACACTGAAATCAAAGGGTAATTTTCCTGGTATTTTCCGGAAAACCGCCCCCATGGGCGCCGCGCCGGGGAATACCTGAAGATTCGGGAGGATTCAGGAGATTCGGGAGGATTCGGGAGGATTCGGGGAAGATTGGGGAAATTCGGGAGGAAGGTTACGCCGTGTCAGAGGCCCGATTTTTACCCGGGCCGCCGCCCGGTCCGCCACCCGCGAGAGCGGCCTCGAGAAATTCGTCGATGCCGCCGTCGAGCACACCCTGGGTATTGCCCTTTTCCACGCCGGTACGCAGATCCTTGACCATCTGATAGGGGTGGAGGACATAGGAGCGGATCTGGTGGCCCCAGCCGATTTCCGTCTTGGCCTCGCGCTCGGCCTGGGCGGCATCCTCGCGCTTCTGTAGTTCCAGTTCGTAGAGCCGGGCGCGCATCATATCCATGGCCGCCGCCCGGTTGCGGTGCTGGGAACGGTCGTTCTGGCATTGCACGACGATACCCGTGGGCAGATGGGTAAGGCGGATGGCGCTGTCGGTCTTGTTCACATGCTGGCCGCCGGCGCCCGAGGCGCGGTAGGTGTCCACCCGCAGGTCCTTGTCGGCGATCTCCACCTCGATGGCGTCGTCGATCACCGGATAGACGCCCACCGAGGCGAAGCTGGTATGGCGCCGCGACTGGGAATCGAAGGGCGAGATACGTACCAGACGGTGAACCCCGGATTCGGTCTTGAGCCAGCCATAGGCGTTGTCGCCGTTAACCCGCACGGTGGCCGATTTCAGCCCCGCCTCCTCGCCCGCGCTTTCTTCCAGCCATTCCACCTTGTAGCCGCGCGCCTCGGCCCAGCGCAGATACATGCGCAGCACCATCTCGGCCCAGTCCTGGGCTTCGGTGCCGCCGGCCCCGGCATGGACCTCGAGGTAACAGTCATTGCCGTCGGCTTCGCCCGAGAGCAGGCTTTCCAGCTGGCGCTTGGCCACCACCCCGGCCAGGGCCTGAAGGGCCTTTTCGGCCTCGGCCTCCATATCCGCGTCGCCTTCCTCGGCGGCCATTTCCAGCAATTCGCAGGTATCGGAAAATTCACTTTCCATGGCGCGGAAGCCGTCAATGGCGGATTCCAGCCGGGTGCGTTCGCGCATCACCTTCTGGGCCTGGGCCTGGTCGTTCCACAGATCGGGGTCTTCGGCCCGGGCGTTCAGCTCGGCCAGTCTTTTTTCCGCTGTGTCGGGGTCAAAGGCGCCTCCTCAGCAGTTCCAGTGACTGCTTGATCTCGGTAACGATGGAGTCGAGTTCGGCGCGCATGATTTTTCCTCTGGAGGCGAAACAGATGATGTCCCTGGCCGGCGGGAAATTAATATAAGCCCCCCGGCCCGGCAACAGGAGAATCCGCCACCGCGTTGAGGGCATTGCCGTCAATCACCGAACCCACGCCTTGCCCCGGCGAAGGTTCGGTGCCCGGCTTGAAGGCCTCGAGGATCACCCGCTTGTCCCCAGGAGCGGCGGGAAGGCCGGTGGTGGCGTTAACCCGCACCAGACGGATGCCGGGCGGCACCCGGAAGGGAATGCCCGGCTTTCCTTCCAGGGCGGCCTCCATGAAATCGCGGAACATGGGCGCGGCCACGCTCGATCCGGTTTCGCGGCCCAGGGTTTTCGGCTGGTCGAAGCCCACATAGACGCCCACGGCGAGATCGGGGGAAAACCCCACGAACCAGGTGTCGAAGCTTTTGTTGGTGGTCCCCGTCTTGCCCGCCAGCGGCTTGCCCACCGCCTTGATGCGGCGTCCGGTGCCGCGCTCCACCACGCCCTGGAGCATGGACACCACCTGGTAGGCGCTGGTGGAGTCCACCACCCGGGCACGGTTGTCGGGAGGTTCCGGCACCGCCAGACCGGCGTTCCAGAAAGCCGTGGTGCAGCCTTCACAGGGACGGTCGTCGTGACGATAGATGGTGCGGCCGATGCGGTTCTGGATACGGTCGATAAAGCTGGGGATGATGCGCTTGCCGCCGTTGACGAGTTGGGCGTAGGCGGTGGTGAGGTCAAGCAGGGTGGTCTCGCCCGCGCCCAGGGCCATGGCCAGCTGGGACGGCATATTGTCCATGACGCCGAAGCGCCCCGCGTAATCCACCACCCTGTCCATGCCGATGGTCTGGGCCAGCCGCACCGTCATCAGATTGCGTGATTTCTCGATGCCCAGGCGCATGGGACTGGGGCCATAGAATTTCTTGGTGTAGTTGGCGGGCTTCCATTTGCCCAGCCCCGGCCCCTGGTCGATGACGAAGGGCGCATCGAGAATCAGGGTGGAAGGCGTGAACCCCTGTTCCAGCGCCGCCAGATAGACGAAAGGCTTGAACGCCGAGCCGGGCTGGCGCTTGGCCTGGGTGACGCGGTTGAACTCGCTCATGGAAAAGTCATAGCCCCCCGACATGGCGAGCACGCGCCCGGTATGGGGATCGAGCGCCACGAGGCCGCCGCCGATCTCGGGAATCTGCCGCAGGGCATAGGTGTTGGGAGGATAGGAAACCGGCGTCTCGTCTTTCGATCGCGGCGTCGAGGAGGTGACCTTCTCCACCGCGATCACATCGCCGATGGCCAGCACCTCGCCGGCACGGCGCACCGATGGTCCCCGCTTGCCGTCCTTCAGGGCCTCGCGCGCCCATTTCATCTCGGCCAGTGGAATGGCGCCCAGCGCGCCGGACGGGAAACCGATATCCACGCTTTTGTCCGACACCGCCAGAACCACCGCGCGCTTCCAGTCCATCATACCCGGCGGCGGCGGCACGGCGGCCACCTGACGCGCCCAGTTGACACCGGGATTGATGTTGGTGAGGGGTCCGCGCCAGCCGTGACGGCGGTCATAGCTGCGCAGGCCGGCGCGCAGGATATCATCGGCGATCCCCTGGAGACGCGGGTCCACCGAAGTGCGCACCGAAAGGCCGCCCTCGTACAAGCCTTTATAGCCGTATCGTTCGAGGATTCTGCGCCGCACTTCCTCGAGGAAATATTCAGCCCTTGCGAATTGCGTGTCCTCGCGCCGGCGCACCTGCAAGGGCGTGGTCTTGGCCTCCAGCGCCTCGCCGGGGGTGATGTGGCCGTCGTCGAACATACGGTTGATGACCCAGTTGCGGCGCGCCAACGCCGCCTTGGGATAGCGGAAGGGATGATAGTTGTTGGGCGCCTTGGGCAAGGCGGCGAGATAGGCCACCTCGGCGATGGAAAGCTCGCCCAGGGATTTGTTGAAATAGTTGAGCGCGGCGGCGGCCACCCCGTAGGACCCCAGACCGAGATAAATCTCGTTGAGATAGAGTTCGAGAATGCGGTCCTTGGTAAACGCCCTCTCGATGCGGAAGGCGAGAATGGCTTCCTTGATCTTGCGCTCGATGGAAACCTCGTTGGTAAGCAGGAAATTCTTGGCCACCTGTTGGGTGATGGTGGAGGCGCCCTTGAGCCGGCGCTGGCTTCCCAAATTAGCGAGATTGGTGACCATGGCCCGCACCACGCCCAGGAAATCAATTCCCGGATGGGTATAGAAATTCTTGTCCTCGGCGGAGAGGAAGGCGTTGATCACCCGTTTCTGCATGGCGGAAATGGGAACGAAGACCCGCTTCTCCACGGCGTATTCGGCAATCAGGCGGCCGTCACCGGCATGGACGCGGGTCACCGTGGGGGGATTGTAATCGGCCAGTTGTTTGTAGTCGGGCAGGCCGCGCCCGAAATGGTAGAGCACGTACAGACCGCTGCCCACACCAAGCATGGTGAGAATCAGAAGAAGAGAGAACAGGAATCCGATTGCTCTGAACATATGCGCGTCACTGCAGTCACAATAGTCGCTGGGGGCATCGTGGAGGCCAGGTCGCAAATTCGCGAACCACCAACAACCCTATGGGAGGAATGCGGCAGGTTTATGACCGGCGCAGATTATCCTTCCAGGCGAAGAATTTGTCCACGGCGGTGACGATGGCCGCGCCCAGCTTGGCACGATATTTGGAATCGCGCAGCAGACGTTCCTCCCTGGCGTTGGAGAGATAGCCCAGCTCTACCAGCACCGAGGGAATATCGGGCGCCTTGAGCACCGCGAAGCCGGCGAAACGGTGGGTCTTGTGCAGCACTTTGACCTGACGCCGGAAGTCGGTGATCAGAAGGTTGGCGAAGTGAGCCGACAGGTTCATGGTTTCGCGCTGGGCCAGATCGATGAGGATATTCGTCACCTCCGGCGTCTCGTAGGTGAGGTCGATGCCGGCGATCAGGTCCGATTTGTTTTCCGACTTGGCCAGGGCCGCGGCCTCTTTGTCGGAGGCTGTCTCGGACAGGGTATAGACGGAAAGCCCCCGGATGCTCCGGTTCTTGATGCTGTCGGCGTGCAGCGAAATGAAGAGGTCGCCGTCGGCCTGGCGCGCCTTGGCCAGACGGCCGCGCAGACGGATGAAGATATCCCGGTTGCGCGTCAGCACCACCCTGTAGCGGCCCGTGGCCTCGAACTTCTTCTTCAGTTCCTTGGCCATGGCCAGGGTGATGGCCTTTTCAAAACGCCCGCTTTTTCCGGTGGCGCCGGGGTCGACGCCGCCGTGACCGGGGTCGAGGACGATGGTGCGCTTGCCGGGCTTGCGTGGCGGCTTGGGCGTTCCCGGCGGAAGATCACCGGGATCCGGCGGCAGTGGAAGCAGCGCCACATCCCCGGCCGAAGATGAAGGCGGCGGGACCGTGGGCCGCGGCGGGGGCGAGGCCCGTGTGGAGGGTGCGGGAGGCGGCCGCGGCCTGGATTTCTGGGCTTTCAGAAAAGCCGCCGGGCTCACCTTCTCGAGATCGAGCACAAGGCGGGGGGGCGACGCGCCGTTTGAGTCCAGAACGAACGCCTTCTTCACCGTCACCGGGCCTGCCACATCGAACACAAGACGGGAATTCCCCGCCTTGAAGAGGCCATAGCGGAACTGTTTCACCACCCCCGCCACGCTTGAAATCTTGGGGATGTCCCAGGCTATCTCCGGCAGGTCCACCACCACGCGGTAGGGATCGGACAGGGTGAAGACGCTGAAATGCACCCTATGGCTGAGGTCGAGAACCACCCGTGTTTCGGTCTTGGAACGGTTGCCGAAGCGCACCCCCGTCACGGTGGCACCCGCCTCCGCGGGCGCGGCGGCGGCACTGGAGACGACGCCGGGAATGACGCCGGAAGTGGTAGCGGAGAACGTGACGGTAAGGGTGGCGAGGAGCACCGCGGCGAAGAGACTCGCCGCCAAGAGATGCCGTCCGAACCGGGCCGCTGAATTCCACATCTAGAGGATTTTCATCCTTTTCTAACTATATCTGCCCATTGTTTAGCATAGATTTCCCGCCGCCATCAAATTCCAGCGTCAAGAAAAAGAAGCCGTCACACAATATCGTGTTGTGGAACCGCCATGCGGTGAGTATGTTGAACCCGCGAACGAGCCGCGGCCGGCGCCGATCCGCATTCGGGTTTTCCCCAGGCGGGGAGGAAGTTGGCGAGGCGGTAACATAACTTAGTCTGGAGCCCCCCGGCACTTGCCGGATGCGCGGTTTCCTTGGCGCGGCCTCCCTGGTTTTTCCCTTTGGAGAACCATGTGTACGAGGCGCCGTTGACGGGAAACGTTCCGGTATCGGATGGCTTCTTAAAGATAACAGATAAGTATGGCGCGCCGCCGCCCGATGCGCATTCCGGGCAGAAGCAGGTCGCGCCTGTGGAGAATATAGCCTCATGGCTAAAAGGATGCTGATTGACGCGTCCCAGCCCGAAGAAACCCGGGTGGTCGTGCTCAGCGGAAATACTCTCGAAGACTTTGACTTCGAGAGTTCCGCGAAAAAATCCCTCAAAGGTAATATCTATCTGGCGAAAGTGGTGCGGGTCGAGCCGTCGTTGCAGGCGGCCTTCGTCGATTTCGGCGGCTCCCGGCACGGATTCCTTGCCTTTAACGAAATCCATCCCGACTATTACAAGATTCCGGTCGCCGACCGCGAAGCCCTTATCGCCGAAGAAGCGCGAATGGCCCCGGATGTGGATGTGGACACGGATGTGGATACGGATGTGGACACGGGCGCCGATACGGCTTCGCAATCTTCTCCGGACATGGACGTGGCGGAAGAAATGGCGGAGGAAATGCCTGGGGAGATAGCAGGAGACTCGGAACCCTCTGCCAAGGATGAGGGCGATGAAACCGATGCCGGAAAAAAATCAAAGCCTGCCAGAAAGTCCACCAAAAAATCCGCGAAGGGGTCTGTGAAGGAATCTGAAAAAGAATCTGTGGCCCTGAGTGGCGGCGTCAAGGACGAGGTCCTCACCGAGGCCCCCGCAGGCGCGGATGAAAAAGACGCGGATAAAAAAGAAAAAGAGAAGGAAGGTAAAGCCGCCAAATCCGACGACGATGCCACCACCACCGACGACAACGATGACGACGAGGCCGACCAGAACGACAAGGACGAGGCGCTTGCGGATTTGGAAACCGTAGGCGGCGACACCGACGAGGACATGGCGCCGAAACGGGCCCCGGCAACGCGGCGCTATAAAATCCAGGAAGTCATCAAGCGCGGCCAGGTGGTTCTGGTCCAGGTGGCCAAGGAAGAACGCGGCACCAAGGGAGCCGCCCTGACCACACGCATATCACTGGCCGGACGCTATTGCGTGCTGATGCCCAACATGGCCCGGGGCGGTGGAATCTCGCGCAAAATCGCCAATCTCGCCGACCGCCGCAAGCTCAGAATCATCCTCGACGGATTGTCCATCCCCGATGGCATCGCCGTCATCGTACGCACCGCGGGGCGCGAGCGCACCAAGGCCGAAATCAAGCGCGACTATGAATATCTCATGCGTTTGTGGAGCGAAATCCGCGACGCCACCCTGCAGTCCTCGGCGCCGTCCCTGGTCCATGAAGAGGCCAACATTATCAAGCGCGCCATCCGTGACCTTTATTCGCGCGACATGGAAGAGGTGCTGATAGACAGCGAAGACGGCTATCGCCTGGCCAAGGAATCCATGCGTATGCTCACGCCGAGCCACGCCAAGCGGGTAAAGCGCTATCGCGACGACGAGGTCCCCCTGTTCAGCCGTTTTGACATGGAAGACCAGATCGACGCCATCCACAGTCACACCATGCGGCTTAAGTCCGGGGGCTATATCGTCATTGACCAGACCGAGGCGCTGGTCGCCATCGACGTCAATTCCGGGCGCTCCACCCGTGAACGCAATATCGAGGAAACCGCGCTCAAGACCAATCTCGAGGCCGCCGACGAAGTGGCCCGTCAGTTGCGGTTGCGGGATTTTGCCGGTCTTATCGTCATCGACTTCATCGATATGGGCGAGCACCGCAACCGCTCGAAGGTGGAAAAGCGCATCAAGGAAGCGCTCAAGACCGACCGCGCCCGCATCCAGATCGGCCGTATCAGCGGTTTTGGCTTGTTGGAGATGTCGCGCCAGCGGCTGCGCCCCAGCCTCCACGAAATCAGCACCCAGACCTGTCCCCATTGCGGCGGCAGGGGTGTTGTGCGCTCGGTGGAATCCACGGCGCTCCACGTCTTGCGCGCCATAGAAAAGGAAAGTCCGCGCAGCCGCGACGGCCAGCTGTCCGTTCATGTGCCGCCCGAGGTGGACCTTTATATCCTCAACCAGAAGCGCGATATCCTGAGCGCCATAGAGGCCCGTCACGGTATCCGTGTCATGGTTCACCATGACGCGGCCCTGGTCCCGCCCGACTTCCGCATCGAAGGCGCCGCCGCCGCAAAAACCCCCGCCGGCAAGGCCGGTGCAAGGGATGAGGCCAAGGACAAGTCTTCGGCGCCGCGGCGGCGGGGACGGCGCCGCACCAAGGACAGCGAGGAGGCCTCGGCGGACGCAACCGCTCAGGCTGCCGCCCCGGCCGGAGAAAAATCCGGAGACAGGGACGACCAGGAGGACAAACCTGTCCGCAAGCGCCGCCGGCGCGGCAAGCGCGGCGGCAGGCGGCATTCGCGCAAAAGCGCCGCTGCTGAAACGCAAACCGGAACCGCTACTGAATCTATAAATGGGGACTCCGGGCCGGAGGCGGGTTCCGCAACCCCAGAAAAGGTAACTACGGAAGAGGCGGCCCCAGGAAAAGCGGCCACGGAAGAGGTAAAAACGGAAGAGGGCGAGAAAGCCGCCGCCAAGCCACGGAAGCGTGCGCCGCGCCGCACCAGAAAACCCGCCAAGAGCGCGGCCGAAAAGAAGGCCGAAAAAGAGACCGGAAAAGAAACTGCGGCGGCAGATGACAAGGCCGGGGATTCCAAGGCCGCAAAAAAAGAGAAGGCTGTGGAGGACGTCCCCGCCACCCCCGCTGCTGCCGGGGCGCCACCCGCCGCCGACAAGCCAAAACGCCGAGGCTGGTGGAATTCACTGATGGAATAGGATCAGCGGGAGCGTAATCAGCGCTTCCAGTCTTTCAGCCGCGCCACCGCTTCTTCCATGGCAGCCGCCGGACCGGCGAAGGACAGACGGATGGCGCGGTGGCCCGAGACGGGGTCGAAATCCGTTCCCGGCGTCGTCGCCACCCCGGTCTCGGCCAGCATGCGATGACAGAAATCGTGGCTGTCATTGGTCAGTTCCGAAACATCCGCATAGAGGTAAAACGCCCCGTCGGAGGGCGCCATCCGGTCGAATCCGGCTTGCGGCAGGCCGTCCAGCAAAATCTCACGGTTGCGGGCATAGGTGGCCACGTTGGCGTCGAGCTCTGGGATACAGTCGAAGACGCTCATGGCTGCGTTCTGGGACAGGCAGGGCGGGGAAATAAACAGGTTCTGGGACAGGCTCTCCACCGCCCGCAACAGATCATCGGGCACCACCATCCAGCCCAGACGCCAGCCCGGCATGGCGAAATATTTAGAGAAGCTGTTGATGACGATGGCCTCGCTGCTGAAAGACAGGGCCGAGACCGCCGCCAGATCAGAGGCCCCGAAGGTAATGCCGTGATAAATCTCGTCCGAGATGAGGCGGATGCCCTGGTCCCGGCAGTGATCGGCGATGGCGCGGAATTCCCCGGCCGGCAAAACGGTGCCGGTGGGGTTGGAGGGGCTGGCGATAATCAGCCCGTCGAGGGGGGCGTCCACCTGTTCCAGCATCCCGACCGTGGGCTGGAACCGGGTTTCCGGCCCCACCGGGAGCGCCACCACCTCCACCCCCAGCGCGGTCAGGATATTGCGGTAGGCGGGATAGCCGGGCATGGCCAGGGCCACCCGGTCGCCCACATCGAAAGCGGCGAGAAAGGCCAGCACGAAAGCCCCCGAAGACCCCGTGGTGACGGCGATGCGGCCCGGCGCCACGGCGATGTCCTCGCGCGCTTGGTAATAGGCGGCGATGCGTTCCCGCAAGGGCGGAATGCCCAGTGACTCGGTATAGCCCGGCAGGTTCTTGTCCAGCAGTTCGTGAGCCCGCGCCACCACAGGCGCCGGGGTGGGCGCGCTGGGTTCCCCCAGTTCGAGGTGGAGCACATCGCCGCCATCGGCCACGCGCTGGTTGGCGAAGCGCAGCATTTCCATGACGATGAAGGGGGAGATTTCCCCCCGGCGCGAGCTTTTCAGCGCCATAATGCCTCTTTTCGGCCTTTTTGACCTGTTATGGGTTGCATTGACGGCACGAGATTTACTCCCTACTTAAGACGGGACTCAATAACGAGAAACCTCAGGACGACCCTTTTGCGCAAGCCTTTCCTTTTCCGCTCCACAGTCTTTCTCGCCGCCATAATGACCGCGCTTGTGGTCTTTGCCGGCGATGCCCGCGCGCTTATCCGCGATGAAGAGATTGAAACTACCATTCGTTCCTGGAGCACGCCAATCTTCAGTGCCGCCGATCTCAACCCCGATTCGGTGGCGGTCTATATCGTACCCGACACCGCCCTCAACGCCTTCGTTTCCGGAGGACAGAATATTTTTCTCACCTCCGGCCTGTTGATGCGCAGCGAGACCGCCGGCCAGGTCAAGGGTGTCATCGCCCATGAGACCGGCCATATCGCGGGGGGACACCTGGCCCGCCTCCAGGAAGCCCTGAAACACGCCCAGCTCGAATCCATCATCGCCATGGTGCTGGGCGCCGGGATCATCGCCACCGGCACGGAACAGTCCGGCGCCGGTGGAGTCGCCGTCATTACGGGAGGGCAGGAGGTGGCCGGACGCAACCTGTTGAAATATACCCGCGGCCAGGAAGCCGCCGCCGATCAGGCCGCCATGTCCTATCTCGACCGCACCGGACAGTCGTCGAAGGGCATGGAGGATTTCATGCGTATCCTGGCCCAGCACGAGGCCATCTATGTGGGCAAGGGCGATCCCTATATGCGGTCCCATCCCATGACCCGGGACCGCGTCGAGGTGATCGGCAACCATGTGGCCAATTCGCGGCTTTCCGGCGTGCCGGAGCCGGAGCGGGATGTTCTTGCTCATGCCCGCATGCGGGCCAAGCTGTTGGCCTTTATCGAGCCCCTGGACCGCACCCTGAAGGAATATCCCGAGAGCGACACCTCCCTGCCCGCCCGCTACGCCCGGGCCATCGCCTATTACCGCAAGGCCAACCTCGCCCGCGCCCTACCACTCGTGGACGGCCTCATCGCCGAACATCCCGACGATCCTTATTTTCACGAATTGCGGGGCCAGATGCTGTTCGAGAACGGACATGTGGCCGCGGCCGTGCAGTCCTATAAGGTGGCGGTGGGGCTGAAACCCGGCAGCGCGCTGTTTCTCACCATGCTGGGCCAAGCCCAGCTTGAACTCAACGATCCGGCCCAGACCCAGGCCGCCACCGCCCATCTGGTGGAGGCGGTGAAGCTGGAAAAGGAAAATGCCGCGTCCTGGAACTTCCTCGCCATCGCCTATGGCCGTCAGGGCGAAATCGGGCTTTCGTCCCTGGCGCTGGCTGAGAAGTTCCTCATCCACGGCCAGAACAAGGACGCCCGCGCCCAGGCCAAGCGGGCGGAAAAGGCGCTGCCCCATGGTTCGCCGGGCTGGCTGAGGGCCCAGGACATCATCACCGTCGCCAAGAATAAGTGAGGAGAAATCCCCAGTGAATCATAACGTGAACCGCCCCCTGATCGCCGTCGCCGCCCTTTCCCTGGCCGCCCTTATCCTGTCCGCCGTGGCGTTGTTGCGCGGCGGCATGGATTCCGTACCGCCGGGCGAAACCGCCGCCACCGAGGAGACGATCCGCACCCTGCTGCGCGAGCATCCGGAAATCGTCGGCGAGGCCCTGCAGGCGGTGATGGAGAAGCGCCGCCTCGCCGAGGAAGAACGCCAGCGGCTCAACATCAGGGTCAAGGCCAGGGAGCTTAATGAAGATCCCGGCTCGGTGGTGGGAGGAAACCCCGCGGGCGACATCTCCATGGTGGAGTTTTTCGATTACAACTGTCCCTATTGCAAAAGCTCCCATGAAAGCGTCAGCACCATCGTGGCCGAGGACGGCAATATCCGCTTCGTCTATAAGGAATACCCCATCCTCGGCGACAGTTCGGTGATCGCCGCAAGCGCCGCCCTGGCGGCGCGCAAACAGGACAAGTACATCGCCTTTCACGACGCCCTGATGACCCATAAGAGCCGCCTCAACAAGGCCACGGTGATGGCGGTGGCCGAAGCGGCCGGACTCGACGTGGCGCGGTTGAAACGGGATATGACGGACCCCGAAATCGCCGCCATCCTGAGCCGCACCAGAACCCTGGCCGGAGCGCTGGAGATCACCGGCACCCCAGCCTATGTGATCGGCGACCGGCTGGTGCCCGGCGCCGTCGACGCCGCCAGCCTCAAGGCCCTTATCGCCGAGCTGCGCAAGGACAAGGAAGACTCATAGGACGGATGGCCCGTTGCACCCGCGCGTCCCCGTGATATAACCCTTAGAAGAAAGTAGGTTTTTCGCAGAACCGTAAAACTGTTTTCGGGAGAACCGCGCCTCAGCGCAGGCGCCCATGACAGGTACCATGTCCGCCACCATCCTGATCCTCAACGGCCCCAATCTCAATCTTCTTGGAAGCCGCGAACCCGACGTCTACGGCAGTGAAACCCTTGCCGAGATCGAGGCCTCCTGCCGCGACCACGCCAAGGGGCTGGGGCTGGAAATTGATTTCCGCCAATCCAACGACGAAGGCGAGATGGTGAACATCATCCAGGAGGCGCAGGCGGGCTGCGCCGGGCTGATCATCAACGCCGGCGCCTTTACCCATACGTCGGTGGCCATTCTCGACGTCCTTCTGGCCCTTGAACAGCCGGTGGTGGAAGTGCATCTGTCCAACCTTTTCCAGCGCGAAAGCTTTCGCCATCATTCATTTGTCAGCCAGGCCGCCCGAGGTATGATCTGCGGGTTTCGCGGCCAGGGCTATGTTCTGGCCCTGGATGCGCTGGCGCGGATTCTCAAGGATAAAAACGAGGCTTAAATGGCGAAGTTCAAATTCGACGATGATCTTGTCCGTTCCCTCACCAAGCTGTTGGAGGAAACCGGGCTCACCGAGATCGAGTTCGAGGCCGAGGGACAACGCGTCCGTGTCGCACGCGGCGGCGGGGTCACCACCGAAGCGGCGGTCCAGCCCCAGGCGGCGGCGGCAAAACCGGAAGCCGCCACAGAAACAGGAGAGACGGGTGAAACCGATGCGGAACACCTCCCCGGCGCCGTCACCTCGCCCATGGTGGGCACCGCCTATACCGCACCGGAGCCGGGCGCGCCGCCCTTCGTTTCGGTGGGCGATACGGTGCGTGAAGGTCAGACCGTGCTCATCGTCGAAGCCATGAAGACCATGAATCCCATACCCGCCCCCCATGGCGGCAAGGTGATGCGGATTCTCGTGGAGAACGGGGATCCCGTGGAATTCGGCGAAGCCCTGATGGCCATTGAATAAGACGCTCCCCGGGAATGGTCTGGAGAGAGTGATCGCGGATGTTTGAAAAAATCCTTATCGCCAATCGTGGTGAAGTCGCCCTGCGTATTCACCGCGCCTGCCGGGAAATGGGCATCCGCACCGTGGCTGTTCATTCCGAGGCCGACGCCGACGCCATGCATGTGCGTCTGGCCGATGAAAGCGTGTGTATTGGTCCCGCCGCGGCGCGGGGCAGCTATCTCAATATCCCGGCCATCCTGACGGCGGCCACCATCACCAATGCCGACGCCATTCATCCCGGCGTCGGGTTTCTTTCGGAAAACGCCCATTTCGCCCAAATAGTGGCCGAACACGACATCACCTTCATCGGTCCGGCGCCCGAACACATGACCGTCATGGGCGACAAGATCGCCGCCAAGGCGGCCATGGCCAAGGCCGGGATTCCCGTGGTCCCCGGTTCCGACGGGCCGCTGGTGGAGGAAAACGAGGCTCTTAAAATGGCGGCGAAAATCGGTTATCCGGTGATCGTCAAGGCCTCGGCCGGGGGCGGCGGACGGGGCATGAAGGTGGCCCATGACGACGAAACCCTGCGCCAGGCGATTCCCATGGCGCGGGCCGAGGCCAAGGCCAATTTCGGCGACGACACGCTGTACCTGGAAAAATTCCTGGAAACGCCGCGCCATATCGAAATCCAGATTCTCGCCGACAACCACGGCAATGTGATTCACCTTGGGGAACGGGACTGTTCGCTGCAACGCCGCCACCAGAAGGTGATCGAGGAGGCTCCCTCGCCGGCTCTCAACGCCGCCACCAGAGACAAGATCGGCGCCCGCTGCGTCAAGGCCATGAAGAAGCTGGGCTATCGCAGCGTCGGCACCATCGAGTTCCTGTACGAAAACGGAAAATTCTATTTCATCGAGATGAATACCCGCCTTCAGGTGGAACATCCCATCACCGAGATGATCAGCGGCATCGACCTGGCACGCGAACAGATCCGTGTCGCCGCCGGGGCCAAGCTCGACGTGACGCAGAAGAACATCCAGCTGGCCGGTCATGCCATCGAATGCCGGATCAACGCCGAGAATCCCGAAACCTTTGCGCCCTCACCGGGCACCATCACCGACTATCACGCCCCGGGTGGGCTCGACGTGCGGGTGGATTCCGCCCTCTATTCCGGATACCGGGTGCCGCCCCATTACGACAGCCTCATCGCCAAGCTGATCGTACGCGGACGCAGCCGTAACGAATGCCTGATGCGGCTGCGGCGGGCTTTGGAAGAATTCGTCATCGGCGGCATCGAGACCACGATCCCGCTTCACCAAAGGCTGATCACGGAAAGTGATTTCATCAATGGTGATTATGACATCCATTGGCTGGAGAACCTGCTCGATTCCGAGGCTTAAGGCTGGGGGGCCGGTCCCATGAAGACGCTGACTCCGGAGATTCTTCTGCGTGCCTATGCCGCCGGTATTTTTCCCATGTCGGAAGGCCGCGACGATCCGGAACTGTTCTGGGTCGACCCCGAAAACCGTGGAATCATCCCCCTGGACGGCTTTCACGTTCCCCGCCGCCTGCAACGCCGCCTGCGCAACAATCCTTTCGAGATCAGGTGTGACACCGCCTTTGCCCAGGTCATGGAAAGCTGCGCCGAGGAAGCGGAAGACCGCGAGAGCACCTGGATCAACCAGATCATTATCGACCTCTATACCACCCTGCACGGCATGGGGCGCGCCCACAGCGTGGAATGCTGGGAGGGGGAGGCCCTGGTGGGCGGGCTTTACGGCATCGCCCTGAACGGCGTCTTTTTCGGAGAGAGCATGTTTTCCCGCGCCACCGACGCCAGCAAGGTGGTGCTGGTGCATCTGGCGGCGCGCCTGCGCCAGGGCGGCTTCACCCTGCTCGACGTCCAGTTCGTCACCGAACACTTAAAACAGTTCGGGGCCATAGAAGTGCCGCGCCGCGAGTATCATTTGCTTCTGAGCGAGGCGCTGGAGGTGAATGCCAAATTCCCGGTGCAACTGACGGCGGGCGTGGAATCGCTGTGGGAATGACTCTTTACGGAAGTGATTCCGGGGGGGGAATGACTACCGGGGCAGCCGCATTTTCGGGCCGATGCGCGACAGGCAGTCGATGACCCAGATATCATAAACCGGGTGTTCCAGCGCCGAGAGCGCGGGGCTGGAGGCGAACATCCAGCCCTGGAACAGGGTCTCCGGCGCCTCGCCGGGTTTGATATCGCGAATCTGGAGAAAGGCGGCGCTTTCGGGAGGCTCCTCCGGCGGCCGCTTGTGGCAGGTGCGGGCGACGATTTCCAGGGTGCCGAAGTGAACCGTCCTGTTGGTGGGCACGCGGAAGGTGGAAATACGCGCCGTCACCTTGTCGAGACCCTGCAGCAGGGCCACGTCGCCCACCATATCCGCCGCCAGGGACGGAGAAGAAACCCAGACGCCCGCCATCGCGAGCGCTGCCGCCAAGACGCGGCCACGCCGCTTAACGGCCAAGCCGGCGACCGCAGCGCGGAATGGGTTATTTTTTGTGATAGGGGTTTTCCAGCCGTTCGACGAGTTCATTGATGACCTGTCTGAACTGGGCCTCGTCACAGCCCATGAGGACCGCATCCTCCAGCGCGTCCTGGCACATCTGGCGGATTTCCTCGAGATTCTGATTGAGCACCTTGATTTTCTCGAGACAGGACACGGAATCGCCTTCGGGCGTACGCCAGACCTTCGCCCCCTGGGGATCGGTCCCCGGAATAACGCCACGCCCCGTCGTTTTCCTGTCCCCATCTGTCATGGCCGCAATACCCGAAGGATTGGAAGATGATCACAGTGGGGCGGGAACATGGCCGTAATATGGCTGGAAACCGGCGTCGGCATGTCGGCCCCGGCCCGCTCTAGTCGTCCTTGTCGTCACCGCCCGAGGCGAGGAAAATGATGTCGCCCACCTGATCCTCCAGCGAGCGGAAATCCTTGGTCTTGGTGATGGCGCCGCCAGCGGCGATATAGGTCTTCGCGCTGCCCGGTTCGAGACGCACGTATTTGCCGCCGAGAATGCCCTCGCTGCCGATGGTGGCAACAGTGTCGGCGGGCAGTTTGATGCCGCCCTCGATGGACATGGTGACCACGGCGTCGAAGGTATCGGTGTCGAGTTTCTCGTCGGTGACGGCTCCCACCTTGATGCCGTTGAGGC
Source organism: uncultured Rhodospirillaceae bacterium (assembly GCA_964482135.1). Classification (GTDB taxonomy): domain Bacteria; phylum Pseudomonadota; class Alphaproteobacteria; order UBA11136; family UBA11136; genus UBA11136. Next base: position 39,024 of record CAYZWF010000008.1, read on the forward strand.
GCACGTCGCTGCCCTCTTGCAGCCCCCCTATCTTGAAGAAGATGGCCGTGACCGTATAGCCCTCCGCCACCTTGACCTGGGCCGTATTGTAGACAAAGACGACGAAAAAACCCGCCACCAGAAGAACCACGGTGCCCATCACCGCCTCGACTATATTTCTGTGCATCCCTGCTCCTTCGTCTTTGTCATGGGGCGCCCGGTGAATCCGACAGCAAGAAGGCGCCCTGTTCCGGTTGTTTCTTCTTTTCCCGTTTTTTGGCAACTTTTTCGCCCTGGGCGATGATCTGTTCCAGAAGATCGGCCACCACCAGGGAATCCTGGGTGACGCGAATGGCGCCGCCGGAAGGAATGAACTCTTCGGCGCCGCCGGGTTCGAGATTGATGTATTTGGTGCCGAACAGGCCGTCGGTCTGAATCGCGGCCGAGGTGTCGGTGGGCAATCGCACATGATCGGCGATCTGGAGGGTGAGAACGGCGCGGTAATGCTCGCTGAGCTTCTCGCCCACCACGCTGCCCACCTCGATTCCGCCGAGGCGCACCTCGGCGCCCCCGGGAAGTCCGTCAATTTTGCCGAAAGCCGCGGTCACCCGATAACCGGACTCGGACTGGGTGTGAATGTCCTGAAGGCTGGAGACAAACCCCACGAACAGAGCGAACGCCACCACCACGCCCGCGCCCACCAGCCTTTCCTTGGTCTCTTCGGTCATGATGCCCCAGCGCCCCGGCGCGGAAAATATGACCCCAAAGCGCCCCGGCGCGGAAAATGTACCCACAGCGGGAGGAGAGTCATTCCGGCCTCCACGGTTCGTAGTCGCCGGTGGCGGGTGCGCGCTTGCCGCCGCTCAGCACATGGCCGGGAGGATAATAGGCCTCGTGGGTTCCGGTGAGATTGGGCTGATGGGCTTTACGCCATTGCGGCCGGGGGCGCGGCATTTCCACCGGCGGGGTATCGCTGGTGTGGTGGAGCCATTCATGCCATTCCGGCGGCACACGGCTGGCTTCTCTCTCGCCTTTATACATGACCCAGCGCTGTTCGCGGCCGTTATTGGCGCGGCGCCGGGCGCCGCCGCGACGGCGATAATAGCGGTTCCCGGCCTCGTCACGGCCGACCCGCTCGCCGAAAATCCAGGTGTATAGAATGGTGCCGGTAATCATAGAATCACGCTGAAAAGAATCACGCTGAAAAACCCGTTCTATCCCGTTCCATATGGTGCGGCGGGAGCCCAGAGAGGAGGCATTTGCACCGCGAATTTCCCGTCACGGAATATGACACCTGCCCGCGAGCGCGTCTAGGTCATGGACTCATAAATCTGATGAGCAATGGCCTAGCCCCGCCGCCACAGAGAAGATGTGGGCAAAGAGTGGGGGGAAGACGGGTGCGGCCATGGAGCCCGAATCGCTCATTTTCACCTCATATAGTTAATTTTTTCCTCCCAAACACAAAATCTTGTTGCCTTGGCCCATCCCTTTGTGGATAGATGTTGTGGGGTAATTATATCCGTCCACTACATATTGAGGCGGTGGTTTTTCCCACGGGGAGGGGGACGGACCCTTTTGTGTCTTTGACAAATTTTCGATCTGGCACCGGGTTCTTCCCAAACGGTCACATTCAAGAGATGGCCGAGTAAGGAAACATTAAGAGTTTTGGAAGGAGGGGGGAATGAGGGTTACGCGGCGATTCACTCAGGAGGGGCGTTCCGCCTATGAAGGCGTTACGTTCAAGACCACATCGAGTGATATTCGCAATCCCGATGGCTCAATCGTCTTCGAGCTCGATGAGCTCGAGGTTCCCGCCGATTGGTCGCAAGTGGCCTGCGACGTTCTCGCCCAGAAGTATTTCCGTAAGGCCGGCGTGCCCGAGAACAGGGTTCCGGTTGAGGAAAATACCGTTCCCTCGTGGCTGTGGCGCCACGAGGCGGCCCCGAAAAGCCCCTATGGCGGCGAAACCAGCGCCAAACAGGTATTCGACCGTATGTGTGGCACCTGGACCTATTGGGGCTGGAAAGGCGGTTATTTCGACAGCGAAGACGACGCCCGCGCCTATTACGACGAAATGCGTTACATGCTGTGTTGTCAGATGGGTGCGCCCAACTCTCCGCAATGGTTCAATACCGGCCTGCACTGGGCCTATGGCATCGACGGCCCGGCCCAGGGACATCACTATGTGGACTTTCGCAGCGGTGAACTGACCACCTCCCAGTCGGCTTACGAACACCCCCAGCCTCATGCCTGTTTCATCCAGAGCGTGAACGATGATCTGGTCAACGAAGGCGGGATCATGGATCTGTGGACGCGCGAGGCGCGCCTGTTCAAATACGGATCGGGAACCGGCAGCAATTTTTCGTCCCTGCGCGGCAGCAACGAGTCCCTTTCGGGCGGCGGTAAATCATCGGGCCTTATGAGCTTTCTCAAGATCGGCGACCGCGCCGCCGGCGCCATCAAGTCCGGCGGCACCACGCGGCGCGCGGCGAAGATGGTCTGTGTGGATATCGACCACCCCGATATCGAGGAATTCATCAACTGGAAGACCGTGGAAGAGCAGAAGGTGGCGGCGCTGGTCACCGGCTCCAAGACCATCAACCGTCATCTCAACACCATCCTCAAGGCCTGTCACACCGGACCCATGGACAGCGACGAGGAAGCCGAGGGCCGTTTCGACGTCAAACGCAACCCGGCGCTGAAGAAGGCGGTTTCAGGCGCCCGCAAGGCCCTGGTGCCGGAAAACTATATCCAGCGGATCATCCAGTTCGCCTCCCAGGGATTCACCGAAATCGACTTCCGCACCTATGACACCGACTGGGATTCCGACGCTTATCTCACCGTATCCGGCCAGAACGCCAACAATTCCATCCGCGTCACCGACGAGTTCCTCGAAGCCGTGGAGACGGACGGGGACTGGACCCTGACCCGGCGCACCGACGGCGAGGCCCACCAGACCCTTCGCGCCCGCGACCTGTGGGAACAGATCGGCCATGCCGCCTGGTCCTGCGCCGATCCCGGATTACAGTTCGACACCACCATAAACGACTGGCACACCTGCCCGGAATCCGGCCGCATCAATGCCTCGAACCCGTGTTCGGAATACATGTTCCTGGACGATACGGCCTGTAACCTGGCATCACTGAATTTACTAACGTTCCGCCGCGAGGACGGATCCTTCGACATAGAAGGATTCGAGCACGCAACCCGGCTGTGGACCATCACTCTGGAAATCTCGGTCCTGATGGCACAGTTCCCCTCGCGGCGGATCGCCCAACTCTCCTTCGATTACCGGACCTTAGGCTTGGGATTCGCCAATATCGGAGGGCTGTTGATGGCCTCGGGCTTCTCTTACGACAGCGACGAGGGCCGCGCCACATGCGCCGCCATCAGCGCGCTCATGACCGGAGTCGCCTATGAAACCTCCGCCGAAATCGCCGGCGAGATGGGAGCCTTTCCCGGCTATGGCGAAAACCGCGACTCCATGCTGCGGGTGGTCAACAACCACCGCATGGCCGCCCACGGCCTCGCCGATGGTTATGACGGGCTCTCGATTATTCCGGTACCCTTGCGCGCCGAGGACTGTCCCTTCGAGGGGCTGGCCAGGGCGGCAGCCGAATCCTGGGACCGCGCCAGCAGCGAGGGCGAGGCCAATGGCTTCCGCAACGCCCAGGTTACGGTGGTGGCGCCCACCGGGACCATCGGCCTGGTCATGGACTGTGACACCACCGGAATCGAGCCCGACTTCGCCATCGTCAAGTTCAAGAAACTGGCCGGCGGCGGACATTTCAGAATCATCAACCGCACCGTGGAAACGGCGCTGGGCACCCTGGGCTATTCCTCCGACCAGATACGCGACATCAGCGAATACGCCGTCGGCCGCGGCACCCTGTACCAGGCCCCGGGAATCGGTTTCGACGCGCTGCGCGAAAAGGGCTTCACCGACACGGCCATCGAGGCTCTTGAGACGGCGCTCGCCAATGCCTTCGACATCAAGTTCGCCTTTAACAAATGGACTCTGGGCGAGACCTTCTGCACCGAGACTCTCGGGCTTTCCAAAGAGGCGTTGGATGATCCCGCCTTCGACATGCTGCGCGCACTCGATTTTTCGCGTGAAGACATCGAAGCCGCCAACGCCTTTTGCTGTGGCGCCATGACGGTGGAAGGCGCGCCGCACCTCAAGGACGAGCATCTTCCCGTATTCGACTGCGCCAATCCCTGTGGGCGGCTGGGTAAGCGTTTCCTGTCCGTGGAGAGCCATATCCGCATGATGGCGGCCTCGCAGCCGTTTATCACCGGGGCCATTTCAAAGACCATCAACATGCCGGGCAGCGCCGACGTGGAGGAGTGCAAGGATGCCTACATGCTGTCCTGGAAGCTGGGACTGAAGGCCAACGCCCTGTACCGCGACGGCTCCAAGCTGTCCCAGCCCTTAAGCTCCTCGGTTGAGGACAGTGAAACCGAGGAGGGCAGGGACGACGCCAGGGATGCAGACAGCATCGCCGCGATGGCCGCCGAAGGCGCGCCGCGTATCGTCGAGCGGGTGGTGGAAAAGATCGCCGCCAGCCAGGAACGGGCGCGCCTGCCGGGACGGCGCAAGGGCTATACCCAGAAAGCCATCGTCGGCGGCCACAAGGTTTATTTGCGCACCGGCGAATATGAAAACGGCCAGCTTGGTGAAATTTTCATCGACATGCACAAGGAGGGCGCGGCCTTCCGCAGCCTCATGAACAATTTCGCCATCGCCATTTCCATCGGCCTGCAGTACGGGGTGCCGCTGGAGGAATACGTTGATTCCTTCACCTTCACCCGTTTCGAGCCCTCGGGCATGGTGGAAGGCAACGAGGTCATCAAGATGGCGACCTCGGTCCTGGACTATATTTTCCGCGAACTCGCGGTTTCCTATCTCGGACGCAACGACCTTGGCCATGCCGAGCCTGAAGAACAGTTCGACAGTATCGGCGGCGGCACCGCCGAAGGTATGCCTGTGGGATCGGAAGACGTGGTGCGCCGCGTCGCCAGCACCGGCTATATGCGAAACAATCTTTATGTTCTCAGCCAGAATGAAAGCGGACGCGCGGAAACCGTTGCCTCCGCCACAGCCCTGACCGGCGTCGGCACCGCCGAAGCTGTCGCTGTCAGTGCCGTGATCACCGAGCAAGTCGACTCCACCCACAATCGCGTCATCGAGGCGCGGATGCAGGGCTATGAAGGCGACGCGTGCGGAGATTGCGGTAACTTCACGCTGGTCCGCAATGGCACATGCCTTAAATGCGTGACCTGCGGTTCGACGAGCGGGTGCTCTTGAAGCCCCGCTCTGCATTGTCCTCCCTAAACTTCGGGGGTGCGGCGGCGGAGCCCCCCGGTTTTTTTCTTGTGACCAAGGGAGGTGTACTTAACGGGGTGTGATTAAGGGAAGGGGAGAAAAAAGAGGGGGGAAGAAAATGTGGAGAGGAGTCTATCACCTGACGGTTACCGGAGATGCCGCCGATGGGCGCAGTCTTCTGGCGCTGGATAAGGGCCAGGTCAAGAGCCTGGACCATCATGATTTCGTCTGCACCGGCACCTATGCCCATGATCCCGCCAGCGGCGGACTCGACCTTGACCTGATCCTTGTGGTTCCGGTCTTTCCGCCCGCGCCCTGCGATCTTCTGGAAGACGACCTGCCGCGGGGGGTGAGCCATATGCTGAACCTGGAAAGCCATCTTTCAGCCAGAGAAAACGGCGGCAGCACCAACGTCAGGACCGATCTTGGAACCCTGACCCTGAGTCTCAAAAAGGCCGCCTGAGGGCCGCGCGAGACCCACGGAGATTCGTAGAGGCCAGTGAGACCGCCTGCCCCCAGAGCGGGTCAGGGCCGATAGAAATCAATTTGATGGGAACGAATCGGTTCATTCGGGCAGGCGCGGCGGTATGTGCCGCCACGCCTGTCATCGGGCACGCGCCTGTCGGCGTCCTGGCGCCTGTCTTCCCCGCTGCGTCTTTCCTCCTCCACGCGGCGGGCGCTTACAAGGCGGCGTTCATCGCCGATGCGCCGGCTGGCGTTCATTCTACGGAGTTTGTGGCGCCGGGTGTCGCCAGTGTCACCCGCTTCCTCGTGCCGGCGTTCCTCCTTTTGCCGCAGATACAAGGTGCCGCCGTCGGCATTGGCCAGATCCTTGGCCTCGAGGAGGATTTTCTCCATCAGACGGTCGAAATTGGTCTCCGCCGAAAGGGCGATACCGATTTCGATCAGCCGGGCGGTGCGGTTTTGCCCCCCCTTGCCGGAAGTGAACTGTTTCTTGGGCATGACTCCTCCCCAGGTGTCCCGCCATGAACGCCGAATAAAGCGCTACGAGGCCTTTAGATTGGTTCTATGGTTAAAAAGGCTATAACGATTTTTTCCGCCACGGGAAGCACGGGCTGGAATTACCACCACCGTGGGGTACTGGGGGAAACCGGGGGAGCGGAAGAAATCCCGGAGTTTTCTACGGAGTTTTCTAAAGTTTCCCGGTCATGGCGTAGGTCAGTACCTGGACCACCTGTTCGGGGGTTTCGGCCACCGCAAGGGCCGCGCCGTCCACCTCTTTCAGGGCATGGTTGAGGTTTGGGTCATGCAGGGTAATCACGGGTTTTCCCAAGGCGGCGGCCATGCCCGCGTCGAAGGCGGCGTTCCATTGTTTGTATTTATCCCCGAAGCGCACCACCACCATATCGGCGCTCCGGATCAAGGTCTGGGTGCGGATGGCGTTGACCCCGGCCCCCTTGCGGTCCTTCCAGAAATCGTTCTCTTCCGCGCCGAGGATGGCGACACCGCAATTATCGCTGTCATCGTGATTGGTTACCGGGGAGACAAAATCGGCGTCAAGGCCCGCAGCCCGCGCGCCTTCGATGATGCGCTCGCGCCAATCGCTATGAATCTCGCCGGAGAGATAAACCGTCCATTCCTGCTGTGACATGGGTGCCGTTCCCGCTCTTGTTTCACGCCAAAGTCCGATCCCCGGTTTAGAGGAAGAGGCCGTGGCGATCAAATCTTAATCTTTTCACAACAGGTTTTATGTTTGATTTGCGGGGCATAACCGTGATGGACCCGTGGCCCGGGATGGCGATAGAATGATTCCTAAAGATGCCGATCCCCAAAATTCCGGCCCCCAAGATGCCGGTCCTGGGAAAATCGGTCTTGGGAGTGTTGGCTAATTTGTAGCAACGAGGCGAAGACATGGCGGAAGAAAAAGAAAACTATCAGTCTCTCATTCAGATCAAACATTTCTTCGATGAGCTGGAACAGGGAATCCAGCTCGCCAACCGTGAAATCATCCACAGCCGGATCGACACACTGACCAAGGAGAAAATTCTCAGTTTCGCCGTGATCGTCGGCCGCCTGCGCGCCCGTTACCTGGAAGCCGCCTTCAATCTCAGCGCCTCGGAAGACGGCGACCCGCCCGACATGTCGAAAATCGAGGAGCTGCAAAGCAAGCGGCTGATGTTCGATGAGGCCAAGCAAGCCTTCGCGGATATTCGCTACGCCATCGAGAAGGGCTATATCGACGTGGACTGGGGGCCCGGAAACAACAAAGGTGACTAATTCTCCGTTTCCATCTCCACCACCACGCGCCCACGCACCTGACCTTCGAGGATTCGGCGGCCCAGCTCCGGCACCTCTTCGAGCCGGGCGCTCTGGATCATGTTTTCCAGCTTTTCCAACGGCAGGTCCGCGGCCAGACGCGCCCAGGCTTGCCTGCGGCGCTCCATGGCAAGCTGGACGGTATCAACACCCAAAAGATTGACCCCGCGCAGAAGAAACGGAATGACGGTGGTGGCGAGTTCACGCCCGCCCACCAGGCCGGTGGCGGCGACACTGGCGCCATGTTTGAGGCTCGCCAGGATGGTCGCCAGCGTGGTCCCGCCCACCGCATCCACGGCCGCCGCCCAGCGTTCGGGAAGAAGGGTTTTTTGCGGCGGCGTGGAAAGCTCGGCGCGGTCCATAATATGGGCGGCGCCCAGCGACTTCAGATAATCATGGGTGTCGGCGCGGCCGGTGGAGGCCGTTACCTCATAGCCCAGAGCGGCGAGAACGGCCACGGCGATACTGCCGACGCCGCCAGCGGCCCCGGTTACCAGCACCTCGCACTCTCCTTCACCCTTGCCGGGGGTAAGGCCGTGTTCTTCGAGAATGATCACCGCCTCCATGGCGGTGAGACCCGCGGTGCCGATGGCCATGGCCTGGCGCGGGGTCAATGAGTCCGGCAGAGCCACCAGCCAGTCGGCGCGCAGCCGCGCAAAACCGGCAAAGCCGCCCCAGGCCTTCTCGCCGATGCCGCATCCCCCGGCGATCACCTTGTCGCCGGGCTTCCACAGGGGGGACTCCGAGTTCGTCACCTCACCGGCAAGGTCAACGCCGGGAATATGGGGATAGCGGCGCACCACCTTGCCCAGCCCGGCCATGGCGAGGCCATCCTTGTAATTGAGGGTGGAACAGGCGATGCGCACCGTGACTTCGGCTCCCTCCGGCGCCGCGGCCATGAGTTCGGCCTCGCTGACCTCGCCGATGCGGGAGGTTACCTCCTCGCCTTCCCGCTCCAGAATGAGGGCGCGGAAAGGGGTCACGGATTCTCCCGAAAGCGCACGGGCTCGCCACGGGGATCGCCTTGGATTTCGTCCTCGCGCATGACCACATGGCCACGGATAACGGTGGCCGACGGCCAGCCCTTCACGGTCATGCCGTCGAAGGGCGTCCAGCCCGCCTTGCTGGCGATCCAGTGGTTCTCGATGGTGCGTTCCGCCTTGAGGTCCACAATGGTGAAATCGGCGTCGAAACCCGGCGCAATGCTGCCCTTTCCGTCAATGCCGTAGAGTCGCGCGGCACCGGCGCTGGTGAGGTCTATGAGGCGCTCCAGCGACAGCCGTCCGGCGTTCATATGGTCGAGCAGCAGCGGCAACAGGGTCTGGACCCCGGTCATGCCCGAGGGCGACTCGGGATAAGGCCGGGCCTTTTCCTCCAGCGTATGGGGTGCGTGATCGGACCCCACCACGTCCACCACGCCGTCGGTCACGGCCTGCCACAAAGCCTCGCGGTGACGGGCCTCGCGGATCGGCGGATTCATCTGGGCAAGGGTGCCGAGCCGGTCATAACAGTCGGGCGCGGCCAGGGTCAGATGCTGGGGCGTCACCTCGACGGTGGCAATGTCCCGGTGTTTCGCCAGCACCTCCATTTCCTCCGCCGTGGTTACATGGAGCACATGTACCTGCCGCCCCGTTTCCCTAGCCAGGGCCAGCACCCGCCGGGTGGAGAGCAGCGCCGTCTCCACATCGCGCCATTCGGGATGGAGATGGACGGTGGCGCCATCGGCCTCCACCAGGGGACGGCGTTCACGCAGGCGGGATTCATCCTCGCTGTGGATGGCGACGCGGCGCGAACCGTTTTCCAGCACCGCGCACAGCACCTTATCGTCATCCACCAGAAGAGTGCCGGTGGAAGAACCCATGAACACCTTGACCCCGGAGCATCCGGGAAGCCGTTCCAGCCGCGCCAGATCGCCCGCGTTTGTTTCCGCCGCGCCCATGAAAAAGGCGTGATCGCACCAGGCCCGGCCATGGGCCCGCGCCAGCTTGTCGGCAAGGTCTTCCCCGGTAAGGGTGGAGGGATTGGTATTGGGCATCTCGAAGATGCTGGTGACGCCGCCCAGAACCGCCCCCGCGGTTCCGCTGGCCAAGTCTTCCTTGTGCTCGAGCCCGGGTTCGCGGAAATGCACCTGGGTGTCGATGACACCGGGCAACACATGCAGGCCGGTGGCGTCGAAACGCTCCGGCGCCTCGGCGGCGGAAAGGTCGCCCAGCGCCGACACCTTGCCCCCGGCCACGCCGATATCGGCGTCCACAATGCCGCCCTGGGCGGCCACCCGGCCACCATGAATGATAAAATCGTAAGGTTCGTTCATGTTCCTGTACGTAAAATGCGTACGCACCATGCCGGGATGGAACCAAAAATGAAAGAGCACAGTTGGCGGAATGGTTCTCCTGGGTCCGGATTTCGGTATAAGCTGGCCCCCATGAGACATGCAATCCTTAGCATTGTGATGGCGGCGAGTCTTCTGTCCGCCTGTGCCTGGATGGGACCGGACGTCCGCGTGGACCCGGCACAGAGCCACATGGAAGCCAGGGCCATGCTGGGTATCGACATGTATGGCCGCGGCGAATTCCTGGAAGCGCTGGACGCCATCCGCCCCTGGGCCGAACAGGGCCATTCCTCGGGCATGGTGCTGATCGCCGGCATGTATTATCAGGGCCGCGGCGTGGCCAAGGACAATATCAGCGCCTATATGTGGGCGGAGCTCGGCGTTATCTACGCCAAGGACGATGAGGAATACGGCAAGGCCATCAAGTTCCGCAACGAGATCGCCTCAAGCATGACGGCGCAGGACATCAACGAGGCCCGCCGCCGCACCAAGGACTGGCAGCCGGGCATGCCCCTGCCTCCCGAGGAGGAGACGGATGGGGTTTCGGGCGGAGAAACTGGAAACGGGGAAATGCCCATAGGAGAGGAAATATGAACCGCGGCATGATCATCATCGGAGTGCTGTTGGTGGGGCTGATAATCGCCACGATCTATCAGCAGCAAAAAGGGGTGGAGCGGCCCTGGACCCAATGTAAGGAAAGCATGGTGACGCAGATGCTCAGCGGCGAATGCACGCCCTCCCAGTTCTCCGGCTCTCCCATGCACGGACCATTGGGGGACATGCCGCAAGCGGTCACCCCCCAGGACGGACAGCCCCAGGTGGAAACTCCCGGCGGCGGAACACCCCGGGAGGAAACACCCCAGACCGGCGGTTACGAAGGCGGCAAGCTGGAGGACATGTAAGGGGGGAGCGTTATCCTTTCGCGCCCAGGGTCTCGAAAACGCCGCCTTGGGGGGGCAGCCCCTGGATGTGGGCGCGGTGCCACAGGGCATAGAAGAGCAGCGTCCACGCCGCATGACCTGCGCGCTTGCGCCCGGCCCCGGCAAACAGCGCCGTCACCGCACCTTTGTCACAGAGCGCCGCCACGCCCTGTTGTTGCGCCACCAGAGGCCCCAGCCGCGCGCCCTCACGGGCAATCCATTCGCCCACCGGCACCGTGAAGCCGCGCTTGCGCGCGAAAGGCTTGGCTTCGGGCAGATGTTGGTCGAGCCAGCGCCGTAAAATCCATTTTCCCAGACCCTTGCGTATCTTTAAGGAATCGGGAAGACGGAATACGGCATGGGCCACTTCGCGGTCGAGGAAAGGCGTGCGACCCTCCACCCCGTGATGCATGAGACAGCGGTCGAGCTTGGTCAGCAGGTCGTTGGGAAGCCAGTCGGCGCAGTCGGTGGCCTGGGCGGTCTGTAGTTTCGAGCGCGACCCGTCCCGGGCGTGAATTTCCGCCGCCGCGATGCCGTCGCGCCAGCCGCCGGGTTCCCGATTGAAAACCCCCAGCCCGTCGAAAATACCGCGTGCGCGCATGACCCGTCCACCGAGCCAGAAGGGGCGCAAGACGCTGCGGTATCTGCCATAACCGGCCAACAGTTCGTCCCCGCCCTCGCCGCTGAGCACCACCTTGAGTCCTTCCCCGGCGGCGCTATGGGCCAGTTTATAGGTGGGCAGAATGGCGTAATCGGCCGCTGGATCGTCCATCGCCGAGGCCAGACGCGGCAGCAGGTCCCAGAAATCGGCCTCGCTGAATTCCACTTCCACATGCTCGGCCCCGGTGAGTTTCGCCAAGTGACGCGCGTGATCGCGCTCGTCCGCGGCGGCGCTTCCGGGAAAGCCCACCGTGAAGGCCCGCACCGGCGTCTCGTTGACCCGCGCCATCATGGCCAGCAAAGCGGAAGAATCGATGCCGCCGGAAAGAAACATGCCGTAAGGCACGTCGGCGCGCTGGTGGAGGCGCACGCTGTCTTCCAGCGCGGTATCCAGCCGTTTCAGCGCGGGGCCTTCCTCTATTTCTTCCGGCGGGCCTTCGGGAAGCGCGCCCTGACGCCGGCGCGCCACGATACGTCCGCCCTCAACCACCAGTGTTTCTCCGGGGAGAACCCGCATTATTCCCGCCAACGGCGTCTCGCGGCCGGTGGAGAACTGGAGCTGTAACAGCTCGTCGCGGGCAGCGGCGTGTTCGGCCGCGCTCACCAGACCCGCGGCAATCAGCGCTTGGGGCTCCGAGGCAAAAGCCAGCCCCTTCCCTGTCTCCGCGTAATAAAGCGGCTTGATGCCGAAGGGGCCGCGGCTCAGCACCAGCCGTCCGCGCGCCGGATCGTGCAAGGCGATGGCGTACATGCCGCGCAGATGATCCGCATAATCGAGCTCATGGCGCCGATAGAGGGGCAGCGGCGTCTCGCAGTCGGAGCCGGTGGCAAAGGCCACGCCACTCAAAGAGTCGCGTAGTTCCACATAGTTATAGATTTCGGCGTTGGCCACCAGCGCCAGACCGCCATCGCCGTACAGGGGCTGGTCACCGGAGCCGAGATCGATGATGGCGAGGCGGGTATGAACCATGCCCACATCACCCGCCACATGCCGCCCGCCGCCGTCGGGGCCGCGATGGGCCAGAGCCGCGGCCATGGCGTCGAGAATGGCGGGCTCGGCGGAGGCGCCGCCCAGAGTCATGAGGCCGGCGATACCGCACATTAGAGAGCGACCTTCTTGAAGAATCTCATGTAGCAGCCCACCACCACGGATTCGGTAAAATCCTTTTCGTAGCGCTTGCGTCCGCCCGCAACGAGGTTGCGGATCAGTCCCGGGTTCAAACGCAGCCGCTTGATGGTCTCGGCCAGAGCGCGCGGATCATCCACCGGCACCAGAAGGCCGCTGCGGTCGTGGCAGATCAGAGCCCCCGGCCCCTGGCTCTGGGTAGCGATCACCGGCACATCGTGAGCCCAGCCTTCGATCACCACATTGCCCAGAGGCTCGTGGCGCGAGGGGCAGATAAGCATGTCCGCCGCCCCGAACAGGGGTGTGGGATCCTCGCACCAGCCCAGGAAACGGACACGGGGCCTCACCCCCACCTGTACCGTCAGTTCCTCGAGTTCGGCCCGCAGCGGACCCTCGCCCGCGAGCCAGAGATAGGCATGGGGCAGATCGGCCATGGCCCGGACCAGCACGTCATAGCCCTTGTTTTCGTGGAGCCGCCCCAGGGCCAGGATCAGCGGCGCTTCCTCCGGCGTGGTGTGGATGGCGCGAGGTAGGGGCTCGGCATCGCTGGCGGTAACGAAATTGGGCAGATAATGGGCGCGGTCCTCGGGCCAGCCGGAGTCCACTATATAGCGGACGATATCCTTGGTGTTGCCGATGAGGTGGTCGCAGGCCTGATAATTCTTCATTTTGTAATAACCGCCGAGCCGCCCCACATGAACGAACGTCCCCTTTGTGGGCGGGCAGAAGCGGGTGGCCCGGTTCATCCAGGTCAGCACCACCTGGGGCTTGAGAAGCCCGACGTTGAAATTGAAACCGAAGCGGGTGCGAATATCCATCATGCCGCCGAAAGGAAGCTCCACCGGCTCTACCCCCCTTGCGCGAAGAAGCTCGGCGCGAGCGGGATTGCGGCGGATCAGCACCTCCTGCTCCAGTCCGGCGTCGTGCAATGCCGGAATCAGGCGCTCGAAGAACGCCTCCGCGCCGCCATGCTCGGCCCCGGCCATCGCCTGCAATACCTTGGTCATGGCAGAATCTCCTCAAAAGCCGCCGCCGCCTCGTCCCAGCCCCAGCTCCGCTGACACTTTAACGATTCTTCGTGGCAGCCGCGCCATAGATCGTCATCGCGCAGCAGGGCCACCCCATGGCGGACGAAATCGGCGTCATCGCACGCCACCGCGCCGGTGACGCCGTCCACCACCCGTTCCGCCACACATCCGATGTCCTGGACCACCGCCGGAACGCCCACCGCCTGCGCCTCGCCCACGGCGAGACAAAAGGTCTCCCCTACATCGCCGCGATAGAGAAGAACCCGCGAATTGGCCAGTTCCGCCGCCAGTTCCGGCTTAGCCACCGGATCACGCAATATCACCCCGTAATCACTTAAGCCACGCGCCTTTTCCAGTACCGGGGCCATGCGCCCGGCATTGGCGTCGCCCACCGCGCCATAGGTGCGGATGCCCGAAAAGATATGGAGTTCGGCATCGGGTACCTGGGGCCGGATTTCCGCCACCCAGAGATCGAGCAGCCAGTCGAGGGAACGCATGGGATTAGAGGTAAACACCACCCGTGGCGGTGGCGGGGTCTCGGCGGAGGTGGCGCTGCGGAAGACTTCGTCGATGCCGTAGGGGATCACGTGACGGCCGCCCGTGGGCACCCAGAAGGGACAGGAGGCGGCATGGTGACGGCCCGAAAACACGATCTCCGGCCGCCATTTCAGCAACGGCCACAGATAACGCAGTTTCAGCAGATAGCGCGCCGGGTTGTGAATCCAGAACACCCGCCGCCGCGCCCGGGGCAGCAGGGGAATGAGGTTATGCCCGCGATTGGCAATATAGAGGTCGGCATCATTGGGGAATTCACCGGAGTCGAGGGCGGGAGCCAGCGGCGCCCAGTCCACGCCGCGATAGCTTAAGGCGGCTTCGCAGTTGTTGCGCACGAGAACCTCGTGCCCGCGCGCCGCCAGGGCATGGGCGAGACCGATAAAGGCGGATTCCGCGCCGCCAATGGGGGCATTCTCTGGCGTACGGCCATCGAAGCGGATGCCGTCATCGGCCATGACAATACGCGCCATCAGTGGTCTCCGGACTCGTCAGCCGAATCCTCGCCGCCCGAATTCTCGCCCCCGGAATCCTCACTGAAGCGGGCCTTGAGATAGGAGAGGATGGGAAAGAGCCCCGCCAGGAGGGCGACCAGGAACCCCAGCTCGCCCTCGCGGTAGCCGCGCCGGCCCACATAGCATTTCCAGAAGCGCGAAAAAATCCGCCGCAGATTGGCGCCGAAGCTTCCCATGTCGCCGGAATCGCGCAGATCCAGGGCGCGCGCCGTTGAATAGCTGTCGAGGCGCTTGATCATGTCGGAAATATCACGGTCCACGAAATGCTGAAGCCGGTGTTTCAGAACCGCGCCCTGTTTGCCGTCGAGAGAAAGAGAGGGATGCACCCGCTGTGCCCCCACCTGTTTCACGCCCTTGCGGGTGAGGCCGGGAAAGGCGGAACGGCCGAAGGACGCGCCCCAGCCATAACGCACCAGGCGGCCGCCCACGTAATTGTCCACCGGGATCAGATGCCAGTCGGCCTGGGAGGTGGTGATGACCTGGCGGATTTCCACCGCCAGTTCCGTGGTCACCCATTCGTCGGCGTCCACTTCCAGAACCCAGTCACCCTTGCAGGCGGCGAAGCCCGCATTGCGGCGGTCGCCCTCGAGCTCCCACGACCCTTCCACCAAGCGGCCGGCATAGCGCGCGGCGATGTCCTTGGTGCCGTCGCTGCAATCGTCGAGCACCACCACGATCTCGTCGGCGAAGGCCAAACGATCGAGACAATCCACGATGCGGTCTTCCTCGTCATGGGCCACCACCAGCGCCGAAAGTCTGCAGTTGCTCATGGCGTGCTCGCCCCCGGCATTGCGCCGCTTTCACCTGTCATGGAACCCCCCGTCATCGGCGCTATGCTAAACGAAAGTGCGGGATCACGAAACACCGGCGCCGTCATGGCCGCCCTTTCCACAGCGCGCCCACAGATCGACAGCAGCCGTGATAACGGCATCCACGGAAAGACCGCCCATCAATGTTCCCGTGGTGCGATGGTTGAAATCGGGGGCCTCCACCAGTTCGTGGTAGCTTTCCCGGGTGCGCACCACCGCCGCGCGCGGGCCGGAGGGCGCATAGTGACGGTCCTGGCTGGGGCCGAACAGGCCGAGAGTGGGAAGCCCGGCGGCGGCGGCCATATGCATGAGGCCTGAATCGTTGCCGATGTAGAAATCACAGCGTTCGAGACAGGCATAGGCGGTTGGCAGATCCACAGCCCCCATCAGGTCGAGGCATTGCGCCCGCGGCACCGATTCAATGACCGGCGTGGCCGCCACGCGTTCGTTCTCGGCCCCGAACAGGGCCACCCGCGCGCCGGGGAAAAGCCCGTCGGCGGCGGTGAGGCGGGCGATGAGTTCGACGAAATTCTCAGGCAACCACTGTTTGCCGATCCAGTTGGCGGTGGGACCGATACCGAGAACGAAGTCTCCCTTTGGCACCAGGCCTTGCGCCACTTCTTGGGTTTCGGAGGAAACCTGGAGGCGCGGCAGAGGCGGTTTGTCGAGCCGCAGCACCTGGGCGATTTCCTGCAAACGGTGCGGGGTGGTGGTGCGGCGCTTGCCGCGGAAGATTCTGCGCCGCAGAGTGGGTAGGAACCAGGCGATGCCGGTGCCCCGTAAATCCACCACCAGATACCACCAGGACAGGACGCAGCGCAGCCATAACAGCACCCAATGGCCGATTCCGGCGAATTTACGCAGGGGAATGACCCGCACCACATTGGGCATGGCCGCGAACAGGGGCGCGGGAACCTCGCCACAGGCCACCGTGATGCGGCAATCGGGATAACGGGCGGCGAGATGGGTCAGAATCCCGGTGGACAGAACCGCGTCGCCGATACGGGTGGCGGTGATGAAAAGGATGTTCTTCATGGCCCTGAGTTATAAGCGGCAACGCCCCGCCACGCAAAGCCGCCCTTGCCAAAGCCGCCCCCCTCCCCTAAATACGCAAAGTCACAAGTTTGCGACTTTGCTGAGTTCCCTCGACGCCGGGCGGGCGCGTCCGCGCCCTTGGCTACGCCGCAGTGGCGGCGGCCCGCAGTCGCGGGCTTCCGCATTCAAAACAACTCTGTAGTTTTGAATGACGGTATAACTCATACGGGAGCGTATTTAAGCTGCAGTGATATCCGGGGAGCCCACATGACCGATACAAGCGCTATCCTTCTTAAAAAACGAGGTGTTCTCGCCGTCGGCGGCGGCGATGCGCGGGAGTTCCTGCAGGGGCTGGTATCCAACGACTTGAACCGGGTCTCGCCCGAATGCGCGGTTTACGCCGCCCTGCTGACTCCCCAGGGGCGCTATCTCCATGATTTCTTCATCGTCGAAAAGGACGGCGGGTTTCTTCTCGACTGTGAGGCGGAACGTAGCGCCGATCTCTTGAAGCGCTTGAAGGTCTATACCCTGCGCTCGGATGTTAAAATCGAGGATGCCACCGGGGATTACCGTGTCTATGTCCTTAGCGGCGAGAATGCCTCTTCCAGCACAAACATACCGGGAAGGCGTTTCGATTTTGCCCATAGAAATGCCTATATCGATCCACGTCTGGCGGAACTGGGCGCGCGCGCCCTGTTGCCCCGCGACGGCGCGGAATCGGCCCTGGAGAATGCCGGGTTTTCCCTCGGCAAGGCGGAGGACTATGAAAGGCTGCGCCTGGAGCTGGGTATTCCCGATGGGTCGCGCGACATGGAGGTGGAAAAGGCGCTGTTGCTGGAGAACGGCTTCGACGAGTTGCATGGCGTGGACTGGGAGAAGGGTTGTTACATGGGCCAGGAATTGACCGCCCGCACCAAGCATCGCGGGCTGGTGAAGAAACGCCTGATGCCGGTGACCGTGGACGGCCCCCTCCCCGCCCCGGACACGCCGGTAATGCTGGGAGAGGCGGAAGTGGGAACCGTGGCTTCGGGGTTGGACACCTGTGCGCTGGCCCTGCTGCGGCTCGAGGCGGTGAAGGAAGCGCGGGAGCAGGGCGAAGCGCTGAGGGCCGGAGAGGCGCGGCTGACGCCGCACCAGCCGGACTGGATGAAAATCGAAACGGCGGAAGAGGAGTAGCGCTCCTCAGCGGGTGCGGATGCGGCCCGAGACCTTAGGCGAGACCGTGCCCTGGCGGGAAAGGTAGATCATCAGCGCCTGGGCCATGGTCAGGCCGGTGGCTTTCTCGTCGCGCCCCCGGGCCAGCATCTTATAACCGTTGCCGCCCTGGTACATGTAGCCGTTCACCGCCACCCTGTAGTCGCGGGCGGGATCGAGGGGCTTGCCGCCCACCTCCACCGAGACCAGGCGGCGGCCCTTTGGGGCATGGGGGTCATAGACGAAAGCCAGGCCCGAGACCTGGAGAAAATGCCCGGACATATCCGCCACCTTCGAGACCCCGTTTTCCAGTACCGCGCGCAGTTGCGCCCCGGTGAGAGTCAGTGACAACACCTTGGAGGGGAAAGGCAGGATCGAGAGAACGTCTTTTCGGGTCAGTTCGCCCGGCCCCAAAACGCGGTCGCCCCTAAGGGAGCCGCCGTTGAACAGGGCCACCTCCGCGTCCACGGCGGCGGCCATGGAATCGGCCACCAGATCACCGAGATTGGACTCGCCGCCGCGCACCACGGCGCGGCGTCCATCCAGCGCCACCGTGGTCTTCCCCACCAGCGCCTGGAGATCGTCTTTCAGCGTATCCTCATAGACCGCCACCTTGGCGGCGATGGCGGGTTCGGCGGCGACGCCACGGGTCGGGATCATGCGCCAGGGGGGCGTCACGGAAATCGTTTCCGCGCCTTTTTCGTCCCTCCCCCTGGTCACTTCAAGCTCCACCACGGCCAGATAATGGGCGTCGAAACCGGCCTTGTGGATGAGCACATCATTTTCAAAATAGGTAATGGGGATATGATCATGGCCGCCGAGGATGAGGTCGATACCCGCCACCTCGTGGGCAAGTTGGAGGTCATCCTTGATATGGAGGTGAGTCAGGGCGACGATGATCTCCGCCCCGGCAGCGCGCAGGGACGCCACCGCCTTGGTGGCGGCGGCCGCCACCGAAACGAAGGTGATGTCCGGCCCCGGAGAAGAGAGCGTCGCCGTTTTCGGCGTCAGGATGCCGAAAAACCCTACCGTCACGTCCCCGGTCCGCACCAGATGGGTATCCTTCAGCCCCAGGGCGGGCGTCATGCCGCCGCGAACGATCACATTGCTGCCGAGCCAGGGAAACTCCGATTCGCTGAAACGAGCGGCGGCCACGTCGGGTCCGAAGTCGAATTCATGATTGCCCACCACCGCCACATCCATGCCGATGGCGTTCATCAGCGCGACCATTTGTTTGCCCTTGAAGCTGGCCGAGAGCAGGGAGGGCGAGAACAGGTCGCCGCCGAAAGTGGTGATGGCCCGGGGGTGTTTCGCCCGCTCGGCGACAAGCAGGGTCATGAGCGGGGCAAACCCGCCCTGCCCGTCCTGGGGTGCGATTTGATAGATGTCGTTCACATGGAGGAACGTGAGGCGGGCGGAGTCGCCTGCTCGCGCCGGGGAGGCGCAGAG
>CAYZWF010000008.1:58325-61653 GCA_964482135.1 uncultured Rhodospirillaceae bacterium
GCGCCGGGGAGGCGCAGAGGAAGGCCGCCACGAAGAGGAAAACCCACCATCCGCGCCAGCGCTCCATGCTCCTACCCCTCGATCTTGGAGAAATCGGCCACCGCGCCCATGACCGCGCCGATATGGGAGAGCAGTTTGAGCCGGTTGGCGCGCAAGGCCGCGTCCTCGCAATTGACGGTCACATGGTCGAAGAAGGCGTCCACGGGAGCGCGTAAGGTGGCCATGGCGGTCATGGCGGCGGTGAAATCCTCGGCCTTGAGCCTGGCCGCGCTGTCCTTCTCCACCGTGCCCAGGGCCTCATGGAGGGCTTTTTCCTCCGCCGCGTCGAGGCGTTTGGCCTTCACTTTGCCGCCATGGGAGGCGCCGTCTTTCTTTTCTTCGATGGCGACGATATTCACCGCGCGGTTATAGGCGGTGAGCAGATTGGCCCCATCATCGCTTTCGAGAAAGCCGGAGAGAGCCTCCACGCGGGCCATGAGACGGACCAGATCATCCTCGCCGCCCAGCGCGAAAACGGCGGAGATGAGGTCGTGACGCACGCCCTTTTCCTTCAAATGCACCTTGAGCCGGTCGGCGAAGAAAGCGAGCAGATCACCGGGGTCTAAATCCACCCCCTTGCCGTAGAGGGAAGCGGCCTTGGCGAAGACCGTGGCCAGCGGCACGCGCAGATCGTTTTCCAGGATCAGGCGGATGACGCCCAGCGCGGCACGGCGCAGGGCGAAGGGATCCTTGGAGCCGGTGGGAGTCTCGCCGATGGCGAAGAAGCCCACCAGGGTATCGATCTTGTAGGCCAGGGCCACGGCCATGCTGAGCGGCGCGGCGGGGCAGTCATCGGCGGGTCCGGCGGGAGCGTAATGGTCGGCGATGGCCTCGCAGACCGGGGCCGGTTCGCCGTCATGGAAGGCGTAGTAGCGGCCCATGATTCCCTGAAGCTCGGGGAATTCGCCCACCATGCCGGTGACGAGATCAGCCTTGGCAAGACGTCCGGCGCGGGCGGCCTGTTTCGCATCGGCGCCGGGGATAGAGGCGGCAATCTCGCCGGCCAGCTTGCCAAGACGTTCCGCCTTCTCCGCCAGAGAGCCCAGCTTGGCATGAAACACCACATCCCCCAGCGCGGCGACGCGGGTCTCCAACTTGTCTTTGCGGTCTTTGTCCCAGAAGAAGCGGGCGTCGGCGAGCCGCGCCCGCAGGACGCGCTCGTTACCGGCGATGATGGCCTTGCCATTGTCGTCGGCGCGGGTGGCCGCCACCACGATGAAGCGGGGGGCGAAGTTACCCTTGGCGTCGAGCAGGGAGAAATATTTCTGGTGATGGCGCATGGAGGTGGTGAGCACCTCCGGCGGCAGGTCCATGAAGTCGGCGTCGATGGAGCCCATGAGAACCTCCGGCCATTCCACCAACCCCGCCACCTCACCCAACAGGGCGTCATCATGCCACAGAGTGAGCTTTTCCCGCGCCGCGAGATTCTCCGCCGCACGCAGGATGGTCTCGCGGCGGCGCGCCGGATCGAGCATGACCGAGGCCCGTTCAAGCTGTTCCTCATAGTCGGCGAAATCCGTGACGGTGATGGGGCCGGGACTGAGGAAGCGGTGGCCGAGGGTGGTGTTGGAGGCCGGTTCGTCGCCAAATGCCACGTCATTTACGATGTTGCCGTCGAACACACATAAGATGGCATGCAGGGGCCTGACCCAGCGCTGGGAGTTGGCTCCCCATTTCATGGATTTGGGCCAGGGGAACCCCTCGAAAACGTCATTGAACAGTTCCGGCAATAGATCGGTGGTTGGCCTGCCCTTGCGCTCCGTAACCGCGAAGTAGAACTGGTTGCCCTTGATGTCACGGATTTCGCACTGGTCGGGGGAGTCATAGCCCACCGATTTGAGGAAGCCCTGCATGGCCTGGTCGGGCGCGCCCACACGCGGGCCTTTTTTCTCCTCGGTCACGTCGGGCTGGGTCACGGGGAGTCCGTCCACCACCAGGGCCAGACGGCGCGGCGTGGCGAAGGCGCGCGCCGAATCGAAGGAAAGCCCCGCCGTCTTCAGGCCGTCGCAGACAAGACGCTTGAGATCGTCCGCCGCGCGCGTCTGCATGCGGGCGGGGATTTCCTCGCTCAGGGTTTCCAGAAGAAGTTCGGCCATGGCCTAGGCCGTCTCCCCGTTTTTAAGCCAGGCTTCGCAGCTGCCCTTGGCCAGTTCGCGCACGCGGCCGATATAGGCGGCGCGCTCGGTGACGGAAATGACGCCGCGGGCGTCGAGCAGATTAAAGAGATGACTGGCCTTGATGCATTGGTCGAAGGCGGGCAATGCCAAGCCTGCCTTGAGCAGATTTTGGCATTCCTGTTCGACGTCCTGGAAATGGCGGGCCAGCGCCTTGGTGTCCGCCAGTTCGAAATTATAGGCGGAGAATTCCTTTTCGTTGCGCAGGAAGACGTCGCCATAGGTAACGCCGTCATCGTTCCAGCGCAGGTCGAACACGTTCTCCACGCCCTGCACATACATGGCCAGCCGCTCCAGCCCGTAGGTGAACTCCACCGAGACCGGGTCGCAGTCGATACCCCCCACTTGCTGGAAATAAGTGAACTGGGTCACCTCCATGCCATCCACCCAAACCTCCCAGCCCAGACCAGAGGCCCCCAAAGTGGGACTTTCCCAGTCATCCTCCACGAAGCGGATATCGTGACGGGCGGGATCGATACCCAGCACCTTGAGGCTTTGCAGATAGGTCTCCTGGGCGTCCTCGGGGGACGGCTTGAGGATCACCTGGAACTGGTAATAGTGCTGGAGGCGGTTGGGGTTCTCGCCATAGCGGCCATCGGAAGGCCGGCGGCAGGGCTGCACATAGGCGGCGCGCCACGGCTGTGGCCCCAGGGCGCGCAGACAGGTGGCGGGATGGAAGGTGCCGGCCCCCATTTCCCCGTCATGGGGCTGGAGCAGGACACAGCCCTGGGCGGCCCAGAAGTCCTGCAGGGTCAGGATCAGGCTCTGGAAACTGTTGGAGGTGTCGGGTTTCTTGGGGGCCATGAAATTGCCGCCATAAGGGGCCTGAGGGGAGAGGCCAGAGGGGAGAGGGAAGAACCGGGAAAAACCTACTGGCCGTGCGGGTTGCGGTCAAGCAATGGTCATGAGTTGAGAAAGGGGCAGTCCTCGCGCTCGCAGGGCTCGCGGAATTCCGCCGGACGGTAAACCCCGCATACCGCACAGGCCGTCATGTCCTCGGCTTCGGGCACGGCAGGCGGCGGCGGGGCGGCCTGGCGGGCGTCGTCATCACGGTCGCGCTTTAGGCTGATCCAGAGAAAGATCAGCGGAATGGCGATAAGCAGAAGCTCGGAAAA
>CAYZWF010000008.1:61753-65296 GCA_964482135.1 uncultured Rhodospirillaceae bacterium
GATCACGGTTGGGGATCATAATTCCAGCCCCTGTCCGCCACGCAGCACGGCTTGCGCCTCGGCGGTGAAGTCGCCGGAGGCACCATCATCGTGCAGAACCAGACCCGGCGCCATGCGCAGGGGCGCCGACGACCCCTTGCGCGCGCTCACCAGCACCCTTTTGGCGGCCTTGCCCGCGCGCGGCCACAGCGGAAAGACCACGATCCCACCTGCCTGTTCCTCCAGCGCGGAAAGCAATGCCGCCAAACGATCAGCGCGGTGAATGAAGGTGATGCCGCCGCCCTTGGCCGCCATGGAAAGCGCGAAGGAAACCCAATCGGCGAGCCGCGCCGCGCCTTCTACATTGGCCTGACGCTTGACGGCATCGGGCGGGGGGTCGGCGCTCGCGGCATCGAGAAAGGGCGGATTCACCGCCACCTGATGGAAACTTCCCGGTTTAAGGTCGCGGGGCGGGTCGAGGATGTCCCCCGCCACCACCCGTACCCGGTCCTGAAAGCCGTTGTGGGCCGCGTTTTCCCGCCCCAGCACCGCCAAATCCTCGCGGCATTCCAGTCCGGTCACGGTGACACCCGCCACCCGCCGCGCCAGACACAGGGCCACCGCCCCCACCCCGCATCCTGCGTCGAGAACACAATCGCCGGCGCGCGCCGGCACCGCGGCGGCCAGGAATACCGGATCAATGGCCGCGCGATAGCCCCCTACGGGCTGGCGCAGGATCACCGCGCCGTCGAGCAGGGAATCCTCGCTCACCTCTTCGTTTTTCAGAACCGGCATGGCGCACATTCCATCCGTCCTCTAGAGCATATCTTTCCCATACGAAATCATTTGACCGGGATAATTTTACGCCGGGACCAGGCGCGCTTCGCATGACGATACGGGATATCGGCAAAGAAGCGCAACGACGCCACGGCGTAAAAGAACCCGGCCGGGGGTGGGGTAAATCGGTCCCTCGGGGGCGTTGCGACGCTTACCCGATATCCAAATATCGCGTTGCGCGCCGCGTCTGCCCGAATGAACCGATTTACACCCATCAAACGTTTCCGTATGAGAAAGATATGCTCTATGCATTTCCGTCGGCGAAAATCACGTCCTTGCCGCGGGCGCCCGCCTCGTCGAGAAGGCGGCAGGCGCGCGCATGGTCGCAATTAGCCACCATGAGACGGCGCGGCAGGGCACCGATACTGCCTTCGAGGATACTGGTATGGGCGTCGAAGACGATGGCCTCGATATTCTCCCCGGCGAGCATGGCCGAGGCCCAGGAAATAACGACGGGATTATTGGTGCGGAACAGTTCCTTCATAGGGTCTTCACTATTTTTATTTATATGTGTCTGTGCTGTCTCTGTACCGTCTCTGCGGTATCTCGGCCGAAGCGGCAGAATGCCACAGGGGCCATACAGGAGCCATGCTTAGCCTTGACCGCAAGGGTCAGGATTCTATGCTGGCGGGAGACCAAGCGCCCGTCAAGGAAAGGCGCGCGGGGTTGGGTGTTCCCGGCCCCTTCAGGAGGGCATGTCCGTGGCCGTTGTTATCAGTCTCGACCAGAAGAGGGAGCGGGTTTCCGAGACCGCGCTGGACCACCTGACCCATATGGTGGCCGCCGACCTGACCCAGGTCAACGAGATCATCCTGCAACGCATGGAAAGCCCGGTAGCGCTGATCCCGCAGCTGGCCGGGCATATCATCGCCGCCGGAGGCAAGCGGCTGCGGCCCTTGCTGACCCTGGCCTCGGCGCGGATGTGCGGCTATGAGGGCCGCCATCATCTGGGCCTGGCCGCCAGTGTCGAGTTCATCCATACCGCCACCCTTCTCCATGACGACGTGGTGGACGACAGCGGTCTGCGCCGGGGGCAGGCCGCGGCCAATACGCTGTGGGGCAACAAGGCCAGCGTCCTGGTGGGGGAT
The DNA here is from genome assembly GCA_964482135.1 of uncultured Rhodospirillaceae bacterium. Lineage (GTDB taxonomy): Bacteria > Pseudomonadota > Alphaproteobacteria > UBA11136 > UBA11136 > UBA11136. The sequence goes on from CAYZWF010000008.1 coordinate 63,658, forward strand.
TTCCTGTTCAGCCGCGCCTTCCAGTTAATGGTGGCGGCGGAATCCATGAAGGTTCTGGATATTCTTTCCATGGCCTCCGCCGTGATCGCCGAAGGCGAGGTTCTGCAATTGCTGACCACCAACGACCCAGAAACCTCCGAAGCCGCCTATCTTGACGTGGTGCGGGCGAAAACGGCGCGGTTGTTCGCCGCCGCCTGCCGTATCGGCGCCGTGGTGGCCAAGCGGCCCGCCGAGGAGGAAGATGCGCTGGAGAGCTTTGGGCTCAATCTCGGCATCGCCTTCCAGCTTGTGGACGACATGCTGGATTATTCGGCGGCCAGCGGCACTCTGGGCAAAACCATCGGTGACGACTTCCGCGAGGGCAAGATGACCCTGCCCGTGATCCTCGCCTATTACCGCGGATCGAAAGCCGAGCGTCAGTTCTGGCGCCGCACCCTGGAAGATATGGAACAGGAGCCGGGCGATCTGGAGCGGGCCGTGGCCTGTATGCAACGCCACGGCACCCTCGACGATACGGTGGAACGCGCCCGCCATTACGCGGCCCTGGCCCGTGACGCCATGGCGGTCTTTCCGCAGGGAACAATGAAAGAGGCGCTGTTGGACATGACCGATTTCTGTGTGGAACGCGCTTATTAAGCCATGCCCGCCCGCCTGGGTCCATTTGCCGTTCGCTTGCAGCCCATCGGCGTTGGCGCTATAACCCCCCCGGTCTCAGATACAGAGCCTTGGACATAATATCCCCAAGGAAACATCAAGCGCCGCCTTCCACGCGGCGCGGAATATCGGAGTGTAGCTCAGCCTGGTAGAGCACCGTCTTCGGGAGGCGGGGGCCGGAGGTTCGAATCCTCTCACTCCGACCATTTTTATCCTAAAATTTTTATTCTGGATTTTTTCCGTAGAGCCGGAATCGTTACCGCACGGCCAGCGGAGCGGATGGAGCAGCGGCCGCATTGCCATCGAGATAATGGCGGCGATAGCGTCGGGTAACATTTCCGGTTTCCACCAACAGACAGACATCCACGGTGTTGAACTCGTGGTCGATGACGGCGCCCTCCCCCACCAGACCACCCACGCGCAAATAGCCTTTGATGAGGGGCGGCATTTCCCGTAGCGCCTGGCGCATGTCCAGATGGCGTTTTTTCATAATCTTCATCTCCACATGACGGCCCGGCAGCGCCTTCGGCCGCCAGGATTTGGGCGCCGCGTGGTGGTAGCGCAAAAACGACAGGGCGGCGGCCATCTGTGCGGGATCGGTTCCGGGGAAACTGGCGCAGCCGAACATGAGGCCGATATGGTAAGCCTTGGCATAAGCGGCAAGGCCGCCCCACAAACGCTGCATCACCGCCTTGCCGCGATAGCGCGCATCCACACAGGAGCGCCCCAGTTCGACTATTTCTCCGGGGTAGTTGGCCAGCGCAGAGAGGTCGAATTCACCCGCCGAATAGAAACCGCCACACATGTCGGCCACCGACCGGCGTAACAGGCGATAGGTGCCCACCACGGAGGGACTCGTCCCGGATGGAGAGGAGGCGCAAGCGGATCTGTCGATCACCAGCAGATGGTCACAGTATTTATCGAATCTGTCGAAATCCCGGTTGGCGAAATCCCGGTTGGCGAAATCCCGGTTGGTGAAATCCCG
>CAYZWF010000009.1:0-62520 GCA_964482135.1 uncultured Rhodospirillaceae bacterium
AAAGTGGGCTATCTTGACAGCAGCGGCATAGAAACCCTGGTGGAAGCCGACCGCGAGGCGAAAAATAAGGGTGTGCGCCTTCATCTTGCGGAGGTGGGAAAAATCCCCCGGCGGGTGCTGACTCTGGCCAAGCTCGACGAGGTGCTCACCATCCATGCCAGCCTCGAGGACGCGCTAGCGGACAGGAAGACGAAAAGTGGCGGTTAAGCGCCACAGTACATAGTTAAGTACATAATTACAGGACGGATAGGGAAGTCATGGAACATCAAATCAGGGAAGAAGGAAGCGTCCTCGTGGTTGTTCTCAACGGCGACGTGGACTTTGAACAGGCCCCTGCCGCGCGCAAGGTTCTTCTCGAATGCGTGGGGCGAGGAGGGAGCGTTCTCGTGGATCTTTCCGGTGTCGGTTATATCGACAGTTCCGGGGTCGCCAGTCTGGTGGAGGCTTACCAGGCGGCGCGCAAGGCGCAGACGGCATTTGCCCTGGCCGCGGTGAGCGCCGGCGCCATGAGGGTCCTGGAGCTGGCCCGCCTGAACAAGGTGTTCACCATTCATGACAGCCTCGAATTGGGCCTGGAGTCGCTCGGCTAGTGATTACGAAACTGACCGCATTCTCCGACCGGGTGGGCCGTACCACCTTAGCCATGGTGGAGGAGGTGGGCCACGGCGCCCTGCTATTTATGGAAAGCCTCTACTGGCTTTTCGGCGGCTGGCGGCGAGGTCAGCCGGTGCGCATGGATTCCATTTTTGTGCAGATGATAGAGGTGGGTATCCGAGCGATTCCCATCGTCACGGTGCTGGCGGGCACCATCGGTGTCATGCTGGCGATTCAGGGCATCTATACCCTGCGCACCTTCGGCGCCGAATCCCGCGTGGTGGTGGGTATCGCGCTTTCCGTCACCCGTGAGTTTTCCGCCTTGATTACGGGTATTCTCATTGCCGGGCGCTCGGGATCGGCACTGGCGGCGCGACTCTCTACCATGAAGATTAATCAGGAAGTGGACGCCCTGCGCGTGATCGGCATCAACCCGGTGCGGTTCCTGGTGGCCCCGGCGCTCCTCGCGATGATGGTTATGCTGCCCATGCTGACCATCTGGTCGGATATTGTGGCTCTTTTCGCTGCCGGCATTTATGTGTCGCTGGACCTGGGAATCAGCATGGCGGCCTATATCGACCAGACCATAGACGTGCTGAAGGTGGATGACGTGCTGCACGGGTTTCAGAAAACCTTTATTTTCGCCATTCTCATTACCCTGGTAGGGGTGGTCAGCGGTAATTCCGTGACCGGCGGGGCCGAGGGCGTGGGGCGCGTAACCACGCGTTCGGTGGTGGTTTCCATCACCCTCATCGTCATCGCCGATATGCTGTTCGCATTTCTTACCACACGGTAGCGGAAAATGGCCAAGGCAAGGCAGACAAAGGATACGGCACAACAGACAGCCCCCAAGGTAGCTATCGAGGTGCGTGATCTCGTCACCCATTACGGCGACCGCATGATTCTCAACGATGTCAATCTCGACATCCATGAAGGCGAGATCATGGTCATCATGGGTGGCAGCGGGTCGGGAAAGAGCACCTTCCTGCGCCATATCATGGCGCTGGAAATCCCCACGTCTGGCCATGTCCACATTTTCGGAAAAGACATCGCCACCATTACCAGCGACGAGATGTTCGAGGTTCGCAAGAAGACGGGCGTGGCGTTTCAGGGCGGCGCTCTGTTTACCTCCATGTCGGTGGGGGAAAATATCAAACTTCCCCTGCGCGAGTTGACTAATCTTGACGAAATGACAATGCAGATTATGGCCCGGCTGAAGCTAGAAGTCGTGGATCTCGCGGGTTTCGAGGATCTGATGCCGTCGGAGCTTTCGGGCGGCATGATCAAGCGCGCGGCCATGGCCCGCGCCGTCATCATGGACCCCAAGGTGTTGTTCTGCGACGAGCCTTCCGCCGGGCTCGATCCCGTGGTTTCGTCCCAGCTCGACCAGTTGATTCTGCGCCTGCGCGAGGCCATGGGCATGACCATCGTCGTCGTCACCCACGAGCTGGACAGCGCCTTCACTATCGCCGACCGCATTACTATGTTGGACAAGGGGCGGATTCTGATGATAGGCACGCCGGACGAACTGAAGAACAGCGATAACGATCGGGTGCAGAATTTTATCAATCGCCGCACCGAGGATGTCATGCTGGATCCGGACGAATATCTGCAACGCCTGACCGGAGAGGCTTTGGACAGGGGCGAGTATCGATGAAAAGCCGGAAAATAAACTACGTGGTTGTGGGCGGTTTCGTAATTGCCATGCTCGCCGCCCTGACTTTTTCCATGGCCATGCTTTCAGGGCACAGCGGCGATACCGAAGACTATTACGTGGTCTACGACAACGTCTCGGGCGTGGGATTCGGCACCAAGGTGCTGTTCGAGGGCTATCACGTGGGCCAGGTGGAGAACATTACTCCGGTAATCGAAGACGGCGCCCTGCATTTCCGGGTGGATATGAGCATCGTCGAAGGATGGCATATCCCCGTTGACAGCGTAGCGCGCAAGGAATCGGGGGGACTGCTCTCCGCCGTCACTATCGCCATCAGCGCCGGGGATAATCCCGAGGCCATTGAGGTCGGAGAACAGATCACCCCGGGCGTCTCCACCAGCCTCTTCGACGTGGTTTCCCAGGTGGCCACTGACGCTGGTGACGTGACCCGCACGGGCCTGAAACCCCTTCTCGAAAACATCAACAAACAGGTGGCCCTTCTCGGCGTCATGCTGGAGGAGGATATTCCCTTATTGCTGACCGAGCTTTCCTCCACCGTCGCCGTGGCCGCCGAGCGCGCGCCCACCATTCTCGCCAATCTCGAATCCTTTACCGAAAACCTGAATGCAACGGGTGCCAGGGTTGACGAAATATTGAACGCCCGCAACATCGCCCTGGTAAGCAGTTCTCTTGAAAATATCGAGGAAGGCACCGGTAATTTTGTCAACATTGCCGGCGATCTTCAGGCCACCAGCGCCAATCTCGACCGCATGATTGCATCCATCGACGAGGTGGTGTCCGGGAACAAGGGCAACGTGGACAAGACCCTGATTGACCTGCGTTACTCCATGGAATCGGTGGCCCGTCATGTGGACGCCATTTCACGCAACTTGGAAGGAAGCAGCCGCCATATGTATGAATTCAGCCGCCAGATACGCTTGAACCCGGGACTGCTTCTGGGGGGCAAGCCACCCCGCGACGAGGCCGAAGCCACAGCCGCGGGGATGGCCCGGTAATGAGACGAGCACCCTTTCTTACCCTGATTCTGTTGGCGCCCCTTCTTGTTATGGCGGGCTGTGCCCAGCCCAAGCTGCCCCAGGAAAACTATTACCGGCTTGTGGTCGCCGACCCTGCCGACAGTGAGAAGGTTCTCGACGGGTCGCTGGTGGTGAAACCTTTTATCGGCAACGGGCTCACCAGTGAACGCTCGCTTCTCTACAGCACAACTGATGCACCGCTGAAGGTCCAGCAATACCACTATCACTACTGGATCGACCCGCCACCGCAGATGATCCAGGACCAGGTGGTGGCTTATCTGCGTTCCGGTGGCACGGCCGCCAATGTGGTGACACCGGAGATGCGGCTGCTGCCCGATTACGCGCTGATAGGGCGCATCAAGCGGCTCGAGCGGATCGTGGACGGGTCACGGTTCTCGGCTGTGGTGGAGTTGGAAATCGGCCTCTCGGACGCCCGCGACAATTCCCTGGTCCTGCTTGAAACCTATGTAGCCGAAGAACCGGCGGGCAAGGACATGGCCAGCACCGTGGAAGCCTTCAACCGGGGGATTACGAAAATCCTCGAGAAATTTGTCGCTGATCTCAGAGCGGTTCAGGATTGATAGGAACCATTTGACCGGGATGATTTTGTTCCGTGGCAAGGCGCGCATTCGAAATGCGATGCCTGTGCATCGGATGAGGAGCGCAACGATGCCACGGGGCTAAAGCACCCGGCCGAAGGTGGGGCGGATCGGCCCCTCGGGTGCGTTGCGGCGCTTGCCCGATGTGCTCGCATCGCGCTGTGCGCCGCGCCTACCCGAATGAACCGATCCACTGCCATCAAATTACTCCCTGTCAGCCCTGACCCGCTCTAGCGGCGCCCAAGGTGCCTGAATTAAAGAGCGCCTGAAACACCTCAGCCGCGAATAGCGGCAATATTGGCGGCGTAGTCTTCCACATCGAAAACGGCTGATCCCGCCACCAGAACATCGGCCCCGGCGGCAATAATGTCCGGGGCGTTCTTCGCCGTCACGCCGCCATCCACTTCCAGTTCGATCTCACGTTCGCCGATCATGGCGCGCAGCCGCTTGATCTTTTCCAGCTGCGAGGTCAGGAAGGCCTGACCGCCGAATCCAGGATTGACCGACATGACGAGGATCAGGTCCACCTTGTCGAGAACGTATTCCACCGTGTCCGCCGGGGTGGCGGGGTTGAGGGAGATGCCCGCCTTCTTGCCCAGCGAGCGGATCAATTGCAGCGAGCGGTCGATGTGATGGCCGGCCTCCACATGGACGGTGATGATGTCGCTTCCGGCCTCAGCGAAGGCCTCGATATAGGGGTCCACGGGATCGATCATGAGATGCACGTCGAAGGGCTTTTTCGTGTGCGGACGCATGGCTTTGACCACCGCCGGGCCGATGGTGATATTGGGTACGAAATGGCCATCCATCACGTCCACATGGATGTAATCACACCCGGCTTCGTCGATGGCGCGGATTTCCTCGCCCAGTTTCGCGAAATCGGCGGATAGGATGGAGGGCGCGATCTTGACGGCTTGGCTCATGGTCCCGGTTCCCTATGCCATGGAGTTCAAGTGTTCTGTCTTAGTTGATTTTGGGGTCCAAATCACCCGAGGAATAGCGTCCGGCCATCTCGCTCAGGGGCAGCACCTTTATTTTAGATGCCTGTCCCGCAGTGCCAAAGGTTTCGTAACGATTGATGCAGACCTTCTCCATTTCCGCATAGGCGGGAACGCTGAATTTCCTGGGGTCGAACTCGGCTTTTTTCTCGGCCGCTACCTTGCGCCACTGGCCGGTAATGGCCATGCGACAGTCGGTATCAATATTGACCTTGCGGACGCCGTTCTTGATGCCGGTGGCGATTTCCTCCACCGGCACGCCGTAGGTCTGGGGCATGGCGCCGCCGTACTGGTTGATCACGTCCTGAAGTTCCTGGGGCACCGAGGATGATCCATGCATGACGAGATGGGTATTGGGCAGCCTTTCGTGGATTTTCTTCACCACATCCATGGCCAGAATGTCGCCGGTGGGCTTACGCGTGAACTTATAGGCGCCGTGGGAGGTGCCGATGGCCACCGCCAGGGCGTCCACCTTGGTCTTGGCGACGAAATCGGTGGCTTCGTCGGGATCGGTCAACAGCATGTCGCGGTCGAGCTCGCCCTCGAATCCGTGACCGTCTTCCTTGTCGCCGGTGCCGGTCTCCAGGGATCCCAGACAGCCCAGCTCGCCTTCCACGGAAACCCCCACCATATGGGCCATCTCCACCGTCTTGGCCGTGACTTGCACATTATAGTCGTAGCTGGCGGGGGTCTTGGCGTCCTCTTCCAGGGAACCGTCCATCATGACGCTGGAAAAGCCGAAATTCATGGCCGAGAGACAGGTCTGGGGATTGTTGCCGTGATCCTGGTGCATACAGACGGGAAGATCGGGATAGCTCTCCATGGCGGCAATAATAAGGTGACGCAGGAAGATGTCTCCGGCGTAAGACCGTGCGCCGCGGCTGGCCTGAAGGATGACCGGGGAATCGGTCTTGGCGGCCGCGCGCATGATGGCCTGGACCTGTTCCATGTTATTGACGTTGAAGGCGGGCACGCCGTAATCGTTCTCGGCGGCGTGGTCCAGCATTTGTCTCATGGAAATCAGTGGCATTGCGTTCTCCTGGTCATGATCTTCGCTTGGTTCATGTGCCGCCACTCAATGCGGCGACTCCGGGAAGATCCTTGCCTTCGAGCCATTCGAGGAAGGCTCCGCCCGCAGTTGAAATATAGGTGAAATCCCGCTCAACGCCAGCATGGGATAAGGCGGCCACGGTATCACCGCCTCCCGCCACGCTCACAAGTTTTCCCGCCCGCGTCAAGCCTGCGGCGGCGACCGCCACGGTATTGGTTCCGGCGTCGAAGGGCGGGGTCTCGAAGGCCCCCAGCGGCCCGTTCCAGACCAGGCTTTTGCACCCCTCCAGACGCTCCGCCAGCTGCGCCGCGCTCTGTGGCCCGATGTCCAGAATCATGGTATCCGCAGGAACATTTTTGATGTCCACGGTGTGTGTGGCAACGCCTGGGGCCAGTTCATCGGCCACCACGGCGTCCACGGGGAGCACGATCTCGCATCCCGCCTCTTGCGCAGTGCCGAGAATGGCCCGTGCGGTCTCCGCCATGTCGCGCTCGCACAGGGATTTGCCTACATCCACGCCCTGGGCATGGAGGAAGGTATTGGCCATGGCGCCGCCGATGGCCAGCACATCGAGCCGCTGGCACAGATTTCCCAGCAGGTCGAGTTTGGTGGAAATCTTGGCGCCGCCGACGATGGCGGCGGCCGGGTGTTGCGGGTTTTCCAAGGCGCCCGCCAGCGCGGAGAGTTCGGCCTCCATGAGTCGTCCCGCCGCCGCCAGAAGCAGCCCCGCCACCGCATGGGTAGAGGCATGGGCGCGGTGGGCGCAGGAAAAGGCATCGTTCACGTAAAGATCGGCATTGGCGGCAAGCTGCGCCGCGAAATCGGGGTCATTGGCCTCTTCACCGGCGTGAAAACGTAAATTTTCCAACAGGGCGAAACTACCTGGCTCCACGCTATCCACGGTTTGTGCCGCCGCCTCGCCGATGCAATCTTCGGCGAAGGCCACCGTCTTCCCAAGAGCCTCGCTTAAGGGTCCGGCCAGGGGTTTCAGGGACATCTCCGCCAGCTTTTTCCCCTTGGGCCGTCCGAAATGGGAGGCCACGATCACCCGCGCGCCTTTCCCGGCCAGTTCGCTCAATGTGGAAACCAAGCGTTCGATACGGGTGGCGTCGCTGACGGCGCCGTCTTTCATGGGAACGTTGAGATCAACGCGCACCAGGACGCGCTTGCCGGAAACGTCGAGATCGTCCAGCGTTTTGAAATCAGGCATGGGTGCGGAATGGACTCATGCGTTGCCGAGACGGGTCTTCACGGCCTCGGCCACGGCATCCGCCGTAATGCCGAAATGTTCGTAAAGATCACCGGCCGGGGCCGATTCGCCGAAACCGGTCATGCCGATCACCGCACCCTCCAGCCCCACATAGCGTTCCCAGCCAAAGGTGGCGGCGGCTTCTATCGCCACCCGCACCGTATCTTGACCGAGAACCTCGTCGCGATACTTCTGAGGCTGGGCGTCGAAGGCTTCCCAACAGGGCAGGGACACCACACGGGCGGGGATGCCGTCGGCCTGCAAAGCATCACGGGCGGCCAGGGCGATTTCCACCTCCGAGCCGCTGGCTATAAGGACGACGCGGGGTTCCCCCTCGGCCTCGGCCAGAATATAGCCGCCGCGCTCGCATAAATTTTCTCCCGCTTCCTTGCGCAGGGCCGGTAATCCCTGGCGCGAGAGGGCCAGCACCGAGGGGCCGTCATCGCGCTTGAGCGCCATTTCCCAGCATTCGGCGGTTTCCATGGCGTCACTGGGGCGCATCACATAGAGATTGGGAATGGCGCGCAGGCTGGCCAGATGTTCCACCGGCTGATGGGTGGGGCCGTCCTCGCCGAGACCAATGGAATCGTGGGTCATCACATAGACCACGCGCTGTTTCATCATGGCCGAAAGGCGGATGGCATTGCGGCAGTAATCGGTGAATACGAGAAAGGTGCCGCCATAGGGCACCAGGCCGCCATGCAGGGCGATGCCGTTCATGGCCGCGGCCATGGTGTGCTCGCGCACCCCGTAATAGATATAGCCGCCGGAGAAATCGTCCCGGGTAACGGGGGGCTGGACCTTGGTCAGGGTCAGGTTGGAGCCGGTGAGGTCGGCCGATCCGCCCACCATTTCCGGCAGGGCCGCGGTCAGCACTTCCAGTGCCTCATGGGAGGATTTGCGGGTGGCCCATTTGGGGGCCTCGGCGGCCAGGGTTTCCTTAAACGCAGTCAGCGCGGCTTCCCAGCCTTCCGTCAACTCGCCCGCCATGCGGCGGGTGAAGGCGTCTCCCTTTGTGTCTTCTGCCAGCCGCGCCTCCCAGGCTTCCCGTTCGCCCTGGCCCCGGCTTCCGGCCTCGCGCCAGGCATCGAGGATGGGTGCCGGTATCTCGAAGGGTGGTGACTCCCAGCCCAGGGCCTCGCGGGTGGCGGCCACTTCCTCGGCGCCCAGCGGCGCGCCATGGGTGGCGGAGGTTCCCTGTTTATTGGGGGCGCCGAAACCGATGGTGGTGCGACAGGCGATGAGCGAGGGCGTGTCGGTGGCGCGCGCCGCTTCGATGGCGGCGGCAACGGCATCGGCGTCGTGACCGTCGACGCCGCGCACATCCCAGCCACAGGCCCTGAAGCGGGCCTGCTGGTCGTCGGAAACGGTAATCTCGGTGGAACCGTCAATGGTGATGCCGTTATCGTCGAACAGCACGATCAGCTTGCCCAGCTTCAGATGCCCGGCAATGGATATGGCTTCGTGGCTGATGCCTTCCATCAGACAGCCGTCCCCGGCGATCACATAGGTATGATGATCCACCAGCGCTTCGCCGAAGCGCGCCGCCATCATGCGTTCGGCCATGGCCATGCCGACGGCGTTGGCGATGCCCTGACCCAGGGGGCCGGTGGTGGTCTCGATGCAAGCGGCCAGCCCGTATTCGGGATGGCCGGCGGTGCGGCTGCCCAATTGGCGGAAGTTCTTGATCTGGTCGATCCCCATATCCTCATGACCGGTGAGGTAAGCCAGGGCATAGAGCAGCATGGAGCCGTGCCCGGCCGACAGCACGAAACGATCACGATCGGCCCATTTCGGAGCGCCGGCGTCGAATTTGAGGAAACGGGTAAACAGCACCGTGGCCACGTCGGCCATGCCCAGCGGCATGCCGGGATGGCCCGAATTGGCCTGTTCCACGGCGTCCATGGCCAGCGCCCGGATGGCGTTTGCCATCTCGCGTGGGGCGGGGGAATCGGCGGGGGCGTCTTGGGAAGTCTGCTGTGAGGCGGTCTGTTCGGCTCCGCGCATTCTCTATAAGCCTTTCCTGTCGCTATGGGTACACGGGAAGGGGCAGGGGTTCGAGCGTGCTTCTTTCTATCAGCGCCACGGGGTCAGTTCCAGCCCCTTCTGAGAGTCTTTCCGTCTTTAATAAAGACGTTCCAAGGCCTCCCTTTGACCCCACCTTTTCAGCTCCGCAGCGCGTACCACATGCGCCCCAGAATTTCATGGAGGGCGTGGCGGCTGATGGCCAGCCCGCCCGCCGTGGGCAGGTAATCGGTGAGGCGGCGCCTGGGGTGCGACCAAAAGGAAGTGGCCGCCGGCACCACTTCGAAGCCGGCCCTCGCGAATGCGCCGCTGGCGCGGGCCATGTGCGAGGTGTGGGTGACGAGAAGGATTTTTTTAATACCTTCGCCGGCCAGAATATCCCAGACCAGCCGCGCCTGTTCCCGGGTATTGTGGGAGCGGTCCTCGATCCAGGCCACGGGCACGTTAAATTCCTCCTCAAGAACGGCGCGCATGGTTTCGGCCTCGCTCAATTCGGTGTTTTCGGGCCGTCCGCCGCTGACCAGGATGGGCTTGCCGTTGAGGCGGTGGAGATGGGCGCCATAGCGGATGCGTTGCAGGCTGCCCCCCGAAACCGTGTCGCGCCCATATTCGGCCGCCGCCTCGTAAAGCCCCGCGCCCAGGACGACGATGGCGCCTATCCCGGGGTCACCGATCTGCGCGGCGGAGGCGGGCGCCGGCTGATACAGGCCGGTCATCAGCAACGCGGCGAAGGCCTTGGTACTGAGAACGTACAGACACACGGCTACAAAAATCAGAATGCGCCGCCCCTGCCGGGGATGGTTGGCCATGCGGAGGACGCCGAACAGCCCGATGGCTATAAAAATCCCGGGGGGCAGGAAAAGCTCTTTGAGGAACGGAATCATGGCCTCTCTCGGTGGCGGCTGCGGAAACTTAGGAAAAAAGTATTCACCGAATCTTCAGTAAATAACAATATCTCTAGGGCCTGGGGCCGGGACGCGCGAGAGAGAGGTGCGTCAATCTGACGCGATAGAGGGGAAAAAATGTGGTGCAGTTTCTTTAAAAAAAATCTAAATACCCTTCCACGGTTTTTTGCGGCATGAATTTTAATCTGTTGCATGCCGCTGTTACGGTGGATGATGGGATGAGAGACAAGGAATGAACCAGACCGAATCATATAACGAACATGTGATCCGCCAGTTCGTGGTGGCGACCATGTTCTGGGGGGTTGTCGGTTTCCTGGCCGGCGTCTATATCGCCCTGCAACTGGCCTGGCCGGTTTTCAATCTCGATCTCGAATGGTTTTCCTTCGGCCGTTTGCGCCCGCTCCACACCAGCGCCGTGATCTTCGCTTTCGGCGGCAATGCCCTTCTCGGCACCTCCTTTTACGTGGTGCAGCGCACCTGCCGCGCGCCTTTGTTCGGCGGACCGGCGCTGGCGCAGTTCGTGTTCTGGGGCTACCAGCTGTTCATCGTCATGGCCGCGCTGAGCTATGTGCTGGGCGTCACCCAGGGCCGCGAATACGCCGAGCCCGAATGGTTCGTGGACCTCTGGATCACCGTCGTCTGGGTGGCCTATCTGATTATCTTCATGGGCACCGTCGTTCGGCGCCAGGAGCCGCATATCTACGTGGCCAACTGGTTCTATCTCGCTTTTATTGCCACCGTCGCGGTCCTGCATATCGTCAACAACCTGACGGTTCCGGTCTCTTTCCTGGGTGTCAAAAGCTATTCCCTCTTCGCCGGGGTTCAGGACGCCCTGACCCAGTGGTGGTATGCCCATAACGCGGTGGGCTTTTTCCTTACCGCCGGCTTCCTCGGGCTTATGTATTACTTTATCCCCAAACAGGTGAACCGTCCGGTCTATTCCTATCGCCTCTCGGTAATTCATTTCTGGGCCCTGATCTTCCTCTATATCTGGGCCGGACCCCATCATCTCCTCTACACGGCTCTGCCCGACTGGGCGCAGACCCTGGGCGTGGTGTTCTCGGTGATGCTGTGGATGCCCTCCTGGGGCGGCATGATCAACGGCCTCATGACCATATCGGGGGCCTGGGACAAGCTGCGCACCGATCCGGTGCTGCGTTTCATGGTGGCCGGGCTCGGCTTCTACGGCATGAGCACCTTCGAAGGTCCGGTCATGTCCATCAAGGCGGTGAACGCGCTCTCTCATTACACCGACTGGACCATCGGCCATGTGCATTCGGGCGCTCTGGGCTGGGTCGGATTTATCACTTTCGGCGCGATTTATTTCCTGGTGCCCCGGCTCTGGGGACGGGACTCGCTCTACAGCGACAAACTGGTGAACACCCATTTCTGGATTTCCACCATGGGCATCGTTTTCTACATCGTCGCCATGTGGGTTTCGGGGATCATGCAGGGCCTCATGTGGAAGGCCTATGACAGCCTCGGCTTCCTGCAATATTCCTTCGCCGAGACCGTGGACGCCATGCATCCCTTCTATGTGATCCGTATGCTGGGCGGCCTGCTGTTCCTCATCGGTTCCCTGATCATGGCCTATAACCTGTGGCGTACGATTCGCGGCGATGCCCCGCGGCTGGTCGCGGCGGCGGCCTGAGGGAGGGAACAGCCATGAAATTCAGTAATGCTCCCTTCGAGAAGAACGTCCTGCTGCTGTTGATCGCTACCCTGATTACCATTTCCATCGGCGGTATCGTCGAGATCGTGCCGCTCTACACCATCGAGAGCACCATCGAAAAGGTGGACGGCGTGCGCCCCTATTCGCCGCTGGAGCTGGCCGGGCGCAATATCTATATCCGCGAGGGCTGTTACGTCTGCCATTCGCAGCAAATTCGCCCCTTCCGCGACGAGGTGGAGCGTTACGGCCATTACAGCCTCGCCGCCGAAAGCATGTATGACCATCCCTTCCAGTGGGGGTCAAAGCGCACCGGACCCGATCTCGCCCGTGTCGGCGGCAAGTATTCCAACGAATGGCATGTGGCGCATCTCATCAATCCGCGCGCCGTGGTGCCGGAATCCATCATGCCCGGCTATGCCTTTCTCGCCGAACGCCCGCTGGGCTACGAGGACATCGCGGCCCATCTCGAGGCCTTGCGCGTCACCGGCGTTCCCTACAGCGACGATATGATCGCCAATGCCCGTGCCGATCTCGATGCCCAGGACGATCCCGACGCCGACACCGACGGCCTGCTGGCGCGCTATCCCAAGGCGGTGATCGGTGATTTCGACGGTGATCTCGGCCCCCTTACCGAAATGGACGCCCTCGTGGCCTATCTACAGATGCTGGGAACGCTGGTGGATTTCACCCGTTACGGCACCCAGGATCTTCAGCAATAGGAGGCCGTGATGGACATTCAGGAAATCGCCATGACGCTTCGCTCCTTCTGGGGGCTGTGGCTGATGCTTCTTTTCGTGGGCATTGTTGTCTGGACCTTCTGGCCCAGCCAGGCGCGGAAACGGGAGATGATGGATCACGCCAACATCCCCTTTCGCGAGGAATGAGACGGGGACGAGGAACCGCATATGCCGACTAAAGTTGAAAAAGACGCCATTACCGGGACCGAAACCACCGGTCACGAATGGGATGGAATCAAGGAACTCGACACGCCCATGCCGAGATGGTGGCTCTATACATTTTACGCCACCATTCTTTTCGCCGTCATTTACATGGTTCTCTATCCTTCGGTGCCGTGGGTGGGGGAGGCCGGCTACACCAGGGGTGTTCTCGGCTTCTCGCAACGGGTGGAATTGGAAGAGAGCATGGCCAAGGCGCGTAGCGAACAGGCAGTCTATCTGGAAAAACTCGAAGCCGCTTCCTTGGAAGGCATCCTCGATGATCCCGAACTGGTGAACTTCGCCCTCGCCGGGGGGCGTACCGCATTCGCCGATAACTGTGTGCCCTGTCATGGCGCGGGCGGCGCCGGCGGGCCGGGATATCCGGTTCTCGCCGACGATGACTGGCTCTGGGGCGGCTCGCTGGAAGAGGTTTATGTCACGCTACGGCACGGGATCCGCTGGCCCGGTGACGATGATACCCGCGACAGCGCCATGCCTGCCTTCGGCAGCGACGAACTGCTTGATGGTGCCCAGATCAATGACGTGGCCGAATATGTCCTTGCCTTGTCCAACAGCGCCGGGGACGAAGCCGCGGCCGCGCGGGGCGGCGCGGTCTATGCGGAAAACTGCGCCGCCTGTCATGGTGACGGGGGCGAGGGCAACCGTGAATTCGGCGCGCCGCGCCTCACCGACGCCATCTGGCTTTACGGCGGCGACAAACAGGAGGTGGTGGAAACCATCACCAAGAGCAGGAATGGCGCCATGCCTGCCTGGAAAGACCGCCTCGACGACAGCACCGTCAAACAGCTTGCCGTTTACGTTCATTCCCTTGGGGGGGGAGAATAACGGGCCGGACTCTCCGGAGGTCCCTCTGTGATGAAAGAAGTTCCCGCCACCGGCGTTGAAACCCTCGACGTTCTCTCGGCCAGGACCCAAAAGGAAATCATCAAGGCGGCCCAAGAGGCCGCCAAGGTGTCCGGCGGGCCTCTCTACGCCAAGCGTGTCCAGATCTATCCCAAGGACGTGTCGGGCGCGTTCCGCCGTTTCAAATGGGCGGCGCTGGTGGTTCTGCTGGGCATCTATTACATCGCGCCGTGGATACGCTGGGACCGTGGCCCTGGCGTTCCCGACCAGGCCCTGCTGGTGGATATGATGGGCCAGCGCGCCTATTTCCTCTGGCTCGAGACCTGGCCCCAGGAAATCTATTATCTCGCCGGATTGCTGATCCTCGCCGCCGTGGGCCTGTTTCTCGTTACCGCTCTGTTCGGCCGTGTGTGGTGTGGTTTCGCCTGCCCCCAGACGGCGTGGACGGACCTTTTCATGTGGGTGGAGCGCAGGATCGAAGGCGACCGTAACGCCCGCATCAAGCTCGATGAGGGGCCGCTGACGCTGGATAAGGCGCTGAAAAAAATCGCCAAACATGCAGGTTGGCTTGTGATCTCCCTGCTCACCGGCGGCGCCTGGATCATGTATTTCACCGACGCCCCGACCCTGGTTCATGATCTCGTTCATTTTCAGGCGGGTCAGGTGGCGCTTTTCTTTATCGGCCTGTTTACCGCCACCACCTATGTTCTGGGCGGCATCGCCCGCGAACAGGTCTGCACCTATATGTGCCCCTGGCCCCGTTTCCAGGCGGCCATGTTCGACGAAGATTCTATGATCGTCACCTATGAAGCCTGGCGCGGCGAACCCCGGGGCAAGCACAAGGCGGGAACGGATTGGGAAGGCCGGGGTCATTGCGTGGACTGTAATCAGTGCGTTGCCGTATGTCCCACCGGCACCGATATCCGCGACGGCAACCAGCTCGAATGTATCGGCTGCGGCTTGTGTATCGACGCTTGCAACCATGTGATGGACATCGTCAAACTGCCGCGCGGGCTCATCACCTATGACACCATGTCGTGCAGCGCCGCCCGCGCCGAGGACCGCCCCACCCGCTATCGGCTGGTACGGCCGCGCACCCTGATATATTCCGGGCTGTTCGCGGTTGTGGGGCTGCTGATGCTGGGAACCCTGCTGTCCCGCGCCAGCTTCGATGTCAACGTGGTGCGCGACCGTAATCCTCTCTACGTGACCCTTTCCGACGGCGCCATCCGCAACGGTTATACGGTGAAGATTCTCAACATGAGCCGGGAGCCCCGCGGTTTCGAGCTTGTGGCCCATGGCCTGCCGCGGGCAGAATTAAACCTTGGCGGCCAGGAAGCCCTTCCCGGCGCCCTGATTTTGACCGCGCCGCCCAACAGCGTCGCCGGCTATCGGGTTTTTGTCCGCATACCGGCCGGCGCGGTAACGGAGGAGATCACCGCCATGGTGTTCTCCGTCACCGAAACCGGACAGGAGGAAACCGTGACCCATGACTCGGTGTTCCGGGGGCCGGCGCGGAAATGACGCAACGGGCAACAGCGGGCAAGACAATGACCAATAGCAAGAGATCATCCATTCCCTTCTGGTTTGCCGGTTGTTTTGCCGTAGTCCTTCTCGCCAACGGCATCCTGGTCTATTTCGCCCTCAATTCCTGGACCGGGCTCGAGGCCGAACAGCCCTACAGCAAGGGGCTTGCCTATAACCGGATTCTGGAAACGGAGAAGCAACAGGCGGCCTTGGGATGGCGGGTCGTCCTTGAGTTCGCGCCTGACGACTCCGCCCCGCAAGCCGGAACCGTGATCCTCAAGGCCGCCGATAGTGATGGTCTGCCCCTCGACGGGGCCAGGGCTGAAATCCGCTTTATCCGTCCCACCCATGAAGGCTACGACCGTGACCTGATTCTGGAATCCCGTGGCGGTGGGCTTTACCAGGCCCATGTGGAGCTGCCGCTGGGAGGTGTCTGGGATATCCGCGCTTCCCTGCGGGCGGATGGAAACGCACACCGGGTGACACAGCGGATCGTGGTCCGCTAATTCATGGAGTCCGCCACCACCACCGTTTCCGACTGGACACCATATATCCGGGAAGAACCCGACGGCGCGGCCTCTCTCTCCTTTCTCGTGGACGGCGTCACCTGCGGCGGTTGCGTGGCGCGGATCGAATCGGCGTTGGCCAAGGAACCCGGCGTGGTCAAAGCGCGGGTCAATCTGACGGCGAAACGGCTGGGACTCACTTGGCGGCCCGGTGAAACCGATCCCGTGACTCTGGCCGAGAAGGTGGGGGCGCTGGGCTACCGTCTCGTGCCCTTCGATCCAGCGGCCCTCGATTCCGGTGACGATCAACGGCAACGTTTTTTGTTGCGGGCGCTGGCCGTGGCCGGGTTCGCGGCGGCCAATGTGATGCTGCTTTCGGTGGCGGTCTGGGCTGGCTATGGGCAGGAGATGGGGCCTGTCACCCGCGATCTGCTGCACTGGGTGTCGGCCTTGATCGCACTTCCCGCCATCGCCTACAGCGGCCGTCCCTTCTTTTATTCCGCCGCCGGGGTTCTGCGTCACGGCGCCATCAACATGGACGTGCCGATCTCGCTGGCGGTTCTCCTGGCGGCCATGATGAGCTTGTTCCAGACGGCGAGCGGGGCTGAACACGTCTATTTCGATTCCGCCGTGGCCCTGTTGTTCTTTCTTCTCGTGGGACGTTATCTCGATTGCCGCGCCCGTGGCCGTGTGCGTTCGGCGGCCCATCACCTGCTGGCCATGAAGGCGGTGGCGGTGACGGTGGTAACCGATGACGGCGCTTCGCGCATCGTGCCGCCGGAAAGCGTGACGCCGGGAATGACGGTGCTGGTGGCGGCGGGCGAACAGGTGCCGGTGGATGGCGTGGTGAGTGACGGCGCCAGCGACGTGGATACCGGCCTCATCAGCGGCGAGAGCGTGCCCGCGACGGTGGGCGGCGGCGACCGCGTCTTCGCCGGAACCCTCAACCTCACTGGCGCTTTGCGGTTGCGGGTGACGGCGGTGGGGGAGGGCACCCTGCTTGCGGAGATCGCCCGTCTGGTGGAACTGGGCGAACAGGGACGCGCCCGCTATGTGGTCATCGCCGACAGGGCGGCACGGATTTACGCACCGCTGGTGCATACCCTGGCCCTGCTCACCTTCATGGGCTGGATGGCGTTCTCTCAGGTGGGCTGGCAGGCGGCGTTGCTCAACGCCATCGCCGTGCTCATCATTACCTGTCCCTGCGCCCTTGGGCTGGCGGTGCCGGTGGTACAGGTGCTCGCCTGCGGGCGCCTTCTGCGCAACGGCATTCTCCTCAAATCGGCCACCGCTTTGGAACGTCTGGCCGAGGCCGGCCATGTGGTGTTCGACAAGACCGGCACCCTCACCGCGGGCTGTCCCGAACTCTTGCCTGACGGGGAATGGACGGAGGCCGACCTGGCCGAAGCCGCCGCTCTCGCCACCGCCAGCCGCCATCCCTTGGCGCGGGCTCTGTGTCGCGCCGCGCCGGAGGTGGCCGTCGCCATGGGAGTAAAGGAAATTCCCGGCTGCGGCCTGGAATCGGGAGATGCGCGTCTTGGCAGCCGCGCCTTTACGGATGTGGCCGATGACGGCGCTGGGCAAGGCCCGGAGCTGTGGCTGTCGCGGCCCGGTGTTGCGCCCGTCTGCTTTGCCTTTTCCGATTCCCTGCGCGGGGACGCCGAGGCGGTGGTGGTGGCGCTCAAGGCAAGAGGTTTGTCGGTATCGCTGTTGTCGGGGGATCGCGAAGCGGCGGTGGCGGCGGTGGCGCAAAAACTGGGGATCGCCGATTGGGAAGCCCAATGCACGCCAGCCGAAAAACTCGATCGGTTGCAGGAACTTAAAAACCAGGGCCATCGCGTCATGATGGTGGGGGACGGCCTCAACGACGCGCCGGCGCTGGCCGGGGCTTTCGTTTCCCTGTCTCCGGCGGACGCCCCCGATATCAGCCAGACATCCGCCGATGCGGTGTTCCAGGGGTCGCGTCTGGCTCCGGTGGTGGAAATCCTGGACGTGGCGCGCCGTTCCGCTCAGTTGGTAAAACAGAATTTCGCCCTCGCCTTCCTCTATAACGCCGTCACCATTCCCCTGGCGGTGGCGGGGCTGGTGACGCCGCTGCTGGCGGCGGTGGCCATGTCCCTGTCCTCGCTGGCGGTGATGGGGAATTCCCTGCGCCTGGCGGCCCGGCGAAGCCCAGCGGGCATGTGCTGATGGAGGCGCTTCTCTATCTCGTTCCCATCGCCCTGCTGTTGGGGCTTGGCGGGCTTGCGGCCTTTCTATGGGCGCTGAAATCGGGACAGTTCGAGGATCTCGACGGCGCCGCGGAGCGGATTCTCCACGATGAAGAGGAAAATGAAGAAGACTCCCGAAATGATTCCGGAGATGATTCCGGAGATGATTCCGGAGATGATTCTGGACCGAAATAACAGGCGGAGGCATCGCAAAGGTTGTCTCACCGCCGCAACATCGGCAAGATTTGACCCATGAAGTCTTTGTTCACCACTTTTCTCATCTGTATTTTCGTCTCGGCCGCGTCTCTCGCTACGGAATTCGACAGCGGGAGGGAAGCCTTCGACGAGGAGGATTACTCCAAGGCGCTGAATATTTGGACGCCCCTGGCCAAACAGGGCGACCCCAATGCGCAGGCGGGGCTGGGCTATCTTTACGCCGCCGGCTTCGGCGCACCCCAGAGCTTCACCGAGGCCCTCAAGTGGTTCCGCAAGGCCGCCGAACAGGGCGACCTCACCTCCATGCGCTATCTCGGTAACATGTACCAGAAGGGTATCGGCGTGGCCCAGGACTTCGTCGAAGCCATCAAATGGTACAAGAAGGCGGGTGAAATAGGCGACGGGGAATCACTATCCGTCCTTGGTGATGCCTATAGCGGCGGCCAATGGGTGCCGCGGGACTACGCCGAGGCGGCAAAGTGGCTGACGCTCGGCGCCGAACAGGGCAATGCCTCTTCCCAGTTCAAGCTGGGCAGGATGTACTATCACGGCTGGGGGGTGAAACAGGATTTCGTCGAGGCTGCCGACTGGATCACCAAGGGCGCCGACCAGGGCGACATGCATGCGCAGAATCTTCCCGGCACCATGTATGACAGCGGCAATGGGGTAGCCCAGGATTACGCCAAGGCCATCGAGCAGTACCAAAAATCCGCCGAACAGGGCTATGCCGCCGCCCATTACAATCTCGGCAACCTGCTTTCCTTTGGCCGCGAGATTCCCGAGAACTATGACATGGCGGTGAAATGGGCGGGGGAACAGAACTATACCGAGGCCGCGCGCTGGTTCCATAAAGCCGCCGAACAGGGCAACGCCTCGGCCCAACTCAATCTCGGCGGCATGTACGCCAAGGGCAGAGGGGTGCCCAGAGACCATACCCTGGCCTATATGTGGACCCTCATCGCCACCGCCTATGCCAAGGGCGCGGTCAAGACCAAGGCCGAGCAGAACCGTGATATTCTGGTCAAGCATATGACCAGCCAGCAGATTGCCGAGGCCCAGGCCGGGGCGTTGAGTTTCCGCCCCCAGGTGATCTCAGGTCCCTAAGGGCCGCCGGCTCCCTAAGGAGCGCCGCTTGCGCCCGGCTCTTCAGCCGCTTTCATTCCCATCCCCGCCCAGTTTTTTCACCATGTCTATGGTGAATACGGCCTTCATGGCGAGGTCCATGGTGGGATTGCGTTTGAGAAGGTTTTCAAGTTCGGTCTTGGGCCACACCACATAGCGGGTGGGGCGCAGGGTTTTCACCGTGGCCGTGGCCGCGCCGCCCTTGATAAAGGACATCTCGCCAATGAAGGTGCCGTCGCGGGAATGGGCGATTTCCCCGCCATCCCGCTCGATGGCCACCTCGCCGTTGAAGATGAGCTTCACGTCATCCATTTCCTCCCCCTGGGTAGCCAGGATTTCTCCGGGCTGTGCCGACTTCCAGGCGGCGATGCGCATGACCTTCATGAACTCCACCGGCGCGAACTGGCGGAAGATGGTGCCGAACAGTTCCTGCTCTTCTTCCGTGAACGAGACTCCCTGGCGTTCCCTGAGGATATTGAAGATACGCACGCCGTTGATGGACATGAAGACGCAGAGCCAGAAGATGGTCAGCCACAGCGGCGCCACGGTGATGTTAAAGCTGTAGAAGACGCCGAATATCCCCGAAACGATGGCCAGTGCGCGCAGCATCAGGATATCGCGCACATAAAAAGAAAACGCCGTCAGGACGAAGGATATGTGTCCGACGGTATGGATGAGGGTCATGGACATGGGCATTTCCTCCGCTTCGCTGTGGCTGGGCTATGTAGGGGTCTGGCTATGGGGGGGGTGGTGAGATGTCCCTTGGTAAATTCTGGGGGTAATTTTTGGGGAGTAAAGTAAAAGTCTCCCGGCCCGCCCTATTGTATTTCCACCAACTCGATCTCGAAAATAAGCGTGGAGTTGGGTGGGATCAGGCCCTTATCCTCCCCGCCGTACCCCATTTCAGGGGGGATCACGAGGCGCCGCTTGCCGCCCACCTTCATGCCCCGCAGGCCCTTGTCCCAGCCCCGGATCACCTCTCCCTGGCCAAGGTTGAACTCCCAAGGTTCGCCCCGCTTATAGGAATTGTCGAATTCGGTGCCGTTCTCGAGATGGCCTTTATAATTCACTGCCAACCGGTCGTTATCGGCCGCCGCGATGCCGCTGCCGATCTCGATATCCTCGATCTGCAATTCGGCGGCGGTTGTGGCGCCAGTGACAAGAAAGCTGAAAATGCCTGCGCTGAGAAAGGTCTTGAGAAAGGAATTTTTCATGGATTGGGAACTTTCGTAAAAATGGAAAAATGGTGCCGGCGCACGGACTCGAACCGCGGACCTGAGGTTTACAAAACCCCTGCTCTACCAGCTGAGCTACGCCGGCATTACTGAATAAGACGGATGATAATAAAGGTCATTGCGGGCCTCTCCGCAAGGGCCGCCCGTTATGTCCCCGAATCCGCCATTGTGACGTGGCGTCAAGAGACCCGTTGGATGTTCTCCGGGAGATTCCCGATCTGCGTGAATTCACGCGTAATCGCTGATGGAAAGCTTGAGATCCCACATCTTGATCCCGACCCCGCGCAGAAGCTTGGAAAGCGTCTGCTCCTTGGTTCGGGCCTCGTTGATAATGGCGCGAAACTCCGAACGCTTTGGGCTTTCGACGAGACACAGGATACGTTCGGCGCCGTCCTTCGCCCTGGCTCCCTTGCTTTTGGGCTCGGCCAGACGAAAGGTTTCCGCCGACAAGGTGATTTTGCGCTCGCCGTCACCCTCGTCGAGTGATGGAAACCTGGCGAACGTGTATTTCGCGGCCTCGGCAAGAATATCCCCGGGAACTTTTGAAAAACCCGTCATGATGCCGAGGACGGCGGCGTCGAATTCCCGTTTACAGTCCCGCAGCATGGCGACGATGAACATCATGTACAGTTTTTCGGATTCATCGCTGCTCCAGGCGCATTCGATGAGAAAATGAAGACGACGAAAGAAGAACATCTCCCGTTCCGTGATGGTGGTCGTTTCCCGGGGGCTTTCCTCGTATTCAAGGGCGCGAAGCTCGGTTCCGTCGGGGCAACGGTAAATACCTGCGTCTCCGGGGATCAGGCGAAAGCGGGTGCAGAATTTGAACTCCTCGCGGGTCTTGTTCGAATTGACCTCGGTGCCGGCCAACAGCCGGAGGTTCTGGAGGGCGAGAACATCGACGCCGTAATCCATGAGATCCCGCAGGGCCTCGACATGGCTGTCCAGTGTTTCGCCGGGCAGGGGCACGATCAGGTCGGCCACGGTGCGGATACCGAGTTTGTGGAATTTCTGCTGGTAATTCACATAGGCTTCGGTGGAAATATTGTCGCGGCGGACACTCTCCAGCACCTTCGTGCTCATGCTTTGCACCGCTATGGTGGGGACCGACATTTCCCCCAGGATTTCCCCAATTTCAAGGTTGCGTTCCGTGACGTTTTTCGCCGTCCATAACTGACAGATAAGCGGCTTCCCCTTTTTCTCGTTAACGGCCTTGATGGCGCGGGCAATGTCGGCATCGCGCTTGAGAATCCCGAAATTCGCATCGCAGAGGATCCAGCTGCTGGCGGAGGAGCGCTCCCCCACATAGTCGATCTCGGCCAGGGCCACGTCTATGTCGAAGCGCCTCACCAGATCCTTCGAGGCCGCGCCCCATGCGCAGAACGTGCATTTGAAAGGACAGCCGCGATTGGTCTCCAGCATGGGAAACATCCCGGCCTCGAGAAACTCATCGAGGTCTCCGTTGAGATAGGGCGAAACGATATTCTCGATCCTTTTCGTCACGGGGCGCTCGCCGGACATATGCAGGCCGCCCTCGTCCTGCCAGGCGATGTTGAGGGGGAGGTTGCCGGTATCGCCTCGATGGTCCCGCCACCAGTCGATCATTTCGGCGAAGGGTTCCTCGCCACCGTCTATCACCATGAAGTCGAGATAATCATGCCGTTTGAGGAATCCCAGCCGGCGCTCGGATTCGGAATCGATATTGGGGCCGCCGGCGATGATCAGGGTCTCGGGGTATGTTTTCCGGATATACCCGCCGATGACGCGGTTGAGGTTCTCGTTCCAGCCGTAATTGGAAAGCCCGATAATATCGGGAGGCGTCTCGGCGGCCGCGGCCAAGAGCTTTTCGGGATGCTTGAAAAGGGAAATACCCACGCCCGCGCCGTGCTGGCTGTCGGCATAGGCCTTGATGTAGCCGATACCCAGCGGCACGGACAGTCCCATGTCCTCAATGGAATGAGTATGGGCCAGATCGGCAAGATATATTTTAACAGGGTGGTCCATGGGGCGGCCTGATAAGGAAGGTTCGCTTCCTCTGCTTCTCTGTGGTGGTCGATGGTCGGCTAGTGACCCAGCAGAACATATAAGCGGTGAGGTTCAAGATGCCAAAGTGAATATTTTTATCGGACCGTGATGGCGGTGGCGGGGAAAGCCATCTTCGGTGAGTCCACCGCCCTGATTACGGAATTTCTGGCCCCCCGGCATGCCTCCCGCCTATCATGGCACAACATTAAGAGGCCCGTTATCGCCCTGCCGGCGCCGGTGCAACAACCAGGCGCAGCCGCCGCCCGCTAGTGACAGTCCGGCCATGGCAAGGAAGGCGCCGCCGCCGCCCGTGGTCTGGAAAATCCATCCCGACAGAATCACACCAAGGCCCAGCAGACCGCCCATGGCGGTGGAGGAATAAAGCCCCTGGGCGGTGGCCGAACAGCCCGGCGGCGCGGTGCGGGCGATGAAATGCATGGCCGCGAGATGGGTGGCGCCGAAGGTCAGCGCGTGCAGGGTCTGTATGGGGAACAGCAAAAGCGGATTGGCGGTGGCGCCGATCACGCACCAGCGCAGCGCCCCGGCCGCCGCCGCGATCATAAGAAGGGTGGAAGGTGTGACCCGGGCCATGACGGTGCTGCTGAAGGCGAATAATAGAACCTCGGCCATGACCCCGGTGCCCCACAGGGCGCCGATCACATCATCGGCGAACCCGGCCTCGCGCCAGAGCAGGGTGGCGAAGCCGTAATAGGCGCTGTGGCTGGCCTGGATCAGCCCCGCGGCGGCGAGGAAAAGCAGAAACCGGGGTTCGCGGAGGATGCGCCGCAGAGGCGCTTCGGGGGCCTGGGAATCGCCTCCGATTCCTCCTCCAATTCCGGGGGTCTCCGGGTCGGGAAGCTGGAGCGCGGCGAGAAAGGTCAGGACCACCCCACCGAGAACCAGCCACAGCACCGCGGTGATGGGAAGCCCCACCAGCACCACGCCGCCGCCGACGCTGGCCAGGATAAAGGTGAGCGACCCCCACAGCCGGATGCGTCCGTAATCCAGCTTGTGGGCATAGCTGATGATCATGGTCAGGTTCTCGCCCAGGGGCATCAGGGCGGTGAACATGGAAAAGGTGACCAGGGTCACGGCCAGCAATTGCCAGAACCCCTGCGCCCAGTGGAACAGGGAAAACCCCGCCAGGGCCCCCAGCGCCAGGGCCCCCAGCAGGCGGCGCTTTTCCGGACGGCGGTCGGCAAAATGGGCGAAGAAGGGATTGGCCAGAACCTTCATCCACAGTCCCACCCCCAGCAACAGGCCGATTTCCTCGGCGCTCATGCCTCGCGTTTCCTTCAGCCACAGCGGCCAGAAGGGCATGAGCACGCCCACCACCAGAAAGACGGCGGCGTAGAACAGGGCAAGACGAAACGACAGCTTCAGGCACGGCGACGGGAAGGCGGCGACGGTCATGAGCGCCGGCTGTATTCATACAGGGCGATGGCGGCGGCGTTGGAAACATTGAGGCTTTCCATTCCGCTTTGCAGGGGGATATGCGCCATCAGGTCACAGTTTTCATGTACAAGACGGCGCAGGCCGCGTCCTTCGGCTCCCAGAACCAGGCCCACCAGCCCCTTCATGGGGGTTTCGGCAAGGCTCTGTGCGGCCTGCGAGTCGAGGCCGACGCACCAGAATCCGTTGTCTTTGAGTTCCTTCATGGCGCGCGATAAATTGCCCACCCGCACCAGCGGCACCTTCTCCAGCCCTCCGCTGGCGGCTTTTGCCAGGGTGGCGGTGGCTTCCGGGGCGTGACGCTCGGTGACGATCACGGCCAGGGCGCCGAAGGCCGCCGCCGTGCGCAGCACCGCGCCCACGTTATGGGGGTCGCTCACCTGGTCGAGGATCACCGCCACGCCGTTCCCCGCCAGCTTCGCCATGGCGCACAGCTCCGCCAGCGACATCTCCGGCAAGGGGTCGGCATTCAGGGCCACGCCCTGATGCACCGCGCCTTCGGGTACTAATTTTGAAATCCCGGCCCGCGTGGTTTCCTCCACGAAGTCGATACCACCGTCAATGCCGGTATTTTCGGCGATCAGTTCTTCGAGCCGCGGCCCCATGTTGCTCCGGGCTTCGGGCGTGAGGAGAAGACGGTGACAGCGGCGCTGCGGGTTGGCCAGGGCGGCGAGCACCGTATGAGTGCCGTAAAGCCATGGAACGCCGCCGCTTTTGGACCCTTTTCCAGAGGCGGAACGGCGCCGGGGGGGACGTTTTTTGGGATGTGGTTTCTGGTGCTTGTGCCTCATGGAAATCGGTCCTAGTATGGATACGCTAAAACTTCAAGTTGTGTGGGCCGGGTGCATCCGGGGCGGACTGTTTGGTGTGCCCTTTTTTTGCATCTTTTTGACGTTGACATCGCTTTGGAAATCACCATAGTTCCCAATCCGTTGCGCTGATATACCCTTGGCGCGGAGGGGTGGCCGAGTGGTTAAAGGCAGCAGACTGTAAATCTGCCGACGTACGTCTACGTAGGTTCGAATCCTACCCCCTCCACCATTTATGTCGAGGGGAGTGTTTTGGAGGCAAGGACGATAAGGTTCGGAAGAGCCGTAAGGGCGATGGAGAACCAGCCACAGCGGGTGTAGCTCAATGGTAGAGCCCCAGCCTTCCAAGCTGGTCACGTGGGTTCGATTCCCATCACCCGCTCCAGATTGAAGGCGCCGCTTTCACGGGAAAGATTTAAAAGGCGGCCTGATTTTTTTTGAGATTGTTTGAAGGAAAAGACCCATGTCGAAGGAAAAGTTTGAGCGCACCAAGCCCCATTGCAACATCGGCACCATTGGCCATGTTGACCACGGCAAGACGACGCTGACGGCGGCGATCACGAAAGTTCTGTCCGAGGGTGGCGGTGCCGAGTTCACGGCCTTTGACCAGATTGACAAGGCGCCCGAGGAAAGAGAGCGCGGCATCACCATTTCCACGGCCCATGTGGAATACGAGACCGAGAACCGCCACTACGCCCATGTGGACTGTCCCGGTCACGCCGATTACGTGAAGAACATGATTACCGGCGCGGCGCAGATGGACGGCGGCATTCTGGTTGTTTCGGCGGCCGACGGTCCCATGCCGCAGACCCGCGAGCACATTCTTCTGGCGCGCCAGGTTGGCGTTCCGGCGATCGTTGTCTACATGAACAAGGTTGACCAGGTGGACGATCCGGAACTGCTGGAACTGGTTGAGCTTGAGCTGCGCGAGCTGCTCAGCTCCTACGATTTTCCCGGCGACGACATTCCCATCATCAAGGGTTCGGCGCTGGCCGCCCTGGAAGGCGGCGACCAGGCCACGGGCGCGGATTCCATCATGGAGTTGATGAAGGCGGTGGATGAGTATATTCCGCAGCCCGACCGTCCCAAGGACCAGCCCTTCCTGATGCCCATCGAGGACGTGTTCTCGATCTCCGGGCGCGGCACGGTGGTCACCGGGCGCGTGGAGCGCGGCGTGGTCAACGTCAATGACGAGATCGAGATTGTCGGCCTCAAAGACACCCAGAAGACGGTGTGTACCGGCGTCGAGATGTTCCGCAAGCTCTTGGACCAGGGCGAGGCGGGCGACAATATCGGGGCGCTGCTGCGCGGCACCAAGCGTGAAGAGGTGGAGCGCGGCCAGGTTCTCGCCGCCCCCGGTTCGATCACGCCGCACACCAAGTTCAAGGCCGAGGCCTATATCCTGACCAAGGACGAGGGCGGACGCCACACGCCGTTCTTCGGTAATTACCGTCCCCAGTTTTACTTCCGCACCACGGATGTGACGGGGACTATCGAACTTCCCGCGGGCACCGAGATGATCATGCCCGGCGACAATGTGACCATGAACGTGGAGCTCATCGTTCCCATCGCCATGGACAAGGGCCTGCGTTTCGCCATCCGCGAGGGTGGCCGCACCGTGGGCGCCGGCGTCGTCGCGGATATCATCGAGTAGGGGGGATTGCGAATTTCGCAAAGTGCGTGTCTGCGGCGCACCTAAATTTGCGTTTTTAGTAAAGGCGGGAGGTGAAAGTCTTCCGCTCGTTGTCCGTTCTGAGCTTCCCCGGGTGTTCCCGGATGCTCTTCGGGTTCGGAGGTTAAAGAGAGCGTCCCGTGGACGCCGGAGGAGTGTAGCTCAACTGGTAGAGCGCCGGTCTCCAAAACCGGAGGTTGCGGGTTCGAGCCCCTCCACTCCTGCCAGTTTCTTTCGCGCCGCTTTGGTTGGGCGCGGTCTTTACAGGGTTTGTCCGCGCCGCCATCTAGGGCGTGGTTGGAAATAGAAGTTTTTGTTGGCCGGATGTTTGGCCGGATATGAGGGTATGGCAAAGGTAAATCCATCACAGTTTGTCCGCGAGGTGCGCCAGGAGGTCTCCAAGGTGACCTGGGCGAGCCGCAAGGAAACCATGGTCGCCACGGGGATGGTGTTCATCTTCGTGTTCATGGCGGCGATATTTTTCTTTTTCGTGGACCGTCTGATGGCTGCCGGGGTGCGCCTTCTTCTCGGATTGGGAAGCTGAATTCCATGTCCCACAAATGGTACGTTCTTCATGTCTATTCCGGGTTCGAGCGCAAGGTCGCCGAATCGATCAAGGATCAGGCCCGGCAAAAAGGCCTGGAGGACAAATTCGAGGAAGTTCTGGTGCCCACCGAGGAAGTGGTGGAGATGCGCCGCGGTGCGCGCGTCAGTTCCGAACGCAAGTTTTTCCCCGGCTATGTGCTGGTGAAGATGGATATGACGGACGAGGCCTGGCATCTGGTGAACAACACACCCAAGGTGACGGGTTTCCTGGGCGGCAGTCATGGCGGCGCCTCTCCGGTCTCCGAGGCCGAGGTCAACCGCATCCTGCACCAGGTCCAGGAAGGCATCGAACGGCCCAAGCCGTCGGTGACTTTCGAGGTCGGCGAACAGGTCAGGGTCAGCGACGGCCCCTTCACCTCCTTTAACGGGATGGTGGAAGATGTGGACGAGGAAAAGGCGAGATTAAAAGTTTCAGTTTCCATATTCGGGCGCTCCACGCCGGTGGAACTGGAATACGGACAGGTGGAGAAAGTTTAGACACCCATGACGTTTCCGCCCCCGGGGGAGGTTCCCTGGAGGGTGAAAGGCGCGGGAGGCCTGCCATGGCCGTACCGCGCTCCCGAAGGAAGCGCATGAAGGAATAATTGAGGGATATAATGGCTAAGAAAATAGACGGCTACATCAAGTTACAAATACCCGCCGGACAGGCGAATCCGTCCCCCCCCGTGGGGCCGGCCCTGGGCCAGCGCGGCGTCAACATCATGGAATTCTGCAAGGCGTTCAACGCCCATACCCAGGGCATGGAACAGGGTATGCCGATCCCCGTGACCATCACGGTCTACAGCGATCGCAGCTTTTCCTTCATCTCCAAGTCGCCGCCCGCCTCCTACTTCCTGAAGAAGGCGGCCAAGGTGGCCAAGGGTTCGGGCCTGACCGGCCGCGAGGAAATTGTGGGCCGCGTGACCATGGCCCAGGTGCGCGAGATCGCCGAAAAGAAAATGGAGGATCTCAACGCCAACGATATGGAAGCGGCCTGCCGCATTGTGGCGGGGTCGGCCCGTTCCATGGGCATCGAGGTGATGGAGTAGGATGATGGCGAAAGAAGGAAAAAGAATGCGTAAGGCCCGCGAGGGCGTGGACGTGGATCAGGTCTATTCCATCGACGAAGCGGTGAAGCTGGTGAAACAGGGGGCCGCGGCCAAGTTCGATGAAAGCATCGAAGTAGCGGTCTGTCTCGGCATCGATATCCGCCATTCCAACCAGATGGTGCGTGGCGTCA
Organism: uncultured Rhodospirillaceae bacterium; assembly: GCA_964482135.1. GTDB lineage: Bacteria > Pseudomonadota > Alphaproteobacteria > UBA11136 > UBA11136 > UBA11136. The sequence goes on from CAYZWF010000009.1 coordinate 28,186, forward strand.
TGATGCTGCCCAAGGGCACCGGCAAGACCCTGCGCGTGGCCGTCTTCGCCAAGGGCGACAAGGCCAAGGAAGCGCAAGCCGCCGGTGCCGATATTGTGGGCGCCGAGGATCTGGCGGAAAAGATCGAAAAAGGCGGGATCGAATTCGACCGCTGTATCGCCACCCCCGACATGATGGCCGTGGTGGGCAAGCTGGGCAAGGTTCTGGGACCACGCGGGCTGATGCCCAATCCCAAGCTCGGTTCGGTGACCCAGGACGTGACGGCCGCGGTAGAGGCGGCCAAGGGCGGCCAGGTGGAATTCCGCGCCGAAAAGGCCGGGGTGATCCATGCCGGAATCGGCAAGGCCAGTTTCTCCGAAAGCGACCTGGTGGAAAATCTGCGTGCCTTCATGGGCGCCATCGCCAAGGCCAAGCCGTCGGGCGTGAAAGGAACATATATGCGCAAGGCCTCCATCTGCTCCACCATGGGGCCGGGGGTGCGCCTTGATCTCTCTTCTCTGGGCGCGGCATAGGGCCGCCGCTAGAGACAGAGAGCAACATAATCCACCACCGTTTCAGCCCCCAGGGGCCGGGGCGGTGTGGGTGCGGAGGCCGGGAAACCGGTTCTTCGCCCTGTCCGAGACTGTGGGTGTTGCCTCGGATCATTTCTTGGGGGTTTTCCCTGGGAGATTTTCCGCGGCGCCTAATGGCAAGCGCCGCCCGCATGAGACAGCAGATCAACCGCTTGCCCGTTGCTTCGGGAATCTCCTGGAGGAATGGGCGGAAGGCTTGAACTTCTGGGGCAGGCGAGTGGGAGCCGGGGCCGTTGTGGCCCAAGGATCCCGTTGTGCAAACCGGACCGGAAAGTGTCCCCGAGTGGGACGTCTGCCGGGCCATGTTTATCGGAGACGACAAGTGGACCGATCTCAGAAAGAGAAAGTGGTCGCCGATCTGAACCAGGCTTTCACCGACAGCCAGCTTCTGGTGATAACCCACCAGAATGGCCTGACGGTGGCCGAATCATCCGACCTCAGAAACCGGATGCGTGCGGCGGAAGCCCGTTTCAAGGTGACCAAGAATCGGCTCGCGCGTCGCGCCCTGGAAGGAACCCGTTTCGAGGGGTTGGCTTCTCATTTCGTTGGTCCCACCGCCATCGCCGTATCGCAAGATCCGGTGGCTGCAGCCAAGGTGGTGGTGAAATTTGCCAAGGAAAACGACAAGCTGGTCATTCTCGGCGGGGCTCTTGACGATAAAGAGCTCGATGTGGACAGCATCAAGGTGTTGGCGGCTCTGCCTTCCCTTGATGAGGCACGGGCCAACATCGTCGGCATGCTGAATACCCCGGCCACTCGTATCGCCGGAATTCTTCAGGCTCCCGCCGGGCAGGTTGCCCGTGTGGTGGGCGCCTATGCCGCAAATGGTGACGCCGCCTGAGTGCGTTTTTTTCGATAACGACCGTTCAAGCCAAGGAGAAAGATCGTGGCAAAACTAGATAAACTCGTTGATGAACTCTCATCGCTTACCGTCATCGAAGCGGCGGAACTCAGCACCCTGTTGGAAGAAAAATGGGGTGTGTCGGCAGCGGCTCCGGTAGCCGCCGTTGCCGCCGCTCCGGCCGCCGAAGGTGGCGCCGCCGCCGAGGAAAGTGACGAAGTCACTGTTGTTCTGGCGGCCATCGGCGAGAAGAAAATCAATGTGATCAAGGAAGTCCGCGCCATTACCAGCCTCGGGCTGAAAGAGGCCAAGGACCTTGTGGAAGGCGCGCCTAAGCCTGTGAAGGAAGGCGTAAGCAAGGAAGACGCGGAGAAGTTCAAGAAACAGCTTGAAGAAGCCGGCGCAACCGTCGAGCTCAAATAAGCAGGCTCTTAACAGGGAAATCGGAAACCGGCGGTTGGTCCGTGATTCCGGTTTCCCTGTTGCCGCTTTTTTCTGTCCGTTGCGGGCAGGAAAACAGGCGGTGGATAAGTTTTTTCGCCGGGGAGCTTTCAGCCATTGTGGCAGAGGCTCTCTCGGCACATGAACGCAAGGTGGCGAGGTAGCAAAGAATGACATTGTCGTTTACAGGCCGGAAGCGAATTCGCAGGGGTTTCGGACGCATTCACGAAGTGGCGCCGATGCCGAACCTGATCGAGGTTCAGCGTCAATCCTACGAACAGTTCCTGCAGCGGGATGTGCCCGCCGATGACCGCCCCGACAGCGGCCTGCAGGCGGTGTTCAAGTCGGTATTCCCGATCCGGGATTTTTCCGATCGCGCCGAGCTGGAATTCGTCAAATACGACCTTGAAGATCCGAAATACGACGTCGAGGAATGCAAACAGCGCGGCGTCACCTACGCTGCGCTTCTCAAGGTGACTCTGCGCCTCGTGGTCTGGGATGTGGACGAGGAAACCGGCTCGCGCTCCATCCGCGACATCAAGGAACAGGACGTCTACATGGGCGATATGCCGCTCATGACCAAGCGCGGCACCTTTATTATCAATGGCACCTCGCGGGTAATCGTATCCCAGATGCACCGCAGCCCCGGTGTGTTCTTCGATCATGACAAGGGCAAGACCCATACCTCGGGCAAGTTCCTCTTCACTGCACGCGTCATTCCCTATCGCGGCTCTTGGCTCGATTTTGAATTCGACGCCAAGGATCTTGTCTATGTGCGTATCGACCGCCGCCGCAAGCTTCCCGTGACCACGCTGCTGATGGCGCTCGACAGCGACGACACCGAGTCCCGGCGCGCGAAGGCCGCGGCCCAGGGTAAGACTCTCGCCCCCACCGAAGCCTTCGGCATGTCCAAGGAGGACATCCTCAATCACTACTACGGGACGGTGGATTACACCCGTACCAAGAACAAGAAAGGGTGGAAAACTCCCTTTGCCCCCGAACAGCTTCATGGCCTCAAGGTGCCCACCGATCTGCTCAACGCCAAGACCGGAAAAACGGTGGTGGAGGCCGGGACCAAGGTTACGCTCCGGCTTACCCGCAAGCTCACCGAGGCCGGTCTGAAAGAACTCCTGATTCCCGACGAGGATCTGATCGGACATTATTTCGCCAACGACCTCATCAGCGAAGAGAGCGGTGAAATCCACGTCGAGGCGGGTGACGAAATCACCGAGGAATCCCTGGCTCTTCTCGAAGAACTCGGCATCACCGAGATCACCACGCTCGACATCGACCATATGCGGGTAGGCCCCTATCTGCGCAACACCCTGGCGGCGGACAAGAAGTTCGACCGCAAAGAGGCCCTCATCGATATCTACAGGGTCATGCGCCCGGGCGAGCCGCCGACCCTGGAAACCGCCGAGGCCCTGTTCAACAGCCTGTTCTTCAATTCCGAGCGCTATGACCTCTCGGCGGTGGGCCGGGTCAAGATGAATGCCCGCCTCGAACAGGAATGCGAGGACACGGTTCGTGTTCTGCGCAAACAGGACGTTCTCGAAATCGTCCGCATCCTCATCGGCCTCAAGGACGAACGCGGTAAAATCGACGATATCGATCATCTCGGCAACCGGCGGGTGCGTTCGGTGGGCGAATTGATGGAAAACCAGTACCGTATCGGCCTGCTGCGCATGGAGCGCGCCATCCGCGAGCGCATGAGTTCCGTGGACATCGATACCGTCATGCCCCATGACCTGATTAACGCCAAGCCGGCAGCCGCCGCCGTGCGTGAGTTCTTTGGCTCGTCCCAGCTTTCGCAGTTCATGGACCAGACCAATCCGCTGTCGGAAATCACCCACAAGCGCCGTCTCTCGGCGCTGGGTCCGGGCGGTCTGACGCGCGAGCGCGCCGGATTCGAAGTGCGCGACGTGCACCCCACCCATTACGGGCGTATCTGTCCCATTGAAACCCCCGAAGGGCCCAATATTGGACTCATCAATTCGCTCGCCACCTATGCCCGGGTCAACCAGTACGGGTTTATCGAGGCCCCCTACCGCAAGGTGGAAAAGGGCAAGGTCACCAACGAAGTCCATTACCTCTCGGCGATGGAGGAAGGCCGCTATACCCTGGCCCAGGCCAATTCCGAGCTCGACGCCAAGGGTCATTTCGTCTCCGACCTCATCAGCTGCCGTTCCGAGGGCGACTTCGTCATGGTCAGCCCCAAGGACATCGATTACATGGATGTCTCGCCGAAACAGCTGGTTTCCGTGGCCGCGTCTCTCATCCCCTTCCTCGAGAACGATGACGCCAACCGGGCGCTGATGGGCTCCAACATGATGCGCCAGGCGGTGCCGCTGCTGCGCAGTGAATCACCGCTGGTGGGTACCGGCATGGAAGAAACGGTGGCCCGCGATTCGGGTGTCGCCATCGGTGCGCGGCGTTCCGGCGTGGTGGACCAGGTGGACGCCAACCGCATCGTCATCCGCGTCACCGAAAAGGAGACCTCCCACTCCCAGTCGGGCGTGGATATCTACACCCTGAGCAAGTTCCAGCGTTCCAACCAGAACACCAGCATCACCCAGCGCCCGCTGGTGCGAAAGGGCGACGTGATCAAGGCCGGCGACATCATCGCCGACGGCCCCTCCACCAATCTCGGCGAGCTCTCCCTGGGCCGTAACGTGCTGGTGGCCTTCGTTCCCTGGAATGGCTACAACTTCGAAGATTCGATCCTCATCTCCGAGCGTATCGTGCGCGATGATGTCTTCACCTCGATCCATATCGAGGAATTCGAGGTCATGGCCCGTGACACCAAGCTGGGCCAGGAGGAAATCACCCGCGACATTCCCAATGTGGGCGAGGAAGCCATGCGCAGCCTCGACGAGGCGGGTATCGTCTATATCGGCGCCGAGGTGCATCCCGGCGATATCCTCGTCGGCAAGGTGACGCCCAAGGGCGAATCTCCCATGACGCCGGAGGAAAAACTGCTGCGCGCCATTTTCGGCGACAAGGCATCCGATGTGCGCGATACCTCGCTGCGTCTGCCCCCCGGCGTCGCCGGCACGGTGGTGGAAGCGCGGGTTTTCTCGCGCCGCGGCGTGGAAAAGGACGAGCGCTCTCTGGCCATCGAACGGGCCGAGATCGAACGTCTCGCCAAGGACCGCGACGACGAAAGAGGTATCCTCGATCGCAGCTTCCGCACCCGCCTGCAGGAACTGATCATCGGCCAGACGGTGGCCAGCGGCCCCAAGGGCATGAAGTCCGGCGCCAAGATCAACGAGAAACTTCTCGAGGACACCGCACCCGGCCTGTGGCGCAAGATCGACGTCAAGAACGACAAGGTTATGGCGGCGGTGGAGGAACTCCGTAAACAGTTCGACGAAAGCCTGGATTTCCTCGAAAAGCGTTTCAAGAACAAGGTGGACAAGGTCGAGGCGGGCGACGACCTGCCGCCAGGCGTGATGAAGATGGTCAAGGTGTTCGTGGCGGTGAAGCGCAAGATTCAGCCCGGCGACAAGATGGCCGGACGCCATGGCAATAAGGGCGTGATCTCCAAGATCGTACCCATCGAGGACATGCCCTATCTCGAGGACGGAACCCAGGTGGATATCGTGCTCAACCCCTTGGGTGTGCCGTCGCGCATGAACGTGGGACAGATCCTCGAGACTCATCTGGGCTGGGCCTCGGCCGGGCTCGGGCGCCAGATCAAGGACGTGCTCGACAAGGTGGGACGTGGCGAGAACAAGCCCAAGGCCTTGAAGAAATCCCTCAAGACCATCTACGACGCCAACACCTATAGGAACAGCGTCACCGGCATGAATGATGCCGAAGTGGTGGAACTGGCGGGCAACCTGACCAATGGTGTTCCCTTCGCCTCTCCGGTTTTCGACGGCGCGCACGAAGCCGACATCATCGAGATGCTCGACAAGGCGGGGCTCGACAGTTCCGGCCAGGTGACGCTGATCGACGGCCAGACCGGCGAGGCCTTCCACCGTTCGGTGACCGTGGGTTACATCTATATGCTGAAACTGCACCATCTCGTGGATGACAAGATCCACGCCCGTTCCATCGGCCCCTACAGCCTTGTGACCCAACAGCCGCTGGGTGGTAAGGCGCAGTTCGGCGGCCAGCGCTTCGGCGAGATGGAGGTCTGGGCGCTGGAGGCTTATGGCGCCGCCTACACCTTGCAGGAAATGCTGACGGTGAAATCGGATGACGTTTCGGGCCGCACCAAGGCCTATGAGACCATCGTCCGCGGCGACGACAATTTCGAGGCGGGGATTCCCGAGTCCTTCAACGTTCTGGTCATGGAACTGCGCTCCCTGGGCCTCAACGTGGAGCTAAAGGACCGCGCCCCCTAAGCGCTTGAAAATGGGGCGCGGCATATGTTCCCGCCCGGACGAAAAGATTATCCGCATCTGATGCGCGGCAAAAGATTGAAAGCAGGAGAATACGTATGAGCGAATTGATGAGGTTTCTGGGTCAGACAGGTCCGGCCAGTTTCGACCAGATCCGGATTTCCATCGCCAGCCCGGAACGGATCCGTTCCTGGTCCTTCGGCGAGATCAAGAAACCCGAAACCATCAACTATCGCACCTTCAAGCCGGAGCGTAACGGCCTGTTCTGTGCCCGTATTTTCGGTCCCATCAAGGATTACGAATGCCTGTGCGGTAAATACAAACGCATGAAATACAAGGGTATCACCTGCGAGAAATGCGGTGTGGAAGTCACGCTCCAGAACGTGCGCCGCGAGCGCATGGGCCATATCGAACTGGCCTCGCCGGTGGCCCATATCTGGTTCCTGAAATCACTGCCCAGCCGTATTGGCCTTCTCCTCGACATGACCCTGCGCGATCTCGAGCGCATCCTCTATTTCGAAAATTACGTGGTGGTGGAGCCGGGCCTGACGGAACTCAACATCCGTGATCTCCTCAACGAGGAACAGTATCACAACGCGCTGGAGGAATTCGGCGACGAGAGTTTCACCGCCATGATCGGCGCCGAGGCCATCCGCCACATGCTCAGCGCCATCGACCTCGAAGAGGAGCTCGAGGACATCCGCGAGGAACTTCGTGAAACCGGCTCCGAGGCGCGCCGCAAAAAGCTGGTCAAAAGGCTCAAGCTGGTGGACGCCTTCAACGAGACCAATGCCCGTCCGGAATGGATGATTCTTGAGGTTATCCCCGTGATTCCGCCCGAGCTGCGCCCCCTGGTGCCGCTCGATGGCGGCCGTTTCGCCACCTCCGATCTCAACGATCTCTACCGCCGCGTCATCAACCGCAACAACCGGTTGAAGCGTCTGGTGGAGCTGCGGGCGCCCGACATCATCGTGCGCAACGAAAAACGCATGCTGCAAGAGGCGGTTGACGCGCTGTTCGACAACGGACGGCGGGGCCGCGTCATTACCGGCGCCAACAAGCGCCCGCTGAAATCGCTCTCGGATATGCTGAAAGGCAAACAGGGCCGCTTCCGCCAGAACCTTCTCGGCAAGCGCGTGGATTATTCCGGCCGCTCGGTGATCGTGGTGGGGCCGGAACTGTTGCTGCATCAATGCGGCCTGCCCAAGAAGATGGCGCTGGAACTGTTCAAGCCCTTCATCTATTCGCGCCTCGAACGCTATGGCATGGCCACCACCATCAAGGCGGCCAAGCGCATGGTGGAAAAGGAACGCCCCGAGGTCTGGGATATCCTCGAACAGGTGATCCGCGAGCATCCGGTTCTGCTGAACCGGGCGCCGACCCTGCACCGCTTAGGGATTCAGGCCTTCGAACCGGTTCTCATCGAAGGCAAGGCGATCCAGCTTCACCCGCTGGTCTGCGCCGCCTTCAACGCCGACTTCGACGGCGACCAGATGGCGGTTCATGTGCCTCTGTCCCTGGAAGCCCAACTCGAGGCCCGGGTGCTGATGATGTCCACCAACAACATCCTCAGTCCGTCGAACGGCAAGCCCATCATCGTGCCGTCCCAAGATATTGTGCTCGGCCTCTACTATCTCACTCTGGTGCGTGATGGCGCTCTCGGCGAGGGTATGTCCTTTGGCGATGTGGGCGAAATCCAGCACGCGCTGGAAAGTGGTTCGGTGACGCTGCACAGCAAGATTTCCTGCCGCTACCACACCGTGGACAGCGAGGGTAATCCCATCCGCACGCGGGTGGAGACCACGCCCGGCCGTATGCTGATTTCGGAGATTCTGCCGCGTCATCCGAAATTCGGATTCGATATCGTCAACACCCTGATGACCAAGAAGGAAATCAGCAGCGCCATCGATATCGTCTATCGCCATTGCGGTCAGAAAGAGACCGTGATTTTCGCCGATCGGCTCATGTCGCTGGGTTTCCACCATGCCTGCAGGGCCGGTATTTCCTTCGGCAAGGACGACCTCGTGATCCCCGATTCCAAGGGCAAGCTGGTGACCGAGACCGAAGACATGGTGCGCGGCTACGAACAACAGTATCTCGACGGCCTCATCACCCAGGGCGAGAAATACAACAAGGTGGTGGATGCCTGGTCGCAATGCACCGACAAGGTGGCCGACCAGATGATGCAGGTCATGACGCCCCATGAAAAAGGCAATCAGGACGGCGAGGTGAACTCAGTCTACATGATGGCCCATTCCGGCGCCCGTGGTTCAGCCGCCCAGATCAAACAGCTCGCCGGCATGCGCGGTCTCATGGCCAAGCCCTCGGGCGAGATCATCGAGACCCCCATCATTTCCAACTTCAAGGAAGGCCTGAGCGTTCTCGAATACTTCAACTCCACCCACGGCGCACGCAAGGGTCTCGCCGACACGGCGCTGAAGACGGCGAATTCGGGTTATCTCACCCGCCGCCTCGTGGACGTGGCCCAGGACTGCATCATCGTCGAAGATAATTGCGGCTGTAAGGAAGGCTTCACCGTGCGCGCGGTGGTGGAAGGCGGCGACATTATTGATCCGCTGGAGGAACGCATCCTCGGCCGTACCGCGGTGGAGGATATTGTCGATCCCGCCTCCGGTACAGTTCACGTCAAGGGCGGTGAATTGATCGAAGAATCATCGCTCGGCGCGATCAAGGAATCGGGAATCGAGGAAGTGAAGATTCGTTCGGTCCTGACCTGTAACTCACGGGGCGGCGTCTGCGGCCGTTGTTACGGCCGCGACCTGGCCCGTGGCACGCCGGTCAATGTGGGCGAAGCGGTGGGTGTGATCGCCGCCCAGTCCATCGGCGAGCCGGGCACCCAGCTCACCATGCGTACCTTCCATATCGGCGGCGCGGTCCAGCGCGGTTCGGAACAGTCCAGCATCGAGGCCAGCTTCGACGCCAAGGTGGTTCTCAAAAACAAGAACCTGGTGAAGGACAGTAATGGCCTGCAGGTGGTCATGGGCCGCAACATGCAGCTGGCCCTGGATGTGGGGGGCAAGGAACGCGCCCACCATCGCCTTCCCTATGGCGCCAAGCTTCTGGTCAAGGACGGCGCCAAAGTCAAAAAGGGCACCACCATCGTCGAATGGGATCCCTATACCCTGCCCATCATCACCGAAAAGGAAGGCAACGTGAATTTCGTCGACCTCGTGGAAGGTCTTTCCATGCGCGAGGTTCTGGACGAAACCACGGGTATTTCCAACAAGGTGGTTCTCGACTGGAAACAACAGCCCCGCGGCGGCGATTTGAAGCCCCGCATCACCTTGCGCGACAAGAAAGACAAGGTGGTGATGCTGGATAACGAGCTCGAGGCCCGTTACTTCCTTTCCGAGGACGCCATCCTCAGCGTCGAGAATGGCGAACATGTGAAGGCCGGCGACGTTCTCGCCCGTATTCCGAAGGAATCCACCAAGACCCGCGATATTACCGGTGGTCTGCCGCGAGTGGCGGAGTTGTTCGAGGCGCGTAAGCCCAAGGACTACGCCATCATTACCGAAATCGCCGGGCGCGTGGAATTCGGCAAGGATTACAAGATGAAGCGCCGGATCGTTGTGGTTCCCACCGAGGAAGGCAAGGAGCCGATGGAATACATGCTGCCCAAGGGCAAGCATCTCAGCGTTCAGGAAGGCGATTACGTGGATGTGGGCGATCCGCTCATGGACGGTAATCCCGTGCCTCACGATATCCTGCATGTGCTCGGTGTCGAGGCGCTGGCCTCCTATCTCGTCAACGAGATTCAGGACGTCTACCGTCTCCAGGGCGTGAAGATCAACGACAAGCATATCGAAGTGATCGTGCGCCAGATGATGCAGAAAGTGGAAATCATCGAGCCCGGTGAAACCACCTTCCTTGTGGGTGAACAGATAGACCGCGAGGAATTCGAGGTGATCAACGCCAAGGCCGTCAAAGACAAGCTGAAACCCGCCACCACCAAGCCGGTGCTGCTGGGGATCACCAAGGCCTCTCTCCAGACCTCGTCCTTCATTTCCGCGGCCTCCTTCCAGGAGACCACCCGTGTGCTGACCGAAGCGGCGGTGTCGGGCAAGGTGGACAATCTCGAGGGGCTCAAGGAAAACGTCATCGTCGGCCGCCTTATTCCCGCCGGAACCGGTTCGGTCATGAACCGCATGCGGCGGATCGCGGGGGATCGCGACCGGGTGATCGAGGAGGATCGGCGCAAGCAGGTGGAAGCCGAGGAGGCGCTTCTCGAAGCCACCGCCGCCAAGGCCGCAGCCGAAGCCGCCGCGCCCGATGCGGAGAAAGTGGAGGAACTCCCCCCCGCCGACGCCGCCGGTTGAGGCTGCTGTCCCGCGCCGCGCGCCATCGCCTTGCGAAAGCTCCGCAAGGGTCCGGGCGGGGGGCTTCAACACCCCCCGGTTTGCACTGGAATACTGCGGATTTGAGGCGATTTCGCAGGTGCAAAAAAAGTGCCGTTGTTTTGCTTGACTGCATGTAAGGGCGTCACTAGTATGCGCCAACCTTTTTGAGGATGGTGGTGGGCCGCACGGTCTAGACGCATCCTCGCTAAGACACGAACATATAATTTTTGGCCCCGATCGCACCACAACGGCGGACAAGCATTCGCCGGAGGAAGGGTTTTTCCTCTGGTGATTATGTGCTTGATCCGCTTGTGTTTTTTTAAGGTCGGTCCACAACGTAGGGAACAGGCAACGTATGCCCACGGTTAACCAGTTGGTGCGCAAGCCCCGTAAGACGCCATTTGTCCGGACCAAGGTGCCGGCGCTTGAGTCATGTCCGCAAAAGCGTGGGGTCTGTGTGCGCGTCTATACGACTACGCCGAAGAAGCCGAACTCGGCTCTGCGTAAGGTGGCTCGCGTACGTCTCACCAACGGTTTCGAGGTCACGAGCTATATTCCCGGCGAGGGCCATAATCTCCAGGAACACTCGGTGGTGATGATCCGCGGCGGCCGCGTCAAGGATCTTCCCGGTGTGCGCTATCACGTGATCCGTGGCGTGCTCGATACCGAGGGCGTCAGCGACCGCCGCCAGCGTCGCTCCAAATACGGCGCCAAGCGCCCGAAATAGCCGGAAAAGAGCAGGTCCCTCATGTCGCGACGTCACGCAGCCGAAAAACGCGAGGTCATGCCCGATGCCAAATATGGCGACCGGGTTCTCGCCAAGTTCATCACCTGTCTCATGGTGGATGGCAAGAAATCCGTTGCCGAAACCATCGTCTATGGCGCGCTGGACACCATCGAGAGCCGTTCCGGCGGCGATCCCCTCAAGACATTCCGCGAGGCCCTGGACAATGTGCGTCCCGGCGTCGAAGTGCGTTCGCGCCGTGTCGGTGGCGCCACCTATCAGGTGCCCGTCGAGGTTCGCTCCGACCGCGCCCAGGCTCTGGCCATCCGCTGGCTTATCGCCAGCGCGCGGGCGCGTTCCGAGACCACCATGGTGGGCCGCCTCAGCAACGAATTCAGCGATGCCGCCGAAAACCGTGGCTCCGCGGTGAAAAAGCGCGAAGACACCCACCGTATGGCCGAAGCCAATCGTGCTTTCGCCCATTACCGCTGGTAGAGCTTTAAAGGACGGACCCGGCAATGGCGCGCAAGACTCCCATAGATCGTTACCGTAACATCGGTATCATGGCGCATATCGACGCTGGCAAGACCACCACCACCGAGCGCGTCCTCTATTACACGGGTGTCTCCCATAAAATCGGCGAGGTCCATGACGGCGCCGCCACTATGGACTGGATGGAGCAGGAGCAGGAGCGGGGTATTACCATTACCTCGGCCGCCACCACCTGCTTCTGGAACGATCACCGTATCAATATCATCGACACTCCGGGCCATGTGGATTTCACCATTGAGGTGGAGCGCAGCCTGCGTGTGCTTGACGGCGCGGTTTGCGTGTTCGACAGCGTCGCCGGTGTCGAGCCGCAGTCGGAGACAGTCTGGCGCCAGGCCGACAAATACGGCGTTCCGCGCATGTGTTTCGTCAACAAAATGGACCGCACCGGCGCCGATTTCTACCGCTGCGTGGAGATGATCGACGACCGTCTCGGCGCGGTGCCGCTGGTGCTCCAGCTTCCCGTCGGATCAGAGGCCGAATATGCCGGTCTCGTTGACCTCCTTCTCATGAAGGCGGTGATCTGGGAAGACGAGGAACTGGGCGCCAAATACAATCAAGTGGACGTTCCCGCCGACTTGGCTGAAAAGGCCGCCGAATACCGTGAAAAGCTCATCGAGCACGCGGTGGAACAGGACGATGCGGCCATGGAGGCCTATCTCGAGGGCAACGAGCCCGATATGGAGACCCTCAAGGCCTGTATCCGCAAGGGCACCCTTTCCGGTGACTTCGTCCCGGTCCTCTGTGGCTCGGCTTTCAAGAACAAGGGCGTGCAGCCGCTTCTCGACGCGGTGGTGGATTTTCTGCCTGCCCCCACCGAAGTGCCGGCCATCAAGGGTGTGCATCCCGATTCCGACGAGGAAATGGTGCGCGAAAGCTCCGATGACGAGCCTTTCGCCGCTCTCGCCTTCAAGGTCATGACCGATCCCTTTGTGGGCTCGCTGACCTTTGCCCGCATCTATTCGGGCGTGGTGGAGACCGGCGCCAGCACCCTCAATTCGGTCAAGGGCAAGCGCGAGCGTATTGGCCGCATGCTGCAGATGCATTCCAACAGCCGCGAAGACATCAAAGAGGCCCGCGCCGGCGATATCGTCGCCATCGCCGGTCTCAAGGCCACCACCACCGGCGACACCCTGTGCGATCCCGACAAGGCCGTGATCCTCGAGCGCATGGAATTCCCCGATCCGGTGATCGAAGTGGCGGTGGAACCCAAGACCAAGGCCGACCAGGAAAAGATGGGCGTGGCTTTGGCCCGTCTTGCTTCCGAAGACCCCTCCTTCCAGGTCTCGGTGGACCATGAAAGCGCCCAGACCGTGATCAAGGGCATGGGCGAGCTTCATCTCGAAATTCTGGTTGACCGCATGAAGCGCGAATTCAATGTAGAGGCTAATGTGGGCGCACCCCAGGTGGCCTATCGCGAAACCATTACCAAGTCCTTCGAAATCGATCATACCCACAAGAAACAGACTGGCGGCTCGGGCCAGTTCGCGCGCATCAAGCTCCAGTTCGAGCCCCTGGAGCCCGGCGAAGGCTTCCAGTTCGAGAGCGCCGTCGTCGGTGGCCGCGTGCCCAAGGAATACATCCCCGGCGTGGAAAAGGGCCTGAAATCCTCCTGCGAATCTGGCGTTATCGTCGGTTTCCCGGTCATCGACTTCAAGGCGACTCTGGTGGACGGCGCCCATCATGACGTGGATTCCAGCGTCATGGCCTTCGAGATCGCCGCCCGCGCGGCTTTCCGCGAGGGCATCTCCCAGGCCGGTCCGGTCCTTCTCGAGCCCATGATGCGGGTCGAGGTGGTGACCCCGGAAGACTACATGGGCGACATCATCGGCGACCTCAACAGCCGTCGCGGCCAGATGGGCGGTATGGAACAGCGCGGCAATGCCCGTGTCATCGGCGCCCAGGTGCCGCTGGCCAATATGTTCGGTTATGTGAACACGCTACGTTCCATGAGCCAGGGCCGCGCCCAGTACAGCATGCATTTCGATCACTATGAACAGGTTCCCCAGCATGTGGCGGACGAAGTCCGCGAAAAGCTGTCGGGCTAATGGAGAATTAAGAGATGTCGAAGGAAAAGTTTGAGCGCACCAAGCCCCATTGCAACATCGGCACCATTGGCCATGTTGACCACGGCAAGACGACGCTGACGGCGGCGATCACGAAAGTTCTGTCCGAGGGTGGCGGTGCCGAGTTCACGGCCTTTGACCAGATTGACAAGGCGCCCGAGGAAAGAGAGCGCGGCATCACCATTTCCACGGCCCATGTGGAATACGAGACCGAGAACCGCCACTACGCCCATGTGGACTGTCCCGGTCACGCCGATTACGTGAAGAACATGATTACCGGCGCGGCGCAGATGGACGGCGGCATTCTGGTTGTTTCGGCGGCCGACGGTCCCATGCCGCAGACCCGCGAGCACATTCTTCTGGCGCGCCAGGTTGGCGTTCCGGCGATCGTTGTCTACATGAACAAGGTTGACCAGGTGGACGATCCGGAACTGCTGGAACTGGTTGAGCTTGAGCTGCGCGAGCTGCTCAGCTCCTACGATTTTCCCGGCGACGACATTCCCATCATCAAGGGTTCGGCGCTGGCCGCCCTGGAAGGCGGCGACCAGGCCACGGGCGCGGATTCCATCATGGAGTTGATGAAGGCGGTGGATGAGTATATTCCGCAGCCCGACCGTCCCAAGGACCAGCCCTTCCTGATGCCCATCGAGGACGTGTTCTCGATCTCCGGGCGCGGCACGGTGGTCACCGGGCGCGTGGAGCGCGGCGTGGTCAACGTCAATGACGAGATCGAGATTGTCGGCCTCAAAGACACCCAGAAGACGGTGTGTACCGGCGTCGAGATGTTCCGCAAGCTCTTGGACCAGGGCGAGGCGGGCGACAATATCGGGGCGCTGCTGCGCGGCACCAAGCGTGAAGAGGTGGAGCGCGGCCAGGTTCTCGCCGCCCCCGGTTCGATCACGCCGCACACCAAGTTCAAGGCCGAGGCCTATATCCTGACCAAGGACGAGGGCGGACGCCACACGCCGTTCTTCGGTAATTACCGTCCCCAGTTTTACTTCCGCACCACGGATGTGACGGGGACTATCGAACTTCCCGCGGGCACCGAGATGATCATGCCCGGCGACAATGTGACCATGAACGTGGAGCTCATCGTTCCCATCGCCATGGACAAGGGCCTGCGTTTCGCCATCCGCGAGGGTGGCCGCACCGTGGGCGCCGGCGTCGTCGCGGATATCATCGAGTAGGAAACGGCGTAATGGAAAACCAGAACATCCGCATACGGCTCAAGGCGTTCGATCACCGCGTGCTCGACCAGTCCACCGTGGAGATCGTGGAGACCGCCAAGCGGACCGGCGCCCAGGTACGGGGACCGATCCCGCTGCCCACGCGTATCGAGAAGTTCACGGTTTTGCGTTCGCCCCATATCGACAAGAAATCACGGGAACAATTTGAAATTCGTACCCATAAGCGGCTTCTGGACATTATCGATCCGACGCCGCAGACCGTGGATGCGTTGATGAAACTCGACCTCGCCTCCGGCGTGGACGTGGAAATCAAGCTCTAGGAATGACGAGCATGCGTTCAGGAATCATTGCCCGCAAACTCGGTATGTCGCGCGTCTTTAACGATTCGGGCGTGCATGTTCCGGTCACCGTACTCCAGGTGGACGACTGCCAGGTGGTGTCGGTCGCGTCCCAGGACACGCGCGGCTATTCGGCGGTACAGCTGGGCGTGGGCACGGCCAAGGTCAAGAATGTGGGCAAGGCCATGCGCGGCCATTACGCCAAGGCCAAGGTGGAGCCGAAGCACCGTCTCGGCGAATTCCGGGTCGATCCCGACGCTCTTCTCGAGGTTGGCGCATCGCTTTCCGTCGATCACTTCGCGCCCGGCCAGTATGTGGACGCCTGTGGCGTTAGCATCGGCAAGGGCTTTGCCGGCGGCATGAAACGGCACAATTTTGCTGGTCTGCGCGCCAGCCACGGCGTCTCCGTTTCTCACCGCGCCCTCGGTTCCACCGGCCAGTGCCAGGATCCCGGCCGTGTGTTCAAGGGCAAGAAGATGGCCGGTCACATGGGCGCGAAACAGGTCACCGTACAGAACCTGCAAGTGGTCGCCACCGATACCGAGCGTGGCCTGATTTTGGTCAAGGGCGCGGTTCCCGGCGCCAAGGGCGGTTATCTCAGGCTCTCCGACGCCAAGAAAAAGCCGGCCTTTGACCCCGCGGCGGCGGAGGCGGAGGCGGAAGCCAAAGAGGCGGCCGAGGACCAGGGCCCGACCAAGAAGGAACTGGCCCAACAGGCCAAGGCCGAAGCAGAGGCCGCCGGGGATGCTCCTAAAGAGGAAGCTCCCGCCGAAGCCGAGAATAAGGACGCAGGCGAATGAAGGTGGCGGTGAAAAATCTCGACAACAAGAGTGTGGGGGATGTGGATCTCAACGAGGCCGTATTCGGCGTCGATGCGCGTCCCGATATTCTCGCCCGTATGGTCACCTGGCAGCTCGCCAAGCGCCGCGCCGGAACCCACAAGACCCGGGGCATCAGCGAAATCCGCGGCACCACGGCCAAGCCATGGCGCCAGAAGGGGAGCGGCCGCGCCCGTGCCGGCAGCGTTCGCTCGCCCCAATTCCGTGGTGGTGCGGTGATCTTCGGCCCGGTGGTGCGCGGCCATGGTCACAAGCTGCCCAAGAAGGTGCGCAAGCTGGCTTTGAAGACGGCGCTTTCGGCGAAACAGGCCGAGGGCAAGCTGATGGTTCTCGACTCCACCAAGATGTCCAAGCCCAAGACTTCGGACCTGGCCAAGCATCTCGCCAAGCTCGGTCTCGATAAGGCGCTGGTCATCGACGGGGCGGAAGTGAACGAGAATTTCGGCCGCGCGGCGGCCAATCTCCGGGGCATTGACGTGCTCCCGCAGCAGGGGATCAACGTCTACGACATCCTGCGCTGCGATACCCTGGTTCTGACCAGGGACGCGGTGAGCCATCTCGAGGAGCGCCTGAAATGAGCCGCAACCTCAAATCCGTGAGCCGTGAACGCATGTACGACATCGTGCGCCGTCCCGTGATTACCGAAAAGGCGACGCGTGGTTCGGAGCACAACCAGGTGACCTTCGAAGTGGCGCTGGACGCCTCCAAGCCGGAGATCAGGCAGGCCGTGGAAACCCTGTTCGACGTCAAGGTAACCGGCGTCAACACCCTGCGCGTAAAGGGTAAGGAAAAACGTTTCAAGGGGCGTCTTGGACGCCGCAGTGACTACAAGAAAGCCATCGTGACGCTGGGCGAAGGTCAGCATATCGATGTCACCACCGGGATCTAGAGAACATGGCGCTGAAAACACATAAACCGACAACGCCGTCACGGCGCGGACTGGTCCTGGTGGACCGCTCCCACCTGTGGAAGGGCAAGCCCGAGAAGACTCTGGTCGAAGGCAAGTCGCAGAAGGGCGGACGCAACAATGCCGGACGCCTGACCATGCGCCACCAGGGCGGCGGGCACAAACGCGCCTATCGCCGCGTTGATTTCAAGCGTACCAAGTTCGATGTGCCGGCCACGGTGGAACGTATCGAATATGATCCCAACCGCACCGCCTATATCGCGCTGATCACCTATGACGACGGCGAAAAAGCCTACATCCTCGCGCCCCAGCGTTTGGCGGCCGGTGACAAGGTGGTGGCCGCCGACAAGGCCGACATCAAGCCCGGCAACGCCATGCCCATGAGGAGCATTCCCGTGGGCACCATCATCCACAATGTGGAGATGAAGCCGGGCAAGGGCGGCCAGATCGCCCGTTCGGCGGGCACCTATGTCCAGCTCGTGGGCCGTGATGCGGGCTATGCCCTGCTCAAGATGACGTCGGGAGAAATGCGCCGGGTTCGGGCCGAATGCATGGCCACCATCGGCGCCGTTTCCAATTCCGACCAGCAGAATATCAAACTCGGCAAGGCCGGGCGCAGCCGCTGGCTGGGCCGCCGTCCCACGGTTCGCGGCGTGGTCATGAATCCCGTCGATCATCCCCATGGCGGCGGCGAAGGCCGCACCTCTGGCGGGCGTCATCCCGTCACGCCCTGGGGCAAGCCCACCAAGGGCAAGAGAACCCGTAACAACAAGGCAACGGATAAATACATTATCCGTCGCCGCAAGAAATAGTAGGAGACAGAACCTTTGGCTCGTTCCGTTTGGAAAGGACCCTTTGTCGACGGCTATCTCCTTAAGAAAGCCGAGGCCACCCATGGTTCAGGGCGCAAGGAGGTCATCAAGACCTGGTCGCGCCGTTCCACCATCCTGCCGCAATTCGTGGGGCTGACCTTTGGTGTCCATAACGGCCACAAGTTCATCCCGGTTCTGGTGTCGGAAAACATGGTGGGTCACAAGTTCGGGGAATTTTCCCCCACCCGCACCTATCACGGCCATCAGGCCGACAAAAAGGCGAAGAGGGAATAGTCGGGCATGGGCAAGCAAGCAACCCAACGCCGCCTCGCGGATAACGAGGCAATGGCCATGGTCAAGGCCGTGCGCACCAGCCCCCAGAAGCTCAATCTGGTGGCGGCGCTGATCCGTGGCCGCGACGTGGGTTCCGCCATGGCGCGGCTCGACTTCTGCCGCCGCCGTATCGCCGGGGATGTGCGTAAGGCTCTGGAATCGGCCATCGCCAACGCCGAGAACAACCACCAGCTTGACGTGGACCGCCTCTATGTGAGCGAAGCCACGGTGGGCCGCAGTTTCGTTATGCGCCGCTGGCGCGCCCGCGCCCGTGGCCGCACGGCGCGCATCCAGAAACCCTTCAGCCGTCTGACCATCGTGGTCCGCGAGAAAGAGGAGAGCGTCTAATGGGTCAGAAGGTCAATCCCATCGGCTTCCGGTTGGGGATCAACCGAACCTGGGATTCCCGCTGGTACGCCGGGGATCAGTACGGCGATCTCCTGCAGGAGGACATCAAGCTGCGCGAGTATCTGGAAAAACGTCTGGCCCAGGCCGGCGTCTCGCGCATCGTCATTGAACGCCCCGCCAAGCGCCCCCGCATCAGCATCCACACCGCCCGTCCCGGCGTGGTGATCGGCAAAAAAGGCGCCGACATCGAAAAGCTGCGCCAGGATATCGGCAAGATGGTTGGCGACGAGGTTCACCTCAACATCATCGAGATTCGCAAGCCGGAAATCGACGCAAAGCTGATCGCCGACAATATTTCCCAACAGCTGGTGCGGCGCATCGCTTTCCGCCGGGCCATGAAGCGCGCCGTGCAATCGGCCATGCGTCTGGGCGCGGAAGGCATCCGAATCAATGTGGGCGGCCGTCTCGGCGGCGCTGAAATCGCCCGCATGGAATGGTACCGCGAGGGCCGGGTGCCGCTGCACACTTTGCGCGCCGACATCGATTACGGCACCGCCACCGCGTTCACCACCTATGGCACCTGCGGCATCAAGGTCTGGGTGTTCAAGGGTGAAATTCTCGAACACGATCCCATGGCTCAGGACAAGCGCGCCGCTGAAACCCAGCTCGGCCGCTAGGAAAAAAAGATGTTAAGTCCGAAACGAACAAAGTTCCGCAAGGCCCATAAGGGACGCATCCATGGCAACGCCAAGGGTGGCACCCAGCTCAACTTCGGTAAATACGGGCTGAAAGCGATGGCGCCCGAGCGCCTTACCGCGCGCCAGATCGAGGCCGCGCGCCGCGCCATGACCCGCCATATGAAACGTACCGGCCGGGTCTGGATTCGTATTTTCCCGGACCTTCCGGTGTCCACGAAACCGGCCGAGGTGCGCCAGGGCAAGGGCAAGGGCACGCCCGAATACTGGGCCTGCCGCGTGGCGCCGGGACGTATCCTGTTCGAGGTCGACGGCGTGTCGCGCGATCTTGCCGAGGAAGCCTTCGCATTGGCGGCGGCCAAGCTGCCCATCGCCACCCGCTTCGTTACCCGCTTGGGCGAGGAGGGCTAGATCATGTCTATTGCCGATTTCCGCGCCATGAGCGCCGACGAGCTTGGAACCAAGCTTGTGGAGCTAAAGAAAGAATCATTCAACCTGCGCTTCCAGGGGGCCAGCGGCCAGCTTGAGAACACGTCGCGGGTTCGCGTGGTGCGGCGCGATATCGCACGGATCAAGACGGTGCTGGGTGAAATGCAGCTCGCAGCCACACAGGAGAAGACATAATGTCAAAGCGTGTCCTGCAGGGAACCGTGGTTAGCGACGGCGGCGACAAGACCGTTGTGGTGCGCGTGGAGCGCCGCTTCATGCACCCCCTCTATAAAAAATATATCACCAAGTCGAAGAAATATGCGGCCCATGACGAAGCCAACGCCTGCAAGACCGGCGACAAGGTGCGTATCCGGGAATGCCGCCCCATCTCCAAGCGCAAATGCTGGGAGGTTCTGGGCGAGGTGGCCGAAGCTACGGGGGCGAAGGGATAGACCATGATCCAGATGCAGACAAATCTGGAAGTCGCCGACAATTCCGGCGCCCGCAAAGTACAGTGCATCAAGGTGCTGGGCGGGTCCAAGCGCAGGACGGCGTCGGTGGGTGATGTCATCGTGGTGACGGTGAAAGAGGCGATTCCGCGCGGCCGCGTCAAAAAGGGCGAGATTCACCGCGCCGTGATCGTGCGTACCGCCAAGGACGTCCAGCGTCCCGATGGTTCGGCGATCCGTTTCGACCGCAACGCGGCGGTGCTGATTAATCCCCAGGGGGAACCCGTGGGCACGCGTATTTTCGGCCCCGTGACCCGTGAACTGCGCGCCAAACGCTTTATGAAGATCATTTCTCTCGCGCCGGAGGTGCTGTGATGTCCAGGCCAGGAAAAATGAAAATCAAAAAGGGTGACGAGGTTGTGGTCATCGCCGGCCGCGACAAGGGCAAGAAGGGCAGCGTGCTGCGCGTCATCCCCGCCGAGAAACGCCTCATCGTCCAGAGTGTGAATATGGTCAAGCGCCATACCCGCGCCTCGATGGCTGAAACCGCCGGCATCATCGACAAGGAAGGCCCGATTCACGTTTCCAACGTGGCCGTGGCCGATCCCAAGACCGGAAAGCCGAGCCGCATCGGCATCAAGACTATCAAGGATGGCTCGCGGGTGCGTTTTGCCCGGGCCTCAGGCGAGATTATCGATGGATAAGCATGAAATGACCCGTCTCCAGGACCATTACGAGAACGTGCTGAAGGCCGAACTGATGACCGAGTTTGCCTATAAGAACGCCATGGAAGTGCCGCGCCTCGAAAAAATCGTGATCAATATGGGCGTCGGCGAGGCCTCAGACGATTCCAAAAAGATCGAATCCGCCGTCGCCGACATGACCCGGATCGCCGGACAAAAGCCCATCGTCACCAAGGCCAAACGGTCGGTGGCCAACTTCAAGCTGCGCGAAGGCGTGGACATCGGCTGCAAGGTGACGTTGCGCCGTGACCGCATGTATGAATTTCTTGATCGCCTTGTCACCATTGCCCTGCCACGGGTGCGTGATTTCCGGGGTGTTTCCGACAAAAGCTTCGACGGGCGCGGCAATTACGCGCTGGGCCTCAAGGAACAAATCGTGTTTCCCGAAATCGATTACGACAAGGTGGACAAAGTCAGGGGTCTCGACGTGGTGATGGTCACCACCGCCAAGACCGACAAGGAAGCCAGGGCTCTGTTGAAGGGCTTCAATATGCCGTTTCAATCAGCGGACGAGGAGTAGACATATGGCGAAATGCAGCGCCATCGAAAGAAACAAAAAGCGTACACGTTTGGCGAAGAAATTCGCCGCCCGGCGCGCGCGTTTGAAGGAAATGGCCAAGGACCAGTCCTTGACCCCGGAAGACCGCTTTAACGCCCGGCTCAAGCTGGCGGAGATACCCCGCGCCGCGGCGCCGGTGCGCCAGCGCAACCGTTGTGCGCTGACGGGGCGTTCCCGTGGTGTCTATCGCAAGTTCAAGCTTTCACGCATTTCCCTGCGCGAGCTGGCCTCCAACGGCCAGATTCCGGGCATGGTTAAGTCGAGTTGGTAAGGGAGAAAACGGCATGACAATGTCGGATCCGGTAGCGGATTTATTGACACGCATCAGAAACGGCCAGCGGGCAAACAAGTCATCGGTGTTAAGCCCGGTGTCGAGGCTGCGCGGCAGCGTTCTCGATGTGCTCAAGAGCGAAGGCTATATCCGTGGCTATGAAACCAGAAAAGACGGCGAGTCCGAGATGGAAAGCTTCCAGATCGAGCTCAAATACCACGAAGGCAAGCCCGTGATTCACGAAATCTCCAGGGTCTCGCGGCCCGGACGCCGGGTCTATTCCAAGATCAAGGACCTGCCCCGCTATTACGGCGGGCTGGGGATCGCCATTCTCTCCACGCCCCGTGGCGTGATGTCAGACGCACAGGCGCGCCAGGCCAATGTAGGCGGCGAAATCCTGTGCCAGGTATTTTAGGAGAAGGGCCATGTCACGAGTGGGAATGAATCCGGTATCTGTGCCCGAGGGGGTGAACGTGACCATCGCCGATGGCGCGATCACGGCCAAGGGTAAGCTCGGCGAGCTTTCTTACGGCTTTACCGAAGACGTGGACGTGGCCATGAAAGACGGTCTCATCACGGTAACGCCGAAAAGCGAATCAAAACAGGCGCTTGCCATGTGGGGTACGATCCGAAGCCAGATTTCAAATCTGGTCAATGGCGTGGCCGAGGGCTTTTCGGTGGACCTCGAGATCAACGGCGTGGGCTACCGCGCCGCGGTGCAGGGCAAGTCTCTCGTCCTCCAGCTCGGCTACAGCCACAATATTGATTTTCCGATCCCCGAGGGCATCACCATCAAATGCGCTAAACCAACGGAACTCACGGTGTCGGGGGCCGACAAGCAACAAGTGGGACAGGTGGCGGCGAACATCCGGTCCTTCCGCAAGCCGGAACCCTACAAGGGCAAGGGCATCAAATACGTGGATGAATATATCCTGCGTAAAGAAGGCAAGAAGAAATAGGTAGCGGCATGCTGAATTCGAAAGAACTTTTTAAGCGCCGGAAAAAACGCTCCCGGACCAATCTCGCTAAATCGTCCGGTGGGCGTCCGCGTCTGTCCGTCTTTCGCTCGGGCAAGCATATCTATGCCCAGGTGATCGATGACGGCAAGGGTGTGACCCTGGCCGCGGCTTCCTCCACGGACAAGGGTCTGCGCGGGAAGCTGAAAAAGGGCGCTGACACCGATGCCGCCAAGGCCGTGGGCACGTTGGTGGCGGAACGCGCGCTTGCCGCGGGTATTTCCGAGGTGGTTTTTGACCGCGGCGGTTATCGTTATCACGGAAGGGTCAAGGCCCTTGCGGACTCTGCCCGCGAAGGCGGCCTTTCCTTTTAAGTGGAACAAAAATGGCGGATTTGAAAAAAGACGACAAGAAACAAACTGGCGGCCAGCGCCCGCGGCGGAGGAATCCCTCCCATGGCGAGCGCGAGGAAAGCGAGTTTATCGAGAAGCTGGTGAGCATCAACCGCGTCGCCAAGGTGGTCAAGGGTGGCCGCCGCTTTGCGTTTGGCGCGCTGGTTGTGGTGGGCGACGGCAATGGCCGCGTCGGCTTTGGCTCGGGCAAGGCGCGTGAGGTGCCCGAAGCCATCCGCAAGGCCACCGAGGAAGCCAAGGGCTCCATGGTCCGCATCCCCCTGCGCGAGGGCCGCACCCTGCATCACGACATCAGCGGCCGTTACGACGCCGGCCGGGTTCACATGCGCACCGCGCCGCCGGGCACCGGTATCATCGCCGGTGGCCCCATGCGCGCCGTGTTCGAGGCGCTTGGCCTGCGTGACGTGGTGGCCAAGTCCATCGGTTCTTCCAATCCCCATAACATGATCCGGGCCACCTTCGAGGGTCTGACCCGAATTCTCTCGCCCCGTTCCGTGGCTTCCAAGCGCGGTAAAAAGGTGAGTGATATCATCGGCCGCCGCGAAACCGGCGAGACCGCCAACGGCGCCGCCGCCGAAGCCGCCAACGGGGCTGCTAACGGGACTGTGGAGTAGGGGTCATGGCTGAAAAAAAATCAGGCACCATCAAGGTGACCCAGACCGGCAGCCCCATCGGGCGTCCCAAGGACCAGCGCGCGACCTTGATCGGCTTGGGCCTCAACAAGATGAACCGTACCAGCGAGCTGGAAGACACCCCCGCGGTGCGCGGCATGATCAAGAAGGTGCACCATTTGGTGCGTGTGGAAACGCCGTAAGCCCCCAGGGGAAACGGCGGGAACAGAACGGTTTTTTTACGGAATTTACTGGCTATGAAACTTAATCAGATAAAAGACAATGCGGGTTCACGCCGTTCTTCCATGCGGGTCGGGCGTGGTCCGGGCTCGGGTAAGGGAAAGACCTGCGGCAGCGGCATGAAGGGTCAGAAGTCACGTACCGGCGTTGCCCTTAAGGGTTTCGAGGGCGGCCAGATGCCTCTGCACCGCCGTCTTCCCAAGCACGGTTTCACCAATATTTTCGCCAAAAAATATCAGGAAGTGACCATAGACCGCCTGCAACGGGCCATTGACGCCAAAAAGATCGATCCTAAAAAGGAGATCACGGCGCAGACCTTCACGGAGTCCGGCGTAGTGCGACGGCTGCGTGACGGCGTGCGCCTTATCGGCAACGGTGAGTTAAAGGCCAAGGTTACGGTTCATGTGGCGGGCGCCACCAAGGGCGCCGTGGCTGCCGTGGAAAAGGCCGGCGGTAAGGTTG
Organism: uncultured Rhodospirillaceae bacterium; assembly: GCA_964482135.1. Taxonomy (GTDB): domain Bacteria; phylum Pseudomonadota; class Alphaproteobacteria; order UBA11136; family UBA11136; genus UBA11136. The sequence goes on from CAYZWF010000009.1 coordinate 52,681, forward strand.
TGGTCGCCGTGGTGGCCCGCAACGAGGATGCCGAAGCCAAGGCCGCCAAGACGGCGGAGAAGAAAGCCGCCAAGGCCGCCGCTGCCGCCGGCAAGGCCAAGGCCGCCAAGGACAGCCAAGCCGGAGAGAAAGACAAGGCGGGCAAGAAAAAAGCCAAGTCGGAGGCCAAGGCCGATGCCGCTCCCGAATCTGGGGCTCCCGAATCGAAGGCTTCCGAGTCAGAAGCCCCGAAAGAAAAGAAGGCCAAGCCCGCTCCTGAAGCGGATTCCGAGGCGCCCGGCGACGAGGGCGGTGAGGGCTAATGGCCTCGGTTGCCGAACAACTGGCATCCAACATAAATTTCGGAGCCTTCGCCAAGGCGACGGAACTGAAGAACCGTATCTGGTTTACCCTGGGCGCGTTGATTGTCTACCGTCTCGGCACCTATATCCCCACGCCCGGCATTGATCCCGCCGCCCTGAAAGAAGTCTTTTCTCAACAGGCCGGGGGCATCCTCGGCATGTTCGATATGTTCGCCGGCGGCGCGCTGTCGCGCATGACCATCTTCGCCCTCAACATCATGCCCTATATTTCGGCTTCCATCATCATGCAGCTGATGAGCGCCGTATCGCCGAATCTTGCCGCCCTGAAAAAAGAGGGCGAGAGCGGGCGCAAGAAAATCAATCAATACACCCGCTATGGCACGGTTTTCCTCGCCGCGATCCAGGCCTACGGTATTGCCGTGGGGCTCGAAGGGATGAGCGGAGGCTCCGGCGCGGCGGTTCCCGATCCCGGCTACTTCTTCCGTCTCACCACGGTCATCACCCTGGTGGGCGGCACCATCTTCCTCATGTGGCTGGGCGAACAGATCACCCAGCGCGGCATCGGTAACGGTATTTCGCTCATCATTTTCGCCGGAATCGTCGCCAATCTGCCCACGGCGCTGGCCAGCACGCTGGAACTGGGCCGTACCGGGGCCATTTCAACGCTGCTTATTCTGGTGCTGATGGTTCTCATTGTGGGCGTCATCGCCTTTATCGTCTTCATCGAACGTTCCCAGCGGCGCATCGTGGTCCAGTATCCCAAGCGCCAGGTGGGTAACAAGATGCTCGGCGGCGAGAGCACCCATCTTCCCCTGAAACTCAATGTTTCGGGCGTGATTCCCCCGATTTTCGCCAGCTCCCTGCTGCTGCTTCCCATGACGGTGGCGGGATTCAGCGCGGGGTCGGGGCCGGACTGGCTGATCACCTTCACCTCCTTTCTCGGCCGTGGCCAGCCGCTCTATCTGTTCATCTATATCTCTCTCATCGTGTTCTTCGCCTTCTTCTACACGGCCATCGTCTTCAACCCCGAAGACACCGCCGATAACTTAAAGCGCAACGGCGGCTTTATCCCCGGTATCCGCCCCGGCAAGAATACGTCGGAATATCTCGATTACGTGCTGACTAGGCTGACCGTGGTGGGCGCGGCGTATCTGGCCGCCGTGTGTATTCTGCCCGAGCTCCTGATCTCGCAATATTCCGTGCCGTTCTATTTCGGCGGCACCAGCCTTCTCATTGTCGTCACCGTCACCATGGATACGGTGACACAGATACAATCCCACCTTCTGGCCCATCAGTACGAGGGCCTGATCAAGAATGCAAAACTGCGGCAGCGGCGGCGATGAACCTGATTCTTCTCGGTCCCCCAGGCGCCGGAAAGGGTACACAGGCGCAACGTATTGAAAAATTCTATGGTTTGGTGCAGCTCTCCACCGGCGACATGCTGCGTGGCGCGGTGGCCGCGCAGACCGAAATTGGCCGCCAGGTTAAGCGGATTATGGATGCCGGAGAGCTGGTTCCCGACACCACCATTATCGAGATAATTTCGGAACGTATCGACCATGCTGACTGTGCCCAGGGCTTCATCCTCGATGGATTCCCCCGCACCACCACCCAGGCCGAGGCCCTGGACGTGATGCTCGAGGAAAAAGGCATGGAATTGAACCATGTGATCGAAATCAGCGTTAACGATGAGCTTCTCGTTGAGCGCATCACCGGACGTTTCACCTGCGCCAAATGCGGGGCGGGATACCACGATAAATTTCACAAAACCGCCGTTGACGGCGTGTGTGACGACTGCGACGGAACTGAATTTTTACGCCGCGCCGATGACGACGAAAAAGTCATCCGCACCCGGCTCCAGGCCTATCACGCCCAAACCACACCCATACTGCCCTATTACGAGGAAAAAAGCTGCTTAAGACAGGTTGACGGCATGGCCTCCATTGACGAAGTGGAACAACAGATCACGGCTGTTCTCGATGGCGGGGGGAGACCATGATCAGGTGCATTGACTTGCCGGGCAACTGCCCTATAATCGCCGCCTTCCGCCTCTCTGGGGCGGTTTTGCGGCGTGTTCCGAACATATCAAGACTTACTTAAGGAGCTGAGACGTGGCCCGTATTGCTGGCGTCAATATTCCCACCGCTAAACGCGTGGAAATTGCATTGACCTATATTCATGGAATCGGCCGCACCAAGGCCGTGGAAATCACTAAAAAGGCCGGAATCCCCCATGATCGGCGGGTCAGTGAACTGACCGATGACGAGGTTATTCACATCCGCGAGACCATCGACAAGGATTACACCGTCGAGGGCGATCTGCGGCGCGAAGTGGCCATGAACATCAAAAGATTGATGGATCTGGGCTGTTACAAGGGTCTGCGCCACCGCAAGAGCCTTCCCGTACACGGCCAGAGGACTCATACCAACGCCCGCACCCGCAAGGGCAAGGCGCGTCCCATCGCCGGCAAGAAAAAAGCAGTTTAAGGAAAGATAATGGCTACACCTCCCTCCCGTGTACGCAGGCGCGAGCGCAAGAATATTATTTCCGGCGTCGCCCATGTGAACGCCACCTTCAACAACACCATCATCACCATCACCGATGCCCAGGGGAATACGGTTGCCTGGTCGTCGGCGGGTTCCCAGGGATTCAAGGGCTCGCGTAAATCCACGCCCTACGCCGCCCAGCTGGCAGCCGAAAGCGCCGGAAAAAAGGCCCAGGAACACGGCATGCAGACCCTTGAGGTCATGGTGAGGGGACCGGGATCGGGCCGCGAATCGGCGCTTCGCGCGTTGAGCGCGGTGGGATTCTCCATTACCTCCATCAAGGATGTGACGCCTGTCCCTCATAACGGGTGCCGTCCGCCCAAACGCCGCAGGGTGTAACCGCGAAAATGTAATCCCTGGCGCGTTTTCCATGCGCCCCGGACGAATTTGCCGGCCTTATCCGCCGGCTATGAAATAGAAGCTCAATCTTTCAGACGAGAGAGGCCGCCACCGTGATGAAGAAAAACTGGCAGGAACTTATTAAGCCGAACAAGCTGGATGTTGAATCCGGCGTGGATTCCTCGCGCGAGGCGACCATCGTCGCCCAGCCCCTGGAACGTGGATTTGGATTAACCCTGGGTAATGCGCTGCGGCGTGTTCTGCTGTCGTCGCTTCAGGGCGCGGCGGTGACCTCGGTCGATATCAACAGCGTTCTCCACGAGTTTTCAACGATTCCGGGTGTCATCGAGGATGTCACCGATATCGTCCTCAATATCAAATCCCTTACCATGCGGATGCATGGCGAAGGCCCCCAACGTCTGGCTCTCAAGGCCAAGGGCGCGTGCGAGGTCACGGCGGCTATGATCGAAACCGGTCCCAACGTGGAGATCCTCAACCCCGACCTTGTCATCTGCACCCTCGACAAGAAGGCCGAGATCGACATGGAACTGACGGTTTCCCACGGCAAGGGCTATGTGCCGGCGGTCCAGAACCGTCCCGAGGACGCCCCCATCGGGCTGATCCCGGTGGATTCCCTGTTCAGCCCCGTGCGCAAGGTCTCCTACAAGGTGGAAAACGCCCGTGTCGGCCAGGTCACCGATTATGACAAGCTCTCCATCAGTGTGGAAACCAACGGCGCCATCACGCCCGACGATGCCGTGGCTCTGGCCGCGCGCATCCTCCAGGACCAGCTCCAGCTCTTTATCAACTTCGAAGAGCCGCAATTGGTCGCCGTGGAAGAAACCGCCGCCGAGCCCGCGTTCAACAAGAACCTTCTGCGCAAGGTGGACGAGTTGGAACTTTCCGTGCGTTCGGCCAACTGTCTCAAGAACGACAACATCGTTTACATCGGCGATCTGGTCCAGAAGAGCGAATCGGAAATGCTCCGTACTCCCAATTTCGGGCGCAAATCCTTAAACGAGATCAAGGAAGTCCTGACCACCATGGACCTTCACCTGGGCATGGAAATCGAGGACTGGCCGCCGGAAAATATCGAGGAACTGGCCAAGAAACTGGAAGACCCCTACTAGGCTCTGAAAGTTCTCAGACCCACGGGGGCTGCGAGGGCCCCCACCCAGCCGTACCCAGCCCCTTCATGGCCGCGGCGGCGGGAAACGCCACCCCGGCTTCGTGCGCGAGGTCACAACAGCAGAGAGGAGCAACGCCATGCGTCACGGTCTCAGCGGACGGAAACTCAACCGCACCAGCAGCCATCGTAAGGCCATGTTCGCCAACATGGCAGTCGCGCTGATTACCCACGAACAGATCCACACCACCTTGCCCAAGGCCAAGGAACTGCGGCCCATCGTCGAAAAGCTCATTACCCTGGGCAAGCGCGGCAACCTTCATGCCCGGCGCCAGGCCCTCTCCACTCTGCGTGACACCAAGGTGGTGGACAAGTTGTTCAGCGCCATCGCCGAGCGCTATGCCGAACGTTCTGGCGGTTATACCCGCGTGCTGCGTGCCGGATTTCGTTATGGCGATTCCGCGCCCATGGCCTATATCGAACTGGTTGACCGCGACCCCGAGGTCAAGGGCGCCGAAGACAAGGCGCGCGCCGCCGAACTGGCCGCCCTCGAAGGCGAAGCGCAGCCGCCCGCCGAAGAGAGCTAAGACGCGGCATAACCCGCGGCCTGTGCGCCGTCTTTATTGTCCCTGCCGGAAACGGCGACCGGGAGACGATGATGGGCCGAAGCAAATCCTGCAAGATTCTGAAAAAGGGCGTTTTACGTTCCCTGCTGCCGTGGCTGCTGGCTGCGGTTCTGTCCGCTCCCGCCGCGCTGGCGGCGGGCTGGGACGATCCCGACGCCCCCGCCTCACAATCGCCCGAGCGGGTTATTCCCCAAAGCGGCGAACAGATACGGCTCTCCTTTGCCCCCCTGGTCAAGGCGGCCACACCCGCCGTGGTCAATATCTATACCAGCAAGGTGGTGGCGCAACAGCAGCTCTCGCCGCTGTTCAGCGATCCTTTCTTCCGCCGTTTCTTCGGCAAGGACTTCCCCTTTCCCGGCCCCCGGCGCGAGCGCATCCAGAACTCCCTGGGCTCGGGCGTGGTGGTGTCGGGCGACGGGCTTGTGGTCACCAGCCACCACATCATCAAGGACAGTGACCAGATCAAGGTGGTGCTGGCCGATAACCGGGAATTCAAGGCCGAAGTCATCAGCCGCGACACCCGCACCGATCTCGCCGTTCTGCGTATAGACGACGGGGACCAGGCCTTCGCTTCCCTGCCTCTGGGCGATTCCGACGAGCTCGAGGTGGGCGACCTGGTTCTCGCCATCGGCAATCCCTTCGGTGTCGGCCAGACCGTTACCAGCGGCATTGTTTCGGCCCTGGCCCGCACCACCGGCGGCATCAGCGACTACCAGTTCTTCATCCAAACCGACGCCGCCATCAATCCCGGCAACTCCGGCGGTGCGCTGGTGGATATGAAGGGCCGCCTGGTGGGTATCAATACCGCCATTTTCTCCAAGAGCGGCGGCTCCCACGGCATCGGCTTCGCCATTCCCGTCAATATGGTGAAGGCGGTAATCCGCGGCGCCAAGGCGGGCGGGCCTATCGTGCGCCCCTGGTTCGGCGCGGCGGGCCAGGAGGTCACCTCCGACATCGCAATCTCTCTCGGCCTTTCCCGTCCCACAGGGGTTCTCGTCAATGCCGTGCGCGAGAACAGCCCGGCGCATAGGGCGGGAATTCTGGTGGGCGACGTGATCATCAGCCTCGACGGCAAGGATGTGGACAATGTTGACTCCCTGCGTTTCCGCCTTGCCACCCTTTCGGTGGGGGGTAACACCGTTTTTGGGGTCATTCGCGGGGGCAAGACCCTGGAGTTGACGTTGCCTCTCGAAGCCCCGCCCGAGGAACCGCCGCGCAATGTCACCACGTTGACCGGCACCCATCCCTTGAACGGCGCCGAGGTGGGGAACCTGTCCCCGGCCTTCAACACCGAGCTCGGCCTCGATGAACTGGCCGAGGGCGTGTTCGTCCTCAGCCTGCAACGGGGAAGCCCGGCCCACCGCTTCAATTTCCAGCCCGGCGACATCATCCTGCGCGTCACCGATGTTATGGTAAAATCGGTGGCCCATCTGCGTGAACTCCTCAATGCGCCCACCAGCTATTGGAAGATATCCGTCCAGCGCGAGGGCAAGGTGCTGACCCAGGAATTCAGACAGTGAACACGCTTTTCGAATCCCAGGCGCCGCGTCCGCTGGCCGATCGCCTGAGGCCGGAAAGCCTGGACCAGGTGGTGGGCCAGGACCACCTGCTCGACGCCGAAGGCCCTCTCGGGCGCATGGCCGCTTCGGCGCGCATGGCCTCGGTGATTCTGTGGGGGCCGCCGGGTTCGGGCAAGACCACCATCGCGCGGCTTCTGGCCGAGGTCAGCGACCTCCATTTCGAGCCCATGTCGGCGGTGTTTTCGGGTGTCGCCGATCTGCGCAAGGTCTTCGACGCCGCCGCCAAGCGCCGTGACGTGGGGCAGGGCACGTTGTTGTTCATTGACGAGGTGCACCGTTTCAACCGCGCCCAACAGGACGGCTTCCTGCCCTATGTGGAAAACGGCACCGTGATTCTGGTGGGGGCGACCACGGAAAACCCCTCCTTCGAACTGAACGCGGCCCTGCTCTCGCGCTGTCAGGTGCTTGTGCTCAATCGTCTCGATGACGCCTCGCTGGAGCTGCTTCTGGAGCGGGCGGAAAAACTCGAAGGGTGCTCCCTGCCGCTCGACGCCGATGCCCGCGCCGCGCTGCGCGCCATGGCCGATGGCGACGGGCGCTATATCCTCAATCTGGCGGAGGAAGTCTTCGCCCTGCCGCCGGGCCCCAAGGGCAAACAGAAAAACCTCGATACGGCGGCGCTGGCGGCGACGGTCCAGCAACGCGCCCCGCTTTACGACAAGTCCCAGGAAGGCCATTTCAACCTCATATCGGCGCTGCATAAATCGCTGCGCGGGTCCGACGCCGATGCCGCGCTCTATTGGCTGGCGCGCATGCTGGCCGGCGGCGAAGACCCCCACTATATCGCCCGGCGGCTGGTGCGGTTTGCTTCCGAGGATATAGGTCTGGCCGACCCCCAGGCCCTGACTTTGGCGCTGGCGGCGTGGGATTCCTATGACCGCCTGGGCTCGCCCGAGGGTGAGCTGGCGCTGGCCCAATGCGTTATCTATCTCGGCACCGCGCCCAAATCCAACGCCGCCTATAAGAGCTTCAAGGCGGCCATGGGGGTGGCGCGCGAGACCGGCTCGCTGATGCCGCCCAAGCATATCCTCAACGCCCCCACGAAGTTGATGAAAGACCTCGATTATGGCAAGGACTATGCCTACGACCACGACACGCCGGAGGGGTTTTCGGGCCAGGACTATTTCCCCGACGATATGGCGCGTCAGGAATTCTACCATCCCCGGGACCGCGGGTTTGAACGGGATCTGCGTAAACGTCTCGAATACTGGAACAGCCTGCGCGAGAAGGCAAAACCATGAGGCGGAGCCCTAGGATAAATAAAGAACAAGAAACCCCATGAACATGATCTTCGCCATCGCCGCCGGCGGGGCCTTCGGCGCCGTCGCCCGTTATCTCGTGATGATTCGCGCCGCCCACTGGCTGGGCATGGGCTTTCCCTACGGCACGCTTATGGTCAATGTGGCCGGTTCCTTCCTCTTGGGCGTCCTCATCGAGGGCTCGGCCCTGGCCTGGGATATAGGCCAGGAACTGCGCGCTTTCCTGGTGGTGGGTATCCTCGGCGGCTTCACCACCTTTTCCACCCTGTCGCTGGATTTCGTGGCCCTCTATGAACGGGGCCAGGTCATTCTCGCGGCGGGTTATGCGGCGGGTTCGGTGGTGCTGGGCGTCGGCGCCCTGGTGGCGGGCATGATCGCCCTGCGCGCATTGTTGTGAGCACCCCCAAGACAGGCACTCCCAAAACAGGCGTCCAGACCCTCACCGTCGCTGACGACGAGGACGGGCTGCGCCTCGACCGCTGGTTCCGCCGCCATTTTCCCGGTCTCTCCCACGGACGTCTCGAAAAACTGCTGCGCACCGGACAGGTGCGCGTGGATGGCGCCCGGGTCAAATCTGGCGCGCGGTTGTCTCCGGGACAAAACATACGGGTGCCGCCGTTGGATACCGATGCCATGCGCCACAAACCGCCCCCCGCACCGGTGGACAAGGCCGACGCCAAGGCGCTACAGGCCCTCGTGCTGCACCGCGACCGCCACGTTCTGGTGATCAACAAGCCTCCCGGCCTTGCCGTCCAGGGCGGCAGCAAGGTGACGCGCCATCTCGACGGCATGCTCGACGCCCTGAAGTTCGATGCCAAGGAGCGCCCGCGTCTGGTGCACCGCCTCGACAAGGATACCTCCGGCGTATTGCTGCTGGGGCGCAGCGCATCAAGCACGGCGAAACTGGCCGCCGCCTTCCGTGGTCACGCCGCGCGCAAGATTTACTGGGCGTTGGTGGTGGGGGTGCCGCGTCCGCTCAAGGGGCGCATCGATCTGGCGCTCTCGAAGCGCCCGCGCAGCGGCGGCGAGGTGATGAAGGCCGATCCCGAGTCGGGAAAGCGCGCCACCACCCTCTACGCCACCGTGGAAAATGCCGGCCAAAGCGCGGCCTGGCTGGCGCTGATGCCGCTCACCGGGCGCACCCATCAATTGCGCGTGCACTGCGCCGAGCTGGGAATGCCGATCCAGGGCGACGGCAAATATGGCGGTCAGGATGCTTTTCTCGAAGGCGAGGAAATTTCAAAGAGCCTCCATCTCCACGCCCGCTCCCTGACTCTGCCCCATCCCGGCGGTGGGACGCTTTCCGTCACCGCGCCCTTGCCCGACCACATGATGCAGAGCTGGCGTCTGTTCGGCCTCAACCCGGACGATGACGGCGATCCCTTCGCGGGGGTGGAGGGCTAACCTCCGATAACCACCGCTTATCCAAAGTCAGCACCCTCGCTTCCTCAATAATTGAAAGTTTTTTTGTTGTGTTGTCATGTATGCTGTTCCTCAAACAGGGAGGCAGGGTTATGCAAGCAACAGTTTTAAAACTGAAACTTCATTTCATCGCCATTTTGCTCGCGATGATCTTTTGCGCGAACGCGGCGCTCGCACAGCCTCCTCACAAACCGGTCACACAAAGCCTCATCACCCTGCTCGGGAATGATCCCGCGCTCAAGTCGATGCTTGAAGCCTCCATCGCCAAAGCGAAAAAACTCAATCCCGACCCGAAAACGAATCCCGCCCAGAGCCTGTCGGATTATTATGACTACATAGACGAGGCCTCGGAACTCATCCCACAGGGCGTGCTTAAAAATCCGGCCAACCTCATACGTGACCAAATACTGCAAAGCATCTGTTACTTCTATTTTCTGGTTGACCAGCCGCTGCCTGAATTAGAAGGCAAGGGACTGTTTAAAAATGTAATTCAGTACTACGGCCCTTTTTCCTCGTGGTTGCATGATTTTGCCAAGGCCTGGGGGGCGTTCCTTGATACCGAAGAGTCTTGGAATGAAAAAACTTATCAGGAGTTTTACAACAACCCCCGCTTCGGTTTACAGAAAGGCTGGTACGAATC